>NZ_WQNH01000037.1 GCF_009812055.1 Chelativorans xinjiangensis | reverse complement strand
CAGTGTCCCCAGGGGGAATCGGTCTCCCGCCAGCCACCGCAACTATGAGTATATCAGATGCGGCGGAGCTTGAGTTACAAGGGGGGCGACGTAGGGCGCTGATCCTCTCCGATACAGCATGATCTTGCGGGGTGCGCATGGTCCAAGCACTCCAAATCATGCCGGCACCCTCGAGCCGGCACCAACAGCAGGCGCGTCCCCATAGGCCCCCTTCAGTTCCAGCGTCTCGGCAAAGTGGCAGGCCACCTCCGTCTCGCCGACCTTGCGCAGCGCCGGCCTCTCCGCGCGACAGCGGTCTTCGGCGAAACGGCAACGGGTGTGGAAGGGGCAGCCGGGAGGGCGGCTGCCGAGATAAGGGATCTCGCCGCGCACGGTCTTGGCGCGGCGCACCCGGCGGGTGGGGTCGGCAATCGGCAGCGCCTCGAGCAGCACTTCCGTATAGGGATGGCGCGGGCGCTCGAACAGCGCTTCGGTGGGCGCGTTCTCCACCACGTGGCCGAGATACATGACCACAACACGGTCGGCGATGTAGTTCACGACGCCGAGATCGTGGCTGATGAAGATGTAGGTGAGGCCGAACTCGTCCTTCAGGTCTTCAAGCAGGTTCAACACCTGCGCCTGGATGGAGACGTCGAGGGCCGACACGGCCTCGTCGGCGATGACAAGCTTGGGGTCGAGCACCAGGGCACGGGCGATGCCGATGCGCTGGCGCTGGCCGCCGGAGAAGGCGTGCGGGTAGCGCCCCATGGCGTCGGACGGAATACCGACCTTTTCGAGCACGCCGGCAACGCGCTCCTCCAGCTCGTGACCCTTGGCGAGACGGTGGATACGCAGCGGCTCGGCGACGATATCGAACACCCGCATATGCGGATTGAGCGAGCTCATCGGATCCTGGAAGATCATGCGGATGTCGCGCCGCCAGGGCTTCATCGCCCGCTTGTCGAGCGCCGTCAGCTCCACCGGGTCGTGGCCCGGGGGACGGTAGGTCACCTTGCCCGCCGTCACCGGCTGTGCCCGTACGATCGAGCGCCCGAGCGTGGTCTTGCCGCAGCCGCTCTCGCCGACCACGGCCAGCGTTTCGCCGGGAGCGACCGAGAGCGTGACGTCGCAGAGCGCGTCGAGCGTGGTGAGCGGGCCGAACCAGCCGCTGCGGAAGGAGAAGGTCTTGGAAACGTTCTCGACCGAGAGAAGCGCTGTCATGCCGGAACCTCATTCTTCCGGGCGCTCTCGGTGAGGAGATGGCAGCGCGCCACGTGGTTGCCGAGGGGCGCGCGGTCGGGCTTCGTGCCGGCGCACGGCTCGAAGGCGTAGGGGCAGCGGCTGGTGAAGGCGCAGCCCTCGGGCCGATCCTTCGCCGAAGGCACGGTGCCCTTGATCGGCGACAGACGCTGGCGCTCCTTCTTGCGGGCGATGGTCGGGATCGACCGCATCAGCGCCTGCGTATAGGGATGGCGCGGGGCGCGGAAGACATCGAAGACGTTGCCCTGTTCCACCACGTCGCCCAGATACATCACCGCCACCTCGTCGGCGATCTCCGCCACCACCCCGAGGTCGTGGGTGATGAAGAGCATGGCCATGCCATAGTCCTCCTGCAGTTCCTTGAGGAGATCGAGGATCTGCGCCTGGGTGGTCACGTCGAGGGCGGTGGTCGGTTCGTCGGCGATCAGGAGCGCCGGCTTGCAGGCGAGCGCCATGGCGATCATGGCGCGCTGGCGCAAGCCGCCGGAGAGCTGGAAGGGATAGGAGTCGGCACGCTCGCGCGGGCCGGGAACGCCCACCTGGTCGAGAAGGCTCACCGTGCGCTCGCGCGCTTCCCTCGGCTTCAGTCCTTCGTGCAGCGTGATCATCTCATCGATCTGGTCGCCGACTGTGTGAACCGGCGACAGGGAGCTCATCGGCTCCTGAAAGATCATGGCGATCTGGTTGCCCCGGATTTTGCGCATGGCCAGGCTGTCGGATTTGAGTGCGGCGATGTCGACGGTCTCGTCTCCCGGCGGGGAAAAGAGGATGCGGCCGCGGCTGATGACGGCGTTCTGGTCGTTGAGGTGCAGGACGGCCCGCGCCGTGACGGACTTTCCGCAGCCGCTTTCGCCGACGAGGCACAGCGTCTTGCCGGGGCCGAGCGCGAGGTCCACCTGGCGCACGGCGACGATGTCCGCCTCGTCCGGGGACGAGAAGGCGATCTCGACGTCCTCGATCTTGAGAAGCGGCCTATCGGCCATAGGGGTCTGCGGCATCGCGAAGTCCGTCTCCAAGGAAGTTGAGGGCGAGGATGGCCACCACCACGGCGACACCGGGCAGGAGCAGCCACGGCGCACTGGCGAGCGTGCGGATGTTCTGCGCCTCCTGAAGCAGTGTACCCCAGCTGACGATAGGCGCCTGCAGGCCGAGACCGAGGAAGGAAAGCGCCGTCTCCGCCAGGATCATGCCGGGAATCGCGAGGGTGGCCGCCGCGATGATATGGCTCATGAAGTTCGGCACCATGTGACGGGTGATCACGCGCCAGTCGCTGGCTCCGTCGAGCCTTGCGGCGGTGACGAAATCCTCCGTGCGCAGCGCCAGGAAGCGCCCGCGAACCACACGCGCGAGCTCCGTCCAGCCGACGAGCGAAAGGATGACGGTGATTGCGAAATAGGTCTGCAGCGACGACCAGTCGCGCGGCAATGCAGCGGCAAGCCCCAGCCACAGCGGAATCGTGGGAAGCGAGCGGATGAACTCGATGACGCGCTGGACGACACTGTCGAACCAGCCGCCATAATAGCCGGAGAAGCCGCCGATGATGACGCCGAAGACGAGGCTCAGCACCACGCCGATGAGGCCGATGGAGAGCGAGATGCGCGTGCCGTGGATGAGGCGGCTCAGAAGGTCGCGCCCCAGCCGGTCGGCACCGAGGATGTAGAGAGGCGCCCGCCGCTCGGTCGTGCCGAACAGCTTGACGTCCATGGGGATGATGCCGAGGAGCCGGTACGGCTCCGCCTCGACGAAGAAATTGATTGGATGCTTGACGTCGCGGTCGACGACGAAGGTGCGACGCAACGCGGCCGGATCGATCTCCGACTTGTAACCGTAGACGAAGGGCCGGAAGGTCCAGTTCCCCTCCTCATCCCTATCGATGAAGTGGATGCCTTGCGGTGCGGCATAGGTGTAGCGCGGATTGTAGGCGGACGGCTCGAAGGGGGCCAGAAACTCGGCGAAGAGCGCAATGAAATAGAAGAGGCCGACGATCCACAGGCTCCACACCGCAAGCCGGTGCTGGCGGAAGCGCCGCCACATGAGCGCCGCCTGGGACTCCTGCGAACGCTTGATCTCCGGTGGCGCTGTGTCCTCTGTCAAGGCTTCGGCGGTCATCGGGCGCCTCCGTGGCGGATGCGTGGGTCGAGCCAGGCCAGGATCAGATCGGAGATCAGCGTGCCGATGACGGTGAGCACGCCCAAGAGCATGATGATGGTGCCGGCCAGATACATATCCTGGCTGGTGAGCGAGCGCAGGAGAAGCGGGCCGGCCGTCGGCAGGTTCATCACCACCGAGACAATGACCGAGGAGGAGACCAGCGTCGGCAGAAGCCAGCCGATGGTCGAGACCAGCGGGTTGAGCGCGACGCGCACCGGGTATTTGACGATCACCTTCCACTCGGGCAAGCCCTTGGAGCGTGCGGTGGTGACGTAGGGTTTCTTCAGCTCGTCGAGCAGATTGGCGCGCATGATGCGAATGAGCTGAGCCGTGCCGGCGGTGGCAAGCACGATGATCGGCGCCCAGGCATAGGTAAGGAAATCCCAAAGCCGTGGCAGGCTCCAGTGGGCGCGCTCGAACGCTGGCGAGAACAGGCCGCCGAGCGTCGTGCCAAACCAGACATAGGTGAGATACATCAGCACCAGCGCGAAGAGGAAGTTCGGCACGGCAAGGCCGAGAAAGCCGAACACGGTGGCCAGATAGTCGCCGAGGGAATATTTGCGCACGGCCGCATAGATGCCGATGGGCAGCGCGACCAGCCACATGACGAGCACGGCCAGGCCCTCGAGCAGGATGGAATTACCAAGCCGGCCCCAGATCAGCTCCGTCACCGGCCGCTTCCATTCAAAGCTGCTACCGAAATCGCCATGCGCGAGGATGCCCGAAATCCATTTCCAATACTGGACGAGGAAAGGATCGCCGAGGGAATATTGCCGGCGCAGCGCCTCGAGCTCGGCCGGGGAGACGCGCTCGCCCTGGGCACTGAGCTCGGCCATATAGGCGGTCAGGTAGTCGCCCGGCGGCAGCTGTATAATGGCGAAGGCCACGAAGGAGATGGCCCAGACGGTCAGCACGATCGAGATCAGCCGGCCGACGAGAAAGCGGAGCATTGGAGCGGACTCCGGTTGTTAAGATCGCGGGTGCCGAGGGCGGCGGGAGCCGGGAGGAGGACCAAGCCCCCGCCGCCACTCAGGATCCGGCCGCAGCCGGTGCTCCGCGCCTGGAGAGCCGGCGCGGAGCGGAACGCATGATCATTCGAAATACCACTGCGTGGCATCGTAGCCGGCGGGCTCGGGGAAGAGCCATGCGTTGATCATGGACGGAGCGACATTCTTCAGATTGTTCTTGGCGATGTAGTAGCCGTCCGGCATGAGGCTGACGCCGATCACCGGGAAATTCTCCTTGGCGATGGCGAGAATCTCGCGCATCAGCTCGGCCCGTCGGTCGGCATCGCCCTCCCCCTTGAGCTCGTCATAGAGCGCCATCTGCTCCTTGGCCCAGTCGGCGGGCTCCTCGGCGATTTGCTGGTTGGCACCGGTGTACCAGGCCTGCCACTTGTAGGCCCACACCGATTCCTCGCCCGACGGGAAATAGTAGCGCGGCTCCTGCATGACATCGAGGCCACCGTCACCGGCCCATACCTGGGCGTCGTAGTCGTTGCTAGGGCGCTTGTCGTAGAAGAGCGTGCGGTCGATGTTGTTGATTTCGATGTCAACGCCGACCTCGGCAAGCTGGAGTTGCATCAGTTCCAGCATGTCGATCCACTCGGGCCTCAAGGCGGCGATCACGTCGACCACGATGCGCGCGGGGCGCCCGTCGCTCATCAGGCGGATGCCGTCGCCGTTCATCTCGGTCAGGCCGGCGGCCTCCAGGCGCTCGACGGCCTTCTCCGGATCAAACTCCGTGTACTGCTTGGCCATCTCCTCATCATAGAAGGGGGATTCGGGGCGCGGCGCGACCTGGAAGGGCTCGCCTTGGCCGATGAAGACCACGTCGATGATCTCTTGCCGGTCGATGGCATGCGACAGGCCGATGCGGAAGTCCTTGTCCTGGAACAGCGCCCGCTTCACCGGGTCGTCATGGTTGAAGTTGAGCTGCAGCACGAGCGACGAGGAGACCGACTGGATGACCTTGCCCAGGTGATAATCGCCCTTCTCCTGCCCGTCATAGAACACCGCCTGATTGGCGTTGGTGGCGATGTGGCGGTCCTGGAAATCGATCTCGCCGTTGAGCGCGAGCAGCGTCAGCTCCTCCAGGCTCCGACTGACCCGCATGTCCAGCCCGTCGATATACGGGAGCTGGTTACCCTCCGCGTCGACCTTGAAATAATAGGGATTGCGCTCCCAGACGACGCGCGCGGCGTCGCCGGTAAGCGGCTCCGTGATACGCCAGGCATACATGACGGGTAGTTCCGGATTGGCCCAGCGCTGGGATTCCCAGCCCCAGGCGCACTTCTGCTGCATCAGGAACGTCCAGTTCTGATGCCCCTCCTCCTTCGCCATCTTGTCGGCGTCGGGATTGTGGTCAGGGCTGAACTGGCTGCAATAGTGCTTGGGAATGGTAAGCACCTGGGTGCCATTGATGGTGGCAAGCGTGTCCATCAGCATGCCGTTGGGCTTGTCGAAGATGAACTTGAAGGTGAGGTCGTCGACCACCTCCACCTTGACCGGGTTGTCCTTGATGTCGATCCAGTTGCTGTTGGCGGGATATTCCGGGTTCTGGAACATCTCAACGGCGAAGGCGATGTCCTCCGAGGTCATCGGTTGACCATCGGACCATTTCAGCCCTTCGCGCAGCTTGAAGGTGTATTCCGTGGCGTCGTCGCTGATCTCCCAGGACTCGGCGAGATTGGGGACGACCTTCTCCCATTTGTGATCATAACGCACGAGCCCTTCATAAGCCGCGGTCTTGGCGACTAGGCCGTTGTCGTCGCCGCCGCGCATGCCCATGCGCCAGACGCCGCCATATTTGCCGATGCCCTCGACCGGCTCGACCACCAGCGGGTTCTTCGGCAGGCGCTCGTCCACCGGCGGAAGGTCGCCGCTTTCGACGCGCTCGTCGAGCATGGGCGCCTGCTCGAAGGCGAGAGCGGGTACGGCGGAAAGCATGAGGCCCGATAGCAGCGCCGCCAAGACCTTGCTTGAACGGGCTGCCCGGACATGGGCATCTGGGTGCGGAATGCGCTTGACCATTAGACTTCTCCTCCCATCCGGCCGCTTGCAGGCGGCCTCTCCTCGGTAACGCTCCCAAGGCTAGCACAAATTTGCGCTCAGGCAACAATTTTCCGGTAATTTGCGTTTTTTGCGCAATTATGCGCAAGCGCTTTATCTCATTCGGCTTTTCAGCCGAGCGGTCGCATGAGGAGAGAAATCCGTCCGGCTTTCTGCGGTTTCGTAAGCGCAAAGATGACACGGGTCAGGTCGACGGAGGGCGCATATTGCTTTTCCACATCGCGATGCCGCTCCAGCCGTACCGACACGCTTTCCGGGTCGAAGGACACCTCCAGACCCCCTTCCCCCGCGCGCATGACGACGGTGCCGCCGCGGATCTCTGCGTCGCCGGTGGTCACCAGCACGCTCTCGAAAGATCGGCCCCCGTCCTCGAGGACGAAATCGTCGGTGAGCGTGACCGCCCCGCCTGGCATGCGGCGGTCGACCTCCAGCGTCCTGTGCAGCGAGGCGAGCCCCGCCTCGACGGGATAAGCGGCGGTCATGTCGAGGAGCAGGCGGTCACCGGTGGCATCGTGGCGGTGCTCGACCACGCGCGCCGCGAAGGCCATGCCGGGCTGCTGGAGATGCCCGTCGACCACCGGCACGGAATGCCCGCGCGATGAGGTCATCAGGTTCTCGTAGCGCTCGGCCCCGAAATACGCCTTCGAATAGCGCCCGCGCCCCGGATCGGTGACCACGGCACGGCCGCGTGTCATGACGATCAGCGAGCCGACGTCGTTCTGGTTGTGCATCTCCGCGTTGTGGCCGCCCTTGACGGCCACCTTGAGGGAAGCCGGGTCGGCGGGATCGAGGCGCGAGATCATCCACGCCATATCGGGAAACCAGTCGTGCGCACCGCCGCCGAAATGCGTTGCACCATCCGGCAGCGGCCAGAGATATTGCCGAAGCGGCCAGGCGAACTGGTTGAAGTGATCAACGGTGAAATCATTGGCAACGCCCATCTGCGCCAGATCGGGCAGCGCGAGGCGCTCCGCCAGATAGGCAAGCAGGCCGGGATGAAAGGTGGCCTGAAGGTCGGAATCGGAGAAGCTCGCCCATTGCCCGGGTGCAAGTATCGTACGCAACGGAAACTGGGCGATCTCGCGCACAAAAGGGTCCTCCAGGAGGCGCACGGCGCCACCGGTGCGCACCTCCACGAGATGGGCGAGGACGACGAAATTGCCGAAGCCGTAGCTCCAGTAATCGGGCCCTTCCGTGGAGCCGCCGCGCGCATCGAAAGTATCGAGATAGTCGGCGAGCGAGGCCATGGCGCGGGCGATGATCTCGGCCAGACGCGCCCGGTCCGGCTCCAGATAGCAGGCCGCCCCCGCTGCGCCGGCCACACACACAGCGGTCCAGTTGTTCACCGGCCTGTCCGGCGTCGAATGCAGCCACCAATGGTCGTGCCGGTGGAGGAATGGCGACACGGCACGCCGGTCGACCTCGCTGCGGATGCGCGCGCGCAGGTTCTCGTCCAGCCGGTTGCCGATGAGATAGTCGACCTCGGCCAGATCCAGCGCCGTCATCGCGGCGGCGAGATCGAGGGTCGGGCGGTCGGGCGCATCGAGGGTGCGGGCGTGGGCAGGCCAGGCCCAGTTGGTCTCCTCCAGCCGCGCCCAGAGGATATCGCAGATCGCGTCGAGGAAGGTTCCCTCCCATGTCAGGCACTCGGCGAGAACGAGGCGGTAGAGCATGCTGCGCCGCCGCCGCTGGGCGTCCTCATAGGGTTCGCGCCGGCCGGTGCGCTGGAAATCGAGATAGAGGCTCGCCGGCAGCGCGGGAATCGGCGCAGTCGCGTCCTCGCTTGCCCGCACCCGGAGCAAGGCGACGTTTTCCTCTCCCACCCGCGCAGCGATGGCTGCCCAGCCCTTGCGGTCGGCACCCGGTGCGAAGGGCGTGAACACGCCTGTCTGCGCCAGGGCGGCATCGACGCGGCGCACGTTCCAAAGCCGAAGCGAGGACATCTTGTCTCCTTCCGTTCGGGCGCGAGATTATGAGACCAAGCACAATTTGCAATAACGCAAATTTTGCAATCAACGACTGCGTAGCTGGAGATATCGAGCCGGCTTGAAAGCAAGCTCCCTACGAGCCCACGTGCCGGATCGTCTGCCCCTCCACCGGCGTGACGCCGATCTCCAGCTGCTGCACGGCGGTCTCGCCTTCCATCTGCCGGATGAGCAGGCGGATGGCGCCGCGGCCGATGGCCTCGCGGTCGACGCGCATCGTCGATAGCCGAGGGCTCGTCATGGCGGCGAGCGGCAGGTCGTCGAAGCCGACGATGGAGAAGGTCTTCGGAAGCACGCCGCTACCGCCATGCAGCCCCTCGATGATCTCGACGGCGGCGAGATCGTTCCAGGAGAAAAGCGCCGTCACGCCGTAGCGATCGGCAAGGATGCCCTGGGCCAGCTCGCCAGGGCTGCGCTCGCCGGTGCTCAGCACCACGGCCTCCGCATCGGCGGTTGCGGCCATGGCGGTCTCGAAGCCTCGGCGGCGCTCGAGAATGGTCGGCCGCAGGCCGTGCGTATAGTGCAGGATGCGGCGGTGGCCGGCGTCCAGCAGGCGCTGCGTGGCGAGATGGGCGCCGTAGAAATTGGCGGGCGCGACAGAGCTCAATCGCATCAAGGGATCGGTGCCGTTGACCAGCACGGTGGGAACGGCTTTCTCGACGCACCAGGAGACCAGCCCTTCCCAGGCATCGATGCCCGCCAAAAGCACACCATTGGCTTCCGACTGCGTGAGATGACGTTCGATGAGTTCGAGGGGCACCTGGGCTTCGTTCACCAACCGTACGTCGAGCGCCAACCCCGCCTCCTCGGCCGCCGCGCGCATGCCCTCGGCGATGCCCACATAGAAACCGGACATGCCGCTGGTGGCGCCGCCCAGCGGCACCAACGCGACGGCTCGCCGGTCGAGATTGACGACGCCGGTGTGCTTGCTCTTGTAGCCGAGCGCGCGGGCGACCTTGTGCACGTCGCGCCGCACCGTCTCGCTGACCCCCGCCTCGTTGGTGAGCGCCCGCGACACGGTGCTCACCGACACGCCCAGACGGGCCGCGATATCGGCCTGGTTGGGGCGCCGGGGGGTTATGGTCATGGGTGCTCCGCCTCGTGCAAAGGAGGTTTTCCCCTCTTACGCAAGTTTTGCGTTTTTTGAAAGCGGGAATCCAGTTGGCGAAGTGCGGGTAGTTTTGCCCCTTACAAAAGGCCGCGTCCGGCGAGATTGCGCATGAGGGCGGCGGTGCCGAAGGTCCATTCAGGGCATTCGGTGGACAGGCGCACCGTATTGACAAGCCGGCCCAGATGCCGCTCGGAGATGGTGACCACATCGCCATTCTTGTGCGTAAACCCCTGCCCCGGCGCATCGCGGTCATCGACCGGGGCGAAGAGCGTCCCCAGGAACAGGACGAAGCCGTCGGGATACTGGTGATGCCGGCCGATGGTCTGGGAGACCAGGTCGAGCGGGTCGCGGCTGATCTCGCTCATGGAGCTTTGGCCCTTGAGCACGAAGCCGTCCTCACCCTCGACACGGAGTTCCAGCTCCGCGGCGCGCACGTCTTTGATGCCATAGCTGCGGTCGAAGAGACGGATGAAAGGACCGATGGCGCAGGAGGCGTTGTTGTCCTTTGCCTTGCCGAGAAGCAGGGCGGAGCGGCCTTCCACGTCGCGCAGGTTCACATCGTTGCCGAGCGTGGCCCCTTTCACAGCGCCTCGGCTGTCGACGGCCAGCACCACCTCCGGCTCGGGGTTGTTCCACTGCGAGACCGGGTGCAGACCGACGGCCGCGCCCCAGCCGACCGCCGACATGGGTTGGCCTTTCGTGAAGACCTCGGCATCAGGTCCGATACCGACCTCGAGATATTGCGACCACACACCCTCCTCCATGAGGGCCTGCTTCACGCGCTCGGCCTCGGGCGAGCCCGGCACGAGGCTCTGCAGGCTTGTGCCGATGATGGCACCCGCCCGCTCCCGGATCGCCGCTGCCTTGGCGGGATCGCCGGCGGCCTTCTCCTCGATGACGCGCTCGATCATCGAGCGCGCGAAGGTGACGCCGCACGCCTTCACGGCCTGCAAGTCGCACGGGGCGAGAAGGTGAAGGCGGTCGGCCGCGCCTTTTCCTTCGGCCGACATCTGGGCGATCTCCTCCATCGAGCCGAGATCCTCGCCTTCGGCACCGTCCACGAGGGAGGCCGGGTCGTCGTGCTCCATCAGGTCACGCATCGTCGGGGCCGCGCGCGACGTGATGTCGACCAGCCGCCCCTCGCGCAGCATCACCAGCGCCGGCCCTTGCACATCCGGCCGCCACACCCGCCCGACAAACCGGCCCCGCTTCATCTCGTCCCGCTCGACAATCATCGCCTCGCCTCTTCTCAAGGAATCGCTCTTCGCGGGACCTTAGAGCAGGACGTGCCCGGATGGAATCGGCCGGATGGAATCGGAAGGAGCATGAACGCCCGACCGCACGGATTTCCGCGAAAAGTCTTCCATTGTCAGACCACTGACACATACGCCGATCAATCTCCGCAACAATGTGGCTGCGTGAAGAGAAGGAGTGAGAAAGTGCTGTCGAACGGGATCACGGGAACCGGCATTTCCGCGCGCAAGCGCGCCAACGACCTGAGCGACTTTGCCGATGAACTCGACGCGATCGAGGAGCTGGGCGTCGAGGCGGTCGAACTCCCGCTCTTCGACATGGACGTCGTGGTCGGTGGCCACATCCGCAAAGCGCAGCTCGACGCCCTCAAGCATGCCTGCGCCGGGCGCGATCTCGTCTACTCGGTACACGGGCCTCTTTCCATCAACTTCATGGACGAAGCCTGGCGCCTGCCGCGCCATCTGGAAGTGCTTGAGGCCTCCGTCGAGGCGAGTGCGGCGCTTGGGGCCGAGCACTATGTCGTCCATTCGGGCCTGATCCGCACGCAACAGGCCGCGAGCATCGAGGCGGCATACGGGCGGCAGCGCGAATGGCTGTCGCGGGCCGGCGACATCGCCGCCGGCTACGGAGTGATCCTGTGCGTCGAAACGCTCTTCGGGGGCTATGAGGGGCAGGTTCATGCCTCCTCCCCGGCCCGGCTGGCGGCCGAATTGGCAGCTATCGACCATCCCAACGTGCTCGCCACGCTCGACTTCAGCCACGCTTATCTGAAACTCGATTTCGACGGCCGCCGGGACGACTTCCTCGACGAGATCAAGGCGCTCGCTCCCTGGGCGCGGCATCTGCACATCCACGACAGCTTCGGCCGCCAGGACGACATATGGATGTTCACCGACGGCGAGCGCCTCGCCTATGGGCACGGCGATCTGCATCTGCCGGTGGGTTGGGGCGACATTCCGTGGGAGGCGATCGTCACCGAATGCCGGTTCCCGCAAGGGGTGCTGTTCAACATCGAACTGAAGGAGCGCTACTGGTACGCGGCGCGGGAGACGGTCGAAGCCGCCAAAGCCCTTGCTGCCGCGGCCCGGACATTCAAGCGGGCCCGGGCGGCATAGCGCTCAGGTCAGCACGTGCATCGCCTTGACGGCCGCCGAGGCGCGGTTCTCGACGCCCAGTTTCACGTAGATCTGCTCGAGATGCTTGTTCACCGTGCGCGGGCTTAGCTTCAGGATGTCGGCGATGTCGCGGTTGGTTTTGCCGCGGGCGATCCACACCAGCACTTCGCTTTCCCGGAGCGTCAGGCCGAAATGCTGGCGCAGCGTCTCCTCTTCCTTGGCGCCGCCCTGGGAGACCAGGCGGAAGAGATGCTCGTCAGAGGCGATCATGCCGAGGCACACAAGTTGCAGATCGCTGGAATCGGCGAGCCTCAACGTCAGGCTTTCGCCGGTGAGTGCCGCCGGATCGCGCCCGCCGAACCATTGCCGCATCCGCTCTCGAAGCGCCGTAAGAACCCCCTCGCCGGCCTCCGGCGCGTTGAGGAGCCTGTTCGCCTGCGGCGTCGACCAATGCACCTCGCCCGTCGCCGACAGTGCGATCAGGTGCCTTCCCGCGGCATCCAGTGCCACGCGCGCGCTCTGCGCACGCCGCGCATTGGCCAGATGCACGCGCATGCGCGCACGCATCTCCTCCAGGTTGATGGGTTTGGTGAGGTAGTCGACGCCGCCCGATTCCAGCGCGTGCACCACGTGTTCCGTCTCCGTCAGCGCCGTCATGAAGATAACCGGCACATGTGCTGTGCCCGGCAGTGCCTTCAGCCGGCGGCACGTCTCGAAGCCGTCGAGGCCGGGCATCATGGCGTCCATGAGCACGACGTCCGGTGTCACCTTCCCGGCGATGCTCAAGGCCGCCTCGCCGCTGGTAGAGACCAGCACGGTGACACCTTCCTCCTCCAGCGCATGCGTAAGGAAGCCCAGCGCCTCGGGTGAATCATCGACGACCAGAACGATCTCCCCTTCCGGGATTACGTCACTCATGCTCGCTCACGCTTTCCAGAACCTTGGTGTAGCCGGCAAAGTCGTAGACTTCCATATGCGCCCTCAGACGCTCGACCAATGGCGTGTTCTCGGGTCTGGCCGCAAGCTCCGTCAGCTTGCGGTCGATGCCACGCACATGGCCGATCTTGCCAAGGCTCAGAAGCTCACGCACATCGTCCGCGCCGGGTGAGCAGAGCCCGTTGCCCTCGGCGGCAGGCACCGGCTTTTCCACCCCCTCGATCCATTCGAGCCGTAGTTGTGCGGCGATCTTTTCGAGCAGTTGGCGCAGGCCGAAGGGCTTTGCCATGGCGTCGTTGTGACCGGCGTCGCGGTTGGTCTTGGCGATGCCGTCGCCGATATTGGCCGACAGCATGACGATGGGGGCGGAGAAGCCCTTCTCGCGCAGCCGCTCGACCAGCTCCCAGCCCGTCATGCCGGGCATGAGGATGTCGACGAAGACAAGGTCCGGCCGCGCGCTTTCGATCATTGCCAGGCAGTCAGGCCCGTCGACGGCGGTAAGCACCGTGAAGTCGAGCGGCTGCAGCATCTGCCGCATCATTTCGCGGTGCTCGGCATTGTCGTCCACCACCATGACCGTACGGCGCGCGCCTCTGTAGCCCTTGACGATGAAATCCTGCGCGGCGAAGGCCGCCGGCCGGTCGACCTTGGCGAGCATCAGGCGCACCTGGAAGGTCGAACCCGCTCCCGGCGCGCTTTCGACCGTGATTTCGCCGCCCAGCGTCTCCGTCAGGAGCCTGGTGATGGTGAGGCCGAGGCCCAGCCCCGGCGACAGGCGGTTGCGCTCGGCCGGACCGCGCACGAAGGGCTCGAAGACATGTTCCAGGTCGCTCTCGCCGATGCCGGGGCCGCTGTCGGCAACCCGAAAGGTAGCCACCTCCGAACGGTAGCCGACCGTGAAGTCGACATGGCCGCTGTCGGTGAACTTGATAGCGTTGGAGAGCAGGTTGACGAGGATTTGCCTCAGCCGCTTCTCGTCCGTGCGCACATATTGCGGCAGGCCCGGATCGCGCTTGTGCCGGAAAGCCAACCCCTTGGCCTCGGCCTGCAGGCGGAACATGCCGACGATCTGGTCGAGGAAATCGTATAGGTTGATCTCGTTGGAATAGACCTGCAGCCGCCCCGTCTCGATCTTTGAGATGTCAAGCAGGCCGTCGATCAGGCCCGACAAATGCTCGGCGCTGCGCCGAATGACGCTGATCGAGGAGCGCCAGGGAGCAGGCGCCGCCTCCTCCCGCTCCAATATCTGAGCGTAACCCAGGACGGCGTTGAGCGGCGTGCGCAGCTCATGCGAGAGGCCAACGACATAGCGGCTCTTGGCCCGGTTGGCCGCTTCCGCCTTCTCCTTGGCCATCTGCAATGCGGCATCGGTCTTCCGGTGCGCCGAGATTTCCCTCAGGAGCAGCGTGTTCTGCCGCGCACTCTCTTCCTCGGCTATCCTGCGGCTGTCGTGCGCGAGCACCAGGAACCAGGCGACGATGCCGGCAACCACCGAGAAGGCGAAAAAGACCACGAGGATGGTTCCGCCCACCACATCCGCCGTCTCCGGCGCGACCTTCGTGGCGAAGGAGTAGACCAGCGCCAGGATGGCGCCGAGGAGCGCCACGGCGAACACCATCGCCATGCCGAACTTGCCGAGCCGCGTCTGCAATTTTTCCACCGCCAAGGCAGGCAGCAGGCTCTCGGCCAGGGTCATGGCCTGCGCCCTGGCATTGGCTTTAGGCTTGCACAGATCGTGGCAGCGCGCATCGAGCGAGCAGCACAGCGAACATATCGGCGCGGCATAGGCCGGGCACCAGGCCATGTCCTCCGGCTCGAACGGATGCTCGCAGATGGAGCAGGTGATCGCCCCCTTGCCGGCCCAGGCCCTGCGCGGCTTGCGCGCCAGATAGTATTTGCCGCCGGTAGCATAGGCGATGGCCGGGGCTGCGATGAAAGCCGTCACGAGAGCGATATAGGGAGCAAGCGCCGCGGCCATCTGGCCGAAGGCGCCGAAATGCGCCGCGAGCGCGATACCCGCCGAAAGTGACATGGAGCCGAGACCGACGGGGTTGATGTCGTAGAGATGCGCGCGCTTGAACTCGATGCCGGGCGGTGCAAGCCCCAGCGGCTTGTTGACGAAGAGATCTGCCGAGACCGTGCACAGCCACGCCATGGCGACGATGGAGAAGATGGCAAGGGTCGCTTCCAGAAGCCGGTATATGCCGAGCTCCATCAGGAGAAGCGCGATGGCAACGTTGAAGACCAGCCAGACCACGCGGCCGGGATGGCTGTGGGTGAGGCGCGAGAAGAAGTTCGACCAGGCGAGCGAGCCCGCATAGGCGTTCATCACGTTGATCTTGAGCTGCGAGACGACGACGAAGATCGCCATCAACACCAGCGCCAGGGTTTCGTTGGGGATCATGTAGCCGAATGCCGCGGCATACATCTCCGCCGGCTCCGACGCGTGCTCGGGCGCCACGCCGGTCGAAAGCACCAGAACGGCAAGAAACGAGCCCGCCAGAAGCTTCGGCGCGCCGACCAGTACCCAGCCGGGGCCGGCGAGAAAGACGCCGAGGCGGTAGCGCTTGCGCTTCTCGCCGTCGGCCGGCAGGAAGCGCAGGAAATCGACCTGCTCGCCGATCTGCGTCATCAGAGCGAGGATGACGGCCGACGCCGCGCCGAACTTCGCAACCTCCAGCGCGGAGATGCTGCCCGGTACCTCGTGGATACCGGGGAAGGCGCGCCACAGGTCGAACTTTTCCCAGTCGAGCCAGGCGATGAAGAGGAAGGGCAGGATGTTGAGCACGATCCAGACAGGCTGGGTGAGAAGCTGGAAGCGGCTGATGAGCTTCACCCCGTGGGTGACCAGCGGGATCACCACCACGGCGCTGATGATGTAGCCGATCCACGGCGGAATGCCGAAGGCGAGCCTTAGTGCGCCCGTCATGATCGACGCCTCAATGGCAAAGAGGATGAAGGTGAAGCTCGCATAGACCAGCGAGGTGACGGTCGAGCCGATATAGCCGAAACCCGCGCCGCGCGTCAGAAGGTCGATGTCGAGGCCGTGGCGCGTGGCATAGCGCGAGATCGGCACGCCGACCGCCAGGATGGCGATACTGGCGACGACGATGGCGGCGATAGCATTGGCGGTGCCGTAGGAGAGCGTGATCGCCCCGCCGATCGCCTCCAGCGCCAGAAAGGAAATGGCGCCGATGGCCGTCTGCGAGATGCGCTGGCTGGAGAAGCGGCGGGCGCTCTTCGCCGTGAAGCGCAGCGCATAGTCCTCCAGCGTCTGGTTGGCGACCCAGCGGTTATATTCGCGCCTGATAGGAAGAATCCGCTGCCGCGCCATTGCCTTTTTCATGTCCCCCTGTGGCTGGTCCCCCGAGCCACGGATTAGATGACTACTTTTTCGGCAGTTTCGCAATATGCTGAAAAAATGGGCGACGCTTTGCAATCCACGTCATTCCGGAAGCCGAAGCGAAGCGGAGGCTGTCCGGAACCCATTCCGTGACTCCTCCACATTCCGGAATGGATCCCGGACAAGCCTTCGGCTTTCCGGGATGACGACCTTCCGCTGGCGAAATCCACCTACGTTGTTCGACGTATAGGCGCTTCCCGCCTTCCGCTGCAAACTTCCCTCCGGCCCGACCTCTCGGCCCAATCGATCTTTCTCAGGGGAACAGACAGATGAGCACCAGATTCACCCGCCGCGCGGTTCTCGCAGCGGCTCTCGCTGGCTCCGTGAGCCTCTCCGCAGGCATCTCTTATGCACAGGAGGAGACCATCAAGGTCGGCGTCCTGCATTCGCTCTCGGGCACCATGGCGATCTCCGAGACGACGCTGAAGGACACGATGCTCTTCCTCATCGACGAGCAGAACAAGAAGGGCGGGCTTCTCGGCAAGAAGCTCGAGGCCGTCGTCGTCGACCCCGCCTCCGATTGGCCGCTCTTCGCCGAGAAGGCGCGCGAGTTGATTTCCGTCGACGAGGTTGCGGCCGTATTCGGCTGCTGGACGTCGGTCAGCCGAAAGTCCGTCCTTCCGGTCTTCGAGGAGCTGAACTCTATCCTCTTCTACCCCGTGCAGTACGAGGGCGAGGAGAGCCAGCGCAATGTCTTCTACACGGGTGCGGCCCCCAACCAGCAGGCCATACCCGCCGTCGACTACCTGATGAACGAGGAAGGCGTGGAGCGCTGGGTGCTGGCCGGCACCGACTACGTCTATCCGCGCACGACCAACAAGATCCTCGAGCAATACCTGATGGACAAGGGTGTCGCCGCCGAGGACATCATGATCAACTACACGCCGTTCAGCCATTCCGACTGGCAGACGATCGTCTCGGACATCAAGGCGTTCGGCTCGGCGGGCAAGAAGACGGCGGTGGTTTCCACCATCAATGGCGACGCCAACGTGCCGTTCTACAAGGAACTCGCCAACCAGGGCATCGCGGCGGAAGACATCCCCGTCGTCGCCTTCTCCGTGGGCGAGGAAGAGCTTGCCGGCATCGACACCGAACCGCTCGTTGGGCACCTCGCGGCCTGGAACTACTTCCAGTCCGTCGACACGCCCGAGAACGAGGACTTCATCGCCAAATGGCGCGAGTTCATCGGCGACGAGGACCGCGTGACCAACGATCCGATGGAAGCCCATGTGGTCGGCTTCAATCTCTGGGTCCAGGCGGTCGAGAAGGCCGGCACGACCGACACCGACGCCGTGCTCGACGCCATCATCGGGCTGGAGACGCCGAACCTCACCGGCGGCATCGCCAAGATGCTCCCCAACCACCACATCACCAAGCCCGTGCTGATCGGCGAGATCCAGGACGACGGCCAGTTCGAGGTGGTGTGGGAGACGGAAGAGGTGGTGCCGGGCGACGCCTGGTCGGATTTCCTGCCGGAATCGAAGATGATCGAGGCGGATTGGACCGCGCCGATCAGCTGCGGGAACTACAACACCGAGACGAAGAGCTGCGGTGGGGCGAGCTGACGTTTGAGGGGGCGTGGCCAACGTCGCGCCCCTTCGCGCCCCCTCTGGCCTGCCGGCCATCTCCCCCGCAAAGGGGGGAGATCAGCTTTCATCAAGGCCTCCGCCAAATCACATGCCCCAGAGCAGGCGATACGTAGCGGAAGGCTGATCTCCCTCATGCGGGGGAGATGGCCGGCAGGCCAGAAGGGCGCGCGAAAGAGCGAAAACATCCCCTCAGCGGTGGATACCAAGACGATGCACCCAACCTGCCTCATCCGGACACTCCTCGTCGCGCTCGCGTTGCTGTTTACGACGAGCAGTGCCTTCGCGCAGGACGTCGAGGCCCTCGTGAACGCCCTGCCCGAGGGCGGCTATTCCGACCGAGAGAAGGTGATCTTCGATCTCGCCGCCACCGGCGATGAGCGCGTGGCGGGGTTGCTCGACGCACTGGGCGAAGGCGATCTCTACGTGCGTGAAGAGGATGGCCGCGTGGTCGCAGGCAAGCGCGCCGGGCGCGACTATGCGCTGACCGACGCGCTCACCGGTGAAGAGCTGGGCACCGCCCCTTCCTCTGCGCTGGAAAAGATCCGCGTCAACAACCGGCTGCGCCGCGCTGTCCGCAGCGCCATTGGGCAACTGACCCTGATGAGCCCCAGCCCGCCGGTGCGCCTCAGGGCCGCGCGCAGCCTCTTGAGAAACGCCGATCCCGATTCCCTGGAACTATTGGGCACGGCACTCGCCGCCGAGACAGACCCGCAGGTGAAGAAGATGATGGAGACGGCGCGCGCCGCGATCATCATCAAGACCGATGCCGGCATCGAGGAGAAGGCGGCCGCCATCGACCTCCTCGCCGCGCGAGGGGACCGCGAGGCGCTGGCGATGCTGACGGGCGCGCACTCTTCCGCCGCGCCCGAGCTTCAGCCGGTCATCGAGCGCGGCATTGCCGGCATCGAGCGCAAGCTCGCCATGTGGGACGGGCTGCAGAACGTCTGGTACGGGCTGTCGCTCGGCTCCGTGCTCCTTCTGGCGGCCATCGGCCTTGCCATCACCTTCGGCGTGATGGGCGTCATCAACATGGCTCATGGCGAAATCGTCATGCTGGGCGCCTACACCACCTTCGCCGTGCAGCAGGTGATCCGCACCTCCTTCCCCGGCCTTTTCGACTATTCGCTGGCCATCGCCCTGCCCCTCGCCTTCCTGGTGACGGCGCTCGTCGGCATCGCCATCGAGCGCGGCATCATCCGCTGGCTCTACGGACGGCCGCTCGAAACACTGCTCGCCACCTGGGGCCTCAGCCTGTTCCTGCAGCAGACCGTGCGCACCATCTTCGGCCCCAACAACCGTGAGGTGGGGAACCCTTCCTGGATGTCCGGCGCCTTCGATCTCGCCGGCTTGTCGATCACCTGGAATCGGCTGTGGATCATCGTCTTCGCGCTCGTCGTCTTCGCCGTCCTTCTTGCCGTGCTCAACCGCACGCCGCTGGGCCTGCAGATGCGCGCCGTGACCCAGAACCGCCGCATGGCCTCCTCCATGGGCATTCGCACCCCCTGGGTCGACGCCATGACCTTCGGGCTGGGCTCCGGCATCGCCGGCATGGCGGGCGTGGCGCTCTCCCAGATTGACAACGTCTCGCCCAATCTCGGCCAGAGCTACATCATCGACAGTTTCATGGTCGTCGTCTTCGGCGGCGTCGGCAACCTGTGGGGCACGCTGGTGGGGGCGTTGACGCTGGGCGTCGCCAACAAGTTCCTGGAGCCCTACGCCGGCGCCGTACTCGCCAAGATTTTCATCCTCGTCTTCATCATTCTCTTCATCCAGCGGCGCCCGCGCGGGTTGTTCGCGCTCAAGGGCCGGGCGGTGGACGCATGATTACGAGAACGCTCCTGCGCGCCTTTGACGGCAAGACTTCTCTAGTGGTGGCGATCCTCATCACGATCGCCATCGCCGTGCCTGCCTCCAACCTCTATCTGCCCGTCGGCCACCCGCTGCGCGTGCCCAATCACTTCGTGCCGCTGCTGGGAAAATACCTCACTTACGCGATGCTGGCGCTGGCGCTCGACCTGGTCTGGGGCTACTGCGGCATCCTCTCACTCGGCCACGGCGCCTTCTTCGCCCTCGGCGGCTACGCCATGGGCATGTACCTCATGCGCCAGATCGGTGACCGCGGCGTCTACGCCAACCCCATCCTGCCCGATTTCATGGTGTTCCTGAACTACCAGGAACTACCGTGGTTCTGGTACGGCTTCGACATGTTCTGGTTCGCTGCCATCATGGTCGTGCTCGTGCCGGGGCTGCTCGCCTTCGTTTTCGGCTGGTTCGCCTTCCGCTCCCGCGTGACGGGCGTCTATCTCTCCATCATCACCCAGGCGATGACCTACGCGCTGCTCCTGGCCTTCTTCCGCAACGACATGGGTTTCGGCGGCAACAACGGCCTCACAGACTTCAAGGACATCCTCGGCGCACCCCTCCAGGCAGGCTCGACGCGGGCCGCCCTCTTTGCCGCCTCGGCCATTGCGCTGGCGCTGTCCTTCATCGTCTGCTCGGCCATCGTGCGCTCGAAGCTCGGCAAGGTGCTGGTCGCCGTGCGCGATGCGGAGAGCCGCACGCGCTTCCTCGGCTACCGCGTCGACAACTACAAGCTCTTCGCCTTCACCGCCTCTGCCGTCATCGCCGGCATCGCCGGTGCCCTCTACGTGCCGCAGGTGGGCATCATCAATCCGGGCGAGTTCGCGCCGGCCAACTCCATCGAGATCGTCATCTGGACCGCCGTCGGCGGGCGCGGCACGCTCGTCGGGCCGATCGTCGGCGCGGTGCTGGTGAACGCCGGCAAATCCTGGTTCACCGGGGTCTTCCCCGAATTCTGGCTGTTCGCTCTGGGCGGGCTCTTCGTCGCCGTCACGCTGTTTCTGCCCAAGGGTATCGTCGGTGCGCTGGCGCAAGGATGGACGGCTCTGAAGGCGCGGCGCGTTTCGGCGCGGGCGGAGGACGGCAGCGATGCCGCGCCCGAACCCTCGCCGGCGGAGTAGGTATCGTCCCATGGATCAGAACCATCCTCCTCTCCTCTATCTCGACGGCGTCTCCGTCTCCTTCGACGGTTTCAAGGCCATCAACAACCTGTCGCTGATCGTCCAGCACGGCGAGCTCCAGGCCATCATCGGCCCCAACGGCGCCGGCAAGACGACCATGATGGACATCATAACCGGCAAGACACGGCCCGATGAGGGCGAGGTCTTCTTCGCCGGCGATGTCGACCTCACGCGGCTCGACGAAGCGGCCATCGCCGAGCTTGGCATCGGCCGGAAATTCCAGAAACCCACCGTCTTCGAAAGCCACACGGTGTGGGACAATCTGGAACTGGCGCTCAAGAAACCACGCGACGTCTTCTCCGCCTGGTTCTACCACCCTTCCGAAGAAGACGTGGGGCGCCTGGAAGACATCCTCGCCACCATCCGCCTGACGGAGCGCCGCGAGGAGCTCGCCGCGAACCTGAGCCACGGGCAGAAGCAATGGCTGGAGATCGGCATGCTGCTAGCCCAGGATCCGAAGCTGCTCCTCGTCGACGAGCCGGTGGCCGGCATGACCGATGCCGAGACGGTGGAGACGGCTAAGCTTCTGAGGGAGATCGCCAAGTCCCGCTCCGTCGTCGTGGTCGAGCATGACATGAGCTTCATCCGCGACCTTGCCGCGCGCGTCACCGTGCTGGCTGAGGGATCCGTGCTGGCCCAGGGCAGCCTTGACCACGTGAGCGCCGACCCGCGCGTCATCGAAAGCTATCTGGGGAGGTGAGGATGGTAACGGCACTCGCCGTCGACGGAATCGACCTTTACTACGGCGCCGCGCGGGCGCTGAAATCAGTGAGCGTGGAAGCCGCCCCCGCCGCCATCACCGCCGTCCTCGGCCGCAACGGCGTGGGAAAATCCTCGCTGCTCAGGGCTATCGCCGGCGTTCACCCGATCTCGAGGGGCGAGGTCCGTTTCGACGGCACCGCATTCGGCAAGATCCCCCCCTACAAGCGCGCCCGCCTCGGCCTCGGCTACGTGCCGCAGGGCCGCGAGATCTTCCCGCTTCTGACGGTGCGGGAGAACCTGCAGACAGGCTTCGCGCCCTTGAAAACGGGCGAACGCTTTGTTCCCGACACGGTCTTCACCCTCTTTCCGGTGCTGAAAGAGATGCTTTCCCGGCGGGGCGGCGACCTGTCCGGTGGCCAGCAGCAACAGTTGGCCATCGGCAGGGCGCTGGTGACACGGCCCAAGGTGCTGATCCTCGACGAGCCGACGGAGGGTATCCAGCCATCCATCATCAAGGACATCGGCCGGGCACTGCAATTCCTGCGCGACGAGTTGGGCATGACGATCCTGCTGGTGGAACAGTATCTCGACTTCTGCCGCGAACTGGCCGACAGTATCTACGTCATGGACCGGGGCGAAATCCTCCATTCCGGGCCGGCATCCGATCTCGACAAGCCGGAAGTCAAGCGGCATTTGATGGTTTAGCGGTATGGGTTTAGGGCGAGTTGATAGACGGAAGCGCCGGCGCCCCTTCGCGCCCCCCTCTGCCCTGCCGTCAATCTCCCCCACGAAGGGGGAGATTGACGGCGGCTATACCGGCGGCTTTCCGGCAAGGTTTCAGAATAGGCGTGACGAAGCGGACAGTCTAATCTCCCCCCGTGTGGGGGAGATGCCCGGCAGGGCAGAGGGGCGCGCGCAAGGGCGCCAGCCTATCCGCCGATGACGATGGCCAACCGCATCTCCATGCCCGCACCCATGCAGCGCTCGCGCGGCACCGGCCGGCTTGGCGCCAAGCTGCGCGGCGAAAAAACCTGCCTCGACACCTTTTATCAGGAAGGCTGTTGCAAGATCCGCCTGCCGCGCGGCCACGGGTCGGCGCTGGAGGCAGTGCTGATCAACACCTCCGGCGGCCTCACCGGCGGTGACCGCGTGGAATGGGAGGCCGAAGCGGCGGCGGGCACGAAACTGGTGCTGACCACCCAGGCCTGCGAGCGCGCCTACCGCTCGACCGGGGATGATGCCCGGGTATCGACGACGCTGCGCCTCGGCGCCGGCGCGCATGTCGATTGGCTGCCGCAGGAGACGATCCTGTTCGAGGCAAGCCGTCTCGACCGCACACTGACGGTCAACCTGGACGAGGGCGCTACCTTCACCGCGGTCGAGGCGGTGCTTCTCGGCCGCGAGGCAATGGGCGAGGCAGCCCGCTCGGCGCGGCTCAAGGACAGCTGGCGCATCTTTCGCGCAGGCCGGCTCATCCATGCCGAGGCGACGCGGCTTACCGGCGACGATTTCGAGCGTGACGGGCTTTCGCTGCTGTCCGGCCACAACGCCTTCGCCACCCTCCTCGCCGTCACGCCTGACGCCGAGGAGAAGCTGGAGGCGCTGCGGGCGATGATCGCGCCACACGCCCATGCGGCAGCAAGCGCCATCGGCGAACGCCTCATCTTGCGCATTCTTGCCCCTTCGGGTCTTATGTTGCGGCGCACACTCGCGCCGGCCATCGCATTATTGTCAGGCGCCGGCGCCCTGCCCCGCCTGTGGACCATCTAAAACGGAAACGAGACCGCCATGAACCTGACGCCCCGCGAAAAGGACAAGCTGCTGATCGCTATGGCCGCACAAGTTGCCCGCCGCAGGCTGGAGCGCGGCGTCAAGCTGAACCATCCCGAGGCGATTGCCCTGATCACCGATTTCGTCGTTGAGGGCGCGCGCGACGGCCGCCCCGTTGCCGAGCTCATGGAAGCCGGCGCCCATGTGATCACCCGTGACCAGGTGATGGAGGGCGTCGCCGAGATGATCCACGACGTCCAGGTCGAAGCCACCTTTCCCGACGGCACCAAGCTCGTCACCGTTCACGAACCCATCCGCTGACCAGGAACTCCAAGGGAACCCGTATGTTCAAACGTATCGCATTCGCCGCCGCGGCACTCTTCACCGCCACCGCACCCGCCTTTGCACACCTGAACCCGGCCGAGCACGGCTCCTTCATGGCCGGCTTCTCGCATCCGCTTTTCGGCCTCGATCATATTCTGGTGATGGTGGCGGTCGGCCTGTGGGCGGCAACGCTTGGGCAGCGCGCGCTGATGCTGGTGCCGGCCGCCTTCGTCGGCACGATGGTCCTCGGCTTCGCCGCCGCCATTCTCGGCGCACCGCTGCTGCTTGTGGAACCGGTAATCCTCGCTTCCATGGTCTTTATTGGCCTCATGGTGGCGCTCGCCATTCCGTTGCCCGTAGCGGGTGTTGCAGGCGTCGTCGCCTTCTTCGCCTTCTTTCACGGCCACGCCCATGGCGGCGAGCTCGGCGCCGCAGGCGCGCTGCAGTTCGCCGCCGGCTTCTCCCTCGCCACCGCGCTCCTGCATGCCGCCGGTATCGCGGCGGGCCTCGCCTTCGGCCACCGGCAGAAGGACGTCACGGGCGGCACGCTGACCCGCATCGCAGGCCTTGCCACGGCGCTGGCGGGTCTGTGGCTGGCCTTCGCCGGCTGACAACTCGAAAAAGGAATCAACCTCTCATGATACCGGGCGAAGTCATTACGAAAGCTGGCGAAATCGAGTTCAACACCGGCGCGAAGCAGTTAATGTTGGAGGTGAGCAACACCGGCGACCGGCCGGTGCAGGTCGGCTCGCACTACCACTTCTTCGAGGTGAACGAAGCGCTCTCCTTCGACCGCGACAAGGCGCGCGGGATGCGGCTCGACATCGCCGCCGGAACGGCGGTCCGCTTCGAGCCGGGCCAGACGCGCGAGGTGCGGCTGGTGCCGCTTTCCGGCGCACGCAAGGTGTATGGTTTCCAGCAGAAGATCATGGGAAAGCTCTGATGCCCGCAAAAGTCTCCCGCGCCGCCTATGCCGACATGTATGGCCCGACCACGGGCGATCGCGTGCGGCTGGCCGACACCGAGCTTTTCATCGAGGTGGAGAAGGATTTCACCGTCTATGGCGAGGAGGTGAAGTTCGGCGGCGGCAAGGTGATCCGCGACGGCATGGGCCAGAGCCAGGCCTCGCGCGCGGAGGGCGCGGTCGATACCGTCATCACCAATGCGCTGATCGTCGACGTGACCGGCATCTACAAGGCCGATGTCGGACTGAAGGACGGCCGCATCGCTGCCATCGGCAAGGCCGGCAATCCGGACACGCAAGCCGGCGTCGACATCGTCATCGGCCCTTCGACCGAAGCCATCGCCGGCGAGGGCAAGATCCTGACGGCTGGCGGCTTCGACGCGCATATCCACTTCATCTGCCCGCAACAGATCGAAGAAGCGCTGATGAGCGGGGTGACCACCATGCTGGGCGGCGGCAGCGGCCCGGCACACGGCACGCTCGCCACCACCTGCACTGGTGCCTGGCATATCGGCCGCATGATCCAATCCTTCGACGCCTTCCCGATGAACATCGGACTTGCCGGCAAGGGCAACGCCTCGCTGCCCGCGCCCCTGGAGGAAATGGTTCTGGCCGGCGCCTGTTCGCTCAAGCTGCATGAGGACTGGGGCACCACGCCCGGCGCCATCGACAACTGCCTCAACGTGGCCGACGATTACGACGTCCAGGTGATGATCCACACGGATACGCTCAACGAAAGCGGTTTCGTGGAGAATACGATCCGCGCCTTCAAGAACCGCACCATCCACGCCTTTCACACGGAAGGCGCAGGCGGTGGCCACGCACCGGACATCATCAAGGTGTGCGGACAGGAAAACGTCATCCCCTCCTCCACCAACCCTACGCGGCCCTACACGGTGAACACCATCGCCGAGCATCTCGACATGCTCATGGTCTGCCACCATCTCGACGCCTCGATCCCCGAGGACGTGGCCTTTGCCGAGAGCCGCATCCGTAAGGAGACCATCGCCGCCGAAGACATCCTGCACGACATGGGCGCCTTCTCCATCATCGCCTCCGACAGCCAGGCGATGGGCCGTGTCGGCGAAGTCATCATCCGCACCTGGCAGACAGCCGACAAGATGAAGCGCCAGCGTGGCCGACTGTCCGAGGAGATCGGCGACAACGACAATTTCCGCGTCAGGCGCTACATCGCCAAATACACGATCAACCCGGCCATCGCCCACGGCATGTCGAGGGAAATCGGCTCCATCGAGGTGGGCAAGCGCGCCGACCTCGTGCTCTGGAACCCGGCCTTCTTCGGCGTCAAGCCGGAGATGGTCCTTGTCGGCGGCACCATCGCCGCCGCCCCCATGGGCGACCCCAACGCCTCCATCCCCACACCGCAGCCCATGCACTATCGCCCGATGTTCGGCGCCTACGGCAAGGCGATCTCGGCTTCCTCCGTCACCTTCGTGTCCAAGGCCGCGCTTGAAGGCGGGCTGAAGGAGAAGCTGGGCGTCGATAAGGGCATGCTCGCGGTGGAGAACACGCGCGGGCGGATCGGCAAAAAGGCGATGCTGCTGAACGATGCAACACCGCATATCGAGGTAGACCCCGAGACCTACGAGGTGCGCGCCGACGGCGAACTGCTCACCTGCGAGCCGGCGACGGAGTTGTCCATGGCGCAGCGGTATTTTCTGTTCTGACAAGGCTCTTTCCCGAGCAGGATTTGATAACTATTATTAAATCCCATTTAAAGGAGTTCCACGATGCCTGTCAGTGCCGACCTCGGAAAGCCGCTCGAGGACTACGTCGGAGAGTTGGTGAAAACCGGCCGCTACCGCTCGCGGTCGGAAGTGCTGCGCGAAGGCGTGCGGCTCGTGCAGGAGCGGGAGGCGAAGCTCGCCGAGCTTCGCAGGAAAATCGATGAGGGGATTGCCGCAGCCGACCGCGGCGACAGCCGCCCGGCAGAGGAAGTCTTCGCAGAACTGCGCGCGGAGATCCTGGCTATGAAAGAAAAGGCCCGGAATGCGGGTTGAGATATCCGGGCCAGCCGAAAACGATCTTCTGCAGATCGGCCGCTTCATCGCTCGCGACAACCCGGACCGCGCCCTCACATTCGCTGCAGAAATCGAAGCAGCCTGCCTCAGCCTAGGCGAGCTTCCGAAAAGATATCCTTAGCTGGAAATATCCGGGAACACCGAAGTCAGACGCCGACCATATGGGAACTATCTTATCTTTTACAGGATAGAACCTGCAAAAATCATGATCGTGAGAATCGTCAACGGCGCTATGGATATTGAAAAGCTGCTCGACGACCTCTGATCCACACAACAAGAGCCCACATGATCGCCTGGTCCATCTTCATCCCCGCCTGCTTCGCGCTCAACTGCGCGCCTGGGCCGAACAACATGCTGGCATTCTCGAACGGCGCGCGGCTGGGCCTCCTCCGCGCCATGGCGGGCGGTCTCGGCCGCATGCCGGCCTTCGCCCTGCTCATCCTGATCACCGTGTTTGGCCTCGGCGCCGTACTCGCCGCCTCCGCCACAGCCTTCACGATCATCAAATTCATCGGCGCTGCCTACCTCGTCTATGTCGGCATCCAGTTCTGGCGCAAGGCGCGGGTGCTGGCCGCGGCGCAGTCCGAGGAGACGGCCATAAGGCTCTTGATGCGGCGGGACTTCCTCATCGCCATCAGCAATCCCAAGGCGATCGCCGTCTTCACCGCCTTCTTTCCGCAATTCATCACGGCCTCGGCCCCGGCCTGGAGCCAGCTCGCGGCGATGGGCGCCGTCTTTCTCCTCCTCGAGGTGGTCGCTGTCCTCCTCTACGTCGTGGCCGGCGTGCTTCTCGGTAAGCTGCTGAAATCGGGCCGCGTGTTCGTGCATCTGAACCGCCTGGTCGGCGGCGTCCTGATCGCCTCGGGCGCCTCCATGGCGCTTTCGCGGCATTGACCGCAAGAGCCTCGGCTTTCTCCGCTCTCTCAACAGAATCGGCGCTTTGCCGCACTTGGCTTCGCACCTGCAACATGATTTATTGCAGCGCCGTACTCGGCGCGATCCTCCCCCGCGCCGGATCATGACCAGAACCGAGTTTGCAGCCTCCCCGATTTTTCCAGGGTTGGTTCATCTGTTGTCGAAGGATTGTATTCATGAGGTTGAGAAAAGTCCCCGACGTGACCTTCCGCACGCGCGTGCGCGACGAACGCATCGAAGGCCCGAACCCCTATCGGTGGGAAGAGAAGACCACAGCCGACTATTTCGCCGGTAAGCGGGTCGTCCTCTTCTCGCTACCGGGCGCCTTCACCCCCACCTGTTCCACCTATCAGCTTCCTGACTTCGAGAAGCTCTATGACGAGTTCAATGCAGAGGGTATCGACGAGATCTACTGCATCTCCGTCAACGACGCCTTCGTCATGAATGCCTGGGGCAAGGCGCAAGGCATCGAGAACATCAAGCTCATCCCCGACGGCTCGGGCGAGTTTACCCGCAAGATGGGCATGCTGGTGGCCAAGGATAATCTCGGCTTCGGCATGCGCTCCTGGCACTACGCGGCGGTCGTCAACGACGGCGTCATCGAGCAATGGTTCGAGGAGGAGGGTTTCGCCGACAACTGCGAGACCGATCCTTACGGCGTCTCCTCGCCGCAGAACATTCTGGACAATCTGCGGGCGGGCGAAGCGGTCGCCGCCTGACCGCATTGCCGGCAAATCCGAGCCCCGGCGGCGCTGACGCGGCCGGGGCTTTTTCTTGCGCCATGGCCGCCGCTGACGCACACTTGGCGCGCCTGCGCCTGCGCGAGGGGAGATTCCATGACGGCAATATCAGCGGGATGCGATGGAAACTGAACTGACCGGCGTGGAGATCTTCCCGCATATCCGCATCGTCATGGGCATCATCATCGGCATGGGCATCACTCGCCTGCTCGCCGGCATCGCCCGTTTCGTCCAGCACCCGGCCCGGGAGAGCATCTCCACCATCCATCTGGCCTGGGTCGCAACCATGCTCCTGATGCTGGTGCATTTCTGGTGGTGGGAGGTAGCGCTCTACGACGTCCGGCACTGGTCCTTCGGCGTCTTCTTCTTCCTGATTATCTACACCGTCGTGCTGTTCCTGATGAGCGTGTTGTTGTTTCCCGACGACATCCGCGAATACGCGAACTACGAGGATTTCTTTCTCAATCGCCGAAAGTGGTTCTTCGGCCTGCTCGCCTCCACGCTCATTCTCGACGCCGTCGACACCTACATCAAAGGCGAGACGCATTTCGACGAGTACCGCATGGAGCTGTTGGTCAGCACGCCGGTCTTCTTCATCCTGTGCCTGGTGGCGATGCGGACAGCCAATCGCAAGTTCCATCTCGCCATGGTGGCGATTAATATGGCCTACGAAGCCGTCTGGATCGCAACGCTGTTCGACACACCCAATTGAACCGGCGGCAAGCCCGAAAAAGGAATACCCATGCCCCGCGCCATTTCGCACGTCCACGCCGGAGAATTCGACGGCACCCCCATCGGCCATGTCGTGCTCGCCCATGACGAGCGCCACCTGCGCCGCAAGCTTCTCAGGCTCCAGGAGGGTGGCGAGGTGATCGTCGACCTGCCCGAGGCAGTGGCGCTAGGTAACGGCGATGCGCTGGTGTTGGAAGACGGAGGCCTGGTGGAAATCACAGCCGCCGAGGAAGCGCTTTACGAGGTGACGGCGCGCGACGGGAACCATCTGGCAAAGCTGTGCTGGCACCTCGGCAACCGCCATCTGCCCGCCGAGATCGACGAGGACCGCATCCTCATCGGCCGCGACCACGTCATTCGAGACATGCTCCTCGGCCTCGGCGCGACGGTGCGGGAGATCACCGCGCCCTTCTCGCCGGAACGCGGCGCCTATCACAGCCATTCGAATGGCCACCATCACCACGATCATGACGCCGAGCACCACCACCATCATCATGGCTGACACGCAGGCCCTCCAGAGATTGCTCGCCTGGGCCTCACCGGCCTTTCCGGTGGGCGCCTTCGCCTATTCGGCCGGGCTTGAATCGGCAATCGAGGAAAGGCGCGTAACCGGCTCCGCCACAACGCGAAACTGGATCGAGGGCAGCCTGAAAAGCGGCGCGGCGCGCAACGACGCGATCCTGGCGGCCGAAGCCTGCCGCGCGCATCGGGACACGGCGAAACTGACGGATCTGGCCGAGCTCTGCCTGGCGCTCACACCGGCACGTCAGCGTCATGAGGAGATGCTGGTGACGGGGAAGGCGTTCATGGAGGCGGCAAGCGCCTGGCCGAACCCGGTGCTGGGCCGGCTTCCCGATCCCTGCCCCTACCCGGTCGCCTTCGGCGCGATTGCCGGCGCAGGCGGCATCGCAGCGGCCGAGACGCTGATCGCCTTTCTGACCGCCTACACCCAGGCGCAGATTTCAGTCTCCATCCGGCTGGTACCGCTCGGCCAGACCGATGGGCTTGCCATCCTGGCGGCGCTGGAACCGCTGATCGCCGCAACTGCTAACGCGCTCTCCGAGGCAAACCTCAACGACCTTGGCTCGGCCGCCTATGCCGCCGACATCGCCGCCATGAAACACGAAACACTTTCCACGAGGATTTTCCGCTCATGACCTCACCCAACGGACCCCTGCGCATCGGCATCGGCGGGCCTGTCGGCTCCGGCAAGACGACCCTGTGCGAGATGCTGCTCAAGACCATGCGCGAGCGCTATTCCATGGCCGTCGTCACCAACGACATCTACACCAAGGAGGACGCCCTCATCCTCGCCCGCCTGCAGGCGATCTCGGAAGACCGCATCGTCGGTGTGGAGACCGGCGGCTGTCCGCACACGGCGATCCGCGAGGATGCCTCGTTGAACCTCGCGGCAATCGCCGACCTGAACCGCCGCTTCCCCGACCTCGATGTGGTACTGATCGAAAGCGGCGGCGACAACCTGGCCGCCACCTTCTCGCCTGACCTGGCCGACCTGACGATCTACGTTATCTCCGTCGCCCAGGGCGAAAAGATCCCGCGCAAAGGCGGCCCCGCCATCACACGCTCGGACCTGCTTATCATCAACAAGACCGACCTCGCACCGTACGTGGGCGCCGATCTCGACGTGATGCGGCAGGACACCGAAAAAGTGCGCGAGGGGCGCCCCTACGTGATGACGGACCTCTCCCGCCGCAAGGGGCTCGAAGATGTCGTTGCCTTTATCGAGCGGAATGGGGCGTTGAAGGCTTTGGCCTGATCTACCACGTCGGCCGCGTGCTGACGCCGCCATCGACTACCAGATCGGCACCGGTGATCCAGCGCGCGGCGTCGGAGAGGAGGAAGAGCACGGCATTGGCGACATCCTCGGACCGGCCGAGCCGGCCGAGCGGTGCGGCCTTCTTCCATCGGGCAACACCTTCCGGCCAGACTTCCTCGATGCCCTCGCGGTGAACCAGCCCCGGCGAGACGGCGTTGACGCGAATGCCGAGCGCGCCCAACTCCAGCGCCGCCGCTCTGGTGAACATGAGGAGCGCCGCCTTCGACGCTGCGTAATGGGCGTGGCCCTCCGCCGGCTGGCGCCCTTCGATCGAGGCAATATTGACCACCGCGCCTGCGCCGGAACCCGACGCGCGCACATGCTCGGCGAAGGTGCGTGTGAGCAGGAACGGCCCGCCGGCATTGACCGCCATCATCCGCGCCCAGCTCGCCTGCGAGATATCCGTGAGCGGCTCCACCGGCTGGTGCCCTGCGTTATTGACGACGCCGTAAAGGCCGCCGAACTGCTCCACAGCTTCACGGACGAGCGCTTCGGCACCGGCCTCTTCGGCAAGGTCTGCCCGGCAGGCGACGGCCTTCCCGCCCGCCTGCGCGATTTGCGAAACGAGACCTTCCGCCGCCGCGCGGTTGCCGCGATAGTGGCAGACGACATTGGCGCCCGCCTCGGCCAGACGCCGGGCGACGCCAGCGCCGATCCCCCCGCTCGCCCCGGTGACGACCACCGTCCGACCGGAGAGGTCGAGAAGCTCAGCGACCGGAGAGGTGTCCACCGCCATTGCTCATCCCTCCTTCCCACCCGGCAGGGCAGGCAGAAGCTCGGTGAGGATCGCCGCGATCTTCTCGCCGCATATGGCGGCATGGGCGAAGATGTCCTCGACGGTGTCGGGCTGCTGGTCCGGCCCGCCGGTGGCCTTGTTGGTGATCGCCGAAAAGCCGACGACGGGCAGGCTCGCATGGTTGGCCGCGATCACCTCGGTCACCGTGGACATGCCGACCGCGTCCGCCCCGGCGGCGCGCAGGAAGCGGCGCTCGGCGGAGGTCTCGAGTGAGGGACCGAGCACGCCCGCATAGATGCCGTGGCGGACCGTCACCTCCGCGCGCCCGGCAGCCTGCGTGGCAAGGTCGAGCAGCGACGGGTCGTAGGCCCGCGACATGTCGGGGAAGCGCAGGCCGATCGCCTCGTCGTTCGTGCCCCGCAGCGGATTGTGGCCGGTGAAGTTCAGATGATCCTCGATCAGCATCACCTCGCCCGCCTGATAGTCGGGGTTAAGGCCGCCGGCGGCATTGGTCACCACCAGTGTCGCCGCGCCAAGCCGCTTCAACAGATAGACGGCGAGCGCGATGTCGCGCGGCGACCAGCCCTCGAAGAGATGCAACCGCCCCTGCATCACGACGACACGTCGGCCATAAAGCGTGCCGATGACGAGTTGACCCTTGTGGCCAGGGGCCGTGGAGACGGGGAAATCCTCGATCTCCTGATACGGGATGACCGTGGCATCCGCCACGGCATCGGCGAGATGACCGAGGCCGGAGCCAAGCATGAGGGCGATCTCGCACGGCGCGCCGGCGCGCGCGGCGATCGATGCATAGGCCCTCTCAAGGCGTGGAAGTTGGCTCTCGGTCATGACTATCCCTCGTATGGTGATGGTTTAGGCGATGCTCGCGGCGATCTTCGGCGCCAGCAGTTCGACGGCCTCGATCGTTTCCTCGATGGCATGGCGGGTCAGCGCCCCGTCCCGCACCACCTGCTCGCCTCCCAGGAAGACGTGGCGCACGTCGGATTTGGCTGTCGAATAGACGAGATGCGTGACGGGATCGAACATCGGCACGGCGTGCGGCCGCTTCACGTCGACAAGGATCATGTCGGCAAGCTTGCCCGGCTCCAGGCTGCCGATGCGGTCGGTCGCGTTCAGCGCCGCCGCCCCCGCCGAGGTCATCATGGCCAGCGCTTCGCCCGTGGAGACGGCGTCGGCCTTGGCCGAGACGGCCTTGTGCAGCGTCGCCGCCAGCCTGAGCGCCATCCACATGTCGAGGTCGTTGCCGCTGATGGCGCCGTCGGTGCCCAGTGTCACCCGCACGCCGGCGCCGAGCATCTCGGGCACGCGGGCAAAGCCCGAGGCGAGTTTCAGGTTCGACATCGGATTGTGCACGGCGGTAGCACCCATGCGGGCAAGGATATCGATCTCCTCATCGTCGAGATGCACGCAGTGGGCAAGCACCGTGCGCTCGTCGAGCAGGCCCAGATGATCGAGGTGGCGGATAACGGAGCGGCCATAGCGGCTGGTGACGTCGGCCTGCTCGGCCCTGGTCTCGGCGGCATGGGTGCTGAAGAGCGCGCCGTGGCGGTCGGCGATCTCCTTGGCCGCCCTCAGGTTCTCCGGCGCCACGGTATAGGCGCCGTGCGGCAGGATGGCCGGAAAGACATCCTCCGCCCCTCCGAACTCCTCGAAGAAACGCTCCGCGACTGCGATGCGGCCCTTGAAATCATGGCCCGTGACTCCCGGTGGGTCGAAAAAGATACCCCCGGTCGAAACACGCATGCCAACCTTGCGCGCCGCCTTCACCGTCTCGGCCGGATACCAGAACATGTCCATCACCGTCGTGACCCCCGAAAGCAGGAGCTCGGCAAAACCCAGCACACTGCCGAGATGGCAGGTCTCCGGGTTGAGGATCACCCCCTCCGCCTTCCACACCGTCTGCAGCCACGGCTCCAGCGGCAGGTCCTCCACGAGCCCTCGGAACAGGCTGTCGCCGGCATGGCAGTGGGTGTTGATGAGGCCCGGCATTAGGATGTGGCCCGTGCCGTCGACGACCTGACGGGCACTGGCCGCGGCGGCTTCGAGCTCCGCACTGGAGGCGACACGCTCAATGCGGCCGCCCTCGACCGCGACACCGCCCTTGGTGATCACCGTGCCTGTGGCATCGCAAGTGACAACGGTCGCGTTGGTGACCACGAGATCCGTCATAGCGTTCCTCCGTTCGCTGTGCGCGCGCGGCGCCACCAGGAGAGCGCCACCAGAACCACGAGCGTGGCGAGATACGGCATCATATCCGTGAACTGCTGCGGCATGCCCAGCCCCTGCACGCGGAACGACATGCTGTCAACGGCACCGAAGATGACGGCGATGGCGAAGAGCGGCCACGGCCGTCCGCGTGTCAGAAGCACGGCGACCACCGCGATCCAGCCGCGCCCGGCGCTCATACCCTCCACGAAAAGATTGACGTTGGCGATGGAAAGCTGCGCGCCGCCGAGCCCGCACAAAGCCCCGCAGCCCGTCAGCGCATAAAGCTGCACGCGCCGCCGCCCGACACCTCCTGCCTCAAGCGCTGCCGGGTTTTCGCCGGCCGCGCGGATCCGCAAGCCGAGCCGGTGGCGGGCGAAGAAGAAGCTGAGCGCCGGCACCATGAGAAGCGCCAGATAGAACAGCGGCGACTGCCCGTCGAGGAAGGGGCCGATCAGCGGCAGGGAAGCGAGCCCCGGGATGGAGACCCGGGCGAAGCCGGCAATCGCCGGATCGCTGAAGGCACCCATGGCATCGAAGATGGCGCGCAGGAGATAGGTGGTGAGCCCGGCGGCCAGAATGTTGATGGCGATGGAAACGACGATGGCATCCCCGCCCCGCCGCAGGTTGAACTCGGCGAAGACGAGGCCCATGGCAGCGCCGGCCAGCATAGCGGCAAGCGCGCCGAACCAAGGCGAGCCGGAGAAATAGGAGCCGACGACGGCGGCGAAGGCGCCGACCAGCAGGAAGCCTTCGAGCGCGATGTTGAAGACCCCTGCCCGCTCGCACAGCGCGCCGCCGAGGGCGGCAAGCAGGATCGGCGTGACGAAGCGCGGCACCGAAGCGGCAAACGAGGCATCGAAGAGCAGGTCAAGCATCGTCGGCCGCACCTGCCTTGCGTTCGGAAGAAGCGACGAGCGCGCCGGAGACGCGGCTTGCCACGAACAGGATGATGACCGCCTGCATGACCAGCGCGATCTCCTTCGGCACGCCGGCCGAGCGCTCCATGCCCGCCGCCCCCGTCTGGATCGCCGCGAAAAACAGGCCCGAAAGCGGCACCGCCCAGGGGATCATGCCCACGAGGAGAACCGCGATGATGCCCGTCCAGGCATAGAGCGGCTGCACCAACATGCCGTCGATATAGCGGTGATGGATCCCGAAGACGGCGATGGCGCCGACCAGCCCGGCAATCGCCCCGCTCATCGCCAGCGTCTGCAGCGTGAGCTTCCTGACGGGCAGCCCGACCGTACGCGCGAAGGCCGGCGACAGCCCGTTCATGCGGGCGTGATAGCCATGCACGGTGGTGCGGCTGTAGACGACGGCGAAGACGCTCGCGGCAACGATGAACAGGAGGCCGATGTCGAGCCGCGTGCCGGGAAAGTAGGGAAGCCAGGTCGCTTGAGGAACCAGATGCGACTGCACCATGCCCGATTGCACGTCGCGGAAGGGATGCGCGACGATGTAGGAGGCGATGTAGCGGATGGGATAGTTGAGAAGCAGCGAGCCCACCAGCAACGGCACGCCCACATAAAGCTGCATCACGCCCGCCAGAAGTGCCCAGCCCGCCCCCGCCAGCATGGCAGCGAGGATCGAGGCAGTAAGCACGAAGAGCGGCGGCCCGGGCAGGAGAAGTGCCGCCAGGGCGGCGACGAGCCCACCCGCCACCAACTGCCCCTCGCCGCCGATGTTGAACAGCCCGGCGCGGAAACTCAGCATGACGGAGACCGCCATGCCGGCGATGAGCGCGGTCCGGCTGAGGGTCGCCATGAGATAGGAGAAGCGCCGACCACCGAAGGCGTTTTGCAGGAAGGCCGCAAGCGCATCGCCGAAAGGCGCTCCGACGAGCGCCATGAGGATGAAGAGCACGGCCGCGATCCAGGCGAGCGCCACCGCCCACGATATCGCCTCGCGTGCCATCGTCCCTTCCCGCATGCCGTTCATGCCACCTCCGGCAGGGCAGCCGCCGCGCGCGACGTCATCATGCCGCCGATCCGCTCCCGGTCGGCCTCCGCACCCGCCACTTCGCCGGCGAAGGCGCCGGAATACATGACCAGGATGCGGTCGGAGAGCGCCAGCACCTCGTCGAGCTCGGTGGAGACGAGCAGCACGGCATGGCCCTCGTCACGCATCCTCATCAATTCGCCGTGGATGAAGTCGATGGCGCCGATGTCGACGCCCCAGGTGGGGTTCTCGGCGATGACCAGCGGTGTATCCCGCGCCAACTCGCGCCCGACGACGAGCTTCTGCTTGTTGCCGCCCGACATGGTGGAGGCAAGTGCCGCGGGTCCGCCGACGCGGATGCGGTAGCGCTCGATCAACTGGCGGGCGAAACCAGCCATCGCCGCGCGGTTGAGGAACGGGCCGCGCGTGTAGGCCGCGCGCTCGTCGCGGCCGGCATTGGCGTTCTCGCTGACCGTCGCGCCCAGCGCCAGCCCCATGCGTTGGCGGTCCTCCGGAATGTAGCTCATGCCGATCAGCCGCCTGTCCTCGACGTCCAGATGCCCGATCGGCCTGCCGCAGAGCACGATCTCCCCCGACAGCAACGACGCAAGCCCGGTGATCGCCTGGATCAGCTCCGCCTGCCCGTTGCCGCTGACACCGGCGATGCCGACGATCTCGCCGGCACACACGGAAAGCGACAAAGGCCCCACAGTGCCGCCTCGGCCTGCGACCTTAAGGTCGCGCACCGCAAGCACCTCCTTGCCCGGCGCGCGCGCCGTGCGCTGCCGCGCCGGCGGCAGTTCGCCGCCGATGATCCCGCGCGCGATCTCCTCCTTGCTGGTCGCAGACAGCGGCCCCGACCGGACCAGCCGTCCTGCCCGCATGACGCTGACACGGTCGGCCAACTCCATCACCTCGTCCAGCTTATGGGTGATGAGGACGATGGCTTTCCCGGCCGACCGGAAGCTGCGCAGGGTGGCAAAGAGCCGATCTTTCTCCAGCGGCGTGAGCACCGAGGTGGGCTCGTCGAGGATCAGCACCTCCGCCTCCCGGTAGAGCATCTTCAGCACCTCGACGACCTGCCGCTCCCCCACCGAAAGCCGGCCGACCGGGCGGTCGAGTTCCATGGCGATGCCATGTTCGTCCGCAACCTCGGCCAGCCGCCGCCGCGCGGCTGCGAAATCGATGAAGCCGAAACGGCCGACAGGCTCGGCGCACAGCACCACGTTCTCCAGGACCGTCATCGATTCCTGCAGCATGAAGTGCTGGTGCACCATGCCGAGGCCGTGGCGGATCGCCTCCTGGGGCGAGGCCCAGTGCATCTCCTCGCCGTCGAGGCTGATCGTGCCCGCCTCCGGCTCGACGAGGCCGAAGAGCACATTCATGAGCGTCGTCTTGCCCGCCCCGTTCTCGCCGACGACAGCGTGGATCTCGCCCGGCTCGATGGCGAGCGAGGCATTGTCGACGGCGGTCAGCGCGCCGAAGCGGACCGTGATGCCGGAAAGCGCCACACGCATCTGCCTACCCTTCGGCCACGCGCCCGCTCGCCGTTCTTGCGGCGAAGGCCCTCACTGGGCGAACATCGGATCTTCGAGCCTCAGCGAGCCGTCGCTGATGCTGGCAGCGACGCTGCGCATCTTCTCCACCACCTCCGGATGCTCGGCGACCACGCACTGACTGTCGGCAAGCTGGTCCTCTTCGAGAGCCATGGCCGACACACCGCCTTCCGCAAGGCCGAGCGACATCATCACATGCTCGCCCTCGAGAATGGCGCCGATAGCCTGCAGCATGGCGTTGTCGACCCGTTTCAGCGTGACGTCGACAACGTGGCCTGGCGCTTGCGGGCACTGGTTGATGTCGACGGAGAAAACCAGGAAATCGCCCTGCTCGGCGGCTTCGAAGACGCCGAAATCGCCGCCCGACGTGGCCGTGAAGATGAGGTCGGAGCCGGCCGAGCGCATGGCCACCGCCTGCTCCTTGGCGCGCACCGGATCGGAGAACGGGTTCTCCCCGCCCACCCAGCGCACGTCGACGCTCGCCTCCGGCGCCACCGATTTGACGCCCTGCGCATAGCCGTCCGTGTAGCGGTGCAGGAAGGGGATATCGAGCGCCCCGACCACACCCACCTTGCCGCTCTCGGACAACATTCCGGCGGCAACGCCCATCAGGTAGCTTGCCTCGTATTCCCGGAACACGGCGCAGTGAACGTTCTCCGGCCGGTCCTCTATGCACTGATCGACGATGAGGAACTGCGTGTCGGGCGCCGTCGGCGCCACTTCGCGGACGATGTCGTTGAATTCGAAGCCGAGAAGCACGACGATGTCGGCCCCTTCGTTCACCGCCGCATTCACGTTCTCCAGGCGGTCGGCGGCGGTCCTGCTCTCGTAGGTCCTCACATCGGCCCCATACTCCTCGCCCGCCGCCTCGATGCCGTCCCGGCCCATCTGCAGAAACGCGTTGACGCCGATCGGGTCCGGCGAGACGTAGACGAAGAGCTTGTCCTCCTGGGCGGCTGCCGTTCCTGCCGTGCTCAACAACCCGGCGGCGAGCAGTGCTTTCAAGAATTTCATCCGGTAATCTCCCTGTTCATCCCCTCGCGCCGGCTTTCGCCTGAAGCGATCGCAGATCGGCCCAAGAATGGCGACACAACAATCGCTTGCGGACGCAGCTGCCACAGCATGAAGTCAAGGGTGAAGTCGCCCCGAAGCCGCACCCCATGCAACGGGAAACGGCGCTGCTTCGCAAGCCCGACCACTGCTTTTGACAATTTAGGATGCCATTTCTAACAATTGTCAAGCGATCTAATATTTGCTGAAATTGTTCACAGCGAGGAAGCGATGCAGTCCGATTGGTTTGTGCCCGACGCGGGCCGGAAGGAGTTCTGGACCGAGGAGCGATGCTTCATCACCGAGCTTCTGAACGCGCCGGCCTCGCCCGATGCTTCGCTCGCCGTCGCCCGGGTAGAGCCAGGCGTCACGACGCAACTACACAAGCTTGCCGGCACCTCGGAACGCTATATTATCCGCAAGGGCCAGGGCATTGTCGAGATTGACGGCGCCCGCCAGCCGCTCACGGTCGGCGACCAGGCGGTGGTCCCGGCGGACGCCGCGCAACGCATCACCAACACCGGCGACGGCGATCTGGAGTTCTACTGCCTCTGCACACCCAGATTCCGGCCTGATATCTACGTGAACCTGGAGGAGAGCGGAGGCGCGGGTTAAACCCGCGCCACAAACCAGACGTTCATCGGGTCGTGCGGCAGGACGTGGCGGTCCACCGAACGGAAACCCGCGCTCTCCAGCATCCCCTTTGCCGTCTCCCAGCCCCACATCGTGCCGAGCCCCTGGCCGCCCTGGCCCAGCGAAACCGGCGTGCAGTGTGCGCAGGAGACGGCGTAGAGAAAACCCGCCATCGGGAAATCGAGGTTGTTCTCGAGCTTCGCCGAGCCGCCGATATCCTGCATCAGATAGACGCCGCCCGGCTTCAGCGCTCCATGAAAGCTGCGGATCAGCGCCCGCGGGTCCTTCTGGTCGTGTACCGCATCGAACGAGGTGATGAAGTCGAAGCGCGCCTTTTCGTCGTAGCCGGTGAGGTCCCGCTGCTCAAAACGGATGTTTGCAAGACCCGCCTTCCGTGCTGACTCATTGGCGAACTCGATGGCATCCGCGCACAGATCGTAGCCCGTGAAGCGGCTCTTCAGGAAACGCTTCGCCATCTCGATGAGCGCCAGGCCGCGCCCGCAGCCGGCGTCGAGCACGTCGATGCCGGTTTCCATTCGCTCCGCGATCCCCTCGGCCAGAGGCAGGATAACGTCGAAGATCTGGGGGACGACGGTCTGTCCGCTGTCCTCCGCCATGAACTGATGGAAGCAGGGATAGTCGCCATAGGCCAACCCCTCGCCGGTCTCGAAACAGGCGAGGAGCCGTTCCTGCATTTGCCCTATCAGGGCAATGGCCTGGGCATAGACCGCAAGGTTGCCGAGCGGCGCTCCGCGCGTCAGGCAAGCGGCATGCTCAGGCGGCAGACGGTAGGCCTTTCGCGCCGGATCGTAGGCGACGATGCCGCCCGTCACCATCACAGCCAGCCATTCGCGCACATAGCGCTCGGAAAGCTCCGCGCGCTCGGCGATCGCCGCGCTTGTCGACGGCGGCAATGCCGCCAGCACGTCGAACAACCCCAACCGGTGGCCGACAGACATCATCACCGCCAGCGCGCCCGAATTGAGGATACCGCCTACATTTTCAGCAAAGGCTTCCGCCGTCGCCATATCCAGTGTCGGGGTTTCTGCAGCCAAGGACATTTGTTCCTCTCCTTCAACGATTGAAAACCGGACGGTGGAGTAGCCGGTGGAGGAGGTCTACAGAAGTGCCGAAATGGGCAAGAACAAGGCTTTTGTGCCATTCATGCACCATGAACGCCTCACGCGACACAGCGCCGGCGCGCATCTGCCTGCTCGCCCTGCCGGAGACGACGCCGACATCGGTCTACGGCCTGCACGAGATCTTTTCCTCCGTGGGCGTGGCCTGGCAGGAGATGACGGGTGAAGAGGTCGATGTCCGCCGCCTGAAAACGCGTATCGTGGCAAGACAGGCCGCCCCGTTTCCCTCATCGCTCGGCGTGCCGATCGCACCGCATGAGCGGCTCGAGGATACCGGTCGCGCCGATGTGGTCATCGTCACCGACCTGACGCTCGCGGCAGAGGAGAACCCGCGCGGGAAATGGAACGCGGAAGCGGCCTGGGCGCGCGACCAGTTCCGGCAGGGAGCGACCATATGCTCGGTGTGCACCGGCTCGGTCTTCCTGGCCGAAGCCGGCTTGCTCGACGGTGTCGAGGCCACCAGCCATTGGGGCGTCACGAGTATTTTCGCTGCGCATTATCCGCAGGTGAAGCTGCACCCGGAGCGCATCCTGTGCCCGGCGGGGCCAGAGCACCGCATCGTCACGGGTGGCGGCGCAAGCACCTGGACGGACCTCGCGCTCTACCTCATCGCCCGCTTCTGCGGCGCGGCGGAGGCCGTGCGCATCGCCAAGGTCTTCGTGCTCGGCGACCGCAGCGAAGGACAATTGCCCTTCGCCGCCATGGGTAAGGTGCCCGCCCACTCCGGCGCCGCGATCGGCCGATGCCAGGAGTGGCTTGCCGACCACTATACCGAAGCCAATCCGGTGGCCCGCATGGCGGCTCTCTCGGGCCTGCCAGAACGCACCTTCAAGCGGCGTTTCAAGGCAGCGACCGGCTATGCGCCGATCGACTACGTGCAGGCCTTGCGCATCGAGGAAGCGAAGCAACTCCTCGAGACCACGGCTGAGCCGACGGACATGATCGCCCACCTCGCGGGCTATGACGACCCGGCTTTCTTCCGCCGTCTGTTCAAGCGCATCACCGGCGTCACTCCCGCCCGCTACCGCCAGCGCTACCGTTACATCGGCATGGCAGGGGAAGCCAGGATCTAAGCCTTGCTGCCCCCTACTCCCCAATCTGCTTCGTCGAGCACTCGTAGAGCCTTTCGCCACTTTCCGCGTCCACGCCCTCAAGGCTCACGTCATAGCCCCACAGGCGGCGCACATGGCGCAGCGTGGCGTTGCGGGTGGCTTCCTCCAGCACGACGCCGTGCTTTACCCCGTGCTGAAGCCGGAGGTGGCGGTCGCCCAGAAGATCGACATCGATGACCTGAACGTCCGGCTGAATGACGCCGATGTCGTAGCTGCGGGCGAGCGCCGCGCGGATCGCCTCATAGCCGCGCTCATTGTGGATCGAGGCGACTTCGCAATAGGGGTCGTCCGCATCGTCGGTAAGCTGGAACAGCCGGAAGTGGCGTATCAGCGCCGGGCTCAGATACTGCAGAACGAAGGACTCGTCGCGATGGTTCGCCCAGGCATCCAGCAGGACGCCTCGCCAGTCGCCGCTACCGGCGATGTCGGGAAACCAGTCGCGGTCCTCCGACGTCGGCTCGGTGCAGATGCGCTCGATGTCCTTCATCATGGCAAAGCCCAGCGCGTAGGGATTGATACCGGAGAAGCGCGGATCGTCGAATGCGGGCTGGAAGATCACGTTCGAGTGGCTCTGCAGGATCTCCAGCATCGCGCCCTCGCTGATTTTGCCATCGTCGTAGAGCCGGTTCATGATGGTATGGTGGACGAAGGTGGCGCAGCCCTCGTTCATCACCTTGGTCTGCCGCTGCGGATAGAAATATTGCGCGACCACCCGCACGATGCGCAGGAGCTCGCGCTGCCAGGGCTCCAGGATCAGGCTGTTCTTCTCCAGGAAATAAAGCAGGTTCTCTTCCGGCAGGTGAAGCGCCCGCTTGCGGTCCCGCACCTCCCGTTCACGCTCGTCCTCGGTGCCGTCAGCTTCCTTTTTGGGCAGCGTGCGCCACAGGTCGCTGTAGGTCTGCTCCTCGTATTCCAGCCGCTCGCGCGCCCGTTCCCGCTCCTTCTCCGAGGAAAGGCGCGGTGCGCGACGGTAGCGGAAAACGCCTTGGTCCATGAGCGCATGGGCGGAATCGAGAATGTTCTCCACTGCCGCCGTCCCGTGCCGCTCCTCGCACCGCGCGATGTATTTCTTGGCGAAATCCATATAGCTGAGGATGGTGGCCGCCTCGGTCCAGCGCTGGAACATGTAGTTGTTCTTGAAGAAGTGATTGTGGCCGAAGGCGGCGTGCGCGATCACCAGGGCCTGCATGGCCATGGTGTTTTCCTCCATCAGGTAGGAGATGCAGGGGTTGGAGTTGATGACCAGCTCATAGGCGAGCCCGCGGTGCCCCTTGCGGTAAAGGTGCTCTTCGAAAACGAAACGCTTGCCGAAGGACCAGTGCTGATACATCAGCGGCATGCCGATGGAGGAATAGGCGTCCAGCATCTGCTCCCAGGAGATGATCTCCAACTGGTTCGGGTAGATGTCGAGCTTCAGGTCGTCGATAGCGATCTCACTGATCGCGTCGTAGACGCGAGAAAGCTTCCCGAAGTTCCAGTCCGAACTCCGGAATAGCAGATCTGGCGCGGATTCACTCTTCTTCATCGCGGCCGCCGTCAGCTACGAGCCTGCCCGAGGGGCTGTCTGGCGAAAAGCTTGCGGAAGACTGGATAGATGTCCGCCGGCCGGGCGATCCGGGTCATCTGGAAGTTCGGCCAGTTCGCGCCGACGGTCCGGTAGGCGCGCCACAGCGACGTTCCATTGTCGGTTGCCCCGAAGATCTCCGTCTCGCGCTCGTCGATGATCTCGATATAGGCATAGTACTGGCAAAGCCGCATCACCGCCTCGTGAAGAAGTGAGGCGCAGCGCTCCGAATCCCCGGCGATGTTGTCGCCGTCGGAGGCCTGGGCGGCATAGATGTTCCACTCCTTCGACGGATAGCGCTTGCGGATGATGCCAAGCATCTCCTCGAGCGCGGTGGAAACCACCGTGCCGCCGCTCTGCGTCGAATAGAAGAAGGTCTCCTCGTCCACCTCGCGCGCCTCGTGCGTGTGGCGGATGAAGACGATGTCGATGCGCTCGTAGCGCCGCTTGAGGAAAAGGTGCAGAAGCACGAAGAAGCGTTTTGCCAGATCCTTCTCCCGCTCGCCCATGGAGCTCGAGACGTCCATGAGGCAGAACATCACCGCGTTGGCATTGGGCAAGGGCTGTGGCTCGAAGCGGTTGAAGCGGATGTCGACAGGATCGACATAGGCAATGACCCGCCGCCGGCGCTCCAGCTTCTCCACTTCCTGGCGCAGCGCCTCCAGGCGCCGGCGTCTCTCGGCGGTGGCCGGCTTCGCCTCCAGCGCGGCGATCTCCTCGGCCAGCGCCTCCACCTCCTTGCGTTTGGGGCGGTGCAGTGCCAGACGGCGGCCGTAGCTGTTGCGCATGGTGCGCCCGACATTGATGTTGGTGGGCGTGCCGGTGGTGGCGAAGCCTGCGCGGCGCGGCTTGTAGGCGATGGCTTCCTTGAGGCTGAGCTTCACCATATCGGGGAGCTCCAGGTCTTCGAAGAACAGGTCCAGCACCTCCTCGCGGGACAGCACGAACCGGAAGTCGTCTTCGGCATCGCCCGTGCCCGCGCGGGAGCCGCCCTGACCGCCGCCCGAAGACGGCTTCGGGATGCGATCGCCCGGTGTGAACTCCCTGTTGCCCGGCAGCACGTATTCCCGCTGCCCGCTGCCCTTCGCGTTCTGGAAGGACGGCTCTCTGGTGCCGCCCTCCGGCATCGGCACGGAATGCTTCGCGTCGACGTCGGCGATCTTGCCGGCCTTGACCTGCTCCTTGATCGTCCGCTTCAATTCCTCCCGCGCACGCTTCAGAAAGCGTCGCCGGTTGCCGAGGCTCTTGTCCTTCGGGTTGAGGCGGCGATCGATGAAATTCGGCATGGGTGGCCCCGCGGGTCCCGCTTGCTCAGCCGGCCTTGTTCACGCGCATGTACCAGTCGACCAGCCGCCGCACCTGACGTTCGGTGTAGCCGCGCTCGGTCATGCGCGCGACGAAGTCCGCATGCTGCTTCCCTGTCTGGCTGTCTTTCTTCGAGCCGAAGCTGATGACCGGCAGGAGGTCCTCCACCTGGCCGAACATGCGCTTCTCGATCACCTCGCGCAGCTTCTCGTAGCTGGTCCAGGAGGGGTTGCGCCCATGGTTCTTGGCGCGCGCCCGCAGCGTGAACTTCACCACCTCGTTGCGAAAGTCCTTCGGATTGGCGATGCCCGCCGGCTTCTCGATCTGCGACAGTTCGCTGTCGAGAATCTCGCGGTTGAGTATCTGCCCCGTGTCCGGGTCCTTGAAGTCCTGATCCTCCAGCCACGCGTCCGCATACGCGATGTAGCGGTCGAACAGGTTCTGGCCGTACTCGCTGTAGGACTCCAGATACGCCTTCTGGATCTCGTGGCCGATAAACTCCGCATAGCGCGTGGCAAGTTCCGACTTGATGAAGTCGAGATACGCCGTCTCCGCCTCCTTGGGGAACTGCTCACGCCGGATCGCCTGCTCCATGATGTACATGAGGTGCACGGGGTCGGCGGCAACCTCCTTTGTATCGTAGTTGAACGTCTCCGACAGCACCTTGAAGGCGAACCGCGTGCTCACCCCGGTCATGCCCTCGTCGACGCCGGCGGCGTCGCGGTATTCCTGCACGGACTTCGCCTTGGGGTCGACGTCCTTCAGGTTCTCGCCGTCATAGACCCGCATCTTGGTGTAGAGCGGCGAGTTTTCGTGCTCATGAAGCCGCGTCGACACGGTGAAGCGGCTGAGGATATCGAGCACCTCCGGCGCACAGGGGTTGTCCACCAGTTCGCTCTCGCGCAGAAGCTTTTCGTAAATCAGCTTCTCCTCGGTCACCCGCAGGCAGTACGGCACCTTGACCACCAGGATGCGGTCGAGGAAGGCCTCATTGTTCTTGTTGTTCTTGAACTGCAGCCATTCCGACTCGTTGGAGTGCGCCACGACGATGCCCTGATAGGGGAAGGCGCCGAAATTCTCGGTGCCGTTGTAGTTCCCCTCCTGGGTGGCCGTCAGAAGCGGGTGCAGCACCTTGATCGGCGCCTTGAACATCTCGACGAATTCAAGCAGCCCCTGCGTGGTGCGGTTGAGGCCGCCGCTGTAGGAGTAGGCGTCGGGATCGGCCTGGCTGTAATTCTCGAGCTGGCGGATATCCACCTTGCCGACCAGCGCCGAGACGTCCTGGTTGTTCTCGTCGCCCGGCTCCGTCTTGGCGATGCCGAGCTGGCGTAGGCGGGAAGGCGCCAGCTTGACGACGGAAAACTTGGAGATGTCGCCGCCGATCTCGTCGAGCCTCTTCGTCGCCCAGGGCGAGATCAGGCCCGTGAGCCGCCGCCGCGCAATGCCATACTTGTCCTCAAGAAGATCCGCCATGCGCTCGGGATGGAAGAGGCCGAGCGGCGATTCGAAGACGGGACTGACCTGCCCGCCCACCATCAGCGTATAGATCGGCCGCTGCTCCATGAGCTTCTTCAGTCGCTCCGCCAGAGACGACTTGCCGCCGCCGACCGGACCCAGAAGATAGAGGATCTGCTTGCGCTCCTCGAGCCCTTGGGCGGCATAGCGGAAATAGCCGACGATCCGTTCGATCGTGTCTTCCATGCCATAGAAGTCGGTGAAGGAAGGGTAGATCTTGATGGTGCGGTTGGCGAAGATGCGGCCAAGGCGCTCGTCCGCACTGGTATCAACGAGGGTCGGCTCCCCGATGGCCTCCACCATACGCTCCGGCGCGGTGGCGTACATGGTCGGGTCATCGCGACAGGCAAGGAGGTATTCCTGTAGGCTCATCTCCTCGCGCGTTGCGCTGGTGTAGATCTCGGAAAAGAGATCAAAGACTTCAGATTCGCTCCTTTGCATCGTGCTCTCTCGTGACAGGGCGGTTAGAGGTCCGGGACACTGCCTGTCGGCTCCTGCATTGGTCGGAACGGTTTCCCGCCTTCAAAGGTTCCTCGCAGGAACTGACTCGACTCAACAACCAATAGTGAAGCGTACCGCAGACCGTTTTATGGCGATAGGTGCGTTTCACCCTCGCCCTCCTTTATTATTATATCTAAGCACGCTTTCGTCCTTTTGCAGGGTGTCCGGCGGCGATTGTTCGGTGAATTCTTGCCGGATGACATCCGCCTTTCGGCGGAAGCCGGACGAATGATCGTCAGCACTTTCGCTTGAAGATCGCCATCTGCGAAGGCCCGCCGAGACGCGGAAGCCCCGGAGGCACATCCGTATATCGGACGGCATAACCGTTCCGCCGGCCAACACCGTCCGCCCAGGTCCGAAACCGTTCGCGATCCCATTCGAAGCGATGGTCGGGATGGCGGAACCTTCGCGGCGGGACGCCGAGAAAAGGATTATACGCGCTATTCGGCGTCGTCACGATCACGATTGCGGGAGCCAGTGTTTTGAACACGGCCTGCTCCACACCGGGGAGGCGATGCGGGTCGATATGCTCGATTACCTCCAGGAGAACGGCTGCATCGAAACCCGTAAGATACTCGGCAGGCTCCATCAGCGAGGCCTGAACGATCTCGATGTCCTTCCCTGTGCTGGCCTCGGCGACGCGCCGCCGGGCCGCGGCAACGCCTTCCCCCGAGACATCGACGCCCGTGATGCGGCGGATTCCCGGCAGGGCCGCCAGCGCCAAGATCAGATCGCCATCGCCGCAGCCGAGGTCGAGCACGCTCTTCACCTCGGCCCTGTCGAGCTCGGCGACGACGGCGTTGATGCGGCGGCGATGAAGCGCGCCCGTCATGCGGCCGCCGTCCCCATTCGCGGAAGGGTGGGGGTCCGGCGAAGCCGAACAAACAGTCCATCCATATGCGATAGCCCTGCCACCCGCGGGGATCTGCGGTCGAGCGCGTCCATCCGCTCGACCTCCGCCACAGCGCGTACCCGCAAACCGCTCATGAACGTCTCCGCATTTTTCGCCCGGCGGCGATTGTGGAGAACGCCCCGCCCCCGCGCAAGGGAGGCGACGCGGACGCCTCCGACACTTCCGGCCTTGTCCCGGCCATCGCACGGCGATGGCCGGGACCGCTCTGGCGCTTCTTACTGGCGCGTCTCGATCCTGGTCTCGATCTCGAGGCGGTATCGGCGCGGCCTTTCCTTCCACATGCCACCGATGGCGCGGCGGATATGCTTCATGCGGTTGGCGGCGAGCTTGCGGTCGGCGCCGGCGTTGACATAGGCGAGGCGCAGCACCGATT
>NZ_WQNH01000036.1 GCF_009812055.1 Chelativorans xinjiangensis | reverse complement strand
GAAAGCTCGTCCTGCTCGCAAACGCCCTGCTCAGAGACAGCCGAAAATGGACGCCTGCCCTTCCTTGACCAACACGGATACTCTAGCCCGCCAGGCGGGCGATGGCCCATTGCATCAGCGGTGTTTCGCCGTAGGTCAGAAGTCCGCCGAGGCCGAGGGCGATGCCGTAGGGGATGCCGGCCTTCTCGTCGGCGAAATGGCGCAGGAACACGTTGTTGCCGGCCAGCATGGAAAGGTTGGACTTGCGGAAGACCAGGAGGGCGATGGTGAGGACACCGCCGGCGAGCGCGGAGATCACCAGATAGTTCACCAGCCCGAGGCTGAAGCCGAACCACACGGCGGTGGCCGCCAGGAGCTTGGCATCGCCCCCGCCCATGCCGCCGATGGCGAAGAGCACGAAGGTGACGGCCAGCACCGCCGCGCCGGCGGCGAAGTGCATGCCGATCTCGGGCAAGGCAAGGCCGGCGAACGGCGCCAGGACAGCGAAGGCAGCGACGAGCAGGATGGAGACGCGGTTGGCGATGGTCATCGACACCATGTCGGACACTGCGGCAAAGGCCATGCAGAAGGGGAAGATGACGAAAATCGCTGCTACAAGCATAGGACACCACGCGGAACTGAACGGGATCAGTGTAGGTGGGTAGGTTTAATTGTTCGTGAAGCTGCCGGGCCTCTTCATCTGGGGCTTCCTGCAGAGTAGACAATGAAAGGCCGCTCGTCCGGATGGATGAGCGGCCTTGTTCGTGCACAGCGTAAGAGATTACGAGCCGTTCGCCGTTGCCAGCGTTGTACGGACTTTGTCGAAGGTGTCGCTGATCTCGGTGCCGAGCAGACCAGCAGCCGTGATGATGCCGATGGCGATAAGCGCCGCGATCAGGCCATATTCGATGGCGGTTGCGCCGGACTTGTCCTTCAGGAAACGTGCGAACAGCTTGGACATGAGAGTACTCCTTAAGCTCCAGGTTAACAGCACTTCCGCCGGCGTTTTTCCCCCGCCGATCAGAATGAGGGGAACTTAGTCGGCAGCCCTTTCGAGGCCTTTAACAAACAGTCTTACCGAAACCTTTCAGGTGCCGCTTTCTTTCCCTGGTTAACCGTGACTTAAATAATGAGGAGGGTTTTACTTAATTAATACGACGGAAACCTTTCGCCGGAAGAGCATGTCTGTTTAACCGTTGGTTCACCAATACCGTTCATATTTCGAGGCGGATGGCGATACGGGGGATCGGGCTAATGGCGGGGAGAGGATCTATTGCATTGGGGGCGGCGCTTGCCGCGGCGCTTCTGGCGGGTACACTTGTGCTGCCCCGGGCGGCGATTGCGGAGGCCGGCATCAGCGTGGTGATGAACCAGGCCAAGGTGGTCAAGCTGACGCGCGCGGCCGACACCATCGTCATCGGCAACCCGGAGATCGCCGATGCGGCGGTGCAGGACGCCAGGACCATCGTGCTCACCGGCAGGGGATTCGGCGTGACCAACCTCGTCATCTTCGATGCCGACGGCCAACCGATCGTCGACGAGCAGATCGTCGTGTCGCGACAGGCGGCGAATTCCGTGCGCATCTACCGCCGCGCGGACGTGCAGACGCTTTCCTGCACGCCCTACTGCGAGGGGGCTTACAAGACCGATGCAGAGCGGATATCCGAGATGGAGATAAGCCAATAGCCCAGGGCTGGCGGTTGGCGAGAGATTGACGCCCGGTTAATGCCGAGCGGCCAATTTTAGCGGCACGGAAAACGCCAACGCAACCGCTCCCGCGCTATGGTCCCGCATTCGCTTTAAAGGCGTGGGGTTTAGGGCATGGGCACTTCGAAGATCGAGGCAGAGGAAGGCCGGCGGCTGATGCCGCGCGCGCTGCTTGGCCGCTTTCTCCGCGACAGGAAAGGCGTCGCGGCCATCGAGTTCGCCGCCCTGGCGATCCCTTTCTTCCTTTTGCTCTTCGCCATCCTGGAAAGCTGCGTCGCCTTCGCCGCGCAGCAGGTCATGGCCAATGCCACCTTCGACATCGCCCGCCAGGTCCGCACCGGCCAACTGCGGCCTGACGACCTGAAGGAGGACAAGCTGCGCGAGAGGCTGTGTGCGCGCATGAGCGTTTTCGTATCCGCCAATTGTCTGGAGGAGCTGGAAGTCGACCTGCGCGCCTACGATACCTTCGAGGAAGCGGCGAAATTACGCATAAAATACACGCCGGGCGGAGACATAGACACGAGCGACTTCCGGGTCGAGCCGGGAGACGCGCTGTCGAAGAACATGTTGCGCGTCTTCTACCGCTGGCCGGTGATGACGGACTTCATGCGCAAGTCTATGTCGAACCTGCCTGATGGCAAGACACTGCTCTTCTCCACCACCGCGTGGCAGAACGAGCCTTACTGAGGGGGTGGGTTTAGATGGATCGGAAGACCTGGAGATGACGGCATCCCTTCGCGCCCCCCTCTGTCCTGCCGGACATCTCCCCCACGAGGGGGGAGATTGGCTGTCATTGCTGTTTTCAGCAATTGCCAAGGTTGCAAGAGAGGCGCCGGCAGCGCGGTCGGCCCAATCTCCCCCCGTGTGGGGGAGATGTCCGGCAGGACAGAGGGGGGCGCGAAGGGGCGCGGGCTTATCCGTTTGGCCGATCCTGCCTAGAAGCTCCCGCACAGGAGTGCGGCGATGAACATCCAGGCGAAGATGTTGGCTGCAGCGTCCGCCGTCCGCCGGTTCCTGGCGGAGAAGGGCGGGGTCGCGGCGGTGGAGTTCGCCTTCATCGCACCGCTCATGCTGGCTTTCTACTTCCTGACGATGGAATTTTCCCAGGGCATCGACACAAACAAGAAGGTCGGTCGCGCGGCTATCCTGGCGGGCGACCTGGTCGCCCAGTCGCCGGTCATGACCGGCGACGAACTGGATGCGATCATGAAGATTGGCGAGGCGGTGCTGCAGCCCTACAACCGCAGCAAGCCGGAGATCACCATCACCGCGATCGAGATCACCGACGAGGACACGCCGAGAGCGCTGGTCGCTTGGTCGCGGCGCTTTGCCGATGGCGTCTCCAGCCGCGCCGAGAAGCCGGGCAGCCGAATCGACGTGCCGAAGGAGTTGATGTCCCGGGACTCCTTTCTGATCCGCGCTGAGGCGGATCTTACCTATTCGCCGGTCATCACCTGGTCCGGGACGTCCGAGACGGGCAAGAAGGCGCTCGGCCTCATGGCGGCGTTCGACAACATCCCGATGGGCGAGCGCTACTACCTGCGGCCGCGCGTGACACGGGAAATTTCGTGCGCCGACTGCTGAGGCGCAAGGTGCTCCATCCCCCGATTGCCAAGGCGTCGTAGCGCTCTTGGACCAGTTCATCGTTTCATGGAATCGATGAGCTGGTCTAAGTCGTTGTTTTGGCGCAACTCCGGACGGAAAGCCGGTTGCCACTTTTCCTGGAATTGCTCTATGTCTGGACTCCAATCCGGAGTCCGCCATGGCACGTGCTTTCCTCTTCGTTCTCGATTCCTTCGGCATCGGCCACGCCGCGGATGCGGGGCGGTTCGGCGACGCGGGTGCCGATACCTTCGGTCATATAGAAGCTGCCGCAGCCAAGGGCGAGGCGGACCGCGCGGGCCTCAGGCAGGGGCCGCTCAGCCTGCCCAACATGCGCAGCCTCGGGCTGGATCATGCGGCGGCCATCGCCGCCGGCCGCGACCCGGCGCCGGGGCCTGCCCCTTCCGGCTTTTTCGGCGCGGCGGACGAAAAATCCAGCGGCAAGGATACGCCCTCCGGCCATTGGGAGATCGCCGGTGTGCCGGTTCCCTTCGAGTGGGGGTACTTTCCTCAGACCGTTCCAACCTTCCCGGCGGAGCTGACGGACCGCCTGATCGCCGAGGCGGACATTCCCGGCATTCTCGGCAACTGCCATGCCTCGGGCACCGAGATCATCGCCCGGCTGGGCGAGGAGCATGTCCGGACTGGGAAGCCGATCTGCTACACCTCGGCCGACTCGGTCTTCCAGATCGCCGCCCACGAGAGCCATTTCGGGCTCGAACGCCTCTATAAGCTGTGCGAGACGGCGCGCCGTCTCGTCGACGAATACACTATCGGCCGGGTCATCGCGCGGCCGTTCGTGGGCGAGAATGCCGGCACCTTCGAGCGCACAGCGAACCGGCGCGACTATGCCGTGCCGCCGCCGGAGCCGACGCTGCTCGACCGGGTGATCGGCGCCGGCGGGCGGGTGCTGGCCGTCGGCAAGATCGGCGACATCTTCGCGCATCAAGGCATCTCCGAGGTGCGCAAGGCGGCCGGCAACATGGCGCTGTTCGACGCCACGCTCTCCGCCATGGAGGGTGCGGCGGACGGCGATCTCGTCTTCACCAACTTCGTCGATTTCGACACGCTCTACGGCCACCGGCGCGACGTGGCGGGCTATGCCGCCGCGCTGGAAGCCTTCGACCGCCGCCTGCCGGAAGCGCTGGCGCGGCTCAAGCAGGGCGACATGCTCATCCTCACCGCCGACCACGGCTGCGATCCCACCTGGGCCGGCACCGACCATACACGCGAGCGTATCCCGATCATCGGTACGGGGCCTGGCCTTAACACCGGTTCCATCGGTCTCAGAAGCACCTATGCCGATATCGGCGAGACGATCGCCGCGCATCTGGGGTTGGCGCCCGGCCGCCACGGCGAGGCGCTGCTGCCGGCGCGGAGCGCCGATGCCTGAGCTGCCCGAGGTCGAGACCGTCCGCCGCGGCCTGCAGCCGGCGATGGAGGGGGCGCGCGTCCTGACGGTCGAGCAGCGGCGGCCGGATCTGCGGTTTCCCTTTCCCGCAGGCTTTTCGGGGCGTCTGGAAGACCGCACCGTGACCGCGCTCGGCCGGCGCGCGAAATATCTTCTCATGCATCTGGAGGACGACAGCGTCCTCATCTGCCACCTCGGCATGTCGGGCTCCTTCCGCATCGAGGCAGGAGAGGAAGAGGCGCTTCCCGGCGCCTTCCACCACGCGCGCTCGAAGGACGGAAAGCACGACCACGTGGTCTTCCATCTGCGCAAGGGCGAGGAGCCGCCGCTGCGCATCATCTACAACGATCCGCGCCGCTTCGGCTTCATGCTGCTTGCCAAAGCCGCAGACCTAGACGTCCATCCGCTGCTAGCAGGGCTCGGCGTCGAGCCGACGGGCAACGCGCTGGACGGCAGGCTGCTCGCCCGGCTTCTCGCGGGCAGGCGGGCGCCGCTCAAGGCGACGCTCATGGACCAGCGGGTCGTCGCCGGGCTCGGCAACATCTACGCCTGCGAGGCGCTGTGGCGGGCAGGGCTTTCGCCGCGCCGCGCGGCCGCAACGCTGGCGACACGCGAGGGCGGCGAGACGGCGCGCAGCGTGCGCCTTGCCGAGGCTATCCGCACGGTCATTGCCGAGGCCATCGCCGCCGGCGGCTCGTCGCTGCGCGACTATGTACGGGCCGACGGCACGCTCGGCTACTTCCAGCACACGTTCAACGTCTACGACCGCGAGGGCGCGCCTTGCCGCACGGCCGGATGCGAGGGTACGGTGCGCCGCGTCGTGCAGGGCGGACGCTCCACTTTCTATTGCCCGGCCTGTCAGCGGTAGAGTGAGTGAATAGTGAATAGTTATTAGTGAATACCTTGAATGCTGAAATGGAGAATGTCTTGGAATAGTTGAAGATCACCATTCACTATTCACTATTCACCATTCACTAACAGCAAAGGAGACGACCTTCATGGCGTATGAGACCATCCTGGTGGAGACACGGGGGCGCGTGGGCCTGATCACGCTCAATCGGCCCAAGGCGCTGAACGCACTCAATTCGCAGGTGCTGGAGGAGCTGGTCGCCGCCGCAGAGGCCTTCGACGCGAGCGCCAAGGTCGGTGCCATCGTCCTTACCGGCTCACAGAAGGCGTTTGCCGCCGGCGCCGACATCAAGGAAATGCAGGCCAAGACCTATGTCGAGGCCTATATGGACGACTTCTTCTCCGGCTGGGAGAACTTTACGCGCGTGCGCAAGCCGGTGATCGCGGCGGTGGCCGGCTATGCGCTGGGCGGCGGCTGCGAGCTGGCCATGATGTGCGACTTCATCATCGCCGCCGACAACGCCAAGTTCGGCCAGCCCGAGATCACGCTGGGCGTCATGCCCGGCATGGGCGGCTCGCAGCGGCTGACGCGCTTCGTCGGCAAGTCCAAGGCCATGGAGATGTGCCTGACCGGGCGCATGATGGAGGCGGAGGAGGCGGAGCGCTGTGGCCTTGTCTCGCGGGTGGTGCCGGCGGGCGAATTGATCGAGGAGGCGCTGGAGGTGGCCGGTAAGATCGCCGAGTTCTCCCTGCCCACCGTCATGATGACCAAGGAAGCTGTCAACCGCGCCTACGAGACGACGCTTGCCGAGGGGCTGCGCTTCGAAAGACGGGTGTTCCATTCCATGTTCGCGCTCGACGACCAGAAAGAGGGCATGGCCGCCTTCACGGAAAAGCGCTCGGCGCAGTTCAGGAACCGCTGAGAAGGCGCCCGCAGGCCGTTGACGCATCCGGCAAGCTGCATTATAAGCCGCCCGACTGAGGTGGCCCGTCGGCTGCCCTTTTAGTTTGTGCGCCCTAAGAGCCTGCTAGGCAGGCCGCCTTGCGGCAGCGACAGTTGAAACGAGAGAGGACAGATGGCCAACACCACTTCGGCCAAGAAGGCGGTGCGCAAGATCGCCCGCCGCACCGCCGTAAACAAGAGCCGCCGCTCACGCGTCCGGGGTTTCATCCGCAAGGTTGAAGAGGCGCTGGCTGCCGGCGACAAGGACGCTGCGCAGAACGCGCTCAAAGCGGCTCAGCCGGAGCTGATGCGCGCCGCCTCCAAGGGCATTCTTCACAAGAACACCGCATCACGGAAAGTTTCACGTCTATCCCAACGCGTGAAAACGATGGGCGCCTAGGCTCCCCTTCCAGGGTCTTCGACAACCCGGTCCTTGGACCGGGTTTTTCTTTGCCGACCAATGGGTTGGCCGGCCGCGCGAGAAGCGCTCGCCGGGGCCGGATTTTTAATTTGCCGGCGCTGTTTTTTCGGGGCTAGGAAAACTGTCATACGGCCCTGCTCGCCGATTGGCTTCTGGCGAGAATATCTCTGCATAAACAATGCCTTATAGCCCATTATCCACAGCCGGAACATGTCATCGACCACAGGTGCGTCATCCGCGAATGTCAAGCAGATTTTTTGGATTTTTTTTCGTCCGGCAGTCATGGCGGAGGGGTTCCCGAAAAGCTTCTTGAATCAAAATAGCTTAAGGATTTTGACTCGGCGAACGAAGGCATTTTGGGGCTGTCGACAAAGCCAGATTCGTAAAAAAAGCGTTAGGGGCGCACTTGCCCTTTCCACAAGGATTTCGGTAATGTCACTCCATCGCAAGGGCAGGCGTAGAGCCTGAAAGACCAAGCCAAAAAGGCAGCATTTGCTGCGTGGAGTTTTTTCCGCGCGCCGGCCTGCTTTTGCCCGCGTGAAATTTGAGGGATCCGGCGGGTTCGACACCGTTGCAGCGCAGGAGTGCCGATCTGGCATGAAGCCGGAACGCTATTGTTATGACTATGCGTGACCTCGGGGGAGGCCATGGGGCGAGTTGGGGTCGATTTTGAGAAAGGAGGTGCGGCTTAGGTGAGAGCCGGTGCGGAATGATGAAAGACCACACGGACGGGCGGGGCCGGATCGTGTTGGGGTGCGCTCATGTCGGCGTGCGATAGACACGCTCGTTTAAAAACAAACTTTTTTACAGGGAATCGAGGATGCAAAGCGGCGTTGAGAGGGAAGTTGAGGGAGCTTTGTCATTTCACAGTTCCGCAACTGAGAGGGAAGAGATGACCAGTGCCGGCGGATCCACCGCTGTGTTCGACCGGGTCAGGGCGCAATTGAAGGCGCGGCTGGGCACCGAGGTCTACTCGAGCTGGTTCGGCCGTATGAAGCTGGCGGAGACCTCCAAGGGCGTTGTCCGCATCTCCGTACCCACGGCTTTCCTGCGCGCCTGGATCAACGGCCATTATCTCGACCTCATTACCGAACTGTGGCAGGCCGAGGACGCTTCCGTGCTGAAGGTCGAATTCGTCGTGCGCACGGCAACGCGGGGTGCCATCACCCGGACAGAGGCCAAGCTGGTCGCGACGCGTAAAGTCTCGCCTCAACCCCAGGGCGCGACGTCGCCCAGCGTCATCAACGGCAAGCGCCTCGGCGGCGCAAGCACGGGGCGAGCCGAGCCGGCAGGGCGCCCGAGCATCTTCGGCTCGCCGCTCGACGGCCGCTACACCTTCGATTCCTTCATCGAGGGGAAATCCAACCGCGTCGCCTGTGCGGCCGCACGCACGGTGGCCGAATCCGCTTCCAGCGCGGTGCGCTTCAACCCGCTTTTCCTGCATGCCTCGGTGGGGCTTGGCAAGACCCACCTCCTGCAGGCCATCGCTGCCGCTTCGTTGAAGCACAGGCCGCAGTCGCGCGTCGTCTATCTGACGGCGGAATATTTCATGTGGCGCTTCGCCACCGCCATCCGCGACAACAACGCCCTGACGCTGAAGGAACAGCTGCGCGACATCGACCTGCTCATCATCGACGACATGCAGTTCCTGCAGGGCAAGTCGATCCAAAACGAATTCTGCCATCTTCTGAACATGCTGCTCGACAGCGCCCGCCAGGTGGTGGTTGCCGCAGATAGGCCCGCGGCCGAGTTGGAGTCGCTGGAGCCGCGCGTGAAGTCGCGGCTCAACGGCGGCGTCTCGCTGGAGATCTCGCCACCCGACTACGACCTCCGGCTGGCCATGCTCCAGCAGCGACTGGCGGCCGCCAAGATGGAGGACCATTCGCTGGACATTCCCCAGGAGGTGCTTGAGCATGTGGCGCGCGCCGTCACCGGCAGCGGTCGTGAACTGGAAGGCGCCTTCAACCAGCTCGTCTTCCGTCACTCCTTCGAGCCGCAGATCACGCTGGAGCGCATCGACGAGATTCTCGGCCCCGTCTGCCGCGTCGGCGAGCCACGGCGCGTACGCATCGAGGACATCCAGCGCATCGTCGCCCGGCACTACAACGTGTCGAAGACGGAGCTCCTGTCGAACCGGCGCACGCGCACCATCGTCAAGCCGCGCCAGGTGGCCATGTATCTGGCCAAGGTGATGACGCCGCGCTCGCTTCCCGAGATCGGCCGCCGTTTCGGCGGACGCGACCACACCACCGTGCTGCACGCGGTGCGCAAGATCGAGGGCCTGTCTGGCAACGACGGTCAGTTGGCGCAGGAAATCGAGCTCCTGAAACGGCTCATCAGCGACCAGGCCTGACGGGCAAGGGCGCGCCAAGTGCCAGCAAGACAGGCGTTATCCCCAAAAAGCCCGCGGAAAATGGTCTCGGCCTTTCCGCGGGCTTGCCTTTCTTGATGATTTCCTGTCAGTTTGCAGCGAATCCGGCCCAGCGCCGTGACAGGCATGGTCCATGCCGCTCCGCTCTTCATCCAGGCGAGATACACCGGTCATGCGTGTAATTCTTGAACGTTCCAACCTTCTGAAATCCCTAGGCCATGTGCACCGGGTGGTCGAACGTCGCAACACCATCCCCATCCTCTCCAACGTGCTGTTGTCGGCCGACGGAGCCAGCTTGGAGATGAAGGCCACCGACCTCGATCTCGAGGTGACGGAAGCAGCAGCAGCCAATGTCGAGCAAGCGGGCGCCACCACGGTGCCGGCGCACCTGCTCTACGACATCGTGCGCAAGCTGCCCGAGGGGGCGGAGGTGATGCTGAAGATGGACGAGAGCGGCAACGCGATGTCCGTCACCTCCGGCCGCTCCACCTTCCGCCTGCAGTGCTTGCCGCAGGCGGATTTCCCGGAGCTTTCCGCCGGTCAGTTCTCGCACATCTTCCGCCTGGAATCGGAAGCCCTGCGCGACCTCATCGAGAAAACCCAGTTCGCCATCTCGACGGAGGAGACCCGCTATTATCTCAACGGCATCTACCTCCACACGCTGGAGGCGGATGGCAAGCTCATGCTGCGCGCGGTGGCGACGGACGGCCATCGGCTGGCACGGGCGGAGATCGAGGCACCGGCCGGCTCGGAAGGCATGCCGGGCATCATCATCCCGCGCAAGACCGTGGGCGAACTCCAGAAGCTGGTGGACGACCCGGACGTGGCGGTGACGGTGGAACTGTCGGAGACCAAGATCCGCTTCACCATCGGCAGCGTCGTCCTCACCTCGAAGCTGATCGACGGCACCTTCCCGGATTATCAGCGCGTGATCCCTACCGGCAACGACAAGGTACTGATCATCGACCGGCAGAGCTTCTCGGCCGCCGTCGACCGCGTGTCGACCGTCTCGTCCGAGCGCGGCCGTGCCGTGAAGCTTTCGATCGCCGACGGCCAGGTGATACTTACCGTCAATAACCCGGATTCCGGCAGTGCGACGGAAGAGATTCCCGCCGGCTACGACGCGGAGGCCATCGAGATCGGCTTCAACGCCCGCTACCTTCTCGATGTCGCCGCGCAGCTTACCGGCGGCGAGGCGAAGTTCCTTCTGGCCGATGCCGGCTCGCCCACCATCGTCCAGGACACGTCCGACGAGCGGGCGCTCTATGTCCTGATGCCGATGCGGGTGTGACGACGGCACCGTCAACGCCGGCCGGTGAGAGCGGGCGCCCGGCGCAGGTCCACATCGAAAAGCTGACGCTGACGAATTTCCGCAACTACCGGGCGCTGTCGCTCGCGCTCGAGCCGGGCGCGGTGGTGCTTACGGGTGAGAACGGCGCCGGCAAGACCAATCTTCTGGAGGCGATCTCCTTCCTTTCGCCCGGCCGCGGCTTGCGGCGCGCCACGCTGGACGAGGTGGCGTTGATCGGCAGCGAGGATGGCTTCGCCGTGCATGCGGAGATCGAGGGCCCGTTCGGCACGTGCGGCATCGGCACCGGCGCGGCGGGAACGGCGACCGAGGGTGCCGAGACCACCCGCCGCGTGCGCATCAACGGCGAACCTGCCCGCAGCGCCGACGCCATGCTGGAATGGCTGCGCGTCATCTGGGTCACCCCTGCGATGGACGCGCTGTTCACCGGGCCGGCCTCGGACAGGCGCCGTTTCCTCGACCGCCTCGTGCTGGCGATCGACCCGGCCCATGGCCGCCGCGCACTGGACTATGAGAAGGCCATGCGGGCGCGCAACCGGCTGTTCGCCGACGATGTGCGCGACGATGCCTGGTTCGACGCCATAGAGACGCAGATGGCCGAGACGGGCGTGGCGATCGCTGCCGCACGCGCGGAGATGGTGCGCCTACTATCCGCCATGATCGAGCGGCTGCCCGCCGATACGCCCTTCCCGAAGGCGCTCATTGCCCTGGAAGGCACGGTCGACGCGGAAATGGGCGCCAGGCCGGCCGTCGACGTCGAGGAAGCGTTGCGCGCCCGCCTGCGCGAGGGGCGTCACCGCGACCGGGCGGCAGGCCGAGCGCTCGAGGGTCCGCACAGGAGCGAGCTTCTGGTGCGCCACGCGCCCAAGGACATGCCGGCCGAAAGCTGCTCGACGGGCGAGCAGAAGGCACTGCTGCTGGGCCTCGTGCTTGCCCATGCGCGGCTGACGGCGGAGCTTTCGGGAACGGCACCAATCCTGCTCCTCGACGAGATTTCCGCCCATTTCGACGCCGGGAGGCGCGCCGCCCTGTTCACGATTCTCGAGGAATTGAACTGCCAGTCCTTCATGACCGGAACGGAGGCCTCGCTCTTTTCCAGCCTCCAGGGCCGCGCCCAGTTCTTCACCGTCGCTGCCGGCAGCGTCCGCCCCACCGCCTGACAATCATGCATTCGCGCAGTATGGTCCGCCCATGAACGAGCCCACCGCCCTGTCCACCGAAGAGCTGGAGCGCTATGCGCGTCACGTCGTACTGCCGGAGATCGGCGGCGCGGGGCAGCAAAAGCTTCGGCGTGCCCGCGTACTGGTGCTGGGCGCCGGCGGCCTCGGCGCGCCGGTCCTGCAGTATCTGGCGGCGGCCGGTGTGGGCACGCTGGGCATCGTCGACGACGATCGCGTTTCGCTTTCGAACCTGCAGCGCCAGATCATCCACGATACCGGAGCCGTCGGTTCCGCGAAGGTCGACAGCGCCAAGGCCGCGATCGCCCGGCTGAACCCGCACGTGGCGGTGGAGACCCACATGCTGCGCCTCGATGACGGAAACGCGCGGGCGCTTGTGGCGCGTTACGACATCGCCGTGGACGGCTCCGACAACTTCGAAGCGCGTTATGCGCTGGCGGACGCCTGCGCGGCCGAGCGTCGCCCTTTGGTGACGGCGGCGGTCGGCCGCTTCGATGGTTCACTTACCGTCCTGAAGCCTTTCGAGACGGATGCCGACGGTGCTCCCCTGCCCGGCTACCGCGATCTCTTTCCCAAGGCGCCGCCGCCGGGCCTCGTTCCCTCCTGCGCGGAGGCCGGCATCGTCGGCGCATTGACCGGCGTCATGGGTTCGCTACAGGCGATGGAGGTGATCAAGCTCGTCACCGGCATCGGCGAGCCGCTGGTGGGGCGGCTGCTGCTCTACAATGCGTTGGCGGTGCGTTTCGAAACGGTGCGCTATGGGGCGAAGCGGGGGTAGAAAGGCGTGGCGCGCCCTCTGCGCACGTCATCCCGGAAAGCCGAAGGCTTGTCCGGGACCCATTCCGGAACGTGGAAAGGTCACGGAATGGATCCCGGCTCTGCGGGAGCTTGCGCTCCCTTGGCCGGGATGACGCGCGTCGGGGTGTGCGATCACCGCTCTGAAGTGGGTGGCGTGTAATCGCCTCCCTTTCACGCCTTGCGCGGCAGCACGCGGTCGGGCGGGCGGTGGCCGTCGAAGAGGGTGCGGATGTTGATGATGACCTTCTCGCCCATATCGATACGGCCCTCGATGGTGGCCGAGCCCATATGCGGCAGGATCACCACCTTGCCCTGGGACGCGAGCCTGACGAGCTTCGGGTTTACCGCCGGTTCGTGCTCGAAGACATCCAGTCCGGCGCCGGCCAGCTTGCCGCTCTCGAGCATGCCGATGAGGGCGTCCTCGTCGACGACGTCGCCGCGCGCGGTGTTGACGATGTAGGCGGACGGGTGCAGCAACGCCAGCCGCCGCGCCGACAATAGGTGGAAGGTTGCCGGCGTCGACGGGCAGTTGACCGAGATGATGTCCATGCGGGCCAGCATCTGGTCGAGGCTGTCCCAATAGGTGGCCTCCAGATCGTCCTCGATCATCGGCGCCACGCGGTGGCGGTTGTGATAGTGGATCGACAGGCCGAAAGCCTTGGCGCGCCGCGCCACGGCCGTGCCGATGCGCCCCATGCCGACGATGCCGAGCCGCTTGCCCCAGATGCGGTGCCCCAGCATCCAGGTCGGCGACCAGCCGGCCCATTTGCCGTTGTCGGCCAGCACCGCCGCCCCTTCCGTCAGCCGCCGCGGCACGGCCAGCATCAGGGCCATGGTCATGTCGGCGGTGTCCTCGTTGAGGACGTTCGGCGTGTTGGTGATGGTGATGCCCTTTTCCGCCGCCGCCGCAACGTCGATGTTGTCGACGCCGTTGCCGTAATTGGCGATCAGCCGCAGCTGCTCGCCGGCTTGCGCGATGAGCGCGGCGTCGATGCGGTCGGTAATGGTGGGCACCAGAACGTCGGCCTCCTTGACGGCGGCCACCAGTTCCGGCTGGCTCATCGGCCGGTCGTCGACGTTCAGCCGTGCGTCGAACAACTCGCGCATGCGCGTTTCGACCTGGTCCGGCAGCTTGCGGGTGATGACGACGAGTGGCTTTTTTCTGCCGACCATGGGTACCTCAATCCCTCCCCGTTGAGACCTCTTTAACCAAGACCGGCGACACTTCAAGGCCAAGCCGTTCCTGGATGTCGGCCACGGGTTCCGATGTCTAACAAGCAGGCGCGGCGAAGACAAAGAAAAAGGCGAAAGCCTGTTGTTGCGTGAGGCCGTGGCGGGAACCTCCGGGGTGCCGGCGCGGCCCATGCCTGCCGGGAGAATGGAATGCCGCGTTTGGCGCTATGTCGTGGGTTGCCGATCCTTGTTCTTGCCCTCATGGCGATCGTGGCGTTGCCCTCGATATTGCCATCGGAAGCCGATGCCCAGACCGTCGAGCGCGGGCCCAGCGGCCTGCCGCTGCCGCGCTTCGTCAGCCTCAAATCCGGGCGGGTCAACATGCGTGTCGGCCCCGGCACCGACTATGCGGTGGAGTGGCTCTACCTAAAGCCGGGGCTGCCCGTGGAGGTCATCCAGGAATACGACAACTGGCGCCGCGTGCGCGACGCCGACGGCGCCGAAGGCTGGATCAACCAGGCTCTGCTCTCGGGCCGGCGCACCGGCGTCGCCGCACCCTGGTTCGAGGGAAAGCAGACGACCGTCCCGCTGCGCGCCAACCCCGAAGAAGACGCGCGCCATGTCGCGGAAGTGGAGCCCGGGGCTATCGGCGATGTGCACATGTGCAACGGCGAATGGTGCCGCATAAGCTTTGCAAGCCATGAGGGCTGGATGAAACAGACGCTGGTCTGGGGAGTCTATCCGGGCGAGACGATCGAGGACTAAATCGGCTCATAGAGAAGATCGGCATCACTTGCCGTAAGCGAATGAGGCGGGCCGGCCATAGGGCGGTCGGCCCGCGACGTGGGAACCCCCGAGCCTATATTCCTTTCAGCAGATTGCCCGCCGCCAGCACGATAAAGCCGACGAGCAACAACCAGTAGCTGTAGGCACCGAGGCCGCCGAGCGAAATGCCGATTACCGGCAGCAATGACAGGATTGCCAGAATAACGGCAATGATGAAGACAATTTTGGTGGGTGCACTCAATTCCATGTCCCTCTCCATCTCTCATGGCTCGAAAGGCGAGCACCGGATTCTAGGCTTGGGAAGAGATTCGTGGAAACAGAAAATAGAGTTATCCCAAATTCTTCTCCACATTTCCGCCATCTTGTAAATTTCTCCAAGCCCCCTGAAGCTCCATGGCATTGTCTTTCAAGTGTCGAGCAGCACGCCGCTCGGTAAGATTTTACCGACAAGCCGGATCAACTTCGCGCTTATGGAATGCGGGTGAAAACTATTTGGCAGCATCGAGGTCGCCAAAATTCTGCGGCTGAGCGACCCTTACGCTGTGAAAGTCACTGCTGCCGGGGACGCAGCCGCACCAGGATGTCGACGTGGGCGATTTCCATGCCCTCGGGCGGAACTGGCAGGTTTTCGACCCTCACCGGGCCCTCGGGAATGTCGACGAGGCGGTTCTCCCCTTCCAGGAAGAAGTGGTGGTGGTCGGACGTGTTGGTATCGAAATAGGTCTTCGAACCCTCCACCGGCAGGATGCGCAGCATGCCCGCCTCGGTGAACTGGTGCAGCGTATTATAGACGGTTGCGAGCGAGACCCGTACACCGGCATCCAGCGCCTGCTCGTGCAGTTCCTCGGCCGAAATATGGCGATCGCCGTTTGCGAACAGCAACTCCGCCAGCGCCACGCGCTGCCGTGTCGGGCGTAAACCCGCTTCACGCACGCGCCTTTCCAGCGCGGGACCGTTGAACTGGAAGCCTAGAGCGGTCAAGAAAACCTTTCCTGCCTTTGCCGTTCGTCTCTTTGCAACGGGCATGATGATGCCCGGATTACGCCATTCACATATATTCCGGGACGGATTGGCGATCAATAGCGGCACGATGTCCGAAATGCGCCGAATCCCGGATCGGATAATGCCTTCAGGCTGTTTCCCAGGGGAAAGAAGCTGTGATAGGGAGATTGCATAATCAGCCCGGAAAGCGGGCGGCGAACGAAAACGGGAATTCATGGCGCAGACAAAATCCAGCTACGACTACGAAGACCTTCTGGCCTGCGCCCGCGGCGAATTGTTCGGCCCGGGCAACGCGCAGCTTCCGGCTCCGCCCATGCTGATGTTCGACCGCATCACCGAGGTGAGCGAAGAGGGCGGTGAATTCGGCAAGGGCTTCATTCGCGCCGAGTTGGAGATCAAGCCTGATCTCTGGTTCTTCCCCTGCCACTTCATTGGAAATCCAGTGATGCCCGGGTGCCTCGGCCTCGACGCGATGTGGCAGATGACCGGCTTTTTCCTCGGCTGGCTGGGCCTGCCCGGCAAGGGCATGGCGCTGTCGACGGGCGAGGTCAAGTTCAAGGGCATGGTCACGCCGAAGAACAAGAAGGTCGAATACGGCGTCGACTTCAAACGGGTGATGCGCGGCCGGCTGGTGCTCGGCATCGCCGATGGCTGGCTGAAGGCCGATGGCGAACCCATCTATAAGGCCACCGATCTGCGGGTTGGTCTTGCCCAGCAGGAAGCCTAAGTTTCAATTGTTTGCGGACGGCCGCGAAAACGGCCCAGGGAGAACGACATGAGACGCGTGGTAGTCACCGGCCTCGGCATCGTATCGTCCATCGGCAACAATGCCGATGAGGTCACGGCCTCGCTGCGCGATGCCAAATCCGGCATCAGCTTTTCGCAGGATTTCGCCGATCACGGCTTCCGCTGCCAGGTGTGGGGGGCGCCGACGCTCGACCCCACGGAGGTGGTGGACCGGCGCGCCCTGCGTTTTCTCTCCAAGGGAGGCGCCTGGAACCACGTCGCCATGGAGCAGGCGATCGCCGATGCCGGGCTTCAGGCGGACGAGATCACCAGCGACCGCATCGGCATCATCATGGGCTCCGGCGGACCGTCGACGCGCACGATCGTCGAGGCCGCCGACATAACGCGCGAGAAGGGCTCGCCCAAGCGCATCGGCCCCTTCGCCGTGCCCAAGGCCATGTCGTCCACGGCTTCGGCCACGCTCGCCACCTGGTTCAAGATCCATGGCGTGAACTATACCATCACCTCGGCCTGCTCCACGTCGGCCCATTGTATCGGCAACGCCTACGAGCTGATCCAGTGGGGCAAGCAGGACATGGTCTTCGCCGGCGGGCACGAGGATCTCGACTGGACCATGTCGAACCTCTTCGATGCAATGGGCGCCATGTCGTCCAAGTTCAACGAGACACCGGCCACCGCCTCGCGCGCCTATGACGTGAACCGCGACGGGTTCGTGATCGCCGGCGGCGCCGGCGTGCTGGTGCTGGAGGAGCTGGAGCACGCCAAGGCGCGCGGCGCGAAGATCTACGGCGAGGTCGTCGGCTACGGCGCCAACTCCGACGGCTTCGACATGGTGCAGCCGTCCGGCGAGGGCGCGGTGCGCTGCATGAAGCAGGCGCTTGCCACGGTGGACGGCAAGGTCGACTACATCAACACGCACGGAACGGCGACGGGGGTGGGCGATTCGCGTGAGATCGGCGGCATCCGCGAGGTCTTCGGCAACGACATGCCGCACATCGCCTCCACCAAGTCGCTCACGGGTCATTCGCTGGGGGCTGCAGGCGTGCAGGAATCGATCTATGCGCTCCTGATGATGAAGGAAGGTTTCATCGGCAAGAGCGCGCACATCGAGGAGATCGACCCCGAATTCGAGGGCGTGCCCATCGTGCGCGAGCGCATCGACGATGCCAAGATAGACACCGTGCTGTCGAACTCCTTCGGCTTCGGAGGCACCAACGCGTCGCTCGTTTTCCAGCGCTACGCAGGCTAAGGGGCGGGCGATGGACAATTTGATGAAGGGCAAGCGTGGCCTCATCATGGGGGTTGCCAACGATCACTCGATTGCCTGGGGGATCGCCAAGCGGCTTGCCGGACAGGGCGCGGACCTCGCCTTCACCTATCAGGGGGAAGCCTTTGGCCGCCGTGTGAAGCCACTGGCCGAGCAGGCGGGATCTAAGCTGCTTCTGCCGTGCGACGTGGAAGACAGTGCCAGTATCGACGGCGTCTTCGACACCCTGAAGCGGGAGTGGGGCTCGCTCGACTTCGTGGTGCACGCGATCGGCTTTTCCGACCGCAACGAGCTGAAAGGCCTCTATGCCGACACGACCCGCGAAAACTTCATCCGCACCATGGTCATCTCCTGCTACTCCTTCACGGAAGTGACGCGCAAGGCGGCGGCGATGATGGAGAACGGCGGCAGCGCGCTGACGCTCACCTATGCCGGCTCCGTCCGCGTCATGCCGAACTACAACGTCATGGGCGTTGCCAAGGCGGGGCTGGAGGCGAGTGTCAGGTATCTGGCCAACGACTACGGGCCGCGGGGCATCCGCGTGAACGCCATTTCCGCCGGCCCCGTGCGCACGCTGGCCGGCGCGGGCATCTCCGACGCGCGGCACATGTTCACCTATCAAAGCCGCAATTCGCCGCTCAGGCGCACCGTCACCATAGACGAGATCGGCGGCTCGGCGCTCTATCTGCTTTCCGACCTTTCCTCGGGCGTGACCGGCGAGATCCACTACGTGGATTCGGGCTACAACATCGTCTCGATGCCCGTGCTGGAGGAGCTTAAGCGCTCCGGCGAGGCGGCCGAGAAGATCGAGGCGGGGAAGTAGGGAAGGCTATTTCCGGCCCCAAAGCACCTTGTATGTGGCGTCGCGGCAGATTTCGCCGTGATGCTTGAACGACGACGCGATGGCTGTCTCGTAGGGCAAGGGGCGGTTGGCGACGAGGAACAGGCGCCCGCCGGGCGCGAGCGCGTTTGCCGCCACGCCGATCATCGCGCGCCCCATATCGGGCTCCGCCGCGCGGCTGCGATGGAACGGCGGGTTCATGACGATCGCATCGTAGCGACGGGTTACCGGTTCGCTCAGAAGATCGTGCCAGAAGAAGCCGCAGGCGGCCTCGGGGGCATGGGCAACGAAATTACGCTTGGCCGCCTCCAACGAAGCGTGGTGGGCCTCGTAGAGGTCGATTGCGGTGATGGAAGGCTGCTTCGCCAGCCGCAGCGACAGATACCCCCAGCCGGCCGCGAAATCGGCCACGGCTCCCGCGATATCCGAGGGCAGATTGTCGGCCAGGAGCCGGGAACCGGGATCGGCGCCATCCTCGGAAAAGCCGCCTACAGCCGTCTCATACCCTTCCAGGGTCGTGCGCGCCGGACTTGCCAGCGCCGCGAGCACCGCTTCGTCGGGCACCGCAGGGCGGCGTAGCCAGAAGACTACGCCGTGGTGCTTGGACAGGCGATCCTCGAGCGGCAGGAGCTCGGACAGGCGCTTGGCAACACCCGATGCGCCGTCCCTTTTTGTGCCGGCGGCGAGGATGAGCCCATCCGCCCGCATCCGGCGAAGCGCCTCGGCCAGCCGCTCCTCGTTCTCCCGCCGATGACGGCCGAGGAACAGAAAGGCGGCATCGTAACCTTCACCCTCGGCCTGCGGCGCGACGCAAAAGCCGGCGCGTTCAAGAGCCAGATAATCCGGCCGGTGGCCCTGCACGACCTGAAGGTCCGCCGCGAAATCCGGGGGCAGTTGCAGGCCGGCCGAAGCGCCGAAGAAAACGACGCGCTCGCCGGTGCGGGGTGCCTTCAGGAGACCGCGCTCGAAGGGGAAGAGAAGGGTTGGCAGGGCGTCGTTCATGGGCGGTGGTGGATGCGAGAGTGGAAACGAAAACGGGCGCAGCCGTGGCCGCGCCCGTTCTAAAGGGTAAGCGGGAAGAAATCAGCCCTCGGCCTCTTCCTTCTCTTCCTTCTTCTCGCGGGCGATTTCCTCGCCCGTCTCCTGGTCGACGACCTTCATGGAAAGCCGCACCTTGCCGCGCTCGTCGAAGCCCATCAGCTTGACGAAGACCTTGTCGCCTTCCTTGACGACGTCGGTGGTCTTCTGCACGCGCTCCGGAGCGAGTTGCGAGATGTGCACCAGGCCGTCCTTGGGACCGAAGAAGTTCACGAAGGCGCCGAAGTCGGCGGTCTTGACGACCGTGCCCTCATAGATCTCGCCGACCTCCGGCTCGGCCGTGATGGAGTGGATCCACTTCCTCGCCGCCTCGATCTCCTTGGCGTTGGAGGAGGCGATCTTCACCGTGCCGTCGTCGTCGATGTTGATCTTGGCGCCGGTCTTCTCGACGATCTCGCGGATCACCTTGCCGCCGGTGCCGATCACGTCGCGGATCTTGTCGGTCGGGATCTGCATCACCTCGATGCGCGGGGCGAACTCGCCGAGCTCGGACCGGCCTTCGGAGATTGCCTTGGCCATCTCGCCGAGGATGTGCAGGCGCCCACCCTTGGCCTGGTCGAGGGCGACCTTCATGATCTCCTCGGTGATGCCGGTGATCTTGATGTCCATCTGCAGAGAGGTGATACCCTCGTCGGTGCCGGCGACCTTGAAATCCATGTCGCCGAGATGGTCTTCGTCGCCAAGGATGTCGGAGAGGACGGCGAAGCGCTCATCTTCCTTGATGAGGCCCATGGCGATACCAGCCACCGGCTTCTGCAGCGGCACGCCTGCGTCCATCAGCGCCAGCGAGGTGCCGCAGACGGTAGCCATGGAGGAAGAGCCGTTCGATTCGGTGATCTCGGAAACCACGCGGAGCGTGTAGGGGAACTGCTCGGCCGTCGGCAGCAGCGGGTGCACCGCCCGCCAGGCAAGCTTGCCATGGCCGATCTCACGCCGGCCGGGGGAGCCTATGCGCCCGGTCTCGCCCACCGAATAGGGCGGGAAGTTGTAGTGCAGGAGGAAGGCCTCCTTGTAGGTGCCGGTGAGCGCGTCGACAAACTGCTCGTCCTCGCCCGTGCCCAGCGTGGCGACCACGAAGGCCTGCGTCTCGCCGCGGGTGAAGACGGCCGAGCCGTGTGTACGCGGCAGCACGCCGACTTCCGCGACGATCGGGCGGACAGTCTCGAGGTCACGGCCGTCGATGCGGGTGCCCGTGTCGAGGATGTTCCAGCGCACGATCTTGGCCTGCAGGGCCTTGAAGACGGTGGAGACCTGCTCGGGCGACCACTTCGGCTCCTCCTCGCCCTCGGGCAGGAAAGCCTCCTTCACCTTGGCCTTGGCCGCGTCGACGGCGCCGTAGCGGGCCTGCTTGTCGGTGATCTTGTAGGCCTCGCGCAGGTCGCTTTCCACAACCTTCAGCATCTTGCCTTCGAGCGCGGAGAGATCCTCCGGGAGGAACTCGCGCGGCTCCTTGGCCGCCACCTCGGCGAGCTTGATGATGGCGTCGATGACCGGCTGGAAGCCCTTGTGGCCGAACATCACGGCGCCGAGCATGATGTCCTCCGGAAGCTGCTGGGCCTCCGATTCCACCATCAGGACCGCATCCTGCGTGCCGGCGACGACGAGGTCGAGCTTGGTCTCTTCCATCTCGTCGATATGCGGGTTGAGCACGTACTCGCCGCCGATGTAGCCGACGCGCGCGGCGCCGATCGGGCCCATGAAGGGGACGCCGGAGAGCGTCAGCGCCGCCGAGGCGCCGACCATGGCGACGATGTCCGGGTCGTTCTCCAGATCGTGCTGCAGCACGGTCAGGATGACCTGGGTGTCGTTCTTGTAGCCGTCGACGAAGAGCGGGCGGATCGGCCGGTCGATGAGGCGGGACGTCAGCGTCTCCTTCTCGCTCGGGCGGCCTTCACGTTTGAAAAAGCCGCCAGGGATCTTGCCGGCGGCGAAGGTCTTTTCCTGATAGTTGACGGTCAACGGGAAGAAGTCGAGACCGGGCTTCGGCTCCTTGGCCGAAACGACGGTGGCCAGCACGACCGTCTCTCCATAGGTGGCGAGCACGGCGCCGTCGGCCTGGCGGGCAACCTTGCCCGTCTCCAGGATAAGCGGGCGCCCACCCCACTCGATTTCCACTTTGTGATGATTGAACATGTCTTGTCCTTGTTTACCGAAGACCGCGCGCCTTTCGGCACGCGGGCTTCTTTCTCTCTTCTCGTTCAGGACGAGTCATGGGCAAGACAACGGGAAGCTTGGTTCCACGCCGGCACCCCGGCTTTCAAGCGTCCTGCAATCCTGCCCCATGACCTGTCCGTCGGCAGCTCCCCGGTTTCCTTCCTCGGGAGCCGTTGCCGGCGCTTTGGCGCCGGGTTGTCGGCGGCGGGCCCGCAAGACGGGCCCGCCGGCCGAAACTAGCGACGCAGCCCGAGCCGCTCGATCAGCGTCTTGTAGCGCTCCTCGTCCTTCCTCTTCACGTAGTCGAGGAGACGGCGGCGCTGCGAGACGAGCTTGAGCAGACCACGACGGGAATGATTGTCCTTCTTGTGGTCCTTGAAATGCTCGGTCAGGTTCTTGATGCGCTCGGTCAGGATGGCGACCTGGACTTCCGGCGAACCGGTGTCGCCGCTGGCGGTCGCGAATTCCTTCAAAAGCTCCTGCTTGCGCTCGGCAGTGATCGACATCGTAAGTCCTTTCTGATGATCGAGGAAACGTGTCGCCCGTAGCCGGGATGTCGTCCAGCCAGGGCCGTTGGACCGCGCAATCGCGCGATATCGCCGCGCATATAGTGCATAACGGCGGAGAATGCCAGCTAAAACCGCCGCTCCCGCTCACCCCGGCTTTTCCCGAGGCGGAAGCTGAGCGTGGTCCGGTAGAAGCCGCTCGACCGGAATCTTGAAGATGCACTCCAGCCCATCGCCGTGGAACGTGCGGGAGATCTCCGCGTCCAGCGTTCCGCCCAGCATGCGCTCGATGATCTCTGTGCCGAAGCCGCGCTTGACCGGCCGTCGCCTGCCGTCTTCTGCCATATGCTCGCGCCAGACGATCGTCAGCATATCGTGCTCGACCTGCCAGGAAATGGCAAGGCGGCCCGCCCTGGTGGCGAAAGCGCCATATTTGGAGGCGTTGGTGGCAAGCTCGTGGAACGCCAAACCGAGTGTCTGCGCGGCCTGGTTGCCGAGCCGGAACGGCGGGCCGGAGAGTTCCAGCCGCTTGGCTGTCTCGGGCTTGAAGGGGTCCACCTGAGCGAGGATCAGCGCGCGCAGCTCGACGCCCGCGGCACCACCGGCGATGAGCAGGTCCGTCGACCGCGCGAGCCCGTAGAGCCGCTTCTGGAACGAGTCCAGGAAGCCCGACAGCGATCCGGCGCTGCGTGCCGTCTGCTTGGCCATCGCGGAGACGACGGTGAGCTGGTTCTTGGCCCGATGCGCGACCTCGCGCATCAGCAGGCGGATCTCGCCTTCCGCCTTCTTTCTGTCGCCGGCGGCTTCGGCCAGTGCCGCCGAGACGGTCGTCACCTCGGCGATCGGATAGACGGTGGCCTCGATCTGTTCGCCCGCGCCCAGCCGCCGCGCATCGCTCGCCAGGCGCCGCACCGGCTTGGCGATCTGCCGTCCGAGAACCCAGGCCGCCCCGGCACCGATAGCGATGACGATGATCGTGCCGCCGAAGAGCTGTTGCAGCGAGCGGCGCATGGGCTGCTCGACAGCGGCCGTGGGCGCCCACACGACGACTTTCCAACCGCTGTAGCTCGTGTCGTCGACGATGGCGAGATAGGAATTGGCACCCTCCTCCCCGGCAACCCGTATCGTCTGCGGCGAGGGGCCCGAAGGGAGGCCGAGGAAGAACGGCTTGCCCACGTCCGACGACATGAAGGAGGAGGCGACCACATATCCGTAGCGGTCGAGAAGGGCGGCGTTCCAGCCGCCGCGCAGCATCTGCTGGGACAGCGCATCGGCCATGGTTTCGGCGTTCCGCCCCATCACGAGGAGGCGACGCGGCTGATTTTCCTGTATGTAGGGCAGGGCGACGTTGAACGTCCATTCACCCGACGTCTCCTCGCGGAAAACGCCGGAAATGGCTGGAACACCCTCTTCTAGCGCCCGTCGCAAGGTTGCCGGATCCGATGCCGGACCGAGCGGCGTACCGTAGGCCTCGCGCGTGTTGATGAGCTGCCGGAGGTTCTCGTCGAACAGGGTCAGATGAGAGCCGGAGCCGGCCAGCGCCGGCCTCGCCCGGTCGTAGAAGTCCTCGATATTGCCGACGGCCAGCGACGGCGTGGTCGACAGCACGCGCAGCGTCGTCAGCATGCCGCGAAGCTCACCGTCGACCGCCTCGGCGATCGAGCCGGCCATGGCCTCGGCCAAGGTGTTCACCACCTCCCGCTGGGCGGCGTCGTTGCGCTGCAGGAGCACCGTGGAAATGGCGAGGGCAGGGATGATGGTGACGGCGATCAAAAGGAAGAGAAAGAAGCCGATCGGCTTCGGACCCGTCAACCGCACGCGCAGACGCTCGCCGAGGCCGGCCGCCGGCCCGGCGTCGATGCCGCCTGTCTCCACGTCACTCTTTGCCATCGCGCCTGTCCAACCGCATCATCTCCTCAAATGCGGAAGTGAGGCAAGTGTTGCATGGCGCTCCTTCGTGGGCCAGGTTTTGCAGGTCGATCATCGTCGATGCTCCTTTGCGGCGTGGCTTGATCGTTCGACAAGCTCCCCCTTCGACAAGCTCAGGGTGAGGGTAGGCGCGCGCCATCGTTGCCACGCCCGGTTTTCACCGTCTGGCCATTGACCCCTCGACTGTTCGACAAGCTCACAGCTCAGGGTGGGAAGCGGGGCGCGTCTTCGGCACCGCACGAGGCGCCTTTGGAGCGCCTCAAATTAGGCGCGTCCGACGCGCCCCACCGGAGTCTGTCCCGACAGTTGGCCGGTCACTCGGGCTCCCCGTCCTTCCCGGCTGCACCCAATTGGGGGCTTTGCCGGGCCGGACGAGAAGCCCTGGCGGCTTCTCCGCAATGCCGGCAACGCTGTCACCCAGCGCTCCCGGCACCGCCGGCCTGTCGCGGGCCCTCAGGCCTCCGGGTACCGAGCCCGAAGGGAGAGGTCTCCGCCGCTCTCCCTGATCCCCGGTCCGGACCCGGTTCCCGCGAGAGCGATGGCGAGGATTTTAAGGGCAGGCTGGGCAGGGGGAGTATTTTCCTGCGAAAAAAAGTTGGAGAAATTATTCCGAAGCGAGGGAAAACAATGGGTTGGTGGGGAAGAAAAAATCTTTGTCGCCACATTTTATCCCCGCGCAGGCGATGCATCGCCGGCTGAGGTGAAGGGCGCCCGCCGCCCTTCCAACGCGCGTCATCCCACCCGCGCGCGTCATCCCGGAAAGCCGAAAGGCTTGTCCGGGACCCATTCTCGCCTCGCTGAAGCTCCGGCGAAGCGGGCCGGAAGGTGGACGAGTCACGGAATGGGTCCCGGACAGTCTCCGCTTCGCTCCGACTTCCGGGATGACGCGCGCGCGGTGGGGTGGGGATGGGGATGGGCACGTAGTACGCGCATGTCGCCGCGGGGGGAATGACGTGCGGGTGGTGGATTTCCTTGAAATGCCGGCGCCCCTTCGCGCCCTCCCTCCCAGCGAAAGGGCTATCGCATATGGAGTCTTTAGTTCGGCTTCGCCGGACCCCCACCCTCAATCCCTCCCCTCAAGGGGGAGGGAAGCCCGGTCGAGCGCGGCTTCGTCTGGCGAAGGGATTGACCGTTTACTGGCCGAAGACGCGCTTGGGCTTGAACATGCCGGCTTCGACGGCGCCGATGGCGATCAGGCGGCCGCGGGCGCTGGCCCAGGCTTCGGGCGCTTCGACCGGGGCGTCGCGGCCACGGACGATGACCGGGTTGCCGAGGCGGATGCGGGTGGCTGCATCGTCGCTGAGCGGGACCTCCGGCAGGCCGTCGAGGGCGGCGGCGATGTCCATGAGATACGGGTCGAGGGCGGCGAAGCGTTCTTCCTCGCTGGCCGCATCCGCCGCGGCCTCCTCGAGCGCCCGCATGGTGACGAGTTGCGCCGACTCGAACGGAAAGACCTCCGTGCGGCGCAGATCGGCCACATGGCCGAAGCAGCCGAGGTCGCGGCCCATGTCGCGGGCTATGCTGCGCACATAGGTGCCCTTGCCGCACTCGACTTCCAGAACGGCCTGTCCGGCGTCGGGGATCGAGACGAGATCGAGCCGGCCGACCTCCACCTCGCGGGCGGCGATCTCCACCGTCCCGCCCTCGCGCGCCAGATCGTAGGCGCGCTCGCCACCAACCTTGATGGCGGAGAACTGCGGCGGCGTCTGCATGATGAGGCCGGTATAGCGCGGCAGGAGGGCGCGGATCTCGTCTTCCGTCGGCCGCTTGTCTGAGGATTTGACGACGGGGCCCTCAAGGTCGTCCGTCGAGCGCTCCTCGCCCCAGGCGATGGTGAAGCGGTAGACCTTGGCGCCTTCCATCACGTAGGGCACGGTCTTCGTCGCCTCGCCCAGCGCGATGGGCAGCATGCCCGAGGCCAGCGGGTCGAGCGTGCCGGCGTGTCCCGCCTTCTGCGCCCCGAACAGCCATTTCACCTTGGACACGGCGTCCGTGGAACCCATGCCCACCGGCTTGTCGAGGACCAGCCAGCCGGAGAGAGGCCGGCCCTTCTTCTTTCCGCGGCGCGCCATCAGGCGATACCCCTCATGCGCAGACAGTCAGCGTTCGTCATCTTCGTCTTGGTCTTCATTGTCCAGGTCCCGTGCCACTTCGGGCGATTTCAAAAGCTTGTCGATCTTCTCGAAATTGTCGAAGCTGGTGTCCAGGCGGAAGCGGAATTCCGGCATGTATTTCATCTGCCTGAGCGCCGGCGCGGCGCGGCCGCGGATGAAGCGCGCATTGCGGTTGAGCGCCGCCACCACCTTCTCCTTGTCCTCCACGCCGAGCGGCGAGACGAAGGCGGTGGCGATCTTCAAATCCGGCGACATGCGCACTTCGGCGACCGAGATGACGGCGCCCTCGACCTCGGGGTCGCGCACGTCGCCGCGCTGCAGGATCTCGGCCAGCGCATGGCGCGCCTGCTCGCCGACACGAAGCTGGCGCTGGGATGGGGCTGAGGAAGGCATGGGTCAACGTCTCTTCAAACAGACTGCGCCGGAAACCGGTCCGGCAACTTTGAAATATATCTAGCGCAAGATGCGCTTGGGTTGAGTCGACCCCTCGCCGTCATCCCGGCCGAACGCAGTGAGGGCCGGGATCCATTCCGTGACATCGACGTTCCGGCCCGCTTCGCCGGAGCTTTAGCGAGGCGAGAATGGGTCCCGGACAGCCTCCGCTATCGCTTCGGCTTCCGGGATGACGGCGGGGTGGGAGTGGTCCATCCCGCTCGCGCATGATGCTCGCTGCATCCCGCCCTCGTGGTTCGACAAGCTCACCATGAGGGCTGATGCTTGCGCCTATCCGTTTGCGCCGAAGCTTGCGGTAAGGCGGGCTTGCCGAGGGTGAAGGCTTTAGGCAGCCCTTACAGCGTCCGCGTCACCATCTCGACGCGGTAGGCCTCGATGACGTCGCCGACGCGGATGTCCTCGTAGTTCTCGAAGGCCATGCCGCACTCCTGGCCGCCCGGCACCTCGGCCACCTCGTCCTTGAAGCGCTTCAGCGTCTTCAGCTTGCCCTCATGGATGACCACGTTGTCGCGGATGAGGCGGACGCCGGCACCACGCTCGACCTTGCCTTCCGTGACACGGCAGCCCGCGACCTTGCCGACCTTGGTGATGTTGAAGACCTCGAGGATCTCGGCATTGCCGAGGAAGGTCTCGCGGCGCTCGGGCGAGAGCAGGCCGGACATGGCCGCTTTGATGTCATCCACGAGGTCGTAGATGATGTTGTAGTAGCGGATCTCGATGCCCGCCTGCTCGGCGGCGTCGCGCGCCTGCTTGTTGGCACGCACGTTGAAGCCGATGATGGCGGCCTCGGACGTCTCGGCCAGCGACACGTCGCTCTCGGTGATGGCGCCGGCGCCCGAATGGACGATGTTGGCGCGCACCTCGTCGGTGCCGAGCTTGTCCAGCGCGTTGACGATGGCCTCGATGGAGCCCTGCACGTCGCCCTTGATGATGAGCGGGAACTCCTGGAGCCCGCTCGTCTGCAACTGCGACATCATCTGCTCAAGCGAGCCGCGCTGGCCGGCCTGGCGGGCCACCGCCTTCTCGCGCGCCAGGCGCTGGCGGTATTCGGAGATCTCGCGCGCCCGGCCTTCCGTATCGACGACGGCGAGGCGGTCGCCAGCCTGCGGCGTGCCCTGGAGGCCGAGAATCTCGACCGGCGTCGAAGGCGGCGCCTCCTTCAACTGCTCGCCGCGCTCGTTGACCAGCGCGCGCACGCGGCCCCACTCGTTGCCGGCAACGACGATGTCGCCTGGGCGGAGCGTGCCGGCCTGCACCAGCACCGTGGCGACGGAACCGCGGCCGCGGTCGAGCTTGGCCTCGATGACGACGCCTTCCGCCGTGCGGTTGGGATTGGCCTTCATCTCCAGGAGTTCGGCCTGCAGCAGGATCGCCTCGAGAAGCTTGTCGAGGTTGATCTGCTTGATCGCCGAGACCTCGACATCGAGCACCTCGCCGCCCATGGATTCCACGAACACCTCGTGCTGCAGAAGCTCCGTGCGCACCTTCTGCGCGTCGGCGTCCGGCTTGTCGATCTTGTTGATCGCCACGATGATCGGCACACCCGCCGCCTTGGCGTGGTTGATGGATTCGATCGTCTGCGGCATCACGCTGTCGTCGGCCGCCACCACCAGCACGGCGATGTCGGTGGCCTGGGCGCCGCGGGCGCGCATGGCGGTGAAGGCGGCGTGGCCCGGCGTGTCGATGAAGGTGATCGTCTGGCCGCCCTGCTCCACCTGATAAGCGCCGATGTGCTGGGTGATGCCGCCGGCCTCGCCGGAGACGACATTGGCCTTGCGGATGGCGTCGAGCAGCGACGTCTTGCCGTGGTCGACGTGGCCCATGATGGTGACCACCGGCGGCCGCGACACCATGTCCTCCGGCTTGTCCTCGATGTTGAACAGGCCTTCCTCGACGTCGGATTCGGCCACGCGCTTCACCGTGTGGCCGAACTCCTCGGCCACCAGCTCCGCCGTGTCGGCGTCGATCACGTCGCCGGGCTTCATGATCTGGCCCTGCTTCATGAAGTACTTGACCACGTCCACGGCGCGCTCGGCCATGCGACCGGCGAGCTCCTGGATGGTGATGGTCTCGGGCAGCACCACTTCGCGGGCGATCTTCTCGCGCGGCTCCTGCTGCTGGGTGCGCTTGAACTTCTCCTGCCGGCGACGCATCGAGGAGAGGGAGCGCGCGCGCGTCTCCTCGTCCGAAAGCGCGGAGTTGAGCGTCAGCTTGCCGCGGCGGCGCTGTTCCTCGGCACGCGGCTTGACCGGGCGGGGGGCCGGGGTTTCAGGTTTGGGCGCGCCACGCTTGGCGCCGGCACCGGGGCGAACCGGCTCCTCTTCCTCCACCACCTGGGGTGCGGCTTCCGCCGGCGCGCGGCGGCGCGCCTCTTCCTCGGCGCGCTTGCGCGCTTCAGCTTCCGCCTTCAGACGCTCTTCCTCTTCCGCCTGACGGCGGGCGGATTCCTCACGCTCGATGCGCCGGCGCTCTTCTTCCTCGGCACGGCGCTTGGCCTCCTCGGCCGCACGCGCGCGCTCCTCGGTCTCGCGCACCTTGGAATCCTGCAGGGCCCTGCGGCGGGCTTCCATCTCCTGGGTGGAGAGGTCGTTCAGGACGACGCCGGAGCGGCCGCCCGAAGGCTGCTGCGGGCGCGGCGCTTCACGGGCGGGCGCCGCCGGAGCAGGCGCGGGGGCGGGCTTCGCCTGAACGGGCGCTACCGGCGGCGGCGCCTGTTCGTCCGGCCGCGCGAATTTCCGCTTCTTGGTTTCGACCACGACAGCTTTCGTGCGCCCATGCGAAAAGTTCTGGCGCACCGTGCCCTGCTCCATGCCGGGCCGTTTCAGCGTCAGCGTCTTCTTCGTGTTGACGCTCAGCGTCTTGTCGTCACCGGTCTTCGTATCAGTCATTCCATATCCTCTGCGGCGCCTGCCGCACCCGACGCCGGAATTTCCGGGGCAACACCCCGAAAAACGGCGAGCGTTTTCACGCGTTTCAGCGCTGCCTCGCCCGGCCCCTGGTCGAGCACGGCAGCATGTATCACATTTGTCGCCCCTAATGCCAAACTCATTTCGGCTTCCGAAAAGAGCTTGAATGCCGGCATTTGCCTGCCTCCGGCATGGGCCACCGCCTTCCTTGCGGCCATGATCTTGCGGATGCCGTCTTCCGACGCCTCCGCCGCATGCAGCACCGCGGCAGCCCCGCCGCCACGCACCGCCATTTCCACTTTGGTTGCCCCCAATGCCACGGCTCCGGCCTTGCGCGCAAGGCCGAGCGCGCCCAAAGCGGATGCCGCGAGCAACGAATCGACCATTTCGGCCAAATCCGGGGGCACCGTCACCGGCGCTTTCAGGGCCCGGGAGAACAGGTTCTTCGCCGCTGCCTTCTCGACGAGGCCTTTCTCAGCGCCGACCCAGCAGCCGCGCCCCGGCAGATTGCGCTTCAGGTCGGGCACGACCGCGCCGTCCGGACCGGCGACGAACCGGATGAGTTCTTCCGGTTGTCGCGCCTGGCGCGTCACGATACATGTGCGGTCGTTCATCGCGTTCCACAAGACCTGTCTTCACGCAACCGGACATTTCAGCTTTCCGCCGGCTCGCTGGCTTCTTCCTCTTCCTCGGGCGCCTCTTCGCCGGCGCGCAGATCCTCCTCGGTGATCCAGCCCGCCTTCAGCCGGGCGGCGACGATCATCTGCTCCGCCTCGGCGCGCGAGACGTCGAAATTGGAGAAAACGCCGGGAAAGACCTTGGTCTCGCCATCCTTGCGCTCGCGCCAGCCGACGAGATCGTCCGCGGCGTAGCCGGCAAAATCCTCGACGGTCTTCACGCCGTCCTCGCTCTCGCCCAGCGCCACCATCATCGGGGTGGTGATGCCGGGGATCTCGCGCAACTCGTCGGCCACGCCCAGCTCCTTGCGCCTGGCGTCGTTCTCGGCCTCGATGCGCTCCAGATATTCGCGCGCGCGGGCCTGGATCTCGGCCGCCGTGTCCTCGTCGAAGCCGTCGATGGAGGCGATCTCGTCAGCTTCGACATAGGCCAGCTCCTCGACGCTGGTGAAGCCTTCCGAGGCCAGCACCTGGCCGACCATCTCGTCGACGTTGAGGGCGTCCATGAAGAGCGTCGAGCGCTCGGTGAACTCCTTCTGGCGGCGGCTCGACTCCTCCTCCTCGGTCAGGATGTCGATGTCCCAGCCGGTGAGCTGCGAGGCAAGCCGCACGTTCTGGCCGCGCCGGCCGATGGCGAGCGAGAGCTGATCGTCGGGGACGACCACCTCGATACGCTCGGCATCCTCATCGAGCACCACCTTGGCGACTTCCGCCGGTTGCAGCGCGTTGACGATGAAGCTCGCGGCGTTGTCGTTCCAGGGGATGATGTCGATCTTCTCGCCCTGAAGCTCGCCGACGACCGCCTGCACGCGGGAACCGCGCATGCCGACGCAGGCGCCGACGGGGTCGATCGAGGAATCGTGGCTGATGACGGCGATCTTGGCGCGGCTGCCCGGGTCGCGGGCCACCGACCTGATCTCGATGATGCCGTCATAGATCTCCGGCACTTCCATGGTGAAGAGCTTGGCCATGAACTGCGGGTGCGTGCGCGACAGGAAGATCTGCGGGCCGCGCTGCTCGCGCCTGACGTCGTAGACATAGGCACGCACGCGATCGCCATATTTGAAGATCTCGCGCGGGATCAATTCGTCGCGGCGGATGATGGCCTCGCCGCGGCCGAGATCGACGATCACGTTGCCGTATTCGACGCGTTTGACCGTACCGTTGACGATCTCGCCGATGCGGTCCTTGTACTCGTCGTACTGGCGGTCGCGCTCGGCCTCGCGCACCTTCTGCACGATCACCTGCTTCGCGGACTGGGCGGCGATGCGGCCGAAATCCATGGGCGGAAGCTGCTCGGCGATGAAATCGCCCACCTGGGCGTCGGGATTGCGCCCGCGCGCCAGGGAAAGGGGGATTTCGCGTGCCGGCTCCTCGACCTCCTCGACCACTTCCATCAGCCGCTGCAGCTTCATCTCGCCGGTCTGCGGGTTGATGTCGGCGCGGATGTTGGTCTCCTGGCCGTAGCGCGAGCGCGCCGCCTTCTGGATCGCATCGGCCATCGCCGCGATCACGATTTCCTTGTCGATGGATTTCTCGCGCGCGACCGCGTCGGCGATCTGCAAGAGCTCCAGCCTGTTTGCACTGACTGCCATTTTGGTCTCCCCTGGGGATGGGCGGCGCTCGGCCGCCGGCCGTACGATCTGCTTCTAGACCAGTTCATCGTTTTCATTGAATCGATGAACTGGTCTAACTCCTTGTTTTGTCGCAATCCCGGACGGAAAATCGGTTTCCACTTTTCCTGGAATTGCTCTATTCCTCGGTTTCGGCGTTATCGCCGCTGCGACGCGCCTTCTTGCGCTGCCGCCGTTCTTCCTTGTCCTTCTTGAGCGCCTCGCGGACGAGCGCGTCCGTCAGCACAAGCTTTGCCTCGTCGACGGCCTCCAGCGGGATCTCCACCAGCGGCTCCTCGCCCTCGGCCGTCTTGTCGCGTTCGATGGTCACCGCACCGTCCGTGCAGGCGACGATCTGGCCGCGAAAGCGCTTGCGCCCGCCAACCATCACCGAGGTCTCGATCTTCGCCAGATGGCCGACCGCAGCCTCGAAATCGGTGCGGCGCACCAACGGGCGGTCGATACCGGGCGAGGATATCTCCAGTTGATAGGCGCTGTCGATCGGATCTTCGACATCGAGCGCCGGCGAGATGGCGCGGCTCGCCTCCTCGCAATCCTCGACCGTCATCGAACCGTCCGGCCGCTCCGCCATGATCTGCAGCGTCAGCCCGTCCTGCGCCGAAAGCTTGACCCGCACGAGCCTATAGCCCAGCGCATCGAGAACGGGCATGACGATACCGGCCACGCGTGCCTCTACGCCGTTCTCGCGGATGATGCGGTCGTCCTGCATCCGGTGTTTCACGCCTCCTATGCGGTCCCGCAGCTAACAAAAAAGAGCGGGACCGGCCGGACCCACTCTTCGCCTTAGAGACCAAGAATTTGCATTGCATATAGCTCACATGGGAGGCGGTTTCAAGCGCGGCCGTGCGGTTTGCTAGCCGTCCGAATCGAAGAATGCCTCGTAGCCTTCGAGGTCCTTCGTCCGCGCGGCGATGACGCCCGCCTGGCAGGCGGCATATTCGAGCACCTGCCCTTCGCGGCCCCAGTCACCGTTGGCGTAGAACTTACAGGCCCCTTCCTTGTAGGCGATCCACAGCCGCTGCTCCGCCAAAAGGTCGGTCCTTGTCTGGCCATCCGTCTGCGCGAACACCTTTTTCCAGGTCGCGTTCAGCTTGTCGTCCTCGCGCTTTACCCAGTCGCTCCCGCACTCACCCCATGCGGTATTGGTGCCGTCCGACCGGTCAATGCACTGGTCGTAGAGTTCGTCGGAGGCGGCCTTGCCGGCTGCCAGGGCCAGGGCAACGGTCAGTGTGGCGGAATACCATGCGATGCGCGTCATCTCTCCAACTCCTGCGGCAGGATCCATCTGTTTCACCACGCAACGGTGGCTCGTTGCGGCGGCAGCTTGCCAGCCTGTGGAGAGACCCGCAACAATCGTGAAGCGTGGAGATTCATCGCCACGGCCGCCCTGGGCCTCATGTCGCGCCGCACAAATGCATGGCAGGACTGCCGAAATAGCGCTACTTCCGGGGCAGCCAGGCACCTATCTTTGCTGCAATGCACAATCATTGGAGAGCAAGATGCGTGCCCGACGTTTCATGACCGGAATTGGCGAATTCTTCGACACCGTGAACAGCGCGATGGCGGTTTCCGCCGCTGTGCGCGACCGCCGGCCCGCACACCCCGCCGACCTCGCGCGCCTTGGCATCGACCCCGAGCAGTTCCGCCAGATCAACCGCCGCTAAAGCGGGATGAATTCAACCCGAGTCATCCCGGAAAGCCGAAGGCTTGTCCGGGATCCATTCCGTGACATCGACGTTCCGGAATGGGTCCCGGACAGCCTCCGCTTCGCTCCGGCTTCCGGGATGACGCGCGGTGGATGACCCGACCTAATCTCATCTGGCTATAAAGAACAGAAGCTACACCCGGACGAAGGTGAGATAGGCCGGCGTCCGCCCCTCACGCATGGCTTTCGCCTCGTAGCGGGTGCCCGGCCATCCTTCGTAGGGCCGGCGCCAGTCTTCGGCGCTTTGCGCCTTCCAGGCGAAGGCGGGGTGGGCGCGGCAATGAAGCAGCGTCCAGTTCACATAGGTATCGATATCGGAGGCGAAGCGGAAGGCTGCGCCCCGTTTCATAACGCGGGCGAAACGGTCGAGATTGACGGGGCCGACGAAGCGCCGCTTCCAGTGCTTCTTCTTCGGCCACGGGTCGGGGTAGAGAAGGTCGATGCCCGACAGGGAAGCCGCCGGCAGCCAGTCCAGAAGTGCGGTGGCATCGTCGTCGTAGACCCTCAGGTTCTCCGGCGCCCTTCCCTCAAGCGCCGAAAGCAGCTTGGCCATGCCATTCACGAAGGGCTCCGCGCCGATGAAGCCCATATCCGGATGGCGCTCTATCTCGGCCAGCAGATGCTCGCCCCCGCCAAAGCCGATCTCCAGCCGCACGCCGGTGACGGGGCGCGTGAAGAGCGTGCGGATGTCCGCCGCCGCCGGGGAACCGAGATCGAGCCTGAGGCGCGGCAGGAGCGCGTGAAGCGCAGCCTCCTGCTGCGGGCGCAGGCGTTTTCCCCGACGGCGGCCGAAGAAGGCTTCCGTCGAGCGTTCGGGATGGTCGGCTGTCATCGGTTTGGTGCTGTTCCGCCGCGTTCCATGATGACTGCGAACGGCACCGCTCGCCTAAGCCGTCAATCTCCTACTCCACTCACGCAGCCGCCGCCAGCGCCTGTTTCAGCGCCTTCACCAGGTCCATCCGCTCCCAGGAGAAGGAGCCGTCGCGCCCGGGCTTGCGGCCGAAATGGCCGTAGGCCGCGGTCTTGGCGTAGATCGGCCGGTTGAGATCGAGATGGCGGCGGATGCCGGAGGGCGACAGGTCCATGACCTGGCGGATGGCAAGCTCCACCTCTTCCTCGCTGACGCGGCCGGTGCCGTAGAGGTCCACATAGACCGAAAGCGGCTGGGCGACGCCGATGGCGTAGGAAAGCTGGATGGCGCAGCGGTCGGCAAGGCCGGCGGCCACCACGTTCTTCGCCAGGTAGCGCGCGGCGTAAGCCGCCGAACGGTCGACCTTGGTCGTGTCCTTGCCGGAGAAGGCACCGCCGCCGTGGGCGGCCGCACCGCCATAGGTGTCGACGATGATCTTGCGGCCGGTCAGGCCGGCATCGCCGTCCGGCCCGCCGATGACGAACTTGCCGGTCGGGTTGATGTACCAGTTGCAATCGTCGTCGATGGCCAACCCGCCGGCCGAAAGCGCCTCGCGGATATAGGGCTCGACCACCTCGCGCACCTTCCTCGAATCCCAGGTCGCATCGAGGTGCTGGGTGGAAAGGACGATCTCCGTGGCCGCCACCGGCTTGCCGTCGACATAGCGCACGGTCACCTGGCTCTTGGCGTCGGGGCCGAGCTTGGCGGCGTCGCCCTCGCCTGCCTTGCGGGCGTCGGCCAGGAGCTGGAGGATGCGGTGGGCGTAATAGATCGGCGCCGGCATGAGATCCGGCGTCTCGCGGCAGGCGTAGCCAAACATGATGCCCTGGTCGCCGGCCCCTTCCTCGCCCTGCCGGTCGGCGGCGCTATCGACGCCCTGGCCGATGTCCGGCGACTGGCCGTGCAGGAGCACGTCGATCTTCACCGTCTTCCAATGGAAGCCGTCCTGCTCATAGCCGATGGCGCGGATGGCGCGGCGCGCGGCGGAGCGGAACTTCGAGGGGTTGACGGCCGGGTTGCCGCTCTTGTCCATCACGATGCCGCCGGCCTTGTCGCGTTTCAGGAGGCTCTCCGGCACGCGGACCTCGCCGGCGATGATCACGCGGTTGGTGGTCGCCAGCGTCTCGCAGGCCACCCGGACCTTCCACGGGTCCATGCCTTCCTTCTTCGCCTCGCGATAGACCAGGTCGACGATCTCGTCCGAGATGCGGTCGCAGACCTTGTCGGGATGGCCTTCGGAGACGGACTCACTTGTGAAGAGATAGTTTTTGCGCGCCACGGGTAACCCCTCTGAGAAAAAAGGCCGGCTCCCCGCCGGCGTTTGGCGGCACCTTGTTAGCCAATCACCATTGAATTGGTCAAGAAATTATGGATTTGGGCGTGCTGCAAAGCAATACACCGTTTAGATATCGCCCTACGGGGCCGTACGTCTTTTAGGACGCACGACCGGATCAGTCGCTTTGGGTAGTCTCGGCTGCGAGGGCCTTTACCAGGTCGAGCACCTTGCGCCGCACTTTCGGGTCGGTGATCTTCACGAAGGCGCGGTTGAGCTGGATGCCTTCGGAGCTGTTGAGGAAGTCCGTGACGAAAGCGGACCCTTCCTCGGCAAGGCCTGATGCCGGAGCGCCGTCCTCGCCCGGAGCGCCTTCGAAGAAGAAGGAGATCGGCGCGCTCAAGATGGAGGCGATGGCCTGAAGGCGGCTGGCGCCGACGCGATTGGTGCCCTTCTCGTATTTCTGGATCTGCTGGAATGTGATGCCGAGGCTCTCCCCCAGCTTTTCCTGGCTGATGCCCAGCATGTTCCGGCGAAGTCTGATCCTGCCTCCAACATGGACATCAATCGGATTCGGCTTCTTTTTGTTGTTATTCATATATCCCTCGGCATCGGCTCGAACACAGCCAACGAACTCGCGCCTCACCTGCGGGATGGCCCCCCGGTTGCAAACGCGTACAACGACTACCTGCGCATATGTGGAGCGCTTACCCCCAATGTCAATTCAAGCGACCGCGTATGCTTAACAGCAGTGAGAGAATGCCAAAAAACGTGACAAATGTCAGCCCGCGCACCCGGATATGCCCAGTATTTAGGAATTTTACTCTTGGCGCCGGCACGTTCACGTTCAATGCGCCATGGGCGCGCGGGGCGAGGGCATCGATGATCCGGCCACTCGAATCGATGGCCGCCGAGATGCCGCCGGCCGTCGCGGCAAGCAGCGGCAGACCGGCCTCGACGGCGCGAAGCTGGGCCTGCCGCAGATGCTGATAGGGGGCGGACGTGCCGGCATAGCCGGCATAAGCGGCTGGATTGACGATGATGGCGGCCTCGCCCGCCTGGCGCGCCGCGATATCGGGAATGGCGGCCTCGCTGCCGATGAGGGGCAGCGCCCTTATCCCATCGGCGACCGGCAATAGCCGGCGCCTGGTGCCGGCGGCGTAGTCGGTTGCCGGTAACGGCCTTTCGATCCCGGCCATGGACAACAGGCGGGCGAAGGGAAGGTAGTCGGCAAAGGGCAGGAGATGCATCTTGTCGGCGGCGTCGGCGATCTCGCCGCTTGCGTCGACGGCGACAATGGAGTCGTAGAGGCGCCGCGTGCCGGCGCCGGATTCCTCGCGCATGGCGCCGACGAGCAGCACCTGCTCTTCATTGACGGCCTGCCCCAGCGCGTCGAGCAGGTCCGGCCGCTCGGCCAGCACGAAGGGAACGGCCATCTCGGGCCACAGGATGAGGCGGGGGGCGGGAGCGTCGTCCGTGCCGGGGGCGCTTGAAAGCTTCAGATAGGAATCGAAAGCCGCCTCGAACGGCGCGCCCGGCTCGCCCGCGATCTGGACGATGCGGACCTGCAGCAGCGGCTCGTCCGGCGGGAGCATGGCGAGCCGCAGATAGCCGTAGCCGACGACTGCTGCTGCCAAGAGGGCGGCGAGGGCAAGCCCGGCGTGGGCGTGGCGCCCGGTCGCCAGAAGGGCGGGGGCGGAGAAGACGAACACGGCAAGCGCACTGATGCCGAAGACGCCGACGACCTCGGCGGCCTGCATGAGAGGCGGCACCGGCATCGCCGCGTAGCCGATGGCATTCCACGCGAAGCCTGAAAGGAGGATGGTGCGAAGCCATTCGGCGACGCCGAAGCCGAAGGCCAGCGCGGCGATGCGGCCGAGCCCGTCGCTCCACAGGAGGCGGGCGAGAAGGGTGGCGAAGCCGTAGAACAGCGCCAGCAGCGCCGGCAGGCCGAGAACGGCGAAGGGGAGCGCCCAGGCGAGGCCGGCATTCGCACCGGCGAATCCGGCGCCGACCCACCACATGCCGGCCAGGAAATAGCCGAAGCCGAACCACCACCCGGTGGTGAAGGCCGGCAGAAGCTGCCTGAGGCGGCCGCCCGTGCCGACGGCGCCGTCCAGCAGCCAGACGAGGACGGGAAAGGCGAGGAAGCAGGCGGCCTGAAAGTCGACCGGTGCCAGCGCCAGCGACGCCATAGCGCCGGCGAGGAGAGCGACGAGCCGGCGCCGCCACCCCCACGACAGGATCACTCCACCGGCAAGGCGCTTCATCGAGGTATCCGCCAACACGAATCGGGAAGATAGACTTACCAGCAGGCGGGGCGGCTTCCAATCGTGGGTGCTTTTGCTGTTGGGGCCGTTGATTTGCTCTCCGGCCCGTTGTGCACCTCGGCCTCCGCATCATCCCGGCCAAGGGAGCAAAGCGACCGCGAGCCGGGACCCATTCCGGAATGTGGACGAGTCACGGAATGGGTCCCGGACAAGCCTTCGGCTTTCCGGGATGACGCGCGTGCGGGGGGCCCGGGGAGATGCAGCTATGCCCGCTGCAGCGCCCGGTCGATATCCTTGATCAGGTCCTCGGCGTCCTCCAGTCCGAGCGAGAGGCGCAGGGTTCCGGGGCCGATGCCGGCCTGGGCGCGGGCGTCGTCGTCGAGGTTCTTGTGGGTCGTCGTCGCCGGGTGGGTGACGAGGCTCTTGGCGTCGCCGAGGTTGTTGGAGATGCCGATGATGCGAAGCGCATTCTCGAAGGCGAAGGCGGCTTCCTTGCCGCCCTTGAGGTCGACGCAGACCAATGTCGAGCCGCCCTTCATCTGGCGCGCCACGAGATCGGCCTGCGGGTGGTCCTTGCGGCCGGGATAGACGACGCGGGCAACCTTCGGGTGCTCGGCCAGGTAGTCGGCGGCGCGGGCGGCGTTCTCCATCTGCTGGCGCACGCGCAAGGGCAGCGTCTCCAGGCCCTTCAGGAGCGTCCAGGCGTTGAAGGGCGAGAGGCTGGGTCCCGTGTGGCGGAAATAGTCGTGCAGGTGCTCGTCGATCCATGCCTTATCGGAGAGGATGACCCCGCCGAGGCAGCGGCCCTGGCCGTCGATGTGCTTGGTGGCCGAATAGACGACCACATGCGCGCCAAGCTCCAGCGGCTTCTGCAGGAGTGGCGTGGCGAAGACGTTGTCGACGACGAGGCGGGCGCCGATGCCGTTCGCCAGCCTGGCGATGGCGGCGATGTCGCAGACTTCGAGCGTCGGGTTGGTGGGGCTTTCGAGGAAGAAGAGTTTCGTGTTGGGGCGCACGGCGGCTTCCCAGGCCTCCAGCGAGGCGCCGTCGACCAGCGTCGTCTCGATGCCGTAGCGCGGCATCAGGGTCTCCACCACCCAGCGGCAGGAGCCGAAGAGGGCGCGGGCGGCGACCACGTGGTCGCCCGCCTTGAGCGAACATAAAAGCGCGGCGGAGACCGCGGCCATGCCGGAAGCCGTCGCGCGCGCATCCTCCGCGCCTTCGAGCGCGCACATGCGCTTCTCGAACATATCGACGGTGGGATTGGCATAGCGCGAGTAGATGAAACCCGGCTCCTCGCCCTTGAAGCGGGCTTCGGCGGCCTCTGCGCTTTCATAGAGAAAGCCCTGTGTGAGGTAGATCGCCTCGGAGGTCTCGCCGAATTGCGAACGCAACGTGCCCCCATGCACGAGGGCGGTCTGCGGCTTCCAGTCGTCGGATTTATCTGTCATCGTCCCTGCTCAACAAAAAAACCGGCCGCGAAAGCCGGTCGAGCAACGAGCACGGCCTTTTAGCGACTTGTTTAACGTGGCTGCAAGCCGACCGGCCAAATCACCACGGGATAAAATCTCTTTAGACGCGGGAACGCCTTGCGTCAATCGCAAGGGGCGCTAAACGTCCCGGATCAGCCTTCCAACGGAGGATCGATGGCCACTGCGGGTATTTTGCCGGACATTGAGATCGCCGCGCTGTTCGACGACGGCGCGCTCGCAGCACAGCGCCCGCTCGATCCCGACCAGATCCAGCCGGCGAGCCTCGACCTCAGGCTGGGCGACGTCGCCTACCGCGTGCGTGCCAGCTTCCTGCCCGGCCCCGGCCATTCGGTGGCGGGGAAGCTGGAGCGGCTGAAACTGCACGAGTTCCGCCTCGAGGAAGGGGCCGTTCTGGAGGTGGGGTGCGTCTACATCGTGCCCCTGATGGAAAACCTTGCCCTGCCGAAGGACGTTTCGGCCTCCGCCAACCCGAAGAGCTCCACCGGCCGCCTCGACATCTTCACCCGCGTGCTGACAGACAACGGCCACGAGTTCGACAAGATCGCCGCCGGCTATGCGGGCCCGCTTTACCTGGAGGTGAGCCCGCGCACCTTCCCCATCGTCGCGCGGCCCGGCTCGCGGCTTTCGCAGATACGCTTCCGCCGCGGCAACGCGCTGCTCACCGAAGCCGATCTTGCGAGGCTGCACGAGCGCGAGACGCTGGTGGCTTCCGAGACGCCCAACATCTCCGGCGGCGGCATCGCGCTTTCCATCGATCTCGGCGGCGGACCCGGCGATCTTATCGGCTACCGCGCCAAGCACCACACGGGGCTGGTCGATGTCGACCGCAAGGCCGCCTACGACGTGCCGGAATTCTGGGAGCCGCTCTACAATCACGGCTCGCCGGACCTCGTGCTCGACCCGGACGAGTTCTACATCCTCGTCTCGCGCGAGGCGGTGCACGTGCCGCCGGCCTATGCCGCCGAGATGACGCCCTTCGACCCGCTGGTGGGGGAGTTCCGCGTGCACTACGCCGGCTTCTTCGATCCCGGTTTCGGCCACTCAGCCGCCGGCGGCACGGGCAGCCGCGCCGTGCTCGAGGTGCGCAGCCACGAGGTGCCGTTCATCCTGGAGCACGGGCAGATCGTCGGGCGGTTGGTCTATGAAAAGATGAGCGCGCTGCCGAAGACGCTCTACGGCACCGACCTGAAGTCGAACTACCAGGGCCAGGCGCTCAAGCTGTCGAAGCATTTTCGGGCGGGGTAGCACAAGAACCCGGGTGGGGACCAACCCACCGCCGTCATCCCGGAAACTGCAGCGAAGCGGAGGTTGTCCGGGACCCATTCTCGCCTCGCTGAAGCTCCGGCGAAGCGGGCCGGAACGTGGATGAGTCACGGAATGGATCCCGGACAAGCCTTCGGCTTTCCGGGATGACGACGTTAAGGCTGCGTCGCCCCGCGCAGCGCCCGCACCTCTTCCCGGAGCGCCCTGATCTCGGTCAGGATCGCCTCCTGCTCGTGCTGCAGCGCGTTGCGCTCGGCGGTGGCTTCCGCCTCGTGCTCGGCCTGCATGGCCGAGACGATGATGCCGATGAACAGGTTGAGCACCGTGAAGGTGGTCGAGACGATGAAGGGGATGAAGAACAGCCACGCCCAGGGGAAGACCTCCATGACCGGCCGCACGATGCCCATGGACCAGTTCTCCAGCGTCATGATCTGGAACAGGGAGTAGGCCGAGGCACCGATGGAGCCGAACCAGTCCGGGAATTCCGCGCCGAAGAGCTTCGTCGCCATGACGGAGAACACGTAGTAGACGAGGGACAGGAGCAGCATGATCGAGCCCATGCCCGGCAGCGCGGCGATGAGCCCACCGACCACCCGCTTGAGCGACGGCACGAAGCTGACCAGCCGCAGCACCCGCAGGATGCGCAGCGCACGCAGCACCGACAGATTGCCCGTCGCCGGCACCAGTGCGATCGCGACCACGGCGAGGTCGAATATGCGCCAGGGATCGCGGAAGAAGCGCAGGCGGTAGATGGCGAGCTTTGCCATGAGTTCGACGACGAAGATACCGAGGATGAGGCGATCGACGGCCAGCAGGAGCGGGCCCGCCGCCTCGGCCGCACGCTGCGAGGTCTCCAGCCCCAACGTGATCGCGTTGAGGATAATGAGAATGGTGATGGCCGCCTCGAAGCGGCGGGACTCGATGATTTGCTTGAGCGCGTTCACGGGCGGCATCGTCGGTTGATGAAGAACGCCGCAGAAGTGGTACGGCGGCGGCCTTGCGTCAAGCCGGGGCAATTGCCCCTCCGCGAAAAGCCGCTTGACAGCCCGCATCGGCATGGCGATTTAATGGGCGCGCAAGCGGGTGTAGTTCAGTGGTAGAACGCAAGCTTCCCAAGCTTGATGTCGTGGGTTCGATCCCCATCGCCCGCTCCACGGTTTCAACGGTTTAGACGCCGGCGCGCCCTGCCCCGTTTCCCTTCCCTGCAAGGAAAACGCCCCCGGCCAGGGCTTGGCTCTCGGCGCTGATGGGCTTCTTATACCAACGGCCCTTAGCTTTGATCGTTTGTCTATTGGAGCGGTTCAGGCATGGATCCTCGGGTCAAGCCCGAGGATGACGAAGTGGGGATGTCTCCGCAAACCTCCGGCGCTGGGGATTGGCGCAACGCCCCTGCCATCGCCATCCTGGGGCTTGACCCGAGGATCCATGCCTGAACATCGATGCGCTACCAGCAGTCAAACATAGGCCGCTGGTATTAAACCGGCCTGCTTGATTAAGCAGACTAGAACGTATACTTCCCCTCCTGTTTGCTGCATGGGGGGCGCCGGGGCTTGGCGGGCAGCGTCCATTAAAGGGCTTTCCGCATGATCAAGCGCTTTCTCATCGCATTCGTACTTCTTGTTATCGTTGTCGGCGGCCTGGTCGGCTTCAACCTGTTCCGCGACAGGGCGATCCAGGACTTCTTCGCCAACATGCCGGTGCCTTCCGTCTCGGTGTCGACCGTCACCCTGGAACCCATCGATTGGACCCCCTCTATCGAGGCGATCGGCACGGTGAGCGCCATCAACGGCGTCGACCTCACGGTCGAGGTGGCGGGGATCGTCGGCGAGATCCGCTTTCAGGCCAACGATCGTGTCGAGAAGGACGACGTTCTGGTGCAGCTCGACGACGCCACACAGCGTGCCGACCTTGCCGCCGCACAGGCCCAGGCCAGGCTGGACCAGACCAATCTGCAGCGCGCGCTCGAACTGCAGCGCCGCCAGGTCGGCACGGAGGTGAACGTGGAGTCGTCGCGGGCCTCTGCGGATGCCTCGGCCGCCGAGGTCGAGAAGGCGCAAGCAGCCCTCGACCAGAAGCAGCTCAAGGCCCCCTTCGCCGGCGTTGCCGGTATCCCGCGGGTGGTGCTCGGCCAGTACATCACGCCGGGAACGACCGTCGCCACCCTGCAGGACATCGACACGATGCGCGTCGACTTCACGGTGCCCGAACAGGAGTTCGGGCTGTTGAAGATCGGGCAGCCCGTGCGGCTCGGCTCCGACGAGCAGAACCTGTCCTATACCGGCACCATTCGCGGCATCGATCCCAAAATCGACCCCAGTTCCCGCCTGGCCAATGTGCGGGCCGAGGTGGCCAATCCCGACGGCGGGCTGGTGCCTGGGCAGTTCGCGGAGGTGAAGGTCGACCTGCCGCAGGAAAGCGACGTGCTGGCGCTGCCGCAGACGGCGGTGGTGACGAGCCTTTACGGCGACTACACCTATGTGGTGCGGCCGGCCGAGAACGGCCAGGATGGTGAAGACGGCGAGGATGGCGAGGACGGGGCCGACCAGCCCTCGCTCGTCGTCAGGCAGGTGTTCGTGAAGACCGGCCGCCGCAACGGCGAGATGGTCGAGATCGTGGACGGCCTTTCAGCCGGCGATCAGGTGGTGACGGCGGGGCAGAACAGGCTGAGCAACGGGACGCCGGTTACCGTCGCCGACGGCAATGGCGACGGTGGAGACGCCACGGCCCAGGACAGCGCGGAGGCGGCCGGAAAATGAATTTCTCCGATATCTTCATCCGGCGCCCGGTCCTGTCCACGGTCCTGGGCGCGCTGATCCTTCTTCTCGGTCTCCAGAGCCTCATCAATCTGCAGGTACGGCAGTATCCGGAGGTCGAGGAGACCGTGGTCACCATCACCACGACCTATCCGGGCGCCAGCGCGGACCTGATCCAGGGCTTCATCAGCGCGCCGATCGCCCGTGCCGTCTCGACCACCGAAAACATCGACTACGTGACCTCCCAGAGCCGCCCCTCGAGCAGCACCGTGACAGTGCAGATGCAGCTCGGCTCCAATCCCGATATCGCGCTCACCGAGGTGATGTCCAAGGTCCAGGGCGTGCGCGGCGAATTGCCGGAGGACGCCGAGGACCCGGTCATCGTCAAGGGCACGGGCGAGCAGTTCGCCATCATGTATCTGGCGATGCAGAACCCGAACATGACGGCCGAGCAGCTTACCGAGTATATCGAGCGCGTCATCCGGCCGCGCGTGTCGACGATCCAGGGCGTGGCCGAGGTGCAGATCCTGGGCGCTGCCAACTATTCGATGCGCGTGTGGATCGACCCGGTGAAGCTTGCCTCGCGCGGCATGACGGCGAGCGAGGTGCTCGACGCCATCAACGCCTCCAACTTCCTCTCCTCGCCGGGCAAGACCGAGAACAAGGACGTCGCCTATTCCATCACCGTCCAGTCGACGCTGCAGTCTCCGGATGCGTTCGGCGCCATGCCTTTGAAGTCGGACGGCGGCGGCGGGGTGGTGAGATTGCGCGACGTGGCGCGTGTCGAGCTTGCCGCCGAGAGCACCGATACCATCGTCAACTTCAACGGCGAGCCCGGCACCTTCATCGGCATCTTCCCGACGCCGGCGGCCAACCCGCTCGATACGGCCGGCGCCGTCATCGACGAGCTGCCGACCATCCAGGAGACCCTGCCGGAAGGCATGACCATCACCATGGTCTACGACGCGACGGAGCAGATCGGCGCCTCCATCGAGGAGGTGTTCAAGACCATCGGCGAGGCGGTGGCGATCGTCATCCTCGTCATCCTGCTCTTCCTCGGTTCGTTCCGCTCGGTGCTGATGCCGATCGTCACCATTCCGCTGTCGCTGATCGGCGTGTGCTTCGTCCTTTTCGCCTTCGGCTACTCGATCAACCTCCTGTCGCTGCTCGCCATGGTGCTGGCCATCGGTCTGGTGGTCGACGATGCCATCGTCGTGGTGGAGAACATCCACCGCCACATGGAGGAGGAAGGGATGTCGGCCATCCAGGCGGCGTTCAACGGCATGCGCGAGATCTCCTCCGCCGTCGTCGCGATGACGATCACGCTTGCGGCCGTCTTCGCGCCGCTCGCCTTCACTGGCGGGCTGACCGGTGCGCTCTTCCGCGAATTCGCGGTGACGCTCGCCGGCTCCGTCATCATCTCTGGTATCGTGGCGCTTACCATCACGCCGATGATGGCGGCGCGCATCCTGCGGCCCGGCCAGCCCAGCCGCTTCCAGGCCTTCGTCGACCGGACCTTCGAGCGTGTCGAGAACCGCTACGAACGACTGGTCGCAGGCTCCCTGAAATACCGGCCGGTGACGCTGATGATCGTCGTGGCGCTGGTGGCGGTGACGGGCTTCATGTTCCTCAAGACCTCCAGCGAGCTTGCGCCGGAAGAGGACCAGGGTGCGCTTTTCTCGCTGATCACCGCGCCGCGCTACGCGACGTCCGAGTACACTTCCCGCTACGTCGACGAGATGATGGGTGCAACCGCGGACCTGCCGGAACTGAGGGCCAGCTTCTCGGCCGTCGCCTTCGGCGGCGGCACCGACCAGGCCTTCGCCGTCTGGGCCTTCAAGGACTGGGCCGACCGCGACCGCTCGCAGGCCGAGATCCAGCAGGACATCCAGGCCCGCATCTCCAAGACCACCGGCGTCGAGGCGTTTGTCTTCGCGCCGCCGACGCTGCCGGGTACCGGCGGCGGGCTGCCGATATCGCTGGTGATCCAGGCCATCGGCGACCCGAGCCAGGTCTATGAGGTGGCCGAGACCATCAAGCAGGAAGCGGAGGCTTCCGGCCGCTTCATCGTCGTGCAGAACTCGCTTGCCTTCGATGCGCCGCAGGCGACGGTCTCCATCGACCGTAACCGAGCGGCGGCCTTGAACCTGCCGATCCGCGACGTCGCCAGAACCTTGAGCCTGCTCGTCGGCGGCGGCTCCATCGCGCAGTTCGACCGCGATTCGCAAAGCTACGACATCATCATGCAGGTGCCGCAGGAATTCCGGAACAATCCGGAGCGGCTGGGCAACCTCTTCGTGCGCAGCGTGACCGGCGAGATGGTGCCGCTTTCGGCGGTGGTGAACATCTCCACCAATGCGTCACCGGCCTCCATCGAGCAGTTCAACCAGTTGAACGCGGCGACGATCTCCGCCCTTCCACGCCCCGGCGTGACCACCGGCACGGGCCTGCAGACGATCGAGGACATCGCCAGGCGGAACCTGCCGGCCGGTTTCTTCATCGACTATTCCGGGCAGTCGCGGCTCGAGAGGGAGCAGGGCAACACGATCCTGATCGCCTTCGTGCTGGCGGTGGTGGTGATCTATCTCGTGCTTGCCGCACAGTTCGAGAGTTTCCGCGATCCGTTCATCATCCTGATGTCGGTGCCGCTGTCGATCTTCGGCGCGATCATCCCGCTGAATCTCGGCCTGGGCACGCTCAACATCTACACGCAGGTGGGGCTGATCACGCTTATCGGGCTGATCACCAAGCACGGCATCCTGCTTGTCGAGTTCGCCAACCAGCAGCGCGAGCGGCACGGGATGCGACGGCGCGACGCGATCGTCGCCTCGGCGCGCGTGCGGCTCAGGCCGATCCTGATGACGACGGGCGCCATGTCGCTGGGCGTGGTGCCGCTGATCATCGCCTCGGGCGCCGGCGCGGCGGCGCGCTTCTCCATCGGTCTCGTGATCTTCACGGGCATCCTGGTCGGAACGATGTTCACCCTCTTCGTGGTGCCGATGTTCTACACGTTCCTTTCGGGCAAGGACCTGCCGGAACACGCGGAGAAACCGGATCCCGAGCTGATGCCGGTCTTGCCGGATTAGACTGCCGTGCTTGCGCCGGCCACGCGCAATCCATATGTGCATGGCCGGCATTCGACGTCTTGAACAGGATGAAACCGTGTCGGCATTGACGAGATTCCTGGGCGACAGCCCGCTGCGCGTGATCGTGAAACTGCTGGTGATCTCCCTCATCGTCGGCTTCGTCATGAGCGCATTCCACTGGTCGCCGTGGGATATCTTCTATGCGCTGCACGACATGGTGCTGCGCATCTGGAACATGGGCTTTGCCGCGCTCGGCAATTTCCTCGGCTATATCGTGCTCGGGGCGGTGATCGTCGTGCCGGCGTTTCTCATCCTGCGGCTTCTGAGCTATCGGCGGTAGCGCCCGGGGGCGCCTGACGGTTCAGCCAAGGGGCCGCGCGGCCCAGTCGTCGGCGTGGCTGTCGCGTATTTCGGCGATGGAAGCGAGACCCTGGGCCTCCACATAGGCATCCATGTCCCGGACGATGCGCGCGGCAAGGCCGGGGCCTTCGTAGATCATCCCGGTATAGAGCTGCACGAGGTCGGCGCCGGCGCGGATTTTCTCCAGCGCCGTCTCCGCCGAATGAACGCCGCCGACGCCGATGATCGGCAGCCACGGCCCGATGAGCCGGCGCATCTTGGCAAGCACGATGGTGGAGCGGGGGAAAAGCGGCGCGCCGGAAAGGCCGCCGGCCTCGTTGGCGGCGATATCCGTCACGCCGTCGCGCGACAGCGTCGTGTTGGAGACGATGAGCCCGTCCACCCGCTTGTCCAGCACTTCCGCCGCGATGTCGGCCAACGCTTCCTCGGAAAGGTCCGGCGCGATCTTCAGGAACACGGGCGTGCTTGGCGCGAGGCCGGTGTTCCGGCTGTCGCGCGCGGCCATGACGCGGGCCAGGAGTTCGGATAGCTGCTCGCGGCCCTGCAGCGCGCGCAGGCCGGCCGTGTTGGGCGAGGAGATGTTGACCGTCAGGTAGGAGGCCACCCCGGCGAAGACGCGCACCCCCTCCTCGTAGTCCGCCACGCGGTCGGGGCTGTCGCGGTTGGCGCCGATATTGACGCCGACGATGCCGCCGCGGGGGGCGCGGGCGACGAGCCGGGCAAGGGCGCTTTTATGGCCTTCGTTGTTGAAGCCGAGCCGGTTGATGACGGCACGATCCTCGATGAGCCGGAAGATGCGCGGCTTCGGATTGCCCTCTTGCGGGCGCGGCGTCACGGTCCCGCATTCGGCGAAGCCGAAGCCGAGCTTGAGGAGCGCGTCCGGCACCTCGGCATTCTTGTCGTAGCCGGCAGCCATGCCAAGCGGATTGGGGAAGGAGAGGCCCGCCAGCGTGAGGGAAAGCCTGTCGGAGGGCGGCGGCGGGCTGCACAGGGGAACGCCGCTCTTCAGTGCCGCGATGGAAAGCCCGTGCGCCCGCTCCGGATCGAGCGAGAACAGCAGCGGCCGGCTGGCGAGGTCAAGCAGGCGCTTCATGCGGCGAGCGGCGGAAACCGGTGCCGGCCGTCATGCCCGAGCGGCAGCGGCCTGACCCAGCGCACGGCCGAAAGCGCCAGCGGCGCGTAAAGATGCGGGAAAGGCTGCCCGCCGCGCGAAATCTCGTATTTCAGCGCTTCGCCAAGTACGGCCTCATCCACCGCGACGAGCACGAGATCGCCTTGCCCGGCAAAGTGCTTTTCGGCCGTCCCGCGCAGCTGGCCTTCGGTGGAGAAGTGGATGAAGCCGTCGGCGTGGTCGATCGGCGCGCCGGTGAAAACGCCGTCCCGCTCGGCCTGGCGCCACAGCGCTGCGGGACAGATCTTGTAGATCAGCTTTGCCATGATGGCGCTATAATGCCAATGATGGCGGAGTGAAAGGGACAGGCGGTCGCGGATGGCGCTTTTGCACGAACCTATTTGCGGCGCATTCGCCGCCTATGCGAAAAGAAGCAATCGAGCTTCTGGGAGTAAAGCAATGCGAGTTCCGGTCGCCGCCGCAACAGGGCTTCTTCTGCTGGTCCCCGCTGGCCTCGGTGCGCAGGCATACGCGCAGGGAGCGGAGCGTTTCCGTCTGGAAAAGACGGAAAGCGGGTATATGCGCATGGATACCCAAACCGGCGCCATGTCACTCTGCCGCGAACGCTCGGGCCAGCTTGTCTGCAACGTCGCCGCCGACGAGCGCGAGGCGTACGAAACCGAGATGGAGACCCTGCGCGAAAGGCTTTCCGCGCTCGAGGCGCGTGTCGAGGCTCTGGAAGAGCGCGCCGGCGAGGAGACGTCCAAGCTGCCAACCGAGGACGAGTTCGAGCAGACGCTCGGCCTGATGGAGCGTTTCTTCCGCCGCTTCATAGATATCGTGAAGGGGCTTGAGGAAGATAAAAACCAGGAAGAGGGCGGAGGATCCGCCACGCCTAACCGCACCTGACGGCAGCCCTGCAGCACTCTGCCAGCGGCCTTTGTGTTTGACCGCTGGTGGTGCGTCGATGTTCAGGCATGGATCCTCGGGTCAAGCCCACTGGTGTCCGGTTAAATTTTCTGGACACGGCGCATGACATTGATTCTACTCTGTTTC
>NZ_WQNH01000035.1 GCF_009812055.1 Chelativorans xinjiangensis | reverse complement strand
GATCGGCACCACCATCTGCACAGGCAATGGCCGGAAAGCCGATCATGCATTAAGACTGAAACTGGACCACCTCATAGGGGCAGGCCAGTTAACCTCCCGTAAGGTGCCGCATGAGAGAAGTGGTAAAAGTGCGCGAGCGGGTCGGGTATGCGTTTTCACAAAGCGGAGTCGGCATTTTTCGTCTTCATCGCCTTGGTCTTCAGTGCCGGCGTGCTGTTGTTTTTCGCCTATGGCATCATGCGAACCAATGCACTCAAGCTGGCGACTGTCGGCGGGGCGACCGATTTCAGCGATTTCGCGCGGCTTCTGTTCACCACCGGCGTTCTTTTGACAACGGCCATCATCTTCGGGCTGTTCTTCATCTACCCGCTTATCCGCACGCAGGTGCGCGAGGAGGGCAAGCTCCGGGCGATGACGGAATCGCTCAGCGCGCGCTCGGAGTCCCTGCAACATGCAGCGCTCACCGATAGCCTGACCGGCACCCAGAACCGCCGCTTCTTCGACGATGCATTGCGCGAGTACCTGCAGGAGTTCGGCCGTATCGAGAAGCCGGTGGGGCTGATGGTGCTCGATCTCGACCACTTCAAGCAGGTGAACGACACACACGGCCACGATGTCGGCGACGAGGTGCTGCGCCGCGTGTCCGGCTGCCTCAAGGACCTGACCCGCTATCACGACGTGGTGGCGCGGCTGGGCGGCGAGGAGTTCGCCATCGTGGCGCCGAACATGAACCAGGACGCGCTGGTGAAGCTTGCCGAGCGCATCCGCAAGGCGATTTCCGCGCTGACCGTGGATGCCGGCACCATGCGGCTCAAAATCACCACCAGCGTGGGGCTGGCCGTCTGGGACGGCAAGGAGACGGTCGACGAGTTCTATCGCCGCGCCGACAAGATGCTCTACCAGGCCAAGCGGCTTGGGCGGAACCGGGTGTGCGCGTAGCGCCGCTTAGGGCAATTCCAGGAAAAGTGGAGGTCGGTTTCCCGTCCGGAATTGTGATAAAACAACGAGTTAGAACAGTTCGTCGATTCCATGAAACGATGAACTGTTCTAAGGCGGAAGAACTCGGAGGGAAGGGTACGCCCTTTATCGCGGGCGGACGAGAACGTGCTTCTTCCTTCCCAGCGAGAGCTTCACGACGCCCTCGGCCGTCAGGTCGTCCGTCGAGACAACGCGGCGGTCGTCGGCGACCGGCTCGTCGTTGACGCGGACCGCACCGCCCTGCACATGGCGCCGCGCCTCGCCGTTCGAGCCTGCCAGGCCAGCCGTCACGAAGAGCGAAAGAAGGCCGATGCCCTTATCCAGTTCGGCGCGGTCGACTGCCGCCGTGGGCAGGCTTTCGGCGAGGGCGCCTTCCTCGAAGGTCTTGCGCGCGGTCTCGGCGGCGGCTTCGGCGGCCTCCCGACCGTGCACGATGGCCGTCGCCTCGGTGGCCAGCACTTTCTTGGCTTCGTTGATCTCGGAACCGCCGAGAGCACCGAGCCGGGCGATCTCGTCGAGCGGCAGGCGCGTGAAGATCTTCAGGAAGCGCTCGACGTCGTCGTCCTCGACGTTGCGCCAGTATTGCCAGAAATCATAGGGCGAAAAGACCTCCTCGTTGAGCCAGACTGCGCCGCCGGCGGTCTTGCCCATCTTGGCGCCCGACGAGGTGGTCAGAAGTGGCGTGGTGACGGCGTAGAGCTGCGGCGTGCCCATGCGGTGGCCGAGATCGATGCCGTTGACGATGTTGCCCCACTGGTCGGAGCCGCCCATCTGCAGGATGCAGCCGTAGCGCTTGTTCAGCTCCACGTAGTCGTAGGCCTGCAGGATCATGTAGTTGAATTCGAGGAAGGAGAGTGACTGCTCGCGGTCGAGCCGCAGCCTCACCGAATCGAAGGTAAGCATCCGGTTGACCGAGAAATGACGGCCGACATCGCGCAGGAACTCGACATAGTTGAGGCCGAGCAGCCAGTCGGCGTTGTTGACCATGACGGCATCTGTCGGCCCTTCGCCGAAGCGCAGGATGCGGCCGAAGATGCGCTTGATGCCGTCGATGTTCTCGGCAATCGTCTCAGGCGGCAGGAGCCGGCGCTGCTCGTCGCGGAAGGAGGGATCGCCGATCATGGACGTGCCGCCGCCCATCAGCGCGATCGGGCGATGCCCCGTCTCCTGCAGCCAGTAGAGCATGGTGGCAGTGATGAGATTGCCGATGTGCAGGCTCGTCGCCGTCGCGTCGTAGCCGACATAGCCCGTGATCGTGCCCTTGGCCGCCGCCTCGTCGAGCCCTTGCGGGTCGGAGACCTGGTGGATGAGGCCGCGCTCGTCGAGCACGCGCAGGAAATCGGACTTGAACTCGGGCATTGTCTCAAAATCCCGTCGGTGGGGAACAGGGGCTGGAGAGTGAAAGCGGCGTTTAGCACCACTTTCGCGGCCCGCACAAGCGGCGGGCCGGGGTGAAGGCGTGCTTGCTTGGAGCAATTCCAGGAAAAGTGGAAACCGGTTTTCCGTCCGGAATCGCGATAAAACAAGGAGTTAGGCCAGTTCATCGATTCCATGAAACGATGAACTGTCTAGAAGAGCACGGTCAGCGAATGCGCTTCGGCCTCGGCTCGGCAAGCTCGCCCTTCAGGCGCCGGTCGAGATAGTCGGCGCATTCCTCGATCAGCACGTCGGCGACGTTCGTATAGAAGTGGTTGGCCTCGGGGATTGTCTTCTGCGTGATGGTGATGCCCTTTTGCGACTGCAGCTTGTCGACCAGCGTCTGCACATCCGCCGGCGGGGCGACGCGGTCGGCGCCGCCATGGATGATGAGGCCGGATGAGGGGCAGGGGGCAAGGAAGGCGAAGTCGTAGATGTTGGGCTGCGGAGAGATCGAGATGAACCCCTCGATCTCCGGCCGGCGCATCAGAAGCTGCATGCCGATCCAGGCGCCGAAGGAGTAGCCGACAACCCAGCAGCTCTTGGAATCGGGATGCAGCGATTGCACCCAGTCCAGCGCGGCGGCGGCATCGGAAAGCTCACCCGTGCCATGGTCGAAGGCGCCCTGACTGCGGCCGATGCCGCGGAAATTGAAGCGCAGAGCGGTGAAGCCGCGGCTCTGGAACATGTAGAACAGATCGTAGACGATCTTGTTGTTCATCGTGCCGCCGAACTGCGGATGCGGGTGCAGGATCAGCGCGATCGGCGCGTTTTTCTCCTTCGATGGCTGGTATCGGCCTTCGAGACGGCCGGCTGGGCCGGTAAAGATAACCTCGGGCATTTTCACTCCACCTTGGCGCAGCCTCCCGGTTCGTTGAAATCGAATCGCGGGCAGGTCTTGACGCGGCGCCTACGCCTCCATAGAAGCTAGTTTAGAACTGTTCAAAACTGGGCGGCGCTGCCGCCCTTGGCAAGCCGGGTAGATAGGACGGCTGGCCTTGCGAATTCAAGGAAATAAAGCCATCTCTGCCGCAATTGCGGCAAATGGCATCATGGATGGATATGGCGGCAAAGCGCATCTACCTCGACCACAACGCCACGGCACCCCTTTTGCCGGCGGCGCGGCAGGCGATGCTGGACGCGCTGGAAGCGGCGAATCCGTCCTCGGTCCACGCCGAGGGCCGCGCATCGCGGCAGATCGTCGAGGCCGCGCGGCGTGATGTCGCCGCCCTTGCCGGCGGACAGGCCGAGCATGTAGTCTTCACCTCCGGCGCCACCGAAGCGGCCGCCATGCTCTTGTCGCCCGAGTGGACCATCGGCCGGGCGCCGCTTCGCTTCAGCCGCCTCTATGTCTGTGCGGCCGACCATCCGTGCCTGCTTGCCGGCGGGCGCTTTCCCGCGGAGGCGGTGGAGACGATCGGCGTCGATGCCGACGGCCTCATCGACCCGGCCGCGCTGGAGCGTGCGCTTGAAGGCCACGACAAGACGCAAGGGCTGCCGCTCGTCGCCGTGCATGCGGCCAACAACGAGACGGGCGTCGTTCAGCCGATGGAGACGATCGGCCGTTTGGCGAAGAAGGCCGGCGGTGTGGCGATCTTCGATGCCGTGCAGGCCGCGGGCCGCATTCCGCTCGATATCTCGGCGGGATATGCGGATTTCTTCGTTCTCTCCTCGCACAAGATCGGCGGTCCCAAGGGTGCCGGCGCTCTGGTCGGCATGAGCGACCTGATGATGCCGCCCGCCCTGGTGAGGGGCGGGGGCCAGGAGAGGGGCCATCGCGCCGGAACCGAGAACGTGGCTGCCATCGCCGGCTTCGGTGCGGCGTCGCGGGAAGCGGCGGCCGGCCTTGCACATATGGACGCCGTGCGTGCCAAGCGGGACCGGCTGGAGGCGATCGTCCGCGATCTCGTGCCCGATGCGGTGATCTACGCCGAGAAGGCGCCGCGCCTGCCCAATACCCTGTTCTTCTCGATACCCGGCATGAAGGCGGAAACGGCGCAGATCGCCTTCGATCTGGCGGGGATAGCGCTGTCGGCGGGCTCGGCCTGCTCGTCCGGCAAGGTGGGGCCAAGCCACGTGCTTCAGGCCATGGGTTTCGGCAGTGAGGCGGGCGCGCTACGCGTCTCGATCGGTCCCGGAACGGTTGAAGAGGAAATCGTTGCTTTTGGCGCTGTGCTGGAGAAAATAATCCTAAGACGAAGAACGACGAGCGCTGCCGCGTGAGCCTGCTATTCGGCGGTTCCGCCAGTGCGAGAAAAATGGAGTAAAAGACACATATTTTTGCGACTGAACGATGAATCCGGCGCGCTTGCACACTAAATAAGGCGCAAAGCCGGCCAGAGTTGGAAAACTGCCGGACCTTGACTCCGGCGAGGATGGAGAACGCTGATGCCTGCTGTGCAGGAGACGATCGATCAGGTCCGCATGATCGATGTGGACCAGTATAAGTACGGGTTCGAGACGCTCATCGAGAGCGACAAGGCGCCCAAGGGGCTCAACGAGGACATTATCCGCTTTATCTCGGCCAAGAAGGGCGAGCCGGAGTGGATGACCGAATGGCGCCTGCACGCCTATGAGCGCTGGCTCACCATGCAGGAGCCGAGCTGGGCGCGCGTCAGCTATCCCAAGATCGATTTCCAGGACATCTATTATTATTCCGCGCCGAAGAGCCAAGCCGGGCCGAGCTCGCTCGACGAGGTCGATCCGGAGCTGCTGCGCACCTACGAGAAGCTCGGCATTCCGCTGAAGGAGCAGGAGATTCTGGCCGGTGTGCGCAAGCAGGGCGAGCCGAGACCTGTGGACGGCGAGACCGATGAGCCAGGCGACAACGTCTATCAGTCCGGCCGGGTGGCGGTCGACGCGGTGTTCGATTCCATCTCCGTGGTGACCACCTTCAAGAAGGAGCTGGCCAAGGCCGGCGTCATCTTCTGCTCGATCTCCGAGGCGATCCGCGAGCATCCTGAGCTGGTGCGCAAGTATCTGGGCTCGGTGGTGCCGCCGACGGACAATTTCTACGCCACGCTCAATTCGGCGGTCTTCACCGACGGCTCCTTCGTCTATGTGCCGAAGGGCGTTCGCTGCCCGATGGAGCTGTCCACCTATTTCCGCATCAACGAGAAGAACACGGGCCAGTTCGAGCGTACGCTGATCATCGCCGAGGAGGGGGCGTATGTGTCCTATCTGGAAGGCTGCACGGCGCCGCAGCGCGACGAGAACCAGCTTCACGCGGCCGTGGTCGAGCTGATCGCGCTCGACGATGCGGAGATCAAGTACTCGACGGTGCAGAACTGGTATCCGGGCGACATGGAAGGCAAGGGCGGTATCTACAACTTCGTCACCAAGCGGGGCGACTGCCGCGGCAAGAACTCCAAGATCTCCTGGACGCAGGTCGAGACCGGCTCGGCGATCACGTGGAAGTATCCGTCCTGCCTGCTGCGCGGCGACAATTCCCGCGGTGAGTTCTACTCGATTGCGGTTTCCAACGGGCACCAGCAGATCGATTCCGGCACCAAGATGATCCACCTCGGCAAGAACACGTCGAGCCGCATCATCTCCAAGGGCATTTCGGCCGGTAAGTCGAACAACACCTATCGCGGTCAGGTTTCCGCGCACAGAAAGGCGGCGAACGCGCGCAACTTCACCCAGTGCGACTCGCTCTTGATCGGCAATGACTGCGGCGCGCACACCGTGCCCTACATCGAGGCGAAGAACGCCACCGCGCAGTTCGAGCACGAGGCGACGACGTCGAAGATCTCCGAGGACCAGCTCTTCTATGTGATGCAGCGCGGCATCCCGGAGGAAGAGGCCATCGCGCTGATCGTCAACGGCTTCGTCAAGGACGTCATCCAGGAGCTGCCGATGGAGTTCGCCGTCGAGGCGCAGAAGCTGATCGGCATTTCGCTTGAAGGTTCGGTCGGCTGAGTCGGCGTGAGAAGTTTGGGAAGAACAAATATGCTTGAAATCAAGAACCTGCACGCCCGCATCGCCGAGGATGGCACGGAAATCCTGCGCGGCGTGGACCTCACCGTGAAGGCCGGCGAGGTGGCCGCCATCATGGGGCCGAACGGCTCCGGCAAGTCGACGCTTTCCTATGTGCTCGCCGGCCGCGAGGACTATGAGGTGACCGAGGGCGACATTCTTTTCAACGGGGAATCGATCCTCGAGATGGACCCGGCCGAGCGCGCGGCCGCCGGCCTCTTCCTCGCCTTCCAGTATCCGATGGAGATACCGGGCGTGGCCACCATGGAGTTCCTCAAGGTGGCGATGAACGCGCAGCGCAAGGCGCGCGGGCAGGAGGAACTGAAGATCCCGGAGCTGATGAAGCGCGTGCGGGGCGCGGCCGAGGCGCTCGACATGGACATCAGCATGCTCAAGCGGCCGCTCAACGTCGGCTTTTCCGGCGGCGAGAAGAAGCGCGCGGAAATCCTGCAGATGAAGCTCCTGGAGCCGGCGCTTTGCGTGCTCGACGAGACCGATTCCGGCCTCGATATCGATGCGCTGAAGATCGTCGCCGACGGCGTCAACGCTCTCAGATCGCCGGACCGGACGATCGTGGTGATTACCCATTACCAGCGCCTGCTCGACTATATCGTGCCGGATTCGGTGCACGTGCTCTACAGGGGCCGCGTCGTGAGGTCGGGCGAGAAGGAACTGGCGCAGGAGCTGGAGAAGAACGGCTATGCCGGGCTCGTCGGCGAGGCGGCATAGGGGGCGGCGATGAACATTCAGACGCAAATCAGGCGCACCGCCGCCGAGGATGCGCTTCTTCAGGCTTTCGTGGAGCGCGCCGAATACCTGCCGGGCGACACCGAGGTCGCGGAAAAGCGCAGTGCGGCGGTGGAGCTTTTGAAGCGCGGCCTGCCCAACCGCAAGGTCGAGGCCTGGCACTATACGGACCTGCGCCGGCTCCTTTCCTTCGTGCCGGCGTTCGACCTTACCGCGCATGCAGCACCCCGGGAGCCGCTTCTGGCGGGCTCGGCGGTGCTTCCGGTGCTGAACGGCGTGGCCGGCGAGGCGCAAGTGCCCGAGGGCATCTCGGTCGCCAGCGTGGCGAGCAAGCTGACCGACGGCAGCCTTGCCTCGCTGCTGGGGCCGGCGGACGCGGATGATACGGTCTCGGCCATCAATTCGGCCTTCGCTGCCGACGGTTTCGCCGTCGATATCCCCGCCGGTACGGCCCTTGAACGTCCCATCGAGCTGCAGAACGTGCAGGCCGGCGGGCAGGTGCACACGCGCTTCGCCGTGCGTGCGGGCGAGGACGCCAAGGCGACCATCGTAGAGCGGCAGACGGGCGAGGGCGATGCGCTGGTCTCCTCCGTCAGTCATCTGGACGTGGGCGACGGGGCGGAAATCCTCTACCTCATCATTCAGGAGCAGCCGGAAGGGGCGAGCCATCTCGGCCAGATCAACGTGAAGATCGGCAAGGATGCCAAGCTCACCCTGTTCGTAATGAACGCCGGCGGCAAGCTGGTGCGCCAGGAACTGCGGCTGGTGGCGGAGGGCGAGGGCTCCGAGTTCCGCCTGCGCGGCGTCAACCTGCTCTCCGGCGAAACCCATTGCGACGTCACCATGGTGCTCGACCATGTGGGCCCGGCGACCGTGTCCACCGAGACCATCCGCAATGTTGTGACGGACAAGGCAGAGGGCGCTTTCCAGGGCCAGATCCGGGTGGCGCGCCAGGCGCAGAAGACCGACGCCAAGATGGCCTGCAACACCCTTCTCCTGTCGGACGAGGGCGGCTTCTCGTCAAAGCCGGAGCTGGAAATCTTCGCCGACGACGTGGCCTGCGGCCACGGCGCGACGGTGACGGAGATCGAGGCCGATCACCTGTTCTACCTGATGGCGCGCGGCATCGACGAGAAGACGGCGCGCGGCCTCCTCGTCAAGGCTTTCGTGGCCGAGGTGATCGAGGAGCTGGAGAACGAACCGGTTATCGAGGCGCTGGAAGCAAAGCTCGACGCCTGGTTCGCCAAGCACGGGTGAGGTTGCAATAGGCGGGCGCCATCCCGGCGCGCTTGCGCCGGGCACCAACGTTCCGGAATAGACCCCGGACAAGCCTTCGGCTTTCCGGGATGACGAAGCGAGGATGTTGATGGATCAGAAGCTGGAAAGCAGCACATACGACGTCGAGGCGATCCGCCGCGACTTCCCGATCCTTGCGCGCGAGGTCTACGGAAAGCCGCTGACTTATCTCGACAACGCGGCTTCCGCACAGAAGCCGCAGGCCGTCATCGACGCGGTCACGTACGCCTATTCCCAGGAGTACGCGAACGTGCACCGCGGCCTGCACTTCCTGTCGAATGCCGCGACCGAAGCCTATGAAAAGGCGCGGGAGACGGTGCGCCGCTTCCTGAACGCGCCAAGCGCCGAGGAGATCGTCTTCACCAAATCGGCGACCGAGGCCATCAACACCGTCGCCCATGGCTATGCGATGCCGCGGATCGGCGAGGGCGACGAGATCGTGCTGTCGATCATGGAGCACCACTCCAATATCGTGCCTTGGCACTTCCTGCGCGAGCGGCAGGGCGCGAAGCTTACCTGGGTGCCGGTGGACGACGACGGCGCCTTCCACATCGAAGACTTCGAGAAGTGCCTGACCGAGCGCACCAGGCTCGTCGCCATCACGCATATGTCGAACGTTCTCGGCACGGTGACGCCCATTGCCGACATCGTGCGCATCGCCCATGCGCGCGGTATCCCGGTGCTGGTCGATGGCAGCCAGGGCGCCGTCCATATGCCGGTCGACGTGCAGGCGCTCGGCTGTGACTTCTATGCCTGCACCGGGCACAAGCTCTACGGCCCCTCGGGCATCGGCGTTCTTTACGGGAAGCGTGAACGGCTCGAGGAGATGCGGCCCTTCCAGGGTGGCGGTGAGATGATCGAGGACGTGACGGTGGACGACGTCACCTATAACGAGCCGCCGCACCGCTTCGAGGCCGGCACGCCGCCTATCGTGCAGGCGATCGGCCTTGGAGCGGCGCTCGAATATGTGGAAGGCATCGGCCGCGAGAACATTGCCGCGCACGAGGCGGATATTTCGAAATACGCCCACGAGCGGTTGAGCCAGATCAATTCCCTGCGCATTTTCGGCACGACACCCGGCAAGGGCTCGATCCTGTCCTTCGAGCTTGCCGGTATCCATGCCCACGACGTTTCGATGGTCATCGACCGCGCGGGCGTGGCGGTGCGCGCCGGCACCCATTGTGCGCAGCCGCTTCTGAAGCGTTTCGGCGTGACCTCGACATGCCGCGCTTCCTTCGCCATGTATAATACGCGGGCCGAGGTGGATGCGCTCGCCGACGCGCTCGATGAGGCGCGCAAATTCTTCGGATGAAGACGATGACGGATACGAGCCAGAAGCCAGAGACGAACGATGCCGGGGCGGCCGGAGGCGAGCTTTTTACAGCCTCCGCCATTCCTCAGGATGAGCTTGCGCGCATGACCGACGACATCATCGGCGCGCTGAAGACCGTCTACGATCCGGAAATCCCGGCCGATATCTACGAGCTTGGCCTGATCTACAAGATCGACATCGAGGACGACCGCTCGGTCAAGATCGACATGACGCTGACGGCGCCCGGCTGCCCCGTGGCCGGCGAGATGCCCGGCTGGGTGGAGAACGCTGTCGGTGCCGTCGAGGGCGTCGGCGACGTCGAGGTCAGCATGGTCTTCGACCCGCCCTGGACGCCCGACCGTATGTCGGAGGAGGCGCAGGTCGCCATCGGCTGGTACTGAGGGTCGGACAGGCGGTGCTTGCAACGCCCGCCTTTCTTGACCATCTTTATAGAGAAGCCTTTCCGCGAGTCTTGACCTCGCCGTGAATGGAGAAATTTATGGGCCGCTTTCAAGTCATCACCATAACGGACGCTGCCGCTTCCCGCGTGCGTGAGATCGTCGAGGCGCGCGACGGCGCGCATGGCGTCCGCGTGGGCATCAAGAAGGGCGGCTGCGCGGGCATGGAATATACGGTCGATCTGGTGAGCGCGCCCGACCCGAAGGACGATCATGTCGAGCACGACGGCGCCCATGTCTATGTGGCGCCGGAAGCCGCCCTTTTCCTTCTCGGCACGGAGATGGATTTCGAGGTGACGCAGCTCAGGACAGGCTTCACCTTCAAGAATCCCAACCAGAGTTCCGCCTGCGGCTGCGGTGAATCCGTCGAACTCAAGCCCGCCGATCTGAAGGCTTTGGCCGAGGCGCGCGCCGCGGGTGCGGCGTGAGCCTATTCCACCCACACACCATTGCGCCGGTGCCACTCGGCAATTGACTCCCTCGGGTAGAGCGTAAACGTCGCGTCGCCCTTGCGTATCTCCGGCTCGACCCAGCCCGCCTTGTATTTCAGCATGAGGTGCACGCTGCTCGGCGGCTTCGGGAGTTCCGTATCGATCGCTGAAGCGAACGGGTGGATGAGATCCGGCCAGGTAGGATCGTAGAGCCAGAGGGCCGAGCCGCACTCGCGGCAGAAGCGGCGCTCGCCGGTGGAAATCTCGCAGCGCGGATGTTCGTCGTCCTCGATCTCGGCGCGGTAGAGACCAAGATGCTCTTCGCCTTCCACGGCAAGCGTCGATGATTGCGCGCCGAGATTGATCGCGTATCCGCCGCCGCCCTGCTGCTTGCGGCAGATGCTGCAGTAGCAGCGCTGATAGGGGACGGGCGTGTGGCTTTCGACTTGAAACCTGACCGCACCGCAGCGGCACGAGCCTTTCAGCATCATGGGCATGGCAGAGTTCCTCAAGGAGCGAACGGCAGGAACTTAAGGGGGAAAACGCGCTCTGTCAGCAGATGTTGCAAAGCTAGCTGACAGGTGAGGCGGATACTGGCATCTTCATGGGATGAACGACCAAGATATCCGCGACCTCTTCGCCGGCTTGGGGCCGGTTACGATCAAGCGCATGTTCGGCGGCAAGGGCATCTATCACGAGGGTCTGATCGTCGCCCTCGATGTGGATGGCGAAGTCCTGCTGAAGGCTGATGCGGAGAGCGCCCCCGAATTTGCGACCGCGGGTAGCCGGCAATGGGTCTATGCGGGTCATCCCGGCCGCAAGCCGACGGCTATGCCTTACTGGTCCATACCCGACCGCGCCATCGACGATCCCGATGAGATGGCGGTGTGGGCGCGGCGCGCCTATGAGGCGGGGCTGCGCTCGAAAAAATAGCGCGGACAGGGAGAAGGTCTCTTCAGACCTTCCCGTGGACTTTCATGAAGTCCGGAACGTCATCGCCGAAGCCTACCGGGGCGTTCGCCTCCTCTCGTTCGCGCTGCCGGGCGGGCCTTCTCTGCTCGGCCTCGTTGGAGGATTTGATCGCGTCCTTGCGCCGACGCCGGTCGTCCTGGGCCTTCGGTGCGGCTTCGCCGGTGTGCTTGGCTCTTTCCGGCGCGGGTTTACGGCCGCCACGCGCTCTTTCGTCGCGCCCTGAACGGCCCCGACGAGGCCGCTCCTCGGCCTCGTCTTCCGCCGTCAGAGTGGAGAGGTTACCGTCGAGCCACTCGATCTGCTGGCCGATCAGCTTCTCGATGCCCGACACATATTTCTGGTCGGCGCGGGTGACGATGGTGAAGGCCTTGCCGGAGCGGCCGGCGCGGCCCGTGCGGCCGATGCGGTGCACATAATCTTCAGAGTGCGTCGGCACGTCGTAATTGAAGACATGGCTGACGTCGGGAATGTCGAGGCCGCGCGCGGCCACGTCTGATGCGACGAGCAGCCTGAGCTTCCCCTTGCGGAAATTCTCCAGCATCATCATGCGCGCGCGCTGGTCCATGTCGCCATGCAGCGCACCGGCATCGAACTCATGGCGCGCCAGCGAGCGGAAAAGCGTGGCCACTTCGGTCTTGCGGTTGCAGAAGATGATGGCGTTCTTCACCTCGTCGCCTTCGGCGCGGATGAGCTCCCGCAGGCGCTCGCGCTTTGCCCACGGCTTGGAACCGGCCTTGACGAGGCGCTGGGTGATGTTGACGGCCGCCGTCGCCGGCCGGGATACCTCGACGCGCACCGGCGCCTGCAGGAACTGCTGTGTGAGCTTGGTAATCTCCGGCGGCATGGTGGCGGAGAAGAACAGCGTCTGCCTCGTGAAGGGGATGAGCTTGCAGATGCGCTCGATATCCGGGATGAAGCCCATGTCGAGCATGCGGTCCGCCTCGTCGATGACGAGGATTTCCACGCCGGTCAAAAGCAGCTTGCCGCGCTCATGATGGTCGAGCAGGCGGCCCGGCGTGGCGATCAGCACATCCGCCCCGCGCTCCAGCTTCTTCTCCTGCTCGTCGAAGGAGACGCCGCCGATCAGAAGCGCGATGTTGAGCCGGTGGTTCTTGCCGTATTTGACGAAGTTTTCTTCCACCTGGGCGGCGAGTTCGCGCGTCGGCTCCAGTATCAGGGTGCGCGGCATGCGCGCCCGCGCCCGCCCGCGCTCGAGCCTGGTGAGCATGGGCAGTACGAAGGAAGCGGTCTTTCCGGTGCCGGTCTGGGCGATGCCCAGCACGTCCTTGCCCTCAAGCGCATGCGGGATAGCGCCGGCCTGAATGGGCGTCGGTTCCGTGTAGCCGGCGTCGGTGACGGCCGAAAGAACCTTCGGCGACAGGCCGAGGTCTGCGAACGTCACAGCGTCCTGTGCGGTTTCTTGGTCTATAGACACGTATCGATTGTCTTTGCTGCTCTATGCGTTGCGGCGGATGCCTCGCACTCCGGCCGGGCACATGCCCACGACCTCAAGATGGGGCCTAAGGCGTGGTGCGCATAATGTCAACAGCGTGCGTAACGGGCTAGTAGCGGAACTGTTCCGCCAGGATGCGCTCGTTCCACGAATGGCTGGCGTCGAAGAGGATGGTGGCGGTCATGTTGTGGGATTCATGCACGCGCACCTCCACCACCGATTTTATCTCTGTATGATCAGCGACCGCGTTGACCGGCCGCTTTTCCGGCTCCAGCACCGTCAGGTCGACGGTCGCCTGGTTGGGCAGGAGCGCCCCGCGCCATCGCCGCGGCCGGAAGGGGCTTACCGGGGTAAGCGCCAGAAGCGGCGCGTCAAGCGGCAGGATCGGCCCGTGCGCCGACAGATTATAGGCGGTGGAGCCGGCGGGGGTGGCCACCATGACGCCGTCGCAGATCAATTCGTCGAGCCGCACCTTACCGTCGATGGCGATGCGGATCTTGGCCGCCTGGTAGGATTGGCGCAGAAGCGACACCTCGTTGATGGCGAGCGCCTTCGATACCTTGCCGTCCATGTCGGTGACCGTCATCTCCAGCGGCCGCACGGTCTCGGCGATGGCCTCCATGATGCGCTCGCGCAGACCCTCCTCGCGATACTCGTTCATGAGGAAGCCGATCGTGCCCCGGTTCATGCCGTAGATCTTCTTGCCCGAGCCCATTGTCTCGCGCAGGGTGTGCAGCATGAAGCCGTCGCCGCCGAGCGCGACGATGATATCGGCATTCTCGGGCCGTTCCTGGCCGTACAGCACGGAAAGCCTGGCGGCGGCTTCCCGGGCGTCGTCCGTATTCGCCGAGGCGAAGGCGATGGCAAGCTGCGGCTGGGTCATGTGCGGCAGGTGATTCCGTTGCTGGCCGAAAGGAGACAACGGGTAGCACGCGTCTTGCACGTCTGCAAAGCTAGTGGTGCGATCCTGACAGATGGTACCATCTGTCAGGGCAAATCGCCCCACCAGATTAATAGCTTGTGGGGCTGACTTTTCCAAACAGATGGGTACCATCTGTTTGGGTCAGACCGTTAGGGCCATATGTTCAGCCGCGGCTGAACGGAATGCGTTTTACTCCGTCGCCGATTGTGCTATGCGCACAGCCATGCCCTTGTAGCTCAGTTGGTAGAGCACCTGATTTGTAATCAGGGGGTCTGCGGTTCGAGTCCGCACGGGGGCACCACGCTTCACCCAACGATTTCAGTTGATTGCTTGATAGCGCACTTCGGCTACGTCCGGCGCTGGGAATGAACTCCCCCGTAGACTCTACCAGCCGTTTCAGCCGTTGCCCGGACGCCGCCGGGCGACGTAGAGCGAGACGGCGGCGGCATTCGATACGTTGAGCGAGCGGATGGGGCCGGGCATGTCGAGGCGAGCGAGCACGCTGACGGTCTCTCGTGTCTTTTGCCGCAATCCCTTGCCTTCCGCTCCCAGCACGAGGGCGAGTTTGCCGCCTTTTACCGTCTCTTCCAGCGCTCGCGGCCCGTCCGAGTCGAGGCCAATGGTGTAAAACCCCGCCGCGTGCAGATCCTCGAGCGCGGCGGCCAGATTGCGCACCGCGATGTGGTCGATGTGCTCCAGCGCGCCGGATGCCGCCTTGGCGAGCACGCCCGATTCGGCCGGGCTGTGGCGGGCGGTGGTCACCAGCGCATCGACACCGAAGGCGACGGCCGAGCGCATGATGGCGCCGACATTGTGCGGGTCGGTCACTTGGTCGAGCACGAGGACGAGTGATGCCTCGCCAAGCGTGGAGAGCGGCTTGGGCGCGCGCGCCTCCGCCTCGATCAGGACGCCCTGGTGCACGGCCTCGGTGCCGGTCAGCGCGTCGATCGCCTTCGGCTCCACCTGTTCCACGGGAAAGGGCAGGGCGGAAAGATCGCCAAGCCCCAGCCGCTGCGCGGCGTTGCGCGTCACCAGCATGCGGTGGATTGTGCGGGCGGGGTTGTCGAGGGCGGCGCGCACCGTATGCAACCCGTAAAGGCGCACCAGGCCTTCGGGAACGGCTGCAGCAGGCATCGCACCGCGCGTGTGTTGCACTTGGGGCGCGCCTGCGCGCTGCCGGTGAGCCCGGCGCAGGCGGGCATAGTGACTGTCCTTGGGTGTTCCGGGCTTGTCGTCGCTCATCGGGCTCCTATAGCGGAGGCGCGGGCGTACGCCTATCGCAGAAAGAGGAGGCGGCGCGAATTTCCCGTCGAAAGCCTATCACGCTGTTGACAGCGCTCGACGTCATCGCCATAAGGCGTCGCGGAAAACGGGCGTACCATTGACTGGTTGCGCCGGCTTTCCCAAATAACTCGCTGTACGATTCCGGCGACAGTTCGGAGGGGTGTCCGAGTGGTTAAAGGAGACGGACTGTAAATCCGTTGGCTATGCCTACGCTGGTTCGAATCCAGCCCCCTCCACCACCTTTCGCTCTTCGAGCTTCGGGTGGCAGGCCACCCGAAGGTCGTTAGACGAAGGAGTGCCCCTCCGAAGCTTCAGCGGAGGGTTGCCCACGGATGGGCGGGTATAGCTCAATGGTAGAGCAGCAGCCTTCCAAGCTGAATATGCGGGTTCGATTCCCGCTACCCGCTCCAGCGCTATAGCGAACACCTGCCGATATCGTGTTCATAGGCCTGGTATTTCCGCCGGCGAGGAGGATTAAGAGGCGGCGCCGGCCCGTTGCCGACAAGGGGCTTGTTTTTTGCGGGCTTTGCCGCTAATCGCCCCGCAACTGAAACCGACAACCACGCCGCCCAAGGAAAATTGAGATGGCCAAAGGTAAATTTGAGCGCACGAAGCCGCATGTGAACATCGGGACGATTGGTCACGTCGACCATGGCAAGACGTCACTGACGGCGGCGATCACGAAGTACTTCGGCGAGTACAAGGCGTACGACCAGATCGACGCGGCGCCGGAGGAGAAGGCGCGCGGCATCACGATCTCGACGGCGCATGTGGAATACGAGACGGATGCGCGGCACTACGCGCACGTCGACTGCCCGGGCCACGCCGACTACGTGAAGAACATGATCACGGGAGCGGCACAGATGGACGGGGCGATCCTGGTTGTGTCGGCGGCCGACGGCCCGATGCCGCAGACGCGCGAGCACATTCTGCTTGCCCGCCAGGTCGGCGTGCCGGCGATCGTGGTGTTCTTGAACAAGGTCGACCAGGTGGACGATCCGGAGCTTCTGGAGCTGGTGGAGCTCGAGGTGCGCGAGCTTCTGTCGAGCTACGAGTTCCCGGGCGACGACATTCCGATCGTCAAGGGTTCGGCGCTTGCGGCGCTGGAGGATTCCAACAAGGAGATCGGCGAGGACGCGGTGCGGGCGCTGATGAAGGAGGTGGACGCCTACATCCCGACGCCGGAGCGCCCGATCGACCAGCCGTTCCTGATGCCGATCGAGGACGTGTTCTCGATCTCGGGCCGCGGCACGGTTGTGACGGGGCGCGTTGAGCGCGGCGTTGTCAAGGTGGGCGACGAGATCGAGATCATCGGCATCCGTCCGACGTCGAAGACGACGTGCACGGGCGTCGAGATGTTCCGCAAGCTTCTGGACCAGGGGCAGGCGGGCGACAACATCGGCGCGCTTCTGCGCGGCGTGGAGCGCGAGGGCGTGGAGCGCGGTCAGGTTCTGGCCAAGCCCGGCTCGGTGACGCCGCACACGAAGTTCAAGGCGGAAGCCTACATCCTGACGAAGGAGGAGGGCGGTCGCCACACGCCGTTCTTCACGAACTACCGGCCGCAGTTCTACTTCCGCACGACGGACGTGACGGGCGTGGTGTCGCTGCCGGAAGGCACGGAGATGGTGATGCCGGGCGACAATGTGACGATGGACGTCGAACTGATCGTGCCGATCGCCATGGAGGAGCGGCTGCGCTTCGCCATCCGCGAGGGCGGCCGCACCGTCGGCGCCGGCATCGTCGCGGCAATCACTGAGTAACGGGGCAGATATTCGCGCTCGCGGCGCGGGACAAGCCCGCGCCGCAGCCGAACGAGGAACTGACACATGAACGGACAGAATATCCGTATCCGCCTCAAGGCGTTCGACCACCGGGTGCTCGATGCCTCGACGCGCGAGATCGTGTCCACGGCCAAGCGCACCGGCGCCAATGTCCGCGGCCCCATCCCGCTGCCGACGCGGATCGAGAAGTTCACGGTGAACCGCTCGCCGCACATCGACAAGAAGAGCCGCGAGCAGTTCGAAATGCGGACCCACAAGCGTCTTCTCGACATCGTCGATCCGACGCCTCAGACGGTGGACGCTCTGATGAAGCTCGACCTGGCAGCCGGCGTGGACGTCGAGATCAAGCTTTAGGCGGAAGACAAGAGGATAGGAACCCGGGCAGGCCCAAGCGGCCGGCGGCGGGAAGCCTGAAAGGAAATCGAACCGATGCGTTCAGGTGTTATCGCACAGAAGATCGGGATGACGCGCGTCTACAACGAGGCGGGTGAGCATATCCCCGTCACGGTGCTGCGCATGGAGAATTGCCAGGTCGTGGCCCAGCGCACCGAGGAGAAGAATGGCTACACCGCCGTTCAGCTCGGCGTGGGGCTCGCCAAGGTAAAGAATACGTCGAAGGCGCTGCGCGGCCATTTCGCCGCAAGCTCCGTCGAGCCCAAGGCGAAGGTGGCGGAGTTCCGCGTGTCGCCGGACAATCTGCTCGACGTCGGCGCCGAGATCACGGCGGATCACTTCGTCGCCGGACAGAAGGTCGACGTGACGGGCACCTCGATCGGCAAGGGCTTTCAGGGCGTCATGAAGCGCCATAATTTCGGCGGCGGTCGCGCGACGCACGGTAACTCCGTGTCGCACCGTTCGCACGGCTCGACCGGCCAGCGCCAGGATCCCGGCAAGGTGTTCAAAGGCAAGAAGATGGCCGGCCACATGGGCGACCATCGCGTGACCACCCAGAACCTGGAAGTGGTTTCGACCGACACCGAGCGCGGCCTTATCCTAGTGCGCGGTGCAGTGCCGGGCTCGAAGGGTGCCTGGATCATGGTGCGCGATGCCGTGAAGGCGCCACTGCCGGAGAATGCGCCGCAGCCTGGCGCCATTCGCGCCGCTGCCAAGAAAGACGCCGTGAAGGCCGAAGAAACCGCCGCCACCGAGGGGGCTGAGTGATGGAACTGAAGGTAACCACCCTTGCGGGCAAGGATGCCGGTAAGCTGAAGCTTTCCGAGGAGATCTTCGGGCTTGACCCGCGCGAGGACATTCTTCACCGCGTCGTGCGTTGGCAGCTTGCCAAGCGTCAGCAGGGCTCGCACAAGACCAAGGGGCGCGCCGAGATCGCGCGCACCGGCGCCAAGATGTACCGCCAGAAGGGCACCGGTCGCGCACGCCATTCGTCGGCGCGCGTGCCGCAGTTCCGCGGCGGCGGCAGGGCGCATGGACCGGTGGTTCGCAGCCACGCCCACGACCTGCCGAAGAAGGTACGGGCGTTGGGCCTGAAGCATGCGCTTTCGGCCAAGGCCAAGGCTGCCAACATCATCGTCATCGATGATCTGGCGCTGACGGACGGCAAGACGAAAGTGCTGGTGGATAACTTCGCCAAGCTGGGGCTGACCAACGCGCTGATGATCGGCGGGGCGGAAATCGACGCCGGCTTCAAGCGTGCGGCGGCGAACATCCCCAACATCGACGTGCTGCCGGTCCAGGGCATCAACGTCTACGACATTCTGCGCCGCGGCACGCTGGTCCTCTCCAAGGCCGCTGTCGAGGCACTCGAGGAGCGGTTCAAATGACGGACCTTCGCCACTATGACGTGATCGTCAGCCCGGCGGTCACCGAGAAATCGACGATGGCCTCGGAGAACAACCAGGTCGTCTTCAACGTGGCGCGCAAGGCCACGAAGCCCGAGATCAAGGCGGCGGTGGAAGCGCTGTTCAACGTCAAGGTCAAGGGCGTCAATACGCTTGTGCGCAAGGGCAAGGTGAAGCGGTTCCGCGGCACCATCGGACGGACGAGCGACGTCAAGAAGGCTGTCGTGACGCTGGCCGAGGGCCATTCCATCGACATCGCGACAGGTCTTTGAGAGGCCGCGAGGATTAAGACATGGCACTCAAGAACTACAAACCGGTAACGCCGGGCACGCGCCAGCTGGTCATCGTCGACCGCTCGGGCCTCTATAAGGGCAAGCCCGTCAAGGGCCTGACCGAGGGCCTGACGAGCAAGGGCGGCCGCAACAACACCGGCCGCATCACGGCGCGTTTCCAAGGTGGCGGCCACAAACGCACGTACCGTCTGATCGACTTCAAGCGCCGCAAGTTCGACGTCTCGGGCGTCGTCGAGCGGCTGGAGTATGATCCCAACCGCACCGGGTTCATCGCGCTCATCCGCTATGATGACGGCGAGTTGTCCTACATCCTGGCGCCGCAGCGTCTTTCGGTTGGCGACCGTGTGATCGCTTCCGAGCAGGGCGCGGACGTGAAGCCGGGCAACGCGATGCCGCTGTCGGCCATGCCGCTCGGCACGATCGTCCACAATGTGGAGATGAAGCCGGGCAAGGGCGGCCAGATCGCACGTTCGGCGGGTGCCTATGTGCAGCTTGTCGGTCGTGACCAGGGCATGGCGATCCTGCGGTTGAACTCGGGCGAGCAGCGGCTGGTTTCCGGTTCCTGCATGGCTACCGTCGGCGCGGTGTCCAATCCGGATCACGGCAATATCAGCCTCGGCAAGGCCGGGCGCAAGCGGTGGCTGGGCAAGCGCCCGCACAACCGCGGCGTCACCATGAACCCGGTCGACCACCCGCATGGCGGCGGCGAAGGCCGCACGTCCGGCGGTCGCCACCCAGTTTCGCCCTGGGGCAAGCCCACCAAGGGCATGAAGACGCGGTCCAACAAGGCGACCGACAAGTTCATCATGCGCTCGCGCCATCAGCGCAAGAAGTAAGGAAAGGTAACGGCTCGTGTCCCGTTCAGTCTGGAAAGGCCCCTTCGTCGACGGCTTTCTTCTGAAGAAAGTCGACAAGGTCCGTGAAAGCGGCCGCAAGGAGGTCATCAAGATGTGGAGCCGCCGCTCCACCATCCTGCCCCAGTTCGTGGGGCTGACCTTCGGCGTCTATAACGGCCAGAAGCACATTCCCGTGCTCGTCTCCGAAGAGATGGTGGGCCACAAATTCGGTGAGTTCGCTCCGACCCGTACCTATTACGGCCACGGTGCGGACAAGAAGGCAAAGAGGAAGTAGAAATGGGCAAGGCCAAAGCGCCGCGCAGGCTTGCAGACAACGAGGCGCGTGCGGTCCTGCGCACGGTCCGCGTCAGCCCGCAGAAGCTGAACCTCGTCGCTGCCATGATCCGCGGCAAGAAGGTCGCGGCCGCGCTCGCGGACCTCGAGTTCTCGCGCAAGCGTATCGCCGACGCGGTGAAGAAGACGCTGGAATCGGCGATCGCCAATGCCGAGAACAACCACGACCTCGATGTGGATGCGCTGGTGGTGGCAGAGGCCTATGTCGGCAAGTCGATCGTCATGAAGCGCTTCCACGCCCGCGGCCGCGGCCGTGCCAACCGCGTCGAGAAGCCATTCTCGCACCTGACGATCGTCGTTCGAGAAGTCGAAGAACAAGTGGAGGCCGCATAATGGGCCAGAAAGTCAATCCGATCGGTCTCCGTCTCGGCATCAACCGCACCTGGAACTCTCGCTGGTTCGCGGACAATGCCGAGTATGGCCAGCTTCTTCACGAGGATCTGAAGATCCGCGAGTACATCGAGAAGGAGCTCAAGCAGGCGGCGATCTCCAAGGTGGTCATCGAGCGCCCGCACAAGAAGTGCCGGGTGACGATCCACTCCGCGCGCCCCGGCCTCATCATCGGCAAGAAGGGTGCGGATATCGAGAAGCTGCGCCGCAAGGTCTCGCAGATGACCAATGCGGAGACGCATTTGAACATCGTCGAGGTGCGCAAGCCGGAGATCGACGCGACGCTGATCGCCCAGTCGATCTCCCAGCAGCTCGAGCGCCGTGTCGCCTTCCGCCGCGCCATGAAGCGCGCCGTGCAGTCGGCCATGCGGCTCGGTGCTGAAGGGATCCGCATCAGCTGCACCGGCCGTCTGGGCGGGGCCGAGATCGCGCGCATCGAATGGTACCGCGAGGGCCGTGTGCCGCTGCACACGCTGCGCGCCGACATCGACTACGGCACGTCCGAGGCGAAGACCGCCTATGGCATCTGCGGCGTCAAGGTGTGGGTCTTCAAGGGCGAGATCCTGGAGCACGACCCGATGGCCTCGGAGCGCCGTGCTGTCGAGGGCGAGCAGGGCGGCGGCCGCCGTCGCGAAAACGCTTGAGCCGGAATTTTGGAGTAGATAAAGATGCTGCAACCAAAGCGCACGAAATTCCGCAAGCAGTTCAAGGGTCGTATCCACGGCGTTGCCAAGGGCGGCACTGAGCTGAATTTCGGTTCCTACGGCCTGAAGGCGCTTGAGCCGGAGCGGGTGACCGCCCGGCAGATCGAGGCCGCACGCCGCGCCATCACGCGTTTCATGAAGCGCCAGGGCCGGGTGTGGATCCGCATCTTCCCGGACGTGCCCGTCACCTCCAAGCCGACCGAAGTCCGCATGGGTAAGGGCAAGGGCTCGGTGGATTATTGGGCGTGCCGGGTGAAGCCTGGTCGCGTCATGTTCGAGATCGACGGTGTGGCCGACGACGTGGCGCGCGAGGCGCTTCGCCTCGGGGCAGCCAAGCTCCCGGTCAAGACGCGCTTCATCCAGCGCATCGCAGAGTAGGAGAAGGCGCCATGAAGGCCGTTGACGTGAGGGCGATGACGCCCGACCAGCTCGACGACGAGTTGGCCAAGCTGAAGAAAGAGCAGTTCAACCTCCGTTTCCAGAAGGCGACGGGGCAGCTCGAAAAAACCGCGCGGGTGAAGCAGATTCGCCGTGACATTGCGCGCATCAAGACAATTGCCGCCGAGAAATCGGCCGGCAGCAAGGCCTGAGGAAAACGAGAATGCCAAAGCGCGTTTTGCAGGGCACCGTGGTAAGCGACAAGAACGACAAGACGGTGGTCGTCCGCGTCGAGCGCCGGTTCGCGCATCCGCTTCTGAAGAAGACGGTGCGTCGTTCCAAGCGGTACAAGGCCCATGACGAGAACAATGCGTGCAAGGTCGGCGACACGGTGCTGATCCAGGAAACGCGCCCGATCTCGAAGGAAAAGTGCTGGGTCGTCGTGAACGAAGCCCAAGCGCAATAAGGTTGGAACAAGCCGGGAAGCACCGCTTCCCCGAATAAGATAAGAAGGCGGCCAGTCATGATTCAGATGCAAACAAACCTCGACGTGGCGGATAATTCCGGCGCCCGTCGTGTCATGTGCATCAAGGTGCTGGGCGGCTCGAAGCGGAAATATGCTTCCGTCGGCGACGTCATCGTCGTCTCGGTCAAGGAAGCCATTCCGCGCGGCCGCGTGAAGAAGGGTGACGTGATGAAGGCGGTTGTCGTGCGCACCGCCAAGGACATTCGCCGTTCCGACGGCAGCGTGATCCGTTTCGACAACAATGCCGCCGTCCTCGTCGACAACAAGAAAGAGCCCGTGGGCACGCGTATCTTCGGCCCGGTTCCGCGCGAGCTTCGCGCCAAGAACCACATGAAGATCATCTCGCTGGCGCCGGAAGTTCTTTAGGAGGCCGGAAAATGCAGAAGATCAAAAAAGGCGACAATGTCGTCGTGCTGACCGGCCGCGACAAAGGGCGTACCGGTGAAATTTTGAAGATGATGCCGAAGGAAGACAAGGCGCTGGTGCGCGGCGTCAACCTCGTACGCCGGCACCAGAAGCAGTCGGCACAGTCCGAAGGCGGCATCATCACCAAGGAAGCGCCGATCCACGTGTCGAACCTGGCGCTGGCCGACCCCAAGGACGGGAAGCCCACCCGCGTCGGCTTCCAGGTCCAGAAGGACGGCAAGAAGGTGCGCGTGGCGAAGCGCTCGGGAGAATTGATCGATGGCTAAGGCCGATTATCAGCCGCGCTTGAAGAAGCAGTATGAGGAGGCGATCCGCAAGGAGCTCCTCGAGGCTTTCAAGTACAAGAACGAGATGCAGGTTCCGCGCATCGACAAGGTCGTCATCAATATGGGTGTCGGCGAGGCGACGGGCGATTCCAAGAAGCCGACCGTCGCGGCGGAAGACCTGGCGTTGATCGCCGGCCAAAAGCCTGTGATCACCAAGGCCCGCAACTCCATCGCTGGCTTCAAAGTGCGCGAAGGCATGCCCATCGGCGCAAAGGTGACGCTGCGCAAGGACCGCATGTATGAATTTCTGGACAGGCTGGTGAATGTCGCGCTCCCGCGTGTTCGCGATTTCCGGGGCCTGAGCCCGAAGAGCTTCGACGGCCGTGGCAATTTTGCCATGGGCGTGAAGGAGCACATCGTGTTCCCCGAGATCAATTACGACAAGGTCGACCAGATCTGGGGAATGGACATCATCGTCTGTACGACCGCCAAGACCGACGACGAGGCGAGGGCGCTGTTGAAGGCCTTCAACTTCCCGTTCCGGCAGTAACGGCAGGCGAGAACAAGGAAATTCCAAATGGCAAAAGTTAGCGCAGTCGAGAAGAACAAGAGGCGCCGCAAGTTGGTGGACCGTTACGCCGCGAAGCGTGCGGCACTGAAGGCCACCATCATGGATCAAACGCAGCCGATGGAAGAGCGCTTCAAGGCGCAGCTTCAGCTTGCTGCGCTGCCGCGCAACTCGTCGAAGACGCGCATTCGCAACCGCTGCGACGTGACGGGCCGCCCGCGCGCCTTCTATCGCAAGCTTAGGATGTCGCGCATCGCGCTTCGCGAACTTGGCAACAACGGCCTGATCCCGGGCCTGGTCAAGTCGAGCTGGTAAGGGGGCCATTGAGATGTCCGTGAACGATCCTCTCGGCGATATGCTGACCCGCATCCGTAATGCCATCGGGCGCAAGAAGAACACCGTTTCTTCGCCTGCCTCGCGCCTGCGCGTGCGTGTGCTCGATGTCATGAAGGCGGAAGGCTATATCCGTGACTACAGCCAGGTCGACTACGACAACGGCAAGTCGGAACTCGAGATCGAGCTGAAATATTTCGAAGGCGCGCCCGTGATCCGCGAGATCGCGCGGGTTTCCAAGCCCGGCCGTCGCGTCTATGTGTCCGTGAAGTCGATTCCCAACGTTGCCAACGGTCTTGGCGTAGCCATCCTTTCCACGCCGAAAGGCGTGATGGCCGACCACCAGGCGCGTGAGCAGAACGTCGGCGGAGAGGTTCTCTGCCAGATCTTCTGATCTGCGGAGGCTGACCAAGAACAACGAGGACAAGACAATGTCTCGTATAGGCAAGAAGCCGGTCCCCGTGCCGGAAGGCGTGACGGCCACTGTTGATGGCCAGACGGTTACGGCCAAGGGGCCGAAGGGCGAATTGACCTTCGTCGTCAATGACGAGGTCCTGGTGAAGATGGAGGACGGGGCGATCGCGGTTGATCCGCGCGACCAGTCCAAGATCGCGCGGTCCAAGTGGGGCATGTCGCGCACCCAGATCGCCAATATCGTCAACGGCGTGAAGGGCGGTTTCGAGAAGCGTCTCGAGATCAACGGCGTCGGTTACCGTGCGGCCATGCAGGGTAAGAAGCTGCAGCTCTCCCTGGGCTACAGCCATGAGGTGAACTACGAGGCGCCGGAAGGCGTCACCATCGCCGTGCCGAAGCCGACGGAAATCGTCGTCAGCGGCGTCGACAAGCAGGTGGTCGGCCAGGTGGCCGCGGAGATCCGCAAGTTCCGCGGGCCCGAGCCCTACAAGGGCAAGGGCGTGAAATACGCGGATGAGACGATCATCCGCAAGGAAGGCAAGAAGAAGTAGGAACGATAAGCCATGGTGTCGAAGGTATCCGTTACGCGACGCGCCGGGCGCGTTCGCCGCAAGCTTAAGTCGGTTGCCAATGGGCAGCCGCGGCTTTCGGTCTATCGCTCGTCGAAAAACATCTATGCTCAGGTCATCGACGACGTGAAGGGGTGCACGCTTGCCGCCGCCTCCACGCTGGAGAAGGATCTGAAGGGCAAGCTCAAGACCGGCGCCGACACGGAAGCGGCGAGTGCGGTCGGCAAGCTGATCGCCGAGCGCGCCAAGAAGGCGGGCGTCGAGAAGGTCGTCTTCGACCGTGGCGCCTATCTCTATCACGGCCGTGTCAAGGCGCTGGCCGACGCCGCTCGCGAGGGCGGCTTGGAGTTCTAATCACTGCTTCGGGCGCGGAAGGCGCCCGCAGCTCCCATCAACCCCGTGCTACCGGAAAAGAACAAGGACAAGGACAATGGCACAGCCACGCAGGGACGATCGCCGCGAGCGCGAAGAGCGCGACAGCGAGTTCGTCGACAAGCTCGTTCACATCAACCGCGTCGCCAAGGTGGTCAAGGGCGGCCGCCGTTTCGGCTTCGCCGCGCTCGTCGTCGTCGGCGACCAGAAGGGCCGCGTCGGCTTCGGCCACGGCAAGGCCCGTGAGGTGCCCGAGGCAATCCGCAAGGCCACCGAGAGCGCCAAGCGCGACATGATCTTCGTGCCGCTGCGTGCCGGTCGTACGCTGCACCACGACGTGCAGGGCCGCCACGGCGCCGGCCGCGTTCTTTTGCGCGCCGCCAAGCCCGGTACCGGCATCATCGCCGGCGGCCCGATGCGCGCCGTCTTCGAAACGCTCGGCATGCAGGACGTGGTCGCCAAGTCTCTCGGCTCGGCGAACCCGTACAACATGGTGCGCGCAACGTTCGACGCGCTGAAGCACCAGATGCATCCCAAGGATGTGGCTGCCCAGCGCAACATCAAATATTCGACCCTGCAGGCACGCCGCGGCAGCGTAGCCGTCGGGGCGGAAGAGTAGGCCGCGCGCGGCAAGCCCTGAGCTCAAGGAATGACGAAGATGGCTGAGAAGAAGAAGGGCAAGACGATCACGGTCGAGCAGATCGGTAGCCCCATCCGCCGCCCCAAGGAGCAGCGCGCGACGCTGATCGGCCTGGGGCTCAACAAAATGCATCGCCGCTCGACGCTGGAGGATACGCCCTCCGTGCGCGGCATGATCGCCGCGGTGCAGCACCTCGTGCGCGTCGTCGACGAGGCCTGAGGAACCGAGGAACGGAAAAATGAAGCTCAACGAACTCAGGGACCAGGAAGGCGCGACCCACTCGCGCAAGCGCGTCGGCCGCGGCATCGGTTCGGGCCTCGGCAAGACCGGCGGGCGCGGCGTGAAGGGCCAGAAGTCCCGCTCGGGCGTGGCCATCAAGGGGTTTGAGGGTGGCCAGATGCCGCTCTATCGGCGCCTGCCGAAGCGCGGCTTCGTCAACATCTTCGGCAAGGACTTCAACGAAGTCTCCGTCGGCCGCATCCAGGCTGCCATCGACGCCAAGAAGCTCGACGCCAAGGCCACCATCGACACCGAAGCTCTGATCAAGGCCGGCGTCATCCGCCGGGCCAGGGACGGCGTGCGGGTACTTGGCGACGGCGAATTGAAGGCCAAGGTGACGCTCGACGTCGCCGGCGCCTCCAAGTCGGCGGTCGAGAAGGTCGAGAAGGCCGGCGGCTCGGTCAAGCTGCCGGAGAAGGCCGCAGAGTAACGCGGCGCGGGCGGGCGGGTACCCGCCGCTTGCAAGTCCGCTGCCCCCGGCCTATCTCCGGGGCGGCGCGATCCGCCGCGGGGCGGGCGTCTGGGTGCTTTGGTCACACAGGACCCTTCTGGACTTGACCGCCGACGGCGGGTAAGCCTGCATCCACCTTTCCTGGTCGCGCATGGGGCGTGTGACGGAGCGGAGAATTCTTCATGGCATCGGCAGCCGAGCAACTTGCATCCAACCTCAATTTCGCGGCTTTCGCCAAGGCCGAGGATTTGAAGAAGCGTATCTGGTTCACGCTCGGCGCGCTGCTGGTCTATCGCCTCGGCACCTACATCCCGATGCCGGGCATCAACCCGGAGGCGTTCGCGCAGGCCTTCCAGCAGCAGTCGGGCGGCGTTTTGGGTATGTTCAATATGTTCGCCGGCGGCGCGGTGGAGCGCATGGCGATCTTCGCCCTCGGCATCATGCCCTACATCTCCGCCTCCATCATCATGCAGTTGATGACGTCGGTCGTGCCCTCGCTGGAGCAGCTGAAGAAGGAGGGCGAGCAGGGCCGCAAGGTCATCAACCAGTACACCCGCTACGGCACTGTGCTCCTGGCCACCGTGCAGGCCTACGGCATCGCCGTGGGGCTTGAAGGCGGGGCCAACATCGTCACCGACCCCGGCTGGTTCTTCCGCATCTCCGCCGTCATCACGCTGGTCGGCGGCACCATGTTCCTGATGTGGCTCGGTGAGCAGATCACCGCGCGTGGCATCGGCAACGGCATCTCGCTCATCATCTTCTCCGGCATCGTCGCCGGCCTGCCATCGGCCATCGGCGGTACGCTGGAGCTTGGCCGCACCGGCGCCATGTCGACGGGGCTGATCCTCGCCATCATCGTGATCGCCATCGTCGTGATCGGCGTCATCGTCTTCTTCGAGCGCGCTCAGCGGCGGCTTCTGATCCAGTATCCGAAACGCCAGGTCGGCAACCGCATGTTCCAGGGCGATACCTCGCATCTGCCCTTGAAGCTCAACACGGCTGGGGTCATCCCGCCGATCTTCGCTTCCTCGCTGCTTCTCCTGCCTGCCACCGTGGCCGGTTTTTCCGACACGACCCAGCTTCCCGCCTGGGCCGGCTCGCTGCTTGCGACACTGGGCCATGGCCAGCCGCTCTACATGCTGCTCTACGCCGCGCTGATCGCCTTCTTCGCCTTCTTCTATACGGCCATCGTCTTCAACCCGAAGGACACGGCCGATCAGCTGAAGAAGCACTCCGGCTTCATTCCCGGCTACCGGCCGGGTGAGCGCACGGCGGATTATATCGACTATGTGTTGACCCGCATCACGGTGGTCGGCGCTATCTATCTCGTTCTGGTGTGTCTGCTTCCGGAGTTTCTGATTTCGGCGACCGGCGTGCCCTTCTACCTCGGCGGCACGTCTCTGCTCATCGTCGTCAGCGTCACGCTCGACACGGTGGCGCAGGTTCAGGGCCACCTGATCGCGCATCAGTATGAGGGACTGATCAAGAAATCGAAGCTCCGGGGAGGCAAGAGGGGACGATGAGGCTTATACTTCTTGGGCCGCCGGGGGCGGGGAAGGGGACCCAGGCACAAAAGCTCGTCGAGAAATACGGTATTCCGCAGCTATCGACAGGCGACATGCTGCGCGCGGCGGTGAACGCGGGGACCGACGTAGGCAAGCGGGCGAAGGCCGTCATGGACGCTGGAGAGCTGGTGTCGGACGCTATCGTCAACGCCATCGTCGCGGAGCGGATCGGCCAGCCAGACTGCGCGAACGGCTTCATTCTCGACGGCTATCCGCGCACGCTCGCGCAGGCCGACGCGGTCGAGGCGATGCTCGCCGAACGCGGGCTGAAGCTGGACGCGGTGATCGAGCTGGCGGTCGACGACAAGGCGTTGATCGGCCGGATCGCCAAGCGGGCGGAAGAGACGAAATCCGCAGGCCAGCCGGTGCGCAGGGACGACAATCCCGCCGTGTTCGAGGAGCGGCTGCGCGAGTACTACAAGAAAACGGCCCCGCTGATCGGCTACTACTACGCCAAGGGACGGCTCCACACCGTCGACGGCATGGCCAGCATTGCGGACGTCACAACCAAGATCGAAAAGGTTTTGCGTTCGATCTGAAAGAACATCGCCCGGGGAGTTGACTTTTCCCGGCGATTCCGTCAAAGACGGCGCCAATTCGCTTGAATGTCAAAGCGGTCGGTGCCGGTCGGAAAAATCGTTGGCCGGGCCGGGCGCTTTCGTCTTGTCCGGTCGCAGGTCAAAAGCGCCGCCGGCAAGGTGGCAGGAAGAACCAAGGAGAGCCGACGTGGCCCGTATCGCTGGCGTCAATATTCCGACCAACAAGCGCGTGGTGATCGCGCTGCAGTATATTCACGGCATCGGGCCGAGACTCGCCCGTGATATCGTTACCAAGGTCAACATTCCGGACGAGCGCCGGGTGAGCGAGCTCACCGACGCCGAAGTGTTGCAGATCCGCGAGACGATCGACCGTGACTTTAGGGTCGAGGGCGATCTGCGCCGTGAGGTATCAATCAACATCAAGCGCCTGATGGACCTCGGCTGCTACCGCGGTCTGCGTCATCGCCGCTCGCTCCCCGTCCGCGGCCAGCGCACGCATACCAATGCGCGAACGCGCAAGGGGCCTGCGAAGCCGATCGCCGGTAAGAAGAAGTAGGTTGAGTGAGTAGTGAAATAGAGAGTGGTGAGTAGAGAATCTTGCTCACTATTCGCTACTCCCTATTCCCTCATCAAAGGTGGAGCCGCTGGAATTACGGCGGTGTAGAGATCGTTCGAAAGGAAGACCATGGCCAAGGAAGCCACGCGCGTTCGCCGTCGTGAACGCAAGAACATTTCGTCGGGGGTCGCTCATGTCAGTTCGACCTTCAACAACACCATGATCACCATCACCGATGCCCAGGGCAACGCCATTGCCTGGTCGTCGGCGGGCGCGCAGGGCTTCAAGGGCTCGCGCAAGTCCACCCCCTTCGCCGCCCAGGTGGCCGCCGAGGATTGCGCCCGCAAGGCGCAGGAGCATGGCATGCGCACCCTCGAGGTGGAGGTGTCCGGGCCCGGTTCGGGTCGTGAGTCCGCACTTCGCGCCTTGCAAGCGGCGGGCTTCACCATTACCTCCATCCGTGATGTGACCCCCATCCCTCATAACGGATGCCGCCCGCGCAAGAAGCGCCGGGTCTAACAGAAATATTGCCGTACGAGCGCACAACGCGCTCCTCTGCGGTTTCCAGAGCGCCCGCCACGATTGGATGGTGGCGGGGTAACGGAAGGAACGCCTCATGATCCAGAAAAACTGGCAAGAACTCATCAAGCCCAACAAGATCGAGTTCACGTCCAAGAACAAGATACAGACGACCCTCGTCGCCGAGCCGCTGGAGCGTGGCTTCGGCCTGACGCTCGGCAACGCGCTGCGCCGGGTGCTGCTTTCCTCGCTGCGCGGTGCCGCCGTCACGGCGGTGCAGATCGACGGCGTGCTGCACGAGTTCTCCTCCATCGCCGGCGTGCGCGAGGATGTGACGGACATCGTGCTCAACATCAAGGAAATCGCCATCAAGATGGAGGGCGACGGGCCGAAGCGCATGGTCGTGCGCAAGCAGGGCCCGGGTGCCGTCACCGCCGGCGATATCCAGACCGTGGGCGATGTCGAGATCCTCAACCCCGACCACGTCATCTGCACGCTCGATCAGGAAGCCGAGATCCGCATGGAGTTTACGGTCGATGCGGGCAAGGGCTATGTGCCGGCAGACCGTAACCGCGCCGAGGATGCGCCCATCGGCCTCATTCCGGTCGACAGCCTCTATTCGCCGGTCAAGAAGGTCTCCTACAAGGTCGAGAACACCCGTGAGGGCCAGGTTCTCGACTACGACAAGCTGACCATGACGCTGGAGACCGACGGCTCGGTCACTGGTGAGGACGCGGTGGCTTTCGCCGCCCGCATCCTGCAGGACCAGCTCGACCTCTTCGTCAATTTCGAGGAGCCGCAGAAGGAGGTTCCGGCGGAGCAGGTTACCGAGCTTGCCTTCAACCCGGCGCTTCTGAAGAAGGTGGACGAGCTCGAGCTTTCCGTACGCTCGGCCAATTGCCTGAAGAACGACAACATCGTCTATATCGGCGACCTGATCCAGAAGACGGAAGCCGAGATGCTGCGCACGCCGAACTTCGGCCGCAAATCGTTGAACGAGATCAAGGAAGTGCTCGCCTCGATGGGCCTGCATCTGGGCATGGAAGTGCCCGATTGGCCGCCGGACAACATCGAAGAGCTCGCCAAGCGCTACGAAGACCAGTATTGACCCCAAGGGCAGCGCCCGCGGGATTTGAAGGAGACAAGCCATGCGCCACGGAAAATCCGGCCGCAAGCTGAACCGGACATCGAGCCATCGCAAGGCCATGTTCGCCAATATGGCGGCCTCGCTCATCGAGCATGAGCAGATCGTCACGACGCTGCCCAAGGCCAAGGAGCTCAGGCCCATCGTCGAGAAGCTGGTGACGCTCGGCAAGCGTGGTGATCTTCACGCCCGCCGCCAGGCTATCGCCGCCATCCGCGACGAGACCCAGGTGCGCCGCCTGTTCGATACGCTTGCCCCGCGCTATACGGAGCGCAACGGCGGCTACACGCGCATCATGAAGGCCGGTTTCCGCCACGGCGACAATGCGCCTATGGCCGTGATCGAGTTCGTCGACCGGGACGTTGCGGCCAAGGGTGCCGCAGACCGCGCCCGCACCGAGGCCGAGGCGGCGAGCGAGGAAGCCGAGGCGGCATGATCGTGCCGCACTTACTGGCAGGATTTCAAGGGGCCCTCGGGCCCCTTCTTTGTTTGTACTTTCAGCCGATCGGCCCCTTGAAGATAAAGAAGGCTCCGAGACAAATGAGCGCAAAGCCGATTGCGTGATTGATCGTGAGCTGCTCACCCAGATAGAAAATCGAAAAGACCGCGAAGACCGCGAGCGTGATCACCTCCTGCATGGTCTTGAGCTCAGCAGCGCTATAGGCAGCATGGCCGTACCGGTTTGCGGGAACGGCGAAGCAGTATTCGATCAAGGCAATCGACCAGCTTGCAATTATGACCAGAAAGAGCGGCTTGTTTGTGAACTTCAGGTGGCCGTACCACGCAAAGGTCATGAAAATGTTGGAGATCGCGAGCAAGACGACCGGCGTCAGATTGGACAGGATCATGGGGTCCTCGGAAACCCGGCCTCAAAGCCCGGGTGAAGCAGAATTTGGGGAAGGCATTCCGCAACGTACCCGCTCACAGTGCCCTTGTATCTGACGTGGTCCCGAGGGCGGAACGTTATGGCGATCAGCCTTTTATTCTGCTCAATCGCGTGTGAAAAGGTGGCTTCATCAAAGCGAGAATCGGCATGAAAGGCACGATGGTCTCTTTGCTTCATCTGTTCGTTCTGGTGGCATTTCTTGTTGCGCCCGCCCAGGCGCAGGATGCGCCGGCTGAGAGCCTGCCTGATGCGCTTTCAAGATTGCTGCGAGGAGCAGATGAGAGCCCGCCTCCGTCCACAGAGGTGCAGCGCCGCATCCCGTTCAGCCGCGAGGAAATCCAGCTTTCCTTCGCGCCTCTGGTGCAGGAGACCGCGCCTGCCGTGGTCAATGTCTATGCCTCGGCGCGCGTGGAGGCGCGCTCGCCTTTCATGGGCGACCCGTTCTTCGAACGCTTCTTCGACTTCCCGCAGATGCCGCCGCGGGTGCAGTCCTCGCTCGGCTCGGGTGTTTTGGTCGACCCCTCCGGCATCGTCGTGACCAACCACCATGTCATCCGCGCGGCCGACGAAGTGAAGGTGGCGTTGGCCGACGATCGCGAGTTTTCGAGCGAAATTCTGCTGCAGGACGAGGAACTCGATCTCGCGGTGCTCAAGATAGAAGCGCCGGAGGCCTTCCCCGCCGCGCGGCTGGGCGATTCGGAGGCGCTCGAGGTGGGCGATCTGGTGCTGGCGATCGGCAATCCCTTCGGCGTCGGCCAGACCACCACCAGCGGTATCGTCTCCGCGCTTGCGCGCACGCTGGGCGGCGTTTCCGATTTCGGCTTCTTCATTCAGACCGACGCTGCTATCAATCCCGGCAATTCCGGCGGTGCGCTCATCAACATGGGCGGAGAGGTCGTCGGCATCAACACCGCCATCTATAGCCGCTCCGGCGGCTCGAATGGCATAGGTTTCGCCATTCCCGCCAACATCGTGCGCGCCGTGGTCGAGGCCGCCAAAAGCGGCGACGATTATTTCGCGCGCCCTTACGTTGGGGCGAGTTTCGATCCGGTGACGCCGAATATCGCCGAGGCGCTCGGCATGGAGCGTCCGGCCGGCGCCCTCGTCACCAATGTCGCATCCGACAGTCCAGCCGCGCGAGCCGGTCTTGAGAGCGGCGACGTGGTGGAAACGGTGAACGGCAAGCGCATCGACAACCCGGAGGCACTCGACTACCGTCTGGCGACGTTACCCATGGGCGAGACCGCCGAGATCGAGGTTTTGAGGGGCGGCCACCGGCAGCGCCTGGCTATGCCGATCGAGCGGGCGCCCGAAGGAAGCGGCCAGGAGCTGGATATCGGCGGCGAGGGGCCTTTCGCTGGCGCGAAGGTGGCCGCCCTTTCGCCCGCGCTGGCGCAGCGCCTCCGCTTGCCGGTCAATGAGAAGGGCGTGGTCGTGGTGGCGACGGTGCGCAATTCGCCGGCCACCGGTCTCGGGCTCAAGGCAGGTGACATCGTGCGTGAGATCAACGGCGAAGAGATCGATACGCCGGAACGCATGAAGGCGGTCGCCGAAACCCCGGCCAGGTGGTGGCGTTTCTCCGTCGAGCGCAACGGACGCCTTATCCGGCAGATGCTGCGGTACTGAGACGATGGCTGATCTGTTCGAAAGCAAAGAGCCCGCCGCAGATGTGGCCAAGCCGTTGGCCGACCGCCTGCGTCCTACACACTTGGACGAGGTGGTCGGTCAGGAGCACCTGACCGGCGAGGAAGGCGCGCTTACACGCATGATCCGCTCCGGCTCGCTCGGCTCGCTCATCTTCTGGGGGCCGCCCGGCACGGGCAAGACCACCGTCGCGCGGCTGCTCGCCGGCGAGACGTCGATGGCATTCGAGCAGATATCGGCCATCTTCTCCGGCGTGGCGGACTTGAAGAAGGTGTTCGAAGGCGCCCGCTTGCGCCGCAGCCAGGGCCGTCAGACGCTGCTTTTCGTCGACGAGATTCATCGCTTCAACCGCGCCCAGCAGGATTCCTTCCTGCCGGTGATGGAAGACGGGACGGTGATCCTGGTGGGCGCCACCACGGAAAACCCGTCCTTCGAGCTCAACGCCGCCCTCCTGTCGCGCGCCCGCGTGCTCGTCTTTCATCCGCTCGAGAGCGACAGCCTGGCGCGCCTCCTGGAACGCGCGGAAGCGGCGGAAGGCCGCCCGCTGCCGCTTGACGAGGAGGCGAGGGCGGTGCTCTTGCGCATGGCCGACGGGGACGGGCGTGCGGCGTTGAGCTTGGCGGAGGAGGCGTGGCGGGCAGCCCGCGACGGCGAGGTTTTCGATGCCGACGCCTTGCAGAAAATCGTCCAGCGGCGCGCACCCGTCTACGACAAGAGCCAGGACGGGCATTACAACCTCATCTCCGCCCTGCACAAATCGGTTCGCGGCTCGGACCCTGATGCCGCCCTCTACTATCTTTGTCGCATGTTCGATGCCGGCGAGGATCCGCTTTATATCGGCCGGCGGCTGGTGCGCATGGCGGTGGAGGATATCGGCCTGGCCGATCCGCAGGCGCTGGTGATCGCCAATGCCGCCAAGGATGCCTACGACTATCTGGGCTCGCCCGAGGGGGAACTCGCCTTCGCTCAAGCTTGCATCTACCTCGCCACAGCGCCCAAATCCAACGCCGCCTACTCGGCCTTCAAGTCGGCCATGGCCGCGGCCAAGGAGCACGGCTCGCTGCTGCCGCCGAAGCACATCCTCAATGCGCCGACCAGGCTGATGAAGGAAACGGGCTACGGCGAAGGTTACCAGTACGATCACGATGCGCCTGAGGCTTTCTCGGGGCAGGATTATTTTCCCGATGTCATGGGGCGCAAAACCTTCTACGACCCGCCCGAGCGTGGTTTCGAGCGTGAGATTCGCAAAAGGCTCGACTATTGGTCGAAACTCAGGCGAGAAAGGGCAGGGGGCAACACGTGACCAAACGTTCTATTTCAGACAATTTTTGAGTGAGACCATGAATAAGAAATCCATCAGGATATTGCGCAAGGCGGTCATTGCTGCGGTGGTGCTTGCGGTTGGGCTTTATTTCATCCCGATCGTCACCCTCCTTTATCTCTTGTGCGGCATTGTCGACGTGCTGCGCAACGACCAAAGGAACGCCGCTCTCTTCAACGGCTATTTTCTCGGCAACGGCCTGTTCACCTGGCTTCTTTCGCCGTTCAACCTTCTTATCGACTTGATATCCTATCGCAATCGCGGCGTATGGCAGCTCGAGCAGTTCCCCGAAGAGTACCGGCGCGAGGTGGAGGAGGTTCTGGCGGTCTTCCAGGAGCGCAGAAACGAGATCATCGCCGACATCGACGCCAAATTCGAAAGCGGCCGGCGCGGCATGTATGTCTATCAGTGGTACGGCAAGCAGCATATCGACAACGTGCCGGCCTTCACGCACCGCTATAAATATATCCGCACGATTGCCGTTTCCGTCTTCAGCGGCCGGGAATCGACGTCGCTCCATTTCGGGCCGCTGAGGCTCACCCTGCGCGTGCTCTACAATCTGGTGCCGGTGAAGACGGACCAGGTTTTCATCGAATGCGGCAACGTCAAGCACTATTGGCACGAAAACCCGCTCTTCATCTTCGACGATACGCTTCTGCACCGTTCGGTGAACGAGTATGACGGGCGGCGCTATTGCGTCTTCATGGACATCATCCGTCCCTCTCCGGTGCCGGGCCTGCTTTCCGGCCTGCTGCGGCTCGTTTCGCTGCTGGTGGATGGGGTGAAGAGGGTGTTCTACAAGAACTGGATCATGATCGGTGCGAAGCCGCGGGGCGGCGCGCCGGCGGAATAGGGCTGGCGAGGCGAAGGGGAGAAGCATGTACCACCTGTTTCTCGTCTGCGTCGGTGCGGCCCTCGGCGGCATGGCCCGTTTTCTTTTGTCGGGCTTCATCGGGCGCCGGTTCGGCGAGACCTTTCCCTGGGGCACGATGGTGGTCAACGTAACCGGGGCTTTTGCCATCGGTGTCGTTGCTGACGCGGTGATGCGCTACGACATGCCGGCCGTCTGGGCTTTCGCCATCACCGGCGGCCTCGGCAGCTACACGACCGTTTCTTCCTTCAGCCTGCAGACGCTGGCGCTGGTAAGGGAAGGGGACTGGCTGCGCGCAGGTGGCAACGTGCTCCTTTCGGTCGGGCTCACGCTCGCTGCCGCTGCCCTCGGTCTCGCTTTAGCCGGTCTTTGGATCGGCGAGAGCCCATGAAGAGGCGGACGGAGCCCCGGCCCGGCAGGACCGCTCTACCGGGTCGGTCTGCCGAGCGCCGCCTACGCCGGTGGAAAATAAACGACACGCTGCTGCTCTACGCGGCGGTGGCGGCCGGCAGCATGATCGGCGCCGCTCTGCGGGCATTTGCTTCGCTTGGCAGCGCGGCTCTTTGGGGAGACGGCTTTCCCCTCGGCACGCTGCTCGTGAATGTGGTGGGCTCCTTCCTCATAGGTTTCTACGCGACGTTGACCGGCCCCGACGGCCGTGTTTTTCCTGGCGCGCGCCAGCGTCAGTTTTTCATGGCCGGTTTTTGCGGAGGGCTGACGACCTTCTCCATGTTCAATCTGGAGACCCTCATGCTGGCGCGTGGTGGGGAGTTGCTTGCGGCGGGACTCAATGTCGGGATTTCCCTCCCCTCATGGCTTGCCGCCGCCTGGCTCGGCCACATACTTGCAATGCGCCTCAACCGGTTGAGAGGATCTGAGCGATGAAAATACCCAAGCAGGCGCTATTGCTGCGCATCTTCATCGGTGAGGACGACAGGGCGGACGGCCGTCCGCTCTACGAGGTGATCGTGCTCAAGGCCCGCGAAATGGAGATCGCCGGGGCCACCGTCCTGCGCGGTGCCATGGGGTATGGCCATTCCAGCCGCCTCCACACCGCCAAGATCCTTCGTCTTTCGGAGGATCTGCCGCTGGTGATCGAGATCGTCGACGGCGAGGAGAAGATCGAGGCTTTCCTGCCCGTGCTGGAAACGATCATGACGAGCGGCCTGATTACGCTGGAGAAAGTTCAGGTCCTGCAATATGGAACGAACGGCGAATGATCTGAACACGGGTGCGGCTCCGGAATGCGGCCGGGCTCGGTGGAAGTGGCGACGATTGGATTCATGGCAGGCGTAGAGCAGATTTCGGTGGAAGGCGGCGAGGCGGGTATGCGGCTCGATCGCTGGTTCAAGGTCCATTACCCGGGCCTCGGCTTCGGGCGGTTGCAGAAGCTCCTGCGTACCGGCCAGGTGCGTGTCGATGGCGGGCGGGCCAAGGCGGACACGAGAGTGCAGCCGGGCCAGACGATCCGCGTGCCGCCGCTGAGCATCGACCGCAAAGGTGCGCCGACGACCATGCGCACCATCCGCGACCGCGGCGACGGCGAAGTGCTCCAGCAGATGCTGCTCCACGAGGATGAGAAGGTCTTCGTGTTCAACAAGCCAGCAGGGTTGGCCGTGCAGGGCGGCTCCGGCGTCAGCCGCCACGTCGATGGCATGCTGGAGGCCTGGCGCAGCAAGAAGGGAGAAAAGCCGCGATTGGTGCATCGGCTCGACCGCGACACGTCCGGCGTGCTTGTCGTGGCGCGCACGCGGCTTGCCGCCGTAAGGCTCGGCGAGGCTTTTCGCGCGCGGGAAACGAAGAAGATCTATTGGGCGCTGGTGAAGGGTGTGCCAAAGAAGGCGCAGGATCGCATCTCGACCTGGCTCGTGAAGGAGCTGACGCCCGACGGCGACCGGGTGCGCGTGGCACGCCATGGCGAGCCGGATGCCGACCATGCGGTCTCGAGCTACCGGGTGGTCGAGCAGGCCGGTACGGCGCTTTCCTGGCTGCATATGGAGCCGTTCACCGGCCGTACCCACCAGTTACGCGTCCATGCGGCGCTCATCGGCTGCCCGATCATCGGCGACCCGAAATATTTCGAGGCGGAGCAAAACTGGGAGCTGCCGGGCGGCATCCAGAACCGCCTGCACCTGCACGCCCGCCGCCTCGTCATCCCGCACCCGGACGGCGGTACGATCGATGTCACGGCCGAGCTTCCGCCGCACATGCAGCAGAGTTGGAACCTGCTCGGCTTCGACCAGGCGGCGGACGAAGACGCCGAGTGAAGAGGGTTTGCCCTTCTTGAGGTGACGGCCCGCCGCCCACTGCCTATATGAGTGCCATGCGCGATATTCTGAACGATCTCGACAACGACCCGCGTCTTTCCGACCCCGATCCGGTGCGCCGCGCGCAGAAGCAGATGCGCACACCGCTGCCGAAGCGATTCTATGCCAAGGTGACGGTGGTCGAGGAGGGCGAGGGGTACAAGGTCCTGCTGGACGAGCGGGCGGTGCGCACGCCGGCCGGCGCGCATGTGGTGCTGCCCAGCCAGCAGGCCGCGCATCTGATCGCCCAGGAGTACCAGGCGCAGGGCGAAGAGATCGATCCCATGACGATGCCCGTCACGCGGCTCGTCAATACGGCGATCGACGGTGTGGCGAGCGATACGCAGGTGGTCGCCGAGGATATCCTGCGTTTCGCCTCCAGCGACCTGCTGTGTTACCGCGCCGACGCCCCCGATCGCCTGGTGGCGCTGCAGGCGGAGGCTTGGGACCCGGTGCTCGACTGGGTGGAGGCGGAGCTTGGCGTGCGTTTCGTTCTGGCCGAGGGGGTGATGCATGTGGAGCAGCCGCGGCAGACGATCGCCGCCGTCGGCGCCCACCTGCGTCCCCGCCGCGAGCCGCTCAGGCTTGCAGCCCTGCATGTGATGACCTCGTTGACCGGCTCGGCGCTTCTGGCGCTGGCGGTCGAGGCCGGTGCCGTCGACGCCGAAGCCGCCTGGCAGGTGGCCCATGTCGACGAGGACTGGAACATCTCCCAATGGGGCGAGGATGCCGAGGCCGCTGCGAGGCGTGCGGCACGCAAGCGCGATATGATGGGCGCGGTGGCGCTGCTTGAGGCGATGGGAGTGAATAGTGAATAGTGAATAGTGAATAGTGAAGAATGTGTTTCCCCTGCTCGGCCGCTCCTCTGATTTCTATTCACCACTCACTATTCACTCTCTACCGCCCGAACGTCTGGTAGAGCATGGCGGCGATCTCGCTTTCCAGCGGGAAGGACAGCATGCCCATCACCGAGTAGCCGAGAAGCCAGGGCATCAGGTAAAAGCGGATCATGAAGAAGAACCACGCCACATAGACCGGCACCAGGAAGCGGACCAGGAAGCTTGGTGTGATCGGTGCGAAAAGGCGCAGGAGCGGATCGGTTGCACGCACGAAGAAGCGCATAAAGAAGAAGCTGGAATCTTCCGGAAGGAAGATGTTCATCGCCGCCCGCCCGATCAGCGTCCACATGACGACGCCCAATACATAGTCGATGACGATTACCCAGATGGGGAAGGCGGTCAGCGTCTGCTGCATATATTGATTCCCTCGGCACAAGTTCAGGGGCGGGAGAATGTCCCGCCCCTGATGATTTTGGCAAGCCGCCTAGTGGCCTGACCCAAACAGATGGGTACCATCTGTCAGGATCGCACCACTAGTGCTTGGCCGCCAGGATTGGCGGTCCGACGGGAACGCGCGTGTCTTCGACCATCCGCTGGATCTCCTCGTCGGGTGCCGGCGTCATGAGGGTGACGACGACCATGGAAACCAGGCTCGCAGCCATTCCGACGATGCCGAAGCGCAGATTGTCCAGGCCGATCCAGGGCGCCATGATCGGGTACGCAGCACCTGCCCCATCCCAGTCGTTCACGAGATAGAGATAGAGCGAACCGGAGAGGAAGCCGATGGCCATGCCGGCGATAGCTCCTTGCCTGTTGGCCCGCTTCCACCACACGCCGAGCGTGAGCGGGAAGAACAGACCGGAGCAGGCGAAGCAGAAGGCCCAGGCCACCGCACCCAGAATGCCGGTGAGCTGCAGTGAGGCGATCAAGGCACCGAGCGCACCGATGCAGATGAGCAGGATGCGTGCAACGATCAGCCGGACGGAGGTGTCTGCCTTCGGATCGATCATCTTGTAGTAGAGATCGTGGCTGAGCGCATTGGCAATCGCCAGCAGCAGGCCATCCGCCGTCGACATGGCGGCCGCCATGCCGCCGGCGGCAACGAGACCGGAAATCACGTAGGGAAGACCGGCGATCTCAGGCGTGGCCAGGACGACGATATCCGGCCGCATGAAGAACTCGTTGAGCTGCAGGATACCGTCTCCGTTCTGGTCGGTGATGGCAAGGAAGCCGACACTCGACCAGTTCTGTATCCAGGCCAGCGATGCCACCTCCTCGAAGGATTTGCCGATGATGGCCGTCGGCAGGCTCGGATCGAGGAGCTGCAGTTTGGTCAGCGTGGCAAGTGCCGGTGCCGTGAAGTACAGAAGGAAGATGAACAGGAGCGACCAGGCCACCGACCGTCGCGCCGAACGCACCGAGGGCGTCGTGAAGTAGCGCATCAGGATATGCGGCAGCGATGCCGTTCCCGCCATCATCGACAGCGCCAGCGTCACGAACTTCCATTCCGCGTATTCGCCCACGGGCCCGGTATGCGGCGTCATCAGCACCGACAGGCCAGCGATGGCCTCGGCCGGCGGATTGAGCCCGTACTCCGCCTCGAATTGCGAAAGCGTGGAAGCCGCCTCGCCGTAGGTGAAGTGCGGAATGATGCCGAAGCCCTGCACGTTGGACATCCAGATAACCGGCACCAGATAGGCGATGATCAGCACGATATACTGTGCGACCTGGGTCCAGGTGACGGCCCGCATGCCACCCAGCATCGAGCACAGCAGGATGCCGAGAAGACCGAACCAGACGCCGACGGAGAAGGGAATATGCAGCGCGCGCGCGGCAATGGTCCCTGTGGCGTTGATCTGCGCGGTCACATAGGTGAAGGAGGCGACCACCAGCACGACGACGGCACAGAAGCGCGCCAGATTGCCGCCATAGCGGGTGCCGATGTAATCGGGCACCGTATAGCAGCCGAACTTGCGCAGATAGGGCGCCATCAGCGAGTTGACGAGCACGTAGCCGCCGGTCCAGCCGACGATGAAGGCCATGTAGCCGTAACCGCCGAAATAGATGCCGCCGGCGAGCGCCACGAAGGAAGCGCCCGACATCCAGTCGGCAGCCGTCGCCATGCCGTTATAGACGGCCGGCACCTGGCGTCCGGCCACGTAGTAGGCATCCACCTCCATGGTGCGCGACAGCCAGCCGATCAGCGCATAGATGGCGATGGTAAAGGCGACGAACAGAATGCCGATCGTATCGGCGCCCACGCCCAGCTGTTCCAGGATCGCCATGAGAATGATGAAGGCGATGAAGCCGCCCGTGTAGATTCCGTAGACGCGGCCGATATTGTCTAGGAATCGTCCTTGGATAAGAGCCATGTCGGTCCCCCCTCACTCTTCCTCGCCAAAGCCGAACTCGTCGTCGATCGCGTCCTGCCGCCAGTTCTGGAACCAGATCAGAACAACGAACGCGATGAGCGAGCCCTGCGCGATCATGTAAAACCCGAGCGGGAAGCCGAGGAACGTCACGTCATTGAGCGTTCCGACCAGCGTCGGGATAATCAGCGCGAAGAACGCCCACAGGGCCAGGACCAGGATCGTCAGGTTCCTGGTTTTTTGCCAGTAGCGGTCTCGCACATCTGTGCTTTCAGCGGACATGGTGTCCTCCTCCCTGCGAATCGCAGCGACTAAAGTCGTTGCCGGACGCCATTGCCCGCGAAGCGAATCGCAACCACAATGGCACTCCCTAAGTCTTGGCCATCCGCCCGGTAAATGGAATTCAACATTGGTCGTAAGTGAGAACGCCTCTTCTGCCGCCGACGGCTCCTTCTGGCACCGTGCGGCGGCGCTTGTTCGTCAGGCAGCCCAGCGCCTTCGCGTGCGGCGCGAGACGGGTCCCATCGACACGGTCGACGCGCTGGCCCGCTTCGCCCATACACGGGCGGCCTTCGTGGCGCAGAAGAAGCTCTACGGCTACCTCAAGGCGCGCATGGGCACCCGGTATCCCTCGATGTTCGAGGACGCGGTCTTCGTGGAATCCATCAATGTCGCCAAGCGCCATGTCTTTGCCGCCTGCCTGTCGGACATCGCTGTCCATTCGGTGGCGCGTGTCGTGGCGGCGGGGGGGCTGGAAGAGGAGGCGGGGCGCCTGCTTGCCCTTCACTGCTACGATGCGGGTTTGGACGCCAACCGTGACGACCTTGAGGACGAGGCGATGCTGGCGGCGTGGCGCGCCGCCTTTTCCGCGCGGCTCGCAAAGGCGCATTGGGAGAACCTCGCCGCCGGTGGCGACAGCTTTACCGAGAGCCCGCAGGCCCTCTACCACTGGGCCCCCATCGACGAGACACTGAAGCGCTACGACCGTGAGATCGTCGAGAACTCGATCCGCTTCGCCTGGGCCGAAGTCACCCGCGACTTCCGCAAGCGCGCCGTGCCGCAGGCGATTGCGGAGGACTTCCGCGCCGCCTCCTCCGACTGAAGCATACGAAAGAAGCTATTTTAAAATCAAAGGCTTCAACAAAAAACCTCCGCTTCTTCATAAAGCGGAGGTTTCTCTTCCAATAACGTGCTGCCTTAGCGGTTGGCGATCGACACGTAGTCGCGTTGCGTGGCGCCGGTGTAGAGCTGGCGCGGGCGACCGATCTTCTGGTTCGGATCCTCGATCATCTCCTTCCACTGGGCGATCCAGCCGACCGTGCGCGCAAGCGCGAACAGCACGGTGAACATGGTGGTCGGGAAGCCGAGCGCCCGGAGCGTGATGCCGGAATAGAAGTCGATGTTCGGATAGAGCTTCTTTTCGATGAAATACTCGTCGGTCAGAGCGATGCGCTCCAGCTCCAGCGCCACGTCCAGCTGCGGATCGTCCTTGATGCCGAGCTCGCCGAGGACCTCGTGGGTCGTCTTCTGCATGATCTTGGCGCGCGGGTCGTAGTTCTTGTAGACGCGGTGACCGAAGCCCATCAGGCGGAACGGGTCGTCGCGGTCCTTGGCCCGGTCGATATACTCGGGGATGCGGTCGACCGTGCCGATCTCGGCCAGCATGTTGAGCGCCGCCTCGTTGGCGCCGCCATGGGCCGGTCCCCACAGGCAGGCGATACCGGCGGCGATACAGGCGAAGGGATTGGCGCCCGAGGAGCCGGCAAGCCGGACCGTCGAGGTCGAGGCGTTCTGCTCATGGTCGGCATGCAGGATGAAGATGCGGTCCATGGCCCGCGCCAGCACCGGATTCACATGGTATTCCTCGCACGGCACCGCAAAGCACATATGCAGGAAGTTGGCCGCATAGGACAGCTCGTTGCGCGGGTAAATGAAGGGCTGGCCGATGTGATACTTATAGGCCATCGCCGCGATGGTCGGCATCTTGGCGATCATGCGGATCGAGGCGACCATGCGTTGGTGCGGGTCGGAGATGTCGGTGGAATCGTGATAGAAGGCCGACAGCGCCCCGACCATGCCGCACATGACCGCCATCGGGTGGGCGTCGCGGCGAAAGCCGGTAAAGAAGCGGGACATCTGCTCATGCAGCATGGTGTGCCGCGTCACGCGGTAGTCGAAGTCCTCCTTCTGCGCCTTGGTGGGCAGTTCGCCGTAAAGCAGCAGATAGCACACCTCCAGGAAATCGCCGTGGTCGGCGAGCTGCTCGATGGGGTAGCCGCGGTGCAACAGCGTGCCCTCGTCCCCGTCGATATAGGTGATCTTGGATTCACAGCTCGCAGTGGACGTAAAGCCGGGATCGTAGGTGAACATCCCCGTGTCTTTGTAGAGCGAGGAGATGTTGATGACGTCGGGACCGACGGTACCTTCCAGTATCTCGTATTCGCGGTTCTCGCCACCAAGTTCCAGTTTCGCAGTCGAATTGGCCATGGCAATCACCTCTCTGTTCTTGAAACTTGGGGCAGGAGTCGTGTCGCCATAAGGATGACGCTCAACCGCCGCCAGGGTGGCATCTAGCTAGCGCATTTGCCCCGGCGTGCCAAGCTTGACAAGGGCGAATATCGCGCTGCAACATAAGCAGTTACGTCGCTGTCCGCTTCGCCTGATCGCCGATGCGGGCGAGTGCTTCTTTGCGGCCCAAAACTGCGAGCACATCGAAAATGCCGGGAGAAGTGGTGCGCCCGGTAAGCGCGGCACGCAGCGGCTGAGCCACCTTGCCGAGCTTGCGGTCGGTTCTCTCCGCGAAGGCCCGCACCGCGGCTTCCGTCGTCTCTGCCGTCCAGTCTGTCAGGGCGGAAAGATCCTCGGCCAGGGCGGCCAGCATGGCGCGCGCTTCGTCGTCGATCAGCGCCGCCGCCTTTTCGTCAGGCGCAAGCGGCCGTTCGGCAAAGAGGAAACCGGCGCCGTCGATCAGCTCGACAAGCGTCTTGGCTCGTTCCTTGAGGCCGGGTAGGGCGGCGCGGAGTTGCGCCTTGCGCTTTTCGTCGAGGCGGTCGAGCAGTGCTTGCCCGCCCTCAAGATGGGGCAGCGTGAAGACGAGGATGCCGAGCAGCGTATCGTCGTCCGCTTGGCGCATATGAATGCCGTTCAGCGCCTCCAGCTTCTGGAAGTCGAAGCGCGCGGCCCCCTTGTTGATGTCCTCGATCTCGAACCATTCGACCATCTGGTCGATCGACATCACCTCGTCGTCGCCATGGCTCCAGCCGAGGCGGGCGAGATAGTTGCACAGGGCCGCCGGCAGATAGCCCATGGCACGGTAGGCCTCGACGCCCAGCGCCCCGTGGCGCTTGGAAAGCTTGCCTCCGTCCGGTCCGTGGATCAGCGGCACATGCGCCATCGCCGGCACCTCCCAACCCATGGCCTTGTAGATCAGGGCCTGGCGGGCGGCGTTGGTGAGGTGGTCGTCGCCGCGGATGACGTGGGTGACCCCCATGTCGTGGTCGTCCACCACCACCGCATGCATGTAGGTCGGCGAGCCGTCGGAGCGCAGGATGATGAAGTCGTCGAGGTCCTTGTTGGGAAAACGCACCTCGCCCTGCACGCGGTCGTGGATGACCATCTCGCCCGCGCCGGGTGCCTTGATGCGGATCGTGGGCTTGATGCCCTCCGGTGCCTCGCTGGGATCGCGGTCGCGCCAGGTGCCGTCATAGCGTGGCGGCCGGCCCTCAGCGCGCGCCTTCTCGCGCATCGCCTCGATTTCCTCCGCCGTGGCATAGCAGTAATAGGCCTCGCCCTTGGCCACGAGTTCCTCGGCCACCTGCCGATGGCGGTCGGCGCGGGCGAATTGCGAGATCGGCTCGCCGTCCCACTCAAGCCCAAGCCACTTCAGCCCGTCGAGGATCGCCGCCGTTGCTTCCTCGGTTGAGCGCTGGCGGTCCGTGTCCTCGATGCGCAACAGCATCTTGCCGCCCGTGTGGCGGGCGTAGAGCCAGTTGAAGAGCGCGGTGCGCGCGCCACCGATATGCAGGAAGCCGGTGGGCGAAGGCGCAAAGCGGGTGATGACGGGTTTCGGCATTGTTCTTCCGGGAGCGTTGGTGCGCGCGGTCCGACGAGCGGCGGCTCACGCGGGTAGAAATTGGCTGCCTGTCATGTAGCATAGGCGGGTTGGGGCGCAAGCCTGTGGAGAAGAACGGGCATGGGGGGCGAAAAAGCAGCCGTCGCCGAGGGCGAGCGGGCGCAGTTTCTGCCGGCGGCCGTCGCGCCGGAGGGTTCTGTGTTGCCTGCTGCCAGGAGCATATCGGCGCCGGACGTCGCCGCAAAGCCCTTGGCCGTCCTGGTAGGGCAATTGTCCGCCATTCGCCTTTCCCATGCCCTTGCGAGCGAAGCAGCACGCGGTGCCCCGTTTCTTTGTCTGCCGGTGCTGATGGCGGCAGGCGCGGTCTTCTATTTCGCGCTTTCCCGTGAGCCCGGCTGGCCGATGCTTGCGCTTCCCATGGCGTTCCTGGCCGTGTCGACCTGGCTGTCGCGCACCAGGGTCGCCCTGTCGCTCATCTTCGGGGCCTTGCTGGTCTTCATGCTCGGCGTTGCCGTGGCGAAGCTGGAGACCTTGCGGTTGGCCACGCCGATGGTCGGCTCGGACGTGACGACTCGCATCACCGGACGCCTCGTGCGCCTTGAGCACCAGTCGAGCGGCCGCATCAGGCTCACCGTGGACCTGCTTGCGACCCAGCGGCCGCGGCTCTCCTATCCGCCGAAGCGCGTCAGGTTGACGGCGCGGGCGGTTCCGCCGGACCTGCGTCCCGGCGACGGCGTCGCCGGGCTGACGCGCCTCATGTCGCCCTCCGGGCCGGTGCGGCCCGGAGCCTATGATTTTTCATTCGCCAGCTATTTCAACCGTCTGGGCGCGGTCGGCTTCTTCATGTCCGGGCCGGAGCGCGTGGAGCTCGACGAACCGCTGCCCGTCTCCGCGCGCCCGGCGCGCTGGCTGGAGACGATGCGCGGGGCACTGGCCGAGCGCATTCGCGCCAAGGTCGGAGGCGCGGAAGGCGAGGTCGCGGTCGCCATGATCACCGGTTTCCGGGCCGGCATTCCGGAGGAGATAAACGAGTGGCTGCGTCGCGCCGGCCTTGCCCACATCCTCGCCATCTCCGGCCTGCACATGGCGCTCGTCGCCGTCACGATCATGTTCATGCTGCGCGCCGGCACGGCCCTCTTTCCCGGCTTCTCCTCGCGCCTGCCGGTGAAGAAGTATGCCGCCGCGGCAGCGCTTGTCATGTGCACGCTCTATCTGTTCATCTCGGGCTCGGCGGTGGCCGCGCAGCGCAGCTACATCATGCTGGCGGTGATGCTGGGCGCTCTCATCTTCGACCGCGCCGCCATCACCATGCGCAACGTCGCCATCGCGGCCCTCATCATCCTCGTCCTGTCGCCGCACGAGGTGGTGGGGCCGAGCTTCCAGATGTCGTTTGCCGCCACGGCCGCGCTGGTGGCGGGCTATGCCGCCTGGACGGATTGGCGCCAGCGCCGCCGCGCGCGCGCCGGCCCACCGCCCGGAGGGCTCCTTTCGCGCGTAGCGCAATATGGCGTCGCCTTCGCACTCGGCCTTGCCGCCACCTCCCTCATCGCCGGCACGGCCACCGCGCTCTACGGCATATGGCACTTCCAGCGCGCAACGCCGCTGGCGCTGCCGGCCAACCTTGCCGCCATGCCCCTTGTCTCGATCCTGGCCATGCCGGCGGCGGTGCTGGCCATGCTGGCAATGCCTTTCGGCCTCGACGGTATATTCCTGAAAGCAATGGGACAGGCCATCGCCGCCGTGATCGCCGTCGCGGAGTGGTTTTCCGACCGCACACCTATCGACGCGGTGGGGCTCATGCCGCTGGCGGCCCTTCTGACGCTCACATCCGCGCTCGTCATTCTCGTGGTGTCGACCACCCGGCTGAGGTTGCTTGCACTGCCGCTGATCGTCCTTGGCCTCGGCCTCGTCGCGGCGCGGCAACTGCCCGATGTGCTCGTGACGGAGGATGCGCGGCTTGTCGGCCTGCGCGGGGCGGATGGGCGGCTTGCCGTCAACCGCTCCCGGCCCAACGGCTTCACCATGGAGGGCTGGACGCGGGCCTTGAAGGCGGAGGCGGTCATCAAGCCGAGGGGAGGCGGGGAGGGTTTTCCGGACCCTCCGGGCGCAAGTGAGACGGGCTTTTCCTGCGGCAACGGGCTCTGCCTCGCCCGGCACGGCAGCAGCGCCTTGATCGCCCACGCCGCTGGAGCGGCGGCCGCCCGCGCGGCCTGCGGAGCCGCCACGCTACTCGTCCTCGACGATGCCGTCGCAGGAAACCCCTGCGGCGCCGGCGTCACGGTCATCACCAAGCGTGAGCTGGCACGGCGGGGCAGTGCCGCAGTCTATTTCGGGGCAGGCGCCACGCCGATGGAGATCCTCTTCTCCATCGAAGAGCCGTGGCGGCCCTGGCACGCCCACCGCGCCTGGTCGCGGGCGGCGCGCGGCCTGCCGCCCAACGAACCCACGAGTTAGCCGAGAAGCGCCTCCTTGTTCGCCTCGAAAAAGCTTTTCAGCGGCCGCGGCGTTATGCCGGAAAGCTTTTCGGCGTCGGCCGTGACCTCGGCAAGGCCGCCGGTGCGGGTGTTGGCGTCGAAGGACACGAGGAGGGGAACGAAGGCTTCCGGCACACCGGCGGCCTTCATGCCTTCGGTAAGGGCCTCGTCCGACAGGTTGACCGCCTCGATCGGCTTGCCGGTCACCGCTGCCGCAAGAGCCGCGATCTCGGCATTGGTCAGGGCTTCCGCGCCCGTCAGGAGATAGGTTGCGCTCTCCTTGCTGCCGGAGGCGAGTGCGGCGGCGATGGCGCGGGCGATATCGTCGCGCGCGATATGCGCGGTGCGACCGTCGCCGGCGGAGGTGAACCATTTGCCGGTCTTGAGCGCCTGCGGGAGCGCCATCATCAGGTTCTCCTGATACCAGCTGTTGCGGAAGATCGTGTAGGGAAGGCCGGTGGCCTTGATGGCTTGCTCGGTGCCGTAATGGTCGGGGGCGAAGAGCACCGGGTTGCCCGGCTCGGGCTTCGGCATGGAGGTGTAGGCGAGGTGGCCGACACCGGCTTCGACGGCCGCGGCGACGGCGGTCTTGTGCTGCCTGAACCGCTTGCCCGGCTCGTCGAGCGCGTCCGTGGAGATGACGAGCACGCGGTCGACGCCCGAAAACGCCTTCACCAGCGAGGTCTCGTCGTCGAAGCTTGCGGCGCGTACGGTCACGCCCTTGGCGGCGAGATCGGCGAGCTTGGACGGGTCGCGGGTGGTGGCGACCAGTCGGCCTGCCGGCACGTTTTGCGTTTCCAGGAGGTGGTGGAGGACGCGGCGGCCAAGCTGGCCGGCGGCGCCGGTGACGAGAAGCGTCTCGGTCATTTTATGAAATCCTTGCGATTAGCGTTAGTCTCAAAATGAGAGCTGCACTAAATTAGGAATTGACGCCTGGGCGTAAAGAAGGCAGTTTTTCGGGAACTGGTTACGCCGAGGGAACCACCTAGTGGTGCGATCCTGACAGATGGTACCCATCTGTCAGGACAAATCGCCCCACCGGATTAATAGTTTGTGGGCTGACTTTCCCAAACAGATGGATACCATCTGTTTGGGTCAGACCACTGGAGCGCCAAGACATGGACACGCGGCCCGCCAATCTGAGAGCCAAGATCGAGAGCTATCGCGCCATGAACGGCGGGGAGGGCAGCTTCGCCGACTGCCCGGTGCGCGATGTCATCGCCAATATCGGCGGCAAGTGGAACTCGCTCATCATGATGGCCCTGGCGGAGCAGCCGTACCGCTTCGGCCAGTTGCGGCGCCTCGTGCCGGACATTTCCCAGCGCATGCTGACGCAGACCTTGCGGGACCTCCAGCGCGACGGCTATGTGCACCGCGAGGTCTTCCCGACCAAGCCCCCCAGCGTGGAATACAGCCTGACCGATCTTGGACACTCCATGTTCGAGCCGTTGCAGGCGCTGATGCAATGGGCCGAGCGCAACCACGACGCCGTGCGCAAGGCACGGACGCGTTTCGACGAGGCGGAGGCGCGCTAGGTCGACCGGTTGCGGGCAACGCTCCAATCCTGTGATCCCGTCAAAAAGCTCCCCGCCGCCCCTTTCGGAGCGGCGGGGGTGAGTTTTGCGGTCAGAATTTTCCGACGACGTTGAGGAAGATTCCCTGGT
>NZ_WQNH01000034.1 GCF_009812055.1 Chelativorans xinjiangensis | reverse complement strand
CCCCGACGGCAAAACCACCGCCGACCCCGCCGAGGCCGTATCGACACTGGTGCGCGGGCTGGCGGAGGGCGTAAAAGAGGCGCGTCTTGCAACCGCCGAACAATGAACGCATTCTTGCCGGACAAGGTGCTGTCCGGAACGGAAACGGAAAGGGCTAGCCCATGAACTGGATCACCAATTATGTGCGGCCGAAGATCAGCTCCATGCTCGGTCGCCGCGATATGCCGGAGAACCTCTGGATCAAGGATCCCGAGACGGGCGAGATGGTCTTCCACAAGGACCTGGAAGAGAACCAGTGGGTCATCCCCTCCTCCGGCCACCATATGAAGATCAGCGGGCGTGAGCGGCTGAAATTCTTCTTCGACGACGGCGCCTACGAGACGCTGGGAAACCCCAAGGCGCCGGTCGACCCGCTGAAGTTCCGCGACGAGCGGCGCTACAGCGACCGCCTGCGTGACGCCAAGGCCAAGACCAACCTCGAAGACGCGGTGCTGAACGCCGTCGGCCGCATCGAGGGTCAGGAGGTGCTGGCCACCGTGCAGGATTTCGCCTTCATCGGCGGGTCGCTCGGCATGGCGGCGGGCGAGGCCATTATCCGCGGCTTCGAGACGGCCGTCGAGCGGCGGCTGCCGCTGGTGCTGTTCGCCGCTTCCGGCGGTGCGCGCATGCAGGAGGGCATCTTCTCGCTGATGCAGCTGCCGCGCACCACGGTTGCCGTCGACCGGCTAAAGGAAGCGGGGCTCCCCTATATCGTCGTTCTCACCGACCCAACCACCGGCGGCGTGACCGCCTCCTATGCCATGCTGGGCGACATACACATCGCCGAGCCTGGAGCGCTGATCGGCTTCGCCGGACCGCGCGTGATCGAACAGACGATCCGCGAGAAGCTGCCCGAGGGTTTCCAGCGCGCCGAATATCTGATGGAGCACGGCATGGTGGACATGGTGGTCTCCAGGCTGGAGATGAAAGCCACGGTGGCGCGGCTCATCAAGATCCTGCTCAAGACGTACGAAGAGGCCGAGAGCGCGCCCGCAGTTCTGCCGGCGCCGGCCAAAGCGGAGCTTGCCGAAGCGTCCGAGCAAGCGTGATCGTGCCATCCTGCCTCGCCTTTGAGGGCAACCCATGACCGTGGATACCGCCGAACGCGCCATCGAGCGGCTGATGTCGCTCCATCCGAAGGGCTTCGACCTGGCGCTGGAGCGCATCGAGCGGCTGCTTCAACGTCTCGGCAACCCGCACGAGAAGCTGCCGCCGGTCATCCACATCGCCGGCACGAACGGCAAGGGTTCGGCGGCCGCCTTCGCGCGCGCCCTTATCGAAGCTTCCGGCAAGACAGCGCATGTCCACACTTCCCCCCATCTGGTGAACTGGCACGAGCGCTACCGCGTCGCCGCCCCCGGCGGAGGGCGGCTGGTGGAGGACGCGGTGCTGGCCGAGGCGGTGGAGCGGGTGGCGGAGGCCAATCGCGGCGAGCAGATCACGGTCTTCGAGATCCTGACCGCGGTCATGTTCGTGCTCTTTTCCGAGCATCCGGCGGATGCGGCCATCGTCGAGGTGGGGCTCGGCGGGCGCTTCGATGCCACCAATGTCATCGCGCACCCCGCCGTCAGCCTCATCATGCCGGTCTCGCTCGATCACGAAGCCTATCTGGGCGACCGGGTGGAGCTGATCGCGGCGGAGAAGGCCGGCATCATCAAGGCCGGCTCGCCCGTCGTTATCGGCCAGCAGGAGTGGGACGCGGCGCGCGACGTGCTGGTGGAGACGGCGGAGCGGCTCGACTGCCCGCTCAAGGTCTACGGGCAGGACTTCATCGCCGTGGAGGAGAACGGCCGCATGGTCTATCAGGACGAAGACGGCCTCTTCGATCTGCCGCTGCCGCGCCTTGCCGGCCGCCATCAGATCGCCAACGCAGCGGCGGCCATCGCCGCTGTCAGGGCCGCCGGCTTCACCATCGGCCACCGCGCGGCCGAGCGCGCCATGTCCAGCATCTCATGGCCGGGGCGCCTGCAGAGGCTGCCCGAGGGCCGGCTTTCGACGATGGCGCCGGAGGGTACGGAAATCTGGATCGACGGCGGGCACAATCCCGGCGCCGGGGCGGTGATCGCCGAGGCCCTGGCGGAAGCGGAGGAGAAGCGGCCGAGGCCGCTCATCCTCATTACCGGCATGCTCAACACCAAGGACCAGACCGGCTATTTTCGCGCCTTCGAGGGCATGGCGCGGCATGTCTATACGGTGCCCGTGGAAAGCAGCGATGCCGGCACGCCCAACAGCGAGCTCGCCGCCCGCGCCAACAGCGCCGGCCTCTCGGCGGAGCCGGTAAACTCGGTCTCCAATGCGCTGAAGCTGCTGGCCGACACGTGGGACGGCGAGGTGCCGCCACGCATCCTCATCGGCGGTTCGCTCTACCTCGTCGGCGAGGTCCTGGCGGAGAACGGCACGCCTCCGGATTGAAAGGTGGACCGCTTCAAAGAAAAAGCCCGGCTTTCACCGGGCTTTCCACGTATCGAAAGACCGCTCAGGCCGGTTATGCAACCGCGCCACCGATCCACGCCGACAGCACCGTCTTCGGCGCGGCACCGACCTTCATGTCGGCCACTTCACCGTTCTTGAACAGCATCAGCGTGGGAATGGAGCGCACGCCGTACTGCGCGGCCAGTTCGGGGTTCTCGTCGATGTTGAGCTTGGCAACCTTGATCTTGCCGCCCAGCTCGGCGGAGATCTCCTCGAGGGCGGGGGAGATCATCTTACAGGGGCCGCACCATTCCGCCCAGAAATCCACCACCACAGGCTCGCTCGCCTGCAGCACGTCGGCCTGAAAATTGCTGTTGTCTACGGTGACGGTGGCCATCAGCCTCTCCTTGTCTCGGCAAGTGTCGCCCCGACATGTGGGGCCGGGCGGGGAAGGGTTCAAGCACCCCTTTTCTCACGCCCTTGTGAGTCGGGCAAGGGCGGCGGCCATGTCCGACTCGCTCACGGGGAGAAGGCGCGGAACCTCGGTGAAAAGCAGCGCGGCGGAGACATGGCGGCCCGGATAAAGCGGCTTCAAAAGCTCCGCGTAGAGCGCAAGCTGGGCCACATAGGGCAGCGGCACCTCGGCAGGAGCGGCGGGTGCCGGACGGTTGGTCTTATAGTCGACGATGAGCACCGCCTCCTCCGTCACCGCCAGGCGGTCGACCTTGCCGGCGACGGCGCGGCGCGCTCCGCCGATGGTCAGTTCACCCATCACGGAGACCTCGGCCCGTGAAGCGGGGGCGAAAAGCGGCGCAAAGCGGGCATCCCGCAGGATCGTCAGGACGGAGCCGAGGGCGCCTTCCGCCTCTCCCTCGGGCCAGCCGGCGCCGAGGCGCTCCAGATAGCGGCGGGCGGCCGTTTCGCGCTCGGCGGGTGGCAGGTCGGGCAGGACCTGCAGCAGGCGATGCACCGCATTGCCCCGCTCCAGGGCAAGGCCCGGCCTTTCCGAGCCGTCGAGGACGGGCGAGCGCGGCGAGGGAGTTATCTCAAAGCCGCCGTCGATCAACGCGGCGGCCCCCGACGGCGACAGCGGGCGCGGCAGTGCGGGCGGGGGCGGCAACGGCCGTCTCATTTCCGGCGGCAAGGGCTCGCCCGTCGCTTCGGGCGCGGCAACGGCCTCCACCGGCCCCGCCTCTGAAAGCGGCGTGACGCGAAAGCGCAGCACCGGCGCGCAATCCTTCGGATCGTCCCGTTCCTCGGTCTCCGCCTGGCCGGCAAAGGCATCGCGCACGAGCGTCTGCCAGGTGGCGGGAGCGGGCCGCGCGCCATGATAGCCGCAGACGATCAGCCGGTCCTCGGCCCGCGTCATGCCGACATAGAGCAGGCGGCGGTACTCGTCCTCCGCCTTCTCCCGCGCCTCCGCCTCGAAACGGCGGGCAAGCGAATTGGAAAGATCCTTGCCCTGACGCCACAGATAGCCGGTGACCGGCCGGGCCTCCCGCATCGGGAAAGGCATGAGTATCGGCAGGTGGCTGTTGCTGACCGGCGCGCTGCCGGGGTCGACGAGAAAGACTACCGGCGCCTCCAGCCCCTTGGCCGCGTGCACCGTCATGATACGGATTTCGTCGCGCGACTGGTCCATCTCGCGCTTGATCTCGGGGGCGGCGCCCTCCAGCGTCGCCAAGAACGCCTCCAGGCCGACCAGGCCCGTCCTCTCGCCTGTCAGGCAGAAGGAAAGGAACTCGTCCAGGATATCGTGCGCCTCGTGCCCCAGCCGGCCGACGAAGCGGCTGCGCACGCCCTCGCGCTCGGGCGTGCCGGCGAGCACGCCGGCATAGAATTCGAAGACCGGCTTGAAGGCGGCTTGCGCCTGCCAGTCGACCAGCGTCTCGAGGACCGCCCCCAGCGCGCCATCGGCCTTCGCCTTCTCGCGCAGCGCGGCGAACAGAGAGACCCCGTCGGCGCGCGGCCAGGCGAGACGGAACAGCGCCTCCTCGTCGAGCCCGAAGAGCGGGCTCTTGAGTACCGCCGCCAGCGACAGGTCGTCGTGCGGCTGCAGGAGAAAGCGGCCGAGCGCCGTCAGGTCCTTGACGGCGATATGGGCCGTCAGGCGCAGGCGGTCGGCGCCGGCCACGGAGATATAGCGGTTTTTCAGGCTGCGCGACAGCGCATGGACGAAGCGGTCGCGCTTCCTGACCAGGACCATGATGTCGCCTGGCCGCAGGCGCCGGCCCTGCCCTTCCAGGATCTCGCCGTCCTTCAGCCAGCGCTCGATCTTGTCGGCGATCACCTCGGCGAGCCTTGCTGCGGGGGCGGAGGCATGGTCTACGGCCAGCGTCCAGTCGTCCGGCTCCGCCACGACCTGCGGGCTCAGCGGAGACCAGACCTCCACATAGCCGGGCGCGTTCTCGCGGACGGCTTCATGCTCGATCAGCTCGGGATCGCGGGTGAGGCCGCGGCGCGCCTCTTCGCGGGAAAACACCAGGTCGACCGCCCGCAGAACGTCATAGGTAGAGCGGAAGGAGCGCTTCAGCCGCACCTTCGCAAAGCGCCCGCCGCCTTGCGGAACGCGCTTGTCGAAGGCGGCGCCGCTCTCGGCGAAGGCGGCAGGCTCGGCACCCTGGAAGGAGTAGATCGACTGCTTCTCGTCGCCGACGGCGAAAATGGTGCGTTCCACTCCCGCGCGCGATCCTTCGCCGGCAAAGAACTCTTCCGCGAGTTGCCGCACGATCTGCCATTGAGGCGGGCTCGTGTCCTGCGCCTCGTCGATCAGGATATGGTCGATGCCGCGGTCGAGTTTGTACTGCACCCAGGGGCCGACGTCCTGGCGGGCGAGAAGCCGCACGGTGCGCATGATGAGGTCGCTGAAATCGAGGAAGCCGCGCGCCCGCTTCAGCCGCTCGTAGCGGGAAATCAGCGCATCGGCGATGCCGAGCGCAGCGCTTGTCGCCTCCAGCATACGATAGAGCGCCAGCCGGTCGGCGGCCCGCTGCAGGAAGGCCGCCGCCGCCCGATAGCGCTCGTAGAGGCCGGGCAAGCGGTCCTTCAGCGCCGCCCTGAAGGTGCTCTCTCCGTAGGGATCGCCGCCCGCCTTGAGGAAGCCCTCGGCCAGCAGTTCCAGACGGCGCACGGGATCGACCTCCGCAAAGCCCAGCGAGGCGGTGGGGACGATGTTTTTCAGCACCGAGCGCGCGTTCGTCTCCTCGGCGGCGGCGACAAAGCGACCATATTCCGCCGGATCGAAGCCGGGCACGGGCCATGCCGAGGCGGCAAGGTTTTCGATGGTCTCGCCTTCGGCGAAACCGAATTCGGCGAGAAGCTCAGGCAGACAGGAGACGCCGTCTGTTGTGGCATCGATGAAAAGGCGCAGCTCCTCGCGTTTCGCCACAATCTCGGTGAGCAGCCGCTGCAGGCCGGCCTCGCCGCCGCGCTCCAGAACCTGCGCGAAGGCCTCCGCCATCGGGCCATCACCCACGGCGGCGACGGCGGTCAGAAGGTCGCGCCGCGCCTCGCCGAACAGCGCTTCTTCCATCTGCGCATCCAAGAGCTCGAAATGGCCGGCGATGTTCGCCTCCAGCGGGAACTGGTGCAGGATCGCCTCGCAGAAGGCGTGGATCGTCTGGATCTTCAGGCCGCCCGGCGTTTCCAGCGCACGAGCGAAGAGCTGGCGCGCGCGGCGCAGCTTATCCGGTCCCGGCCTGCGGCCTTCGAGGCCGGCGATCTCCTCGGCAAGCTTCTCGTCCGGCAGCAGGCTCCAGCCGGCAAGCTTTTCGAACACCCGGTTGGCCATGTTGGCGGCGGCGGCGCGCGTATAGGTGAGGCAGAGGATCTTCGAGGGGTCCGTGCCCTTCAGGAGAAGGCGGATGACGCGGCTTGCCAGCACATGCGTCTTGCCCGAGCCGGCATGGGCCGACACCCAGGCCGAGAGCGCTGGGTCTGAGGCGAGAGCCTGGTTCTTCAGCGTATCTTCGGGGATGCGGAGGGGCTTTTTCATTCGGCCTCCTCTTCGCCGGTATCACCTCCCGCCGACCACTCCAGGACACGCGCCAGATGGTCGTAGTCGCCCTCCATATCGCCTTCCTTGAAGGGCAGGGCGCGGGAAAGATAGCCGGCTTCCGGAGAGTCGTAATAGGCGAGCAGCCGTTCGAGCCGCTGCCAGGCCTCTTCCGCGAGTGCTGGGCCCGTCTTCTCGCTGTCCCTGATCTTCAGGATCGATTCGGGCTCCACAGCGCCGTTCGCCTTCAGCCGCACATAGCATAGTTCGTCCGCAGCGGGGTTGCCCAGCCCGGCAAAGGCGCCGCGGCTCAAAAGCGCGGCCTCCAGCGCAAGCTGCGGGGCGAGCAGACGGTGCGCCTGCACCTTGGAAGGGTTGGAGCCGGTCTTGTAATCGATGATGTCGGCGCGGTTGCCGGCGCGCGTGTCGATGCGGTCGGCGCGGCCGGCAAGCAGCTTGCCGGTGGCACCGACTTCGAGCGGTTCGGCGCGGATTTCGGCGTGGCGGGCGACGATACCCTCGGTGCGCCCGCGCTCCCAGACAATGACGTTGTGCGCCGTGCGCTCGAAGCGCGGCCACCACACCGCCGCGACATCGGCAGGAAGGCCGGCTTCGGCGAAAAGCGCCCGGCCGGCCGCAAGCAGGTTGTCCAACGCGTCGGCGGCGCAGGGGTCGGCGCCCGACTGGATGAACGCCTGCAGGATGTCGTGGAACAGCGTACCGCGCTCGGCCGCACCCGGATCGCGGATGAGCGGGTCAAGGGGAGAGAGGCCGAGTATGCGCTTTGCGTAGACGGCGTAGGGGTCGCGGCGCAGCGTCTCGATTTCGGTGATGGAGAAGCGCTGCGGCCGCGCTTCCAGTGGCGGCTTGGGGCAAGGGCGTGGCGCGAAAGGCTCGTCCTCGCCGGTCTCCAGCGCGTGCGCCCAGTCGATAAAGCGGCGGCCGCGCGCCTTGATGGCGTCTGTCTCCGCCGGCCCGGCGCAGGCCGCCAGCCGCTGCAGCCAGCGCGAGGCGACGGCAGGCGCATCGCCGGCGCGGGCCGAGCGGGAAAGCACCACCTCGGGCGCGCCCAGCGCCATCATGAAGTCGTGCGCGGCAAGGCCGATGCGCCGCTCCGGCGGCTCGAGCGAAAGCTCGGCCTTCATGAGGCGCGACATGAAGCGGTCGGAAGCCGGCACCTGCGGCCAGGTGCCCTCGTTGAGGCCGCCCAGCACCAGCGTGTCGACACTCTGCAGGCGCGCCTCCAGCGTGCCCCATATGGCGACGCGATGGTCGGCGCCGTGCGCCGGCTTCACCACCTGCCCGGCGATGAGCGCGGCGAAGACGTCCGGCCACTCGGCAAGCTCCACCTCCAGCGCGGAAAGGCTGTCGACCAATTCGCGCAGGAACCGCGCCAGCGCTTCGCCCGCCTCGCCGCCATAAAGCGTGGCCAGGCTGCCGTCGGCATCGCGAGCCAGAGCCTCCAGCGCCTCGGCCGAAGCGCGCGCCGCGGCGGCGAGGCCGACCAAGCGCTCGCCCCGCAACGCGGTGAGCGGCGTCAGCGCCTTTTCGAGTGCCGCTAGAACCTCGCGTGCCTCGGTGAGGTTCCGCTTGGTCAGCCGGCCGAACCAGAAAGGCTTGCGCGCGTCGGCGAGGGCAGCGTGACGCGTGTCGAACAGGGCGGAAAGCGCGGCGGCGTCTGGCCGCCCCGTGCCGCCGCGCAGCGCCACCAGATCGATCAGCTCCGCTGCGCCGCGCACCTGTTGACGCGGCAGGCCGAGCTGCAGGAGCGGATGCTTCAGGAGGCCGATGATCGCCACCGGTTCGCCGGGCCGGCACACGGCCTCCAGCATGAGCCGCATCAGCGTGGCCGGCACGCTGTCGGCAAGCGGGCTGCCGCCCGAATCGTCGGCCTCGATGCCGAAGCGGCGCAGCTCCGCCGCCACCCGCCGCGCCAGCGCGCGGTCGGGCGTGACCAGCGCGGCCGTCTTCCCTTCGTGGGCGACGGCATGGCGCAGCGCCACGGCAACGGCAAGCGCCTCCTCGCGCTCGTTCGCCGCCTCGACCAGGCTAACGCCGGCCAGCGCGCCATCGCGCAAGGCCTGTTCGACGCTCTCCCTGTTGCCGGCCCACAGCTCGGTCGTCTCCGCCGGCCGCAGCGCCTCGCTCGTCAGCCGGCGCCGCGCGGCGAGCGCGGGCGATGGCGCGGCAAGCTCGGCCACGTCGGCACGGGCGATGCCGATGCCGGCGGTGAGCTTCTTCAGGCCGAATTGCGGATGGCCGCAGGCCGCGGGCTCCTCGCTCGCACCCACCGCCCGCCAGGAGGTCTCGTCAAGATAGCGGTCGAGGCCGGGCAGAACCACGGCGCCGTTGTCGAGGCGGGCGATCGTGGCGAGCAGCCGAGCCGTGGCGGGTATCGAGCCGGTGGAGCCGGCGGCGATCACAGGGCCACTCCCGGGATTGCGCTTCAGCCTCGCGGCTTCGGCCGCCAGCATGGCGTTGCGGTGGGCGGCTGGGTTCGAGCGATCGCGCTCTGCCAGCACGTCCGGCCACGCGGCGGTGACGATGTCCAGGAAGTCGAGGGTAACCTGCCACCAGCCGGCAAGCTCCTCCGGCACCAGATCCGCGAGCCTCGTCCAGTCGGCTTCCTCGGTCTCGATCTCGTCCATCAGGGCGGCAAGGTCGCGAGCGAGCCACAGGCTGTCGCTCAGCGAAGCGGGCACGACCACGCCTTCCTCGAAGAGCGCGGCGACATGCGCCGGCACACGCGCCTTCCAAGCCCGTACCAGCGGCGCGAGCAGCAGAACGCGCTCGAGCTCGCCGATTGGCGGCGCATGGTCGAGGATGGCGGCCCCGCCCTCGCCGTCCAGATCGGCAAGGTCGGCCTCGAACTCGCCGAGGGGGCGGATGACAGGCAGGATGGCGGAACGGCCGCCAAGCCGCTCGACCAGCACGCTCCTCAGCCCCCGCGCCGCGCGGCGGGTGGGCAGGTAGACCGTTGCCTCGGCGAGCGCCAGCGGATCCCCGTCATGGCGAAAGCCCGGCACCAGCGCACCGGACAAAAGCGCCTCGGCAAGCGCCGGCAGGAAGGGCACGCCAGGCGGGATGGAGAAGACGCGCGGCGTTGTGCGCGCCGCGGTCACGGGGCCGCGCCGAGCCGCCGCAGCGCCGCCTCCGCGGGAGCGATCGCCCCAGGCGTGCCGACGGTGATCCAGTGGCCGTCGAGGGGCAGGCCGAAGAACCGACCTGAAGCGGCGGCCTGGTCGAACTGCATGTTGAGGGAATGCGGGCCGGCGGGGGCGCCGGCGAACAGGCGCGGATGGACGATGAAGGCGCCGGCATAGATGAAGCCGTCCTCCCCCTCGCGCGCGCGTTCCAACCGCCCTTCCCCATCCATGGTGAAGTCCACCTTGCCCGTGTGCCCTGTGGCGGAAGCCGGGTCCGCCAGGAGCATGAGTATATTCATGCGGGCGGCGTCCCATGCAAGGGCAAGGCGCCCAAGGTTCGGCTCGCCCCGGTCGATCCAGAACGTGTCAGCGTTGAGGACGAGGAAGGGCTCCGTACCCAGAAGGGGAAGCGCCTTGACGACACCGCCGCCCGAATCGAGCAGCATGTCGCGTTCATCGGAGATCGTTATCCGGGGGGCGGTGCGCCGGCCAAGATGGGCGGTCATCAAATCCGGCAGATGATGGACGTTCACCACGACTTCCGCCACGCCCGCCCGTTGCAGCGCGTCGAGCCCCCAGTCGATCAGCGGCTTTCCGGCGACGGGCACGAGCGGCTTCGGCGTCGTCTCCGTCAACGGCCGCATGCGCGTGCCGAGGCCGGCGGCGAGCATCATGGCCTTCTGCGGCATTCTCCCGCTCAATGGACGGCTTCCCGCTTTTGCGGGAGGGCGTCGGCCCATTCCGCCATCACGTCGTCGTCGGTCTCGTCCGCCCTTTCTTGCCGCGCCAGCGCCGCGAAGGCTTGCGGGTCCATGAGCCGCGCGAGCGCCCAGACGGCCATCCCGCGCACCAGCGGCGAATCGTCGCGAAGCAACCGCTCGCACGCGGGCACGAGCCCCGCATCGCCGGAATTGCCGGCGGCGATCAGCACGTTGCGGATGAAGCGGTCACGGCCGATACGCTTGATCGGCGAGCCGGAGAAGAAGGCGCGGAAGGCGGCATCGTCGAGTTCCAGCAGGTCCTCGAGCCGCGGCGCTTTTAGGTCCTCGCGCGCCTTCAGCTTGGCCTCGAAGGCGGTACGCGCGAACTTGTTCCACGGGCAGACGGCCAGGCAGTCGTCGCAGCCATAGATGCGGTTGCCCATCTTTTCGCGGAACTCGGGCGGGATCGGGCCCTTGTGCTCGATGGTGAGGTAGGAGATGCAGCGCCGCGCGTCGAGCTGATAGGGCGCGGGGAAGGCGTCCGTCGGGCAGATGTCGAGGCAGGCGCGGCACGAGCCGCAATGGTCTCTCTCCGGCGCGTCGGGCGGGATCTCGGCCGTCGTGAAGATGGAGCCGAGAAAGAGCCAGGAGCCGAGCTCGCGGCTCACCAGGTTGGTGTGCTTGCCCTGCCAGCCGAGCCCCGCCGCCTCCGCAAGCGGCTTTTCCATCACCGGCGCCGTGTCGACGAACACCTTCACATCCGCGTGGCATCTGGCGGCGAGCTTGCCGGCGATCTCTTTCAGCCGTCCCTTGACGACGTCGTGATAGTCGCGGTTCTGCGCGTAGACGGAGATCGCCGCCCTGTCCTTGCGTTCCAGAAGCGGCAGGGGGTCTTCCTCCGGGCCGTAGTTCATGCCCAGCATGATGACAGAGCGCACCTGCGGCCACAGTGTCCGCGGGCGGGCGCGGCGCATGGCCGTCTCCTCCATCCATGCCATCGAACCGTGGCGGCCCTCGCGCAGGAAATGCGACAGCCGCATGGAAGCCATGGGCGCGGCGTCGGGCGCCGTCACCGCCACCGCGTCGAAGCCTGCCGCACGCGCCTCCTTCTCGATGAACGCGCGCAGCCGCTCCGGATGGGCTTGCGCCGCGCGCATCAGAAATCCAGGTCCGCGTAGTGGGAGGCGGGTGAAAGCCCGCGCACGCGGTCACTCAGGAGGGAACGGAAGGAGGGGCGCGACTTCATGCGGCTGTACCAGTCGCGCGCCGCCGGATACTCGCGCCACTCGATCTCGCCGAGATAATCGAGGGTCGAGAGCGCCGCGGCCGCCGCCACGTCCGCATAGGAAAGGCGCGGGCCGGCCAGCCAGTCGCGCGTGGCGGCCAGCCAGTTGGTGTATTTCAGGTGCTGGCGCACGTTTGCCCGCGCCGCGCGTATGGCTGCGGAATCGGGCGCCCCGCCACCCTCGCCGCCCATCAGCGGCTTCAGCGCCCGCTCACGCACCAGATGCCGCGTCACGTCGCCTTCGGTCTTGACCAGATACCAGTCGACGAGGCGGCGGATTTCCGCCCGGGCGATGGAATCCTCGGCCATCAGCCGCTTCTCGCGCTTAAAGGCGCCGCGCGTCTCGTCGAGGTACTCGCCGATCACCGTCGCGCCGACGATGACATGGTCGCCTTCCGCCAGGAGCACGGGGATTGTGCCGGCCGGATTGAGCGACAAAAACTCCTTGCGTCGCGCCCAGGGGCGCTCCTCGATCAGGGCGAGCTCCTCGCCGTATTCGCCGAAAGCCAAGCGGACGAATCGGCAGGAGGCGTAGAGCGGATGGTGAAACAGGGTCAGCATGGCTGCACGTGATACATGAATGCTCTGGTCATTTCGTGGCCGCGACGGTATTCCTCAGGCGGTCTGATTCCCGAGTTCTCCGCCGAGCTATACGGGCAGACGCCGGGCCTGACAAGCAAACCCAGCCAAGGAGAAAGCGTGCCGGACCAGACCATTGCGGAAGCCCTCCTGCTCGGCGTTCTGGAGGGGTTGACCGAGTTCATTCCCGTCTCCTCCACGGGGCATATTCTGTTGGCAGGCCATTTCCTCGGCTTCAAGTCGACCGGCAAGGCCTTCGAGATCCTCATCCAGCTCGGCGCCATTCTGGCGATCTTGAGCGTTTATGCCGCGCGCTTGTGGAAAATGGCCGTCGATTTGCCGCACGACCCGGCAACCCGGCGCTTCGTGATCGGAATTCTCGTCGCCTTCCTGCCGGCCGCCGTCATCGGCGTGCTCGCCTACACCGTCATCAAGACCGTGCTCTTCGAGACGCCAAGGCTGATCTGCATCATGCTTATCCTGGGCGGCATCGTGCTTCTTTGGGTCGACCGCTGGGTCAAGGCGCCGCTCTACGACGACATCACCCGCTTTCCGCTGCCCATGTATTTCAAGATAGGCCTGTTCCAGTGCCTGTCCATGATCCCCGGCACCTCGCGCTCCGGCGCGACGATCGTCGGTGGGCTCATCCTGGGCGCCGACAAGCGCGCGGCGGCGGAATTTTCCTTCTTCCTCGCCATGCCCACCATGGCTGGCGCCTTCGCCTACGATCTCTACAAAAACTACAGCGTCCTCACCGCCGCCGACGTGGAGATCATCGCCGTCGGCTTCATAGCCGCCTTCATCGCCGGCGTGATCGTGGTGCGCTCGTTGCTCGGCTTTGTCTCCCGGCGCGGCTATGCGCTGTTCGGCTGGTGGCGGATTCTCGTCGGGGTTCTGGGGCTTACGGCGCTTTTCCTGCTGGGATAAGGCGTTCTTTTTCCTTTCAGGTATGGTGTCTTGCGGGGCGGCTTCAAATGTGATTTTTTCACTCCACAATTAGTGAGGTGGGGTAAGGCTTGTCCTCCGCACCCATAAACCTGCTTTGGAGGATTTTTAATGAAGCTGACGATTGCTTTCGCCACGGCCGGCATGGCCGTTTCCGCTGCCCATGCCGCCGAGCCCTCGGCCGTTCTGAATACCTATGCCGACATTGCGCTCGCCGGCTACGAGGACAGCCTGGAGACGGCGCGCGCCCTGCAAGGCGCGGTGGATGCGCTGATTGCCGATCCTTCCGAGGAGACGCTGACCGCCGCCCGCGAGGCCTGGCTGGCTTCCCGCGCACCCTACCAGCAGACAGAGGCTTACCGCTTCGGCAACGCCATCGTCGACGAGTGGGAAGGCCGGGTGAACGCCTGGCCGCTGGATGAGGGGCTGATCGACTACGTCGACGCCAGCTACGGCACCGAGTCCGATGAAAACAGCTTCTACACGGTCAACGTCATTGCCAACGACGAGGTGAGCGCTGCCGGCGAGACCGTCGATGCTTCGCAGATCACGCCCGACCTCATCCAGTCCCTGCACGAGTTGGGCGGCATCGAGGCCAATGTCGCCACCGGCTACCACGCCATCGAGTTCCTCTTGTGGGGGCAGGACCTGAACGGAACAGGACCCGGTGCCGGCAACCGCCCCTATACGGATTTCGACACTGAGGACTGCACCGGCGACAACTGCGAGCGTCGCGCGCAATATCTCAAGGCGGCGGCGGACCTGCTGGTTGCCGACCTGGAAGAGATGGTGGTCAACTGGAAGGAAGGCGGCGAGGGGCGCACGGCACTCAGCGAAGGCGAGCCGGAGACCGGGCTGACGGCCATGCTGACCGGCCTCGGCTCACTCTCCTACGGTGAGCTTGCTGGCGAGCGCATGAAGCTCGGGCTGCTCCTGAACGATCCGGAGGAGGAGCACGACTGCTTCTCCGACAACACCCACAACAGCCACTATTATGACGTTCTCGGTATCAACAACGTCTATTTCGGCCGCTATGAGCGGACCGGCGGCGGGACAGTGGAGGGGCCTAGCCTGGCCGAACTGGTGCGCGAGGCGGATCCGGCCCTTGCCGACGAGATGGAAGCCAAGCTCGCCGCCACGCTTCAAGCCGCCGAAGCACTTAAAGACCGTGCCGAGACGGTCGAGGCCTACGACCAGATGATCGGCGAGGGCAACGCGGACGGCAACGCCGCCGTGCAGGCGCTTATCGACGGCCTCGTTGACCAGACCCGCTCCATCGAGCGCGTCATCGCGGCGCTTGACCTTTCCGGCGTGACGATCGAAGGCTCCGACAGCCTGGACGATCCCAACGCGGTCTTCCAGTAAGATTGGCGGGCCGTCGCGCCAGGTGCGGCGGCCTTTTCTATAGCAATTCCAGGAAAAGTGGAAACCGGTTTTCCGTCCGGAATTGCGACAAAACAAGGAGTTAGACCAATTCATCGATTCGATGAATTGGTCTAACGTGCTGGTGTGATGCGTTTATCTCTTCGCTTTTATTCGACCCTGGCGGCGGCGGGCTTGCTCGCCGCCTTTGCCGTTCAGGCACGTGCGCCCGCGCCGCGGGACGATCTGAGCGAGGCCGACCGGGCGCGGGTCGAAAAGGTCGTTCGCCAGGCGACGGCATTCGACAAGGCCGAGCCCTTCGAGCGCATGCCGGCTGGGGCGGCGACCTCCACGAAACGCATCAACGCCGACGTTTTCTCCCACCCCTCGGCCAATCTGGAGTTCGAGGGGGAGCAGCGGTTCCTGCTCGGCAACGGGCTGTTCCGCAAGGAATGGGTGTCGTCGCCGTCCTCCACCCAGGCCTCCGACGGCCTCGGCCCGCTGTTCAACGCCCGGGCCTGCCAGTCCTGCCACATCAAGGACGGGCGCGGCCACCCGCCCGCGCATGCCGAGGATTCCGCCGTCTCGCTGCTGGTGCGCCTTTCCGTGCCGCCCGGCGAGGAGCAGGAAGAGGCCGTGCGCGCCGGCTATCTTTCCAGCGCCCCCGAACCCGTCTATGGCGGGCAGCTACAGGACTTCGCCGTGGCGGGCCTGCCCGCCGAAGGCCGCGTGCGCATCGACTACGAGGAAATCCCCGTCAGGCTCAACGGCGGGGAGACGGTGAGGCTGCGCAAGCCGACGATTGCCGTCGACAACCCCGGCTACGGACCGCTTCATCCGGACGCCATGCTGTCGGCGCGCGTCGCCCCGCCGATGATCGGTCTCGGCCTCCTGGAGGCGATCGACGAGGGCGACATCCTCGCTCGTGAGGACCCCGAGGATGTGGACGGTGACGGCATCTCCGGCCGCGCCCGCCAGGTGCGCGACGAGACGGGCGAATGGCGCCTTGGCCGCTTTGGCTGGAAGGGCAACGCGGCAAGTGTGAAGCAGCAGACGGCGGATGCATTCTCTGGCGACATGGGCCTTTCCACGCCGCTGGTGCCGGACCATTGGGGCGAGTGCACGGCGGCGCAAAAGCCCTGCCGCAAACTGCCTCACGGCGCCCAGCCGCACCTCGGCGCCGAGGAGGTGCCGGCGGAGCTTCTGGAACTCGTGGCCTTCTATTCGCAAAACCTCGCCGTCCCCGCCCGCCGGGGCGTGGAGGACAGCCAGGTTCTTGCCGGGAAAAGGGTGTTCTACGAGACGGGCTGCGCCGACTGCCATACGCCGAAATACGTTACGCGGCGCGATGCGGCGGTGCCGGCGCTCGCCTTCCAGCTCATCTGGCCCTATACCGACCTTCTCCTGCACGACATGGGCGAGGGCCTCGCCGACAACCGGCCGGAAGGCACGGCCACCGGCCACGAGTGGCGCACGCCGGCTCTTTGGGGCATCGGCCTTGCCAAGACCGTCAGCGGCGAGGCAGGGTTCCTGCACGACGGCCGCGCCCGCACGCTGCTGGAAGCCGTGTTGTGGCACGGTGGCGAGGCGGAGGCGGCACGCCGGAAGGTGGTGGAGATGGAAAAATCCGACCGCGACAACCTCATCCGCTTCCTGGAGTCGCTGTGATGCTGAGGAACGCGCTTCTTTGCCTCGTCCTTGCCTGCGCCCTGCCGGCGCATGCGCAGGATGCGGCGGAAACCGTTCCGCCCGACATCGGCCAGCGCGTGGCAGAGCGCTACGTCGCACCGAGTCTCGCCGCTTTTTCCGGTGTAACCGGGCGTCTCGACGGCAAGATGGGAGAGCTTTGCGCGGCGCCCGGCGACGATACCCTGGCAGAAGCGCGCGCCACCTTTGCCGATACGGTGCGGGCCTGGGGGCCGGTCTCCATCCTGCGCTTCGGGCCTCTGGTCGAAGAGAACCGTTTCGAGCACCTGTTCTTCTGGCCCGACATGCGCGGCGTCACTCTGCGCCAGGTGCAGGGCGTGCTTGCGAACGAGGATGAGAGTGCCGCGGCCCCTGCGGGCCTGAAGGAGAAGAGCGTGGCCCTGCAGGGCCTGCCGGCGCTCGAGTTCGTGCTTTTCGGCTCCGGTGCAGAAGAGCTTGCGGGCGCCGACGGCGCCTTCCGTTGCCGCTACGGCACGGCCATCGCCACAAACCTGGCGGCGCGCGCCAAGGCGCTCGCGCAAGCTTGGGCGCCGGACGCGCCCTTCCATTCCCAGTTCACGCGGCCTTCCGCCGACAGCGCGCTCTACCGCTCGCCGGGCGAGGTGGCCGGTGAGATCGTCAAGGCGCTGACGACGGGGCTGCAGTTCACCCGCAATGCCGAGCTTCTGCCCGCTCTCGGCGCGAATCCCGACAAAGCCAACGGCAAACGCGCGCCGTTCTGGCGCTCCAACCTGACCTTCGACCTTGTCGGCACACAGATCGAAGGCATGATGGGGCTGGTCGACGCGGCGGACTTCAAGACGCACCTCGACGCGGCGGACGGCGCCATCGTCGATTCCGTGCTTTTTGACATGGAGCACGCCCTCGGGACGTTGGAAGAGGTGGGGGCGCCGGCGGAAACGGCCTTCACCGATGCGGAGGACCGTGGCCGTATCTCCTATGCCGGCGTCGCGCTGGAGGGCGCCGACCACACGATAAGCGAGCAGCTTTCGGCTGCCATAGGCCTGACGATGGGTTTCAATGCGCTCGACGGCGATTGACCGCAGGACGTTTCTTATACTTGCCGGCGGAGCCGCGCTCGCGCTCGCCTGGGCGGACGCCGCCGAGGAGGCGCTCTTCCTCGGCGCCAGGCTCAACAGCGGCCGCTTCGAGGCCGCCGTCATCGACGAGAAGGGCCGCGATCGGCTGGTGCTGCCGCTCGAGGCGCGTGGCCACTCCTTCGCCATCGATCCGCCGCGCCGCCGCGCCGTGGCCTTTGCCCGCTCGCCCGGCCGCTTCGCCGTCGCTTTCGACGTGGCCGGCAGGAAGGAGCCGGTAGCAATCGCCGCCGCGGCCGACCGCCACTTCCACGGCCACGGCGTCTTCACCCGCGACGGCAGGCTGATGCTCGCAACCGAGAACGATTTCGAAGCGGGGCGCGGCGTCGTCGGCATCTACGATGCGACGGACGGCTTCCGCCGCGTCGGCGAGTTTCCGAGCGACGGCATCGGCCCGCACGAGGCCATGCTTCTGCGCGACGGCCGCACCATCTGCGTGGCCAATGGCGGCATTCTCACCCATCCGGACTACGGCCGCGCCAAGCTCAACCTCGCCACCATGGCGCCCAGCCTCGCCTATATCGACGCCGCCTCCGGCGCGGTGGTGGAGAAGGCGGCGCTGGCGCCGGAGCTTAACCGGCTCTCGATCCGTCACATGGCGCTGGACGCGGCCGGCCACGTCTGGTTCGGCTGCCAGTACGAAGGCGCGGCCGCGGAGCGCCCGCCGCTGGTGGGCCGCCACAGGCGCGGCCGCGAGATCGAGCTCTTTCCCGGCCCCCGGGAGGTTCTGCACGCCATGCAGAACTATGTCGGCTCCCTCGCAGTGGACGCCTCCGGCACGGTGCTCGCCACCTCCAGCCCGCGCGGCGGCCTCATCGCCTTCTGGGATACCGAAACCGGACGGTGCCTCGGCCGCCAGACGCTGGCCGACGGCTGCGGCGTCGCCCCTTCCGCGCAAGGAAGGGTGCTTGCCACCAGCGGACGCGGCGCGGTGGTGAGCGCGGGGCCGGAGACGCAAAGGGTCCTCGCCGACGCGAGGGCCGGGGCGCCGGCGTGGGACAATCATCTGCGTCGGATGTGAGGGTTTGGCGGATACGGCGGATGGATGTTGGCGCGGCGCACCGGCCATCTTGAATTTCAATTTACAGCTATAGTGCTACCACCAACCGGCGATACCCCGTCGGCATCCCATAAAGCGGCTCGATCCGCCGTATCGCCTCGCCGAGCGGCTCGCGCGATACCGTCATCGTATGGCCGTTGGCGTGGATGACATGTTCGCCGTCGGTCATGATCGCCACGTGCCCGCGCCAGAAGACGAGGTCGCCGCGTTTCAACCCGTTCTCCGGATCGAGCGCGGCGCCGATCCCCTCCGCCTGCATGTCCGTGTCGCGCGGCACGTTTCGTCCCGCCATCAGCATGGGAAGCTGCACTAGCCCCGAGCAATCGATGCCGAAACCGCTCGTCCCGCCCCACAGATAGGGCGTATGCAGGAATTGTTCCGCTACCGAAACGAAATCATCGGCATGCCGGCCGATGGGGCATAGGTGCCGGGCGATCATCGCCTCGCCCGAGGTGAGCAGCGCGTAACGGGTGCCGCGTTTCTCCGCCTCGCCGGCAACTGCAAGCCGCGCGCCCATGCTGTGGACGGTCGTCATCGGCGCCTTCAGCTCCGGCTCGGGATAGACGAAGCTGCGCGGCACGCAGACCAAGTGGGTGGGTGCGGCGAGCGGCCGGCCGACCGCCGCCTCGTCCACATAGCCCACATAGCCGTCGCGCGCCGCCTGCACCCAGGCCCAGCCGTCCTTCCGCTCGAACACCTGGATCGTCTCGCCGTGAAGAAGCTGCGTGTCGATCCTGGCGCCCGCGTCCGGCGCCGAGTGAAGATCCGCCACGGGCGCGGCGATCACGGCCGGCTCTCCGGCGACGAAGCGTTCCGCCTCCACGCGCCCCATCAGCCGCTTGTCGGCAAGGTCGGGCCGGAAGGCATTGAGGCGGCGGTCGAGGGCGCTCATAGGGGAAGCTCCGCCGCGTTGGCGACCACCACGTCACCGATACGCTCGACGAACAGCGCGCCTTCCACCGTGCGCCGGATGAGAACGTTGCGCCGGTCGCGCTCGTCGCGGTGGCGCGCGAGAAGCTTCATCGCGCCCATCGTGTCGAGCGCCCGCGTGATCACTGGTTTCGTCACCTTCAGCTTCTCCGCCAGCCCGCGCACCGTGTGCGGGGGCGGATCGAGATAAACGGTGAGCAGGATCGCCATCTGCCGCTCCGTCAGGTCCGGCATGTCATCGCGCACCTCGGCAAGGCATACCTGCTGCCAAAGCCTGAGCGCCTGAAGGGACCGCAACGCGACCATCGAACCCTCTGCAATCGTTTCGGTTCCGTATCATTACGCCGATTGCCGGTGTTCGCAAAGGGGGTCAGGCGCCGTAGCGCTCCTTCAGCACGCGTTCGATGGCGCGGATTCCCTGCGCCTCGCCGCCCACCGGGGAGACAGGCTTCTCGTTCGGGTTCCAGCCGTAGATATCGAAATGCGCCCAGGCGGAAGCCTTCTCGACGAAGCGCTCGAGGAACAGTGCAGCGGTGATCGAACCGGCAAAGCCGTCGGACGTCACGTTGTTCGTGTCGGCCACCTTGGAGCGCAGCTTGTCCTTGTAGGGCTGCCACAGCGGCATACGCCAAAGGGGATCGGCGACCGTCTCCGCTGCCTCGGAGAGCCCGGCCGCCAGCGCCTCGTCATGGGTGTAGAACGGCGGCAGGTCGGGGCCGAGGGCGACGCGCGCGGCCCCCGTCAGCGTCGCCATGTCGATCATGAGTTCCGGCGCCTCTTCGTCGGCCAAGGCGAGCGCATCGGCCAGCACCAGCCGGCCCTCGGCGTCGGTGTTGCCGACTTCCACCGTCACACCCTTGCGGCTCGTCAGGATGTCGCCGGGGCGGAAGGCGTTGCCGGCAATGGCGTTCTCCACCGCCGGGATCAGAACGCGCAAGCGCACCGGCAGCTTCGCCGCCATGATCATGGAGGCAAGGCCCAGCACATTGGCCGCGCCGCCCATATCCTTCTTCATCAGCAGCATGCCGCTGGCCGACTTGATGTCGAGCCCGCCGGTATCGAAGCACACGCCCTTGCCGACCAGCGTCACCTTGGGCGCCGTCTCGGCCCCCCATCTGAGGTCGATGAGGCGCGGCGCTTGCGCGCCGGCGCGGCCGACGGCGTGGATCATCGGCAGGTTCTGCGCAAGAAGCGCCTCGCCCGCGGTTACCCGTACCTCCGCCCCATGCTTTTCCGCCAGCCCGCGCGCGGCCTCTTCCAGCGCTTCCGGTCCCATATCGTTCGCCGGCGTGTTGATGAGGTCGCGGGCAAGGAAGGTGCCTTCGGCCTGTCGTTCGACGGCGGCGAGGTCGGCCCCTTCCGGCACGGCGAAGCTGATCTGCGGCGTCGGCTTCTTGCCGTAGCGGGTGAAGGTATAGCTGCCGAGCTTGAGCGCGAGGGCAGCCAAGTTCGGGTCGTTCGGCGGTGCGGCGAAGTGCCAGGCGCCTTGCGGCAGGGCGCGCGCCAGCTTGCCGAGGCCGAAGGGGGCCTTGCCGACGCCGAAGAAGGCTCCGCCAAGCGCCCCGTCGTCCCCCGGAATGGTGAGCAAAGCCCCCTCCGCGCCATGAAAGCCGTTCGCTCGCGCCCAGGCGCAGGCCCTCGCATCGGCCCCCGTCTCCTCCAGCGCATCTCCGGATGCCAGATAGACGGGAAGGGAGGCGGTGTCCTTGCGAGCGGTCAGGGTGAGCGGCATGGCGGTTCTTTCCTCGGGGATTAACGCTCCGTTAGGGTTAACAGAATACTTCTCGAGGAGGGAAGCCCGCAAAAGGCTGTCCGGTAAATTGGCGTAGGGGGCGCGCATGTTCACCCATAGCTCGGGTCGCGGAAGATCGTGCAGCGGCAGGCTCGCCGCTACCGCGGCGACGCTGCTTCTGGCGGCCGCCGTTGCCGGCTGCGCCGGCCAGAACCGCAAGGTCGGCGGCATGACCACCGGCTCGATCGCCGGCGGCGACCGGTCCGTCGTGGCCTCGATGTCTGGCCCCGAGCTAGAAAACGCCGCCGCCAGCCTCGGCAAGGCCTACACCCAAAACCCCAAGGACAAGCCGGTGGCGCTGCGCTACGCCAGCATCCTGCAGATGAGCGGGCGCACCGATCAGTCGCTCGCCGTCATGCGCAAGCTGGCGATCGACCATCCGAAGGACCGCGAGGTGCTGGCCGCCTACGGCAAGGCCCTTGCTGCCGCCGGCGAACTGGAGCCGGCGCTGGACGCAGTGCGCCGCGCGCAGACGCCGGAATATCCCGATTGGCGCCTGCTGTCGGCCGAAGGGGCGATCCTCGATCAGCTCGGCGAGCCCGACCAGGCTCGCGCGCTCTATCGCCGTGCCCTCGATATCAAGCCCGACGAGCCCTCCGTTCTTTCCAATCTCGGCATGTCCTACCTGCTCGCTGGCGACCTGAAGACAGCCGAGGCGCACATGCGCCAAGCCGCCGCCGCGCCCGGCGCCGACAGCCGCGTGCGCCAGAACCTCGCCCTCGTCGTCGGCCTGCAGGGCCGCTTCGCCGAAGCCGAAAAGATCGCCCGCCAGGAGCTCTTGCCCCAGCAGGCCGAAGCCAACGTAGGCTACCTGCGCGCGATGCTCGCCCAGAGCGACAGCTGGACGCAGATTGCCAGGGAGGACGGCGGCAACTGAGGCGCGGCCTGCGAACCGGCGGAATGCGCCGTATCAGTCCGGCGCTCGTTTATACCAACGGCCTGAATATTTGACTGTCGGCAACGCGTTGATGTTTCGGCATGGATCCTCGGGTCAAGCCTGAGGATCCATGCCGAAACGGGGCCCCACTTCCAAATCGGTCAATGCAAGGGGCCGTTCGCGAAGCACCAGCGGCTGTGGAAATGCCGTCATGGCACGCCCAAGCCTTTGAACCGCCCCGTGGAGGCTGCTATTTCTTGGGTTCCATGACCTTTCATGCCGACCTGCACGTCCATTCGAAATATTCCCGCGCCACCAGCCGGGACCTCGATCTCGAGCATCTTGCCTGGTGGGCGGCGCGCAAGGGGATTGGCGTGGTCGGCACCGGGGACTGCGTGCATCCGGCCTGGCTTGCCGAGATCAAGGACAAGCTCGTGCCCGACGGCGGCGGTCTTTTCCGCCTGAAGCCCGAGATCGAGGCGGAGATCGAGAAGACCCTGCCGCCCGCCTGCCGGCGGCCCGTGCGCTTCATGCTGTCGACGGAGATCTCGACCATCTACAAGAAGGGCGAGAAGACACGGAAGATCCATCATCTGATCTACGCGGCCGACCTTGCGGCCGCCGACCGGCTGGCCGCACAGCTCGGGCGGATCGGCAATATCGCTTCCGACGGACGGCCGATCCTGGGGCTCGATTCGCGCGACCTTCTGGAGATCGCGCTGGAATCGGGGCCGGATTCCTATCTTGTGCCGGCGCATATCTGGACGCCGTGGTTCGCCGCTCTCGGCTCCCAATCCGGTTTCGATTCCATTGAGGAATGCTACGGCGATCTCACCCACCACATCTTCGCGGTAGAGACGGGGCTTTCCTCCGACCCGGCGATGAACTGGCGCGTCTCCTTCCTCGACCGCTACCGGCTGACGTCGAATTCCGACGCGCATTCGCCGGGCAAGCTCGGCCGCGAGGCGACGCGCTTTTCCTGCGAGCCGGACTATTTTGCGATCCGCCGCGCACTGGAGACAGGCGAGGGATACGAAGGCACGGTGGAGTTCTTCCCGGAAGAAGGGAAATACCACATGGACGGGCACCGCGCCTGCGGGGTACGGCTCGAGCCGAAGGAGACGCTGGCGCTCGACGGGCGCTGTCCGGTCTGCGGTAACCGAGTGACAGTGGGCGTGGCGCATCGCGTTGAGCTGTTGGCCGACCGCAGCGAGGCCGAGGCCGTCCCGCCACTGACGGCGGGAGAGGTGGCGAGCCTCGTGCCTTTGCCGGAGATGCTCTCGGAAATCCTCGGCAGCGGTGTTGCCTCGAAGGCCGTCGGCCACGCCTACGACCGCGCGACGGCGGCACTGGGGCCCGAGCTTTCCGTGCTTGCCGAGGTGCCGGTGGAGGATATCGGGCGCGCCGATTCCCTGCTCGGCGAGGCGGTGGCGCGGCTGCGCGCCGGCGCGGTGATCCGGCAGGCGGGCTATGACGGCGAATACGGCGTGATCCGGCTGTTCGAGGAGGGCGAGCTCGACCGCTTCACCAAGGGCGACCTTCTCTTCGACGTGCCGGTGCGCCGCCGCAAACGGGCAGTAAGGCCGCAGGCGGACCAATCGGCGCCGGCAGAGGCGCCGTCACAGCCCGCGCCGTCGACGCCGGCACCTTCAGGCCGCGAGGGAGTGCTGGCGGCGCTTGACGCCGACCAGGCCCAGGCCGCCGCGATGATCGAAGGGCCGCTGACGGTCGTCGCCGGCCCCGGCTCGGGCAAGACGCGCATGCTGACCCGCCGCATCGCACATCTGGTGGTGGAGTGCGGCGTGCCGGCCGCCTCCTGCCTTGCCGCCACCTTCACGCGCAAGGCGACGGAGGAGCTCAGGGCGCGCCTTGCCGTTCTGCTGCCGGGGGCGGCGAAGGACGTGGCGGTGCACAGCTTCCATTCGCTGGGCCTTGCCATCCTGCGCGCCCATGGCGGGGAACTCGGCCTGGCGCTGAACTTCCGTATTGCCGGCGAAAAGGAGCGGACGGCGGCACTCGCCGCCGCGCTGAATGTCAGCGAAAGGCGGGCCGTGCGGTTCGTCAAGGCCGTTTCCGTGATGAAGCGGACGGGTGTGGCGGGTGAGGGCGAGGAAGCCGAGGCGCGCGCCACGCTCGACCGGCTGGGACGGGAGGGAAACTGGGTCGATTTCGACGATCTGGTGGCGTTGGCCGTGGGTCTTTTGGAAGGGAACGCGGAGATCGCCACTCGCTGGCGGGAGCGCTTCACCCATATCGTGGCCGACGAGTTCCAGGACGTTGACGAGCGGCAATACCGCCTGTTGCAGCTTCTCGCCGGCGCGAGCGGCAATCTCTGCGTGATCGGCGATCCCAACCAGGCGATCTACGGCTTCCGCGGGGCCGACGCCACCTGCTTCACGCGCTTCGCACGCGATTTCCCCTCGGCCCGCACCGCGCGGCTCAAGCACAACTACCGCTCCACCGGCACCATCGTCACCGCTAGCGCCCAGCTTATGGGCGCGGCGCCGGACGGCATGACCCGGCCGATGGAGACGCCCATTGTCGTGCACACGGCGGCGAACGGGGAGGCGGAGGCGGCCTTCGTCGCCGCAGCAATAGAGGAGCTTCTGGGCGGGCACGACATGCTTGCCGCGCACGGGGGCAAGCCGGGTCGGCGGGGCTGCGCGCCGCTCGGCTTTGCCGATTTCGCGGTGCTCTACCGCACCGACACCCAGTCGGCGGCCTTGAGAGAAGCGTTCGACCGGACCGGCATCCCGTTCAAGAAAAGCTCACCCGCCCCGATCGCCGGGCACGCGGGCGTTGCGGCGATCCTGCGCGCACTGGAGGGCAAGGCGCACATCGATATGGACCTGCCGACGCGCCTTGCGGCAGCAGCCGAAGCGGCGAGGCAGGAGGAGGAAGCAGATGCCGCGGCGCTCGCCGAGGCAAGGGGGTGGCTCACGGCACTCGCCGCTTCCGAGGCGGTGGGCGGCGATGCGGCGCTCCTTGGCGAGCAGGTGGCGCTCTCCACCGAGGCCGACTTCCGCGACCCGCGCGCCGACCGGGTCTTGCTCGTCACCATGCATGCGGCCAAGGGGCTGGAGTTTCCGGTGGTGTTCGTCGTCGGGATGGAGGACGGGCTGGTGCCTTTTTCCTGGGGACCGAGCGCGGAACAGGATGAGAAGGCACGGGCCGAGGAAAGACGCTTGTTCTACGTCGCCATGACGCGGGCCATGGACAGGCTGTTCCTCACCCGCGCGACTGAGCGGTTCTGGCGCGGCGCGGTCCGCGCGCTGCCGCCTTCGCCCTTCCTGGGCGATATCGCCGATAAGCTGACGGCGAGCCATGCGGCCACGAAGCAGAAGTCGCGGGCGCGGCAGCTCAGCCTGTTCTGAAGCTCAGTGCCCCAAAAGCGGGATGAATTTAGCTCGGATCGCCCTAACCGCCGTCATCCCGGCCGAACGAAGTGAGGGCCGGGACCCATTCCGTGACATCGACGTCCCGGACAGCCTCCGCTTCGCTGCAGCTTCCGGGATGACGCACGTCGGTTGACCCTGTTTAACTTATCCCGCCCTAGAAAAGCCGCCAGGCGATGGCGAGCAGCGTCAGGGCGATGACCCACAGCGCAAGGCGGCCGGAGCGGGTGTGGCGGGCTTCGGCGCGGCCGATGGCCTCGGAGGTTTCCGCGTCGAAGCGCAGGCCGTGTTCGGCCATGGCTTCGATCTCACGCGACAGGCGCTCGGTGCGAGCGGCCAGTTCCGGCGCCTGGCGGGCCAGCGCCGTGAGCGCAGTGAGGCCGTCGCGGGCGTCGGTGATGAGGCCGCGCGGCCCCAGATTGGCGGCGATCCAGCTGGATACCACGGGCTCCGAGGCCTTCCACATGTTGAAATGCGGGTCGAGCGTGCGCGCCACGCCCTCCACCACCACCATCGTCTTCTGCAAAAGCAGGAGCTCCGGCCTGGTCTGCATGTCGAAGAGCTCTGTCACCTCGAACAAGAGGGTGAGCAGGCGGGCCATGGAGATGGTCTCGGCCGGCTGCCCATGGATCGGCTCGCCGATGGCGCGCAGCGCCTGGGCGAAGGCGGAGATGTTGTGGTGGGCGGGCACATAGCCGGCTTCGAAATGCACCTCCGCCACGCGGCGGAAGTCGCGCGTGATGAAGCCGTAGAGGATCTCGGCCAGGAAGCGGCGCTCCTTGCGGCGGATGCGGCCCATGATGCCGAAATCGACAGCGACGATGGTGCCGTCCGCCTCCACAAAAAGGTTTCCTGGGTGCATGTCGGCATGGAAGAAACCGTCGCGCAGGGTATGCCGCAGGAAGGACTGGATGAGGGTGACGGCGATCCCCTCGAGGTCGTGCCCGGCGGCGCGCAGCGCCTCGATGTTGGACATCTTGATGCCGTCGATCCATTCCAGCGTCAGCACGTCACGGCCCGTGCGCCGCCAGTCGACCCACGGCACCCGGAAGCCAGGGTCGCCCTTCGAGTTTTCGTGCAGCTCGGAGATGGCGGCGGCTTCCAGCCTGAGGTCCATCTCGATCTTGGTGGTCTGGGCGAGCGTCTCCGTCACCTCCACCGGGCGCAGGCGGCGGGCGGCGGCGATGTAGCGCTCCTGCAGGCGGGCGGCCAGGAAGTAGCTTTCCAGGTCGTTGAAAAACCGGCGGCGCACGCCGGGCCGGATGATCTTGACGGCGACCGGCTGCATTTCGCCTTCGCGCATGATCTTTGCCCGATGCACCTGGGCGATGGAAGCGGCCGCCACCGGAATGCCGAAGTCCGTGTAGAGCGCCTCCACGGAGGCGCCGAGCGAGGCCTCGACGGCGGCGCGCGCCTGCGCTTCGGGGAAGGTCTCCATGCGGTCCTGGAGGCTTGCCAGGTCGAAGGCCATGTCGTGACCGACCACGTCGGGCCTGGTGGCGAGGAACTGCCCGAGCTTCACATAGGAGGGGCCGAGGCGGTCGACGGCGATCGCCAGGCGCTCGGGCCGGTCGCGCGTGCCCGCGCGGCGGCGCGAGACCAGCTTCGCCACGCGCCAGCCAAGGCGCGGCATGCCTTCGAGCTGATCGCCGGGAAGGGCGGCCACCACGCCCTCGCGCAAGAGAATCCAGCCCGCGCGGACGAGGCGAAGGTATGCACCAAGCGTGCTCATGGGCGCTTCAGATCTTCCAGCCGGAGTGCAGCGCGGCGATACCGCCGGAATAATCGCGCCAGGCGACGCGGGAGAAACCGGCCTCGCGCATCATCGCTGCGAAATTCTCCTGATTGGGGAATTTGCGGATGGATTCGACGAGATAGCGGTAGGGCTCGCCGTCGCCGGTGACCACCTGGCCGATGCGCGGAATGGCATGGAAAGACCAGGCGTCGTAGACCTTGTCGAGGAGCGGCATGCCGACATCGGAGAACTCCAGGCATAGGAAGCGGCCACCCGGCTTGAGCACACGGAAGGCCTCCGACAGCGCCTTGCCGATCTGCGGCACGTTGCGGATGCCGAAGGCGATCGTATAGGCGTCGAAGGAGGAGGCGGGGAAGGGCAGCTCCTCGGCATTGGCCTCGACGAAGGTGAGGTTGGCGCCGATGCCGCGCTTCTCCGCCCGCTCGCGGCCGACCGCCAACATGGAGCCGTTGATGTCGAGCACCGTCACGTCCGCCTGGCCGCCGGACGCTTCGACGATGCGGAAGGCGATGTCGCCCGTGCCGCCGGCCACGTCCAATGCCTTGAAGCCCCGCCGCTTCGGCGGGGACAGCCAGGCCACCATCGCGTCCTTCCACACGCGGTGCAGGCCGGCCGACATGACGTCGTTCATCAGGTCGTAGCGGTTGGCGACGCGGTGAAACACCGCATCGACGAGACCCTGCTTCTCCCCCTCGCCGACCTGTCGGAAACCGAAAGCGGTCTCCATCCCGCCCGAGGCCGTGGTACGCTCCTGCGACATCGCTCTCTCTTAAAAAACGGCGCGACCATAGCCGATCGCTTGGGCCGACGCCATTCATGAATAGAGCGACGTAGAGACGCGCAGCCGCAAAGGCAAGAGCGGGGCTTAAAGCCCCGCTCCTCACGTCCGGAGAATCAGGCGCTCGGCTGCTTCGTTTTCCTGAGGTAGGGCAGGATGGTCTCGAAGGCGCCGAAGCGCTTGATGGCGTCCTCGTTGGAGACGGCAGCGGTGATGATCACGTCCTCGCCGAGCTTCCAGTTGGCGGGCGTGGCCACCTGGTGCTTGGCCGTGAGCTGGATCGAATCGATAGCGCGCAGGATCTCGTCGAAATTGCGCCCCGTCGTCATCGGGTAAGTCAGCACCAGCTTGATCTGCTTGTCCGGACCGATCACGTAGACCGAGCGCACGGTGGCGTTGTCGGCCGGCGTGCGGCCCTTCGACGAATCGCCGGCGTCCGCCGGCAGCATGTCGTAGAGCTTGGCCACCTTCAGGTCTTTGTCGCCGATCAGCGGGTAGTCGACGCTAAAGCCGGTGGCCTTCTGGATGTCCGCCTTCCAGCGGTCGTGATCCTCCACCGGATCGACGGAGATGCCGATGATCTTGGCATTGCGTTTCCTGAACTCGCCTTCGAGGCCGGCCATCGTACCGAGTTCCGTGGTGCAGACGGGCGTGAAGTTCTTCGGATGGCTGAAGAGCACGGCCCAGCCGTCGCCGATCCACTCGTGGAAGTTGATGGTGCCGTGGGTGGTTTCCGCCGTGAAGTCAGGTGCGGTGTCGTTGATGCGAAGGCCCATGAGTGTCTCTCCCTGCTTGAAAGCTGTTCTTATAAGATACGCGCCGTCCGTTGCGGTATTGAGCATCAGAATGGGCGAGAAACGGCAGCGTCGGGAAAATTATACCACAAGGTGGGCGAAAGGAGGGATGCGCTTTCGCAAAGGGAGATTTCGCCCCTGCCCCACGATGCGTGCTGAAGGAGGGCCGTATGGCGGTGCAGACGGGGATGGCGGCGAAGAGTGCCGGCCATGGGGCGCGCGATGCAACTTATCTTTGTAGACGGCGGAATTATACTGCGAAGCGCGCGCCCGCATGGCTAACATGAGATGCTACTCGTGTACGCACGATACAGGTACTGAAAGGTGCAATTTACGGTAATCTTCGTCGGGGGCACAGCTAGGCGCTGGGGATTTTCCACAACTTTTGCGTGTATTCTGTCATAAGTTTCTCCTTACGCCGCCTTCGCCTTGCCGCCCACCTGGTAGTCCTTCACCGCGTCAAACCTGATCGCCTGCCAGCGCTCGGCTTCGTAGTTGAGGCCGAATTCGTGCGGGGCGAGGAAGACCGGGTCTTCGTCGAGGTCGCGGGCGATGTCGCCTCGATGGGCGGTGATGAAACGATCGAGCTCGGCGCGGTCGCCGGCGGAGATCCAGCGGCAGACGGAAAAACGCGCCGTCTCGAAATCGACCGGCAGGGCGTATTCGTTGCTCAGCCGCTCCTTGAGCACGTCGAGCTGCAATGCGCCGACAACGCCGACGATGGCCGGCGAGCCGTCTTCCGGGGTGAAGAGCTGCACCACGCCCTCCTCGGCCATCTGCCGCAGGGCCTCCTTCAGCTTCTTTGCCTTCATGGCATCGGAGAGCCGCACGCGGCGCAGGATCTCCGGCGCGAAGTTCGGCACGCCGCGGAAGACGAGTTCCTCGCCCTCGGTCAGCGTATCGCCGATCCTGAGCGTGCCGTGATTGGGGATGCCGACCACGTCGCCGGCGAACGCCTCGTCGGCTGTGATGCGGTTCTTGGCGAAGAAGAACTGCGGCGCCGACAGGCTGATCGGCTTTCCGGTGCGTATCAGCTTCGCCTTCATGCCGCGCTCCAGCCGGCCCGAGCACACGCGCACGAAGGCGATGCGGTCACGGTGGTTGGGGTCCATGTTGGCCTGGATCTTGAAGACGAAGGAGGTCATCTTCTCCTCCGTCGCCTCGACCTTGCGCGAGTCCGCCGCCTGCGCGCGCGGCTGCGGGCCGATGGCGCCCAGCGCCTCGATCAGGTCGCGCACGCCGTTGTTCCTGAGCGCGGAGCCGAAATAGACCGGCGTCAGGTGGCCCTCGCGGAACGCCTGGAGATCGAAGGGCCGGCAAGCCTCCCTGGCCAGCAGCATCTCTTCGAGGAAAGCCTCGCGCTCATGCTCCGGCAAGAGGCCGGACACGGCCTCGGCCTCGGGCCCGCTGACGGCAACCGGCGTCGCATCCTCGTCGGAATGGCGGATGGTGTTGTCCGCCAGGTGATAGGTGCCGGAAAAGCTCCTGCCACGACCGATGGGCCACGTGACGGGGGCGGTGTCGAGCGCCAGCTTCTCCTCGATCTCGTCGAGGATCTCGAAGGGGTCGCGGCTTTCCCGGTCGAGCTTGTTGACGAAGGTGACGATAGGGATGTCGCGCAGGCGGCAGACCTCGAACAGTTTCAGTGTGCGCGGCTCGATGCCCTTGGCCGCGTCGATCACCATCACGGCCGAATCCACCGCTGTCAGCGTGCGGTAGGTATCGTCGGCGAAGTCCTCGTGTCCCGGCGTGTCGAGCAGGTTGAAGACATGGTCGCCATATTCGAAGGTCATCACCGAGGTGACGACGGAGATGCCGCGCTCGCGCTCGATCTTCATCCAGTCCGAGCGCGTCTGCACGCGATTCTTCTTCGCCTTCACCTCGCCGGCAAGCTGAATGGCGCCGCCGAACAGAAGCAGCTTCTCGGTGAGCGTGGTCTTGCCCGCGTCCGGGTGGGAGATGATCGCAAATGTGCGGCGGCGCGCCACCGCGTCGGCTAAACGTGCTGACATATTCCGGGAGTCCTTTTGATACGCGGGCTCTTACAGCATTTCGCCGACGAGCGAAAGCTTCGATGCCGACGAGGGCTGGGACGGCCTCGCCAGCTAGACCGGTCATCGTTTCATGGAATCGATGAACTGGTCTAAGTGGTTGTTTTGTCGCAACTCCGGACGGAAAGCCGGTTTCCACTTTTCCTGGAATTGCTCTATGCCGCTGTCGCCGACCAAGCCGCCGCCTGAAAGGCGTTGGAAAACCCGCTTCGCGGGCGAGCGGCGAATTGACGCTTGCGGGTTGCAGCGGCAGATAGAGGGTATGGCCAACGTACCCCCTTCCATGCCGGTCATCGGCCCCACCCTCGGCGTCGTGCGCCTGCCGCATGCCGAGGGCCTGCCGCTGCCGGCCTACGAATCCGCCGGCGCGGCGGGCATGGACTTGCGTGCCGGCGTGCCCGAGGATCGGCAGATCATCCTTCTGCCGGGCAAGCGCGCACTGGTGCCGACGGGCTTCATCCTCGAGATTCCCGAAGGCTTCGAGGGGCAGGTGCGGCCGCGCTCGGGGCTGGCGCTGCGTCACGGCATCACGTGCCTCAATACGCCGGGCACCATCGATTCGGACTATCGCGGCGAGCTTCAGATCCTGCTCGTCAATCTGGGCGATGAGGATTTCGCCGTCACGCGCGGCATGCGCATCGCCCAGCTCATTATCGCGCCGGTCATCCGTGCGGCGGTCGAGGAGCGCGGCAGCGCCGGCGAGACGGCGCGCGGGGCGGGCGGTTTCGGCTCCACCGGCACGGCCTGAGTGGCTTTTCCTGCATTGTCAGCAGCGCGCCATCTGGCCCTTGACATCGGCACGGTCAGCAGCACCTCATCGCCAAAACGAATGTCATTGGGAGAGGCAAGAACCATGGCTGACATCGGCTCCACTTTCCGAGCGCTTCACGAGGCCGAAAGCGCCTTCATCATCCCCAACCCATGGGACATCGGCACGGCCAAGCTCCTTGCCGCGCTGGGCTTCAAGGCGCTGGCGACGACCAGCGCCGGCTATGCCTTCTCGCGCGGCCGGCCCGACGGCGGCGTAACCTTCGACGAACGCATGAACCATTGCCGCGAGATCGTCGACGCCACGCCGCTTCCGGTCTCGGCCGACCTGGAGCATGGCAAGGGCGACAGCCCGGACAGTGCCGCCGAAACCATCTTCGCAGCCGAGGCGGCGGGGCTCGCCGGCTGCTCCATCGAGGATTCCACCGGCGATCCCGCCAACCCGATCTACGACTTCCAGCTTGCCGTGGAGCGCGTGGCGGCAGCGGCGGAGGCGGCGCGCGCCCTGCCGCGCGATTTCGTCTTCACCGCGCGGGCGGAGAACTTTCTCTGGGATCGGCCGGACCTCGAAGACACCATTCGCCGGCTGCAGGCTTTCGAGAAGGCGGGGGCGGACGTGCTCTACGCGCCGGGGCTCTCCGACATCGAGCAGGTGCGCACCGTCTGCCAGGCGCTCGGCAAGCCGGTGAATGTGCTGGCCACGGCCGCCTTCTCCGTCGCAGCGCTCACTGAAGCCGGCGCCAAGCGCATCTCGCTCGGCTCCAAGCTCACCAACCTCGCCTTCGGCGCCGTGGAGCGTGCGGCGCAGGAGATGCTGGCCAGGGGCACTTTCACCTATGCCCGCGAGATCATGCCTTTCGCGCAGCTGCAGGACATGTTCTCGAAGGCCGACTGAGGCGGCGCTTCCGCCTTCCCCGAAAGTCGCGTCCGGCACCCGTTTCCCAACGGCGCGCTTGCCGCTATTGTGCGGCCGCCGGCGCGATTTTTATTGGCATCGTGCCGCGATGAGCTACATTCCGCCTCCTTCCGTGCCGGAAGGGCGCGCAGACAACAAGCATCCAAGCGGAGGAGAAAAATGCTTCACATGAAAGGGAAATTCCTGGCTGCCGGCGCCGTGGCGATCGGCCTCGGCTTCAATGTGGCCGCGGCGAACGCGCAGGAATTCATCAATGTGCTGACAGGCGGCACGTCCGGCGTCTACTATCCGCTGGGTGTCGCGCTGTCGAAGATCTATGGCGACAACATCGAGGGCGTGCGTACGCAGGTGCAATCCACCAAGGCGTCCGTGGAGAACCTCAACCTCCTGCAGCAGGGCCGCGGCGAGATCGCCTTTGCGCTGGGCGATTCCGTCAAGTCCGCCTGGGAAGGCGACGAGGAAGCCGGCTTCCCGCAACAGCTCGACAAGCTGCGCGGTATCGCCGCCATCTATCCGAACTACATCCAGATCGTCGCCTCGCAGGAATCCGGCATCCAGAATTTCGAGGACCTGAAAGGCAGGAGCCTTTCAGTCGGCGCGCCGAAGTCTGGCACCGAGCTCAATGCAAGGCGCATCTTCGATGCCATGGGCATGAGCTATGACGACCTGTCGCAGACCGAGTACCTGCCCTTCGGCGAATCGGTCGAGCTCATCAAGAACCGCCAGCTCGACGCCACGCTGCAGTCCGCGGGCCTCGGCGTCGCCTCCATCAAGGACCTGGCGCTCTCCATGCCGGTGACCATGGTGGCCGTGCCGGAAGAAGTGGCCGAAAGCCTCGGCGCACCCTTCCTCTCGGCGACGATCCCCGCCGGCACCTATGAAGGCCAGGACGAGGATGTAGCGACGCTGGCGATCACCAACATCCTGGTCACCCATTCGGACGTCTCGGACGACGTGGCCTACGAGATGACCAAGCAGCTCTTCGAGAACCTGGACGGGATGGTGGCCGCGCACGCCGCCGCCAAGGCGATCTCGGCAGAGAAGGGCCCGCAAGGCGTCCCCGTTCCCCTGCATCCGGGAGCCGAGCGCTACTACAAGGAACAGGGTCTGCTCTAGCGCTGGTCGGCCGAAGGCAAGGCAAACTCCCCTCCCCGTTGTGGGGAGGGGAACCGGGCAAGTGGGCGCTGCCCCACGCAAGTCCGCTTTGCGGGCCGCCGGGAGATGCGGGACCGTGACAGGCACTCAGATTGGGAGACGTGATGAGCAGGGCCGAGAGTGACGCAACTGCCAGCCTGCCGGCTGCTGAGCTTCAGGATCCGACGCACGCCGACTTCCGCCCGACGCTCGAAGGCCGGCTGCTCATGTGGATCGCCGTCGTCTTCTCGCTCTACCAGATCGCCACCGCCGCGCATCTCGTCAGCCTGCCGAGCCAGATCGTACGCGCCTTCCATGTCGGCTTTCTGATGCTTCTGGTCTTCCCGCTGATCGCCTCCTCGCGCGACGCGGGCCGTCTCGTGAAGGCCGGTGCCTGGGCGCTGGCACTCGCCGGCGTTGCGGTCGCCGTCTACCAGTTCGTCGAATACAGACCGTTGCTCCTGCGCGCCGGCGATCCGTTGCCGCTCGACATCTTCTTCGGCGTCGTCGCGCTTTTCACGGTCTTTGCCGCGGCCTACGTTCTGATGGGACCGGCGCTGCCCATCATTTCCGGCGTCTTCCTCGCCTATTGCCTGTTCGGCGAGTATTTGCCGGCGCCGCTCAACCACCGCGGCTACGATTTCTCCCAGGTCATCGACCATATGGCCTACGGCACCGAAGGCATCTACGGCATCCCCGTCTACGTCTCGGCCACCTACATCTTCCTCTTCATCCTCTTCGGCTCGTTTCTCGAACGGGCGGGCATGATCAAGCTCTTCACGGACGTTTCGCTCGGCCTCGTCGGCCACGCGCGCGGGGGTCCCGCGAAAGTGTCGGTGATCTCCTCCGGCCTCATGGGCACGATCTCAGGCTCGGGCGTGGCCAACGTGGTCACCACCGGCCAGTTCACGATTCCCTTGATGAAGCGCTTCGGCTACCGCGCCGCCTTCGCGGGCGGCGTGGAATCCACCGCCTCCATGGGCGGACAGCTCATGCCGCCGGTCATGGGCGCCGTCGCCTTCATCATGGCCGAGACACTGGGCATCGAATATTACGAGGTGGTCACGGCCGCCATCATCCCGGCGCTGCTCTATTTCGGTTCCGCCTTCTGGATGGTGCATCTGGAGGCGGGAAAGTTCGGCCTGCACGGACTGCCGAAGGCGGAACTGCCGTCGGCGATGCGCGCCTTGCGCGAGGGCTGGTATCTGATGCTGCCGCTCGCCGTGCTCGTCTATCTGCTGTTCACCGGCTATACGCCGCTCTTCGCCGGCACTATCGGCCTTTCGCTGACCGTTTTGTTAATCCTCGGCGGCACGGCCGCGCTCGGCCTGCCAAGCCAGGTCCTGCGGGTGATCTTCTGGATCGGGCTCGGCCTCGTTGCAGCGAGCTTCTTCCGCTACGGCATCAACGCCATCCTGATCGCCGCCCTAGTGCTCATTGCCGCCAACATCTTCGTCGAGGGCGGGCGCAAGACGCTCGACGTCTGCCGCGCCTCGCTCGCCGAGGGAGCCAAGACGGCCCTGCCGGTCGGCATCGCCTGCGCCGTCGTCGGCATCATCATCGGCACCATGACGCTGACGGGCGCAGCCAACACCTTCGGGCAGTTCATCGTCGCCGTCGGCGAGACGAGCCTGTTCCTGTCGCTGGTGCTCACCATGATCACCTGTATCATTCTCGGTATGGGCATCCCGACGATCCCCAACTACATCATCACCTCGTCCATCGCCGGCCCGGCGCTGCTGGCGCTCGGCGTGCCGCTGCTCGTCAGCCACATGTTCGTCTTCTATTTCGGGATTCTCGCCGATCTCACGCCGCCGGTGGCGCTCGCCTGCTTCGCCGCCGGCCCGATCGCCCGCGAGAGCGGGCTGAAGATCTCCATGGAGGCGATCAAGATTGCCGCCGCCGGCTTCGTCATCCCGTTCATGGCGGTCTATACGCCCGCCCTCATGCTGCAGGACGGCGGGCCGCTGGCCGAAAGCATCGGCTATGCCCTCGCCGTCGCCTATATCGTCGTCAAGGCGAGCCTCGCCATCGCGCTGTGGGGTGCTGCGGTCATCGGCTATCTGCGCCGGCCGCTCGCCGCGTGGGAGCGTCTTCTGGCGACAGTGGCCGCCTTCACGCTGATTGCCGCGCTGCCGGTCACCGACGAGATCGGCTTTGCGCTCTGCGCCCTCTTCTTCGGCATCAACTTCTTCCTGAAGCGCCCGGCGCCGGCGGAGCCCGCCCGGCGCAAGGCGGGCGATGCGGCCGAATGAGCCTGTGCATAATCGCCGGCGGCGAGACGGCGGTCGTCGCCGCCACCCTCTTCACGCTCTCCTGGACCCACTCGGTGGAGAAGGTGGAGTGGCGCGAGACGTGGCAGGTGCTGCCGTCGGGCCTGCAGATCGTCGAAGCGCGCGTGAAAGGCTCGGGCGCCGGCATGGAGCCGCCGCCGGATGCGCGTCTCGAGGATGAATGGTGGGTCTATGCGCCGGCGCTCGGCCCCCTGCCGGAACTGCGCCTTGCCGCCTCGGGCGCCACGGGAAGCGCTTGGCGTCTGTGCGCCGGCGGGGAGTGCCGCGATTTGGGCGCCGAGCCCGGCGCCCCGGTCGTTCTCGAGCCCTGCTCCTGAAACTCTCAGGCGCGCGCCGAGGGGCCGTCGTCGCGCCGGGCGCTCGCCGGCCCCGGCCCACGCATATAGTGGCGCTCCGGATGGTAGCGCGGAGCAAAGACGTTGCGGATCGCCTTCGCGCAACCGATCAACAGCTTAACCAACCCCATGATCCCGTACCTAACACTTCTCGGGCGTCCCTTCCCTCTCACCGTAGTGTCCGTGCATGAACACTCGGTGAATTCATGCTTGCACAAAGCCACCCGTCCATGGCGGAAAATGGGATTTATCTTGGCAGCCACGTGGCGCGGATCTTTCCTCCGCACCTGTGGCAGAAAAGCCACAGCCCGCTCCCCTCGACGAAAGCGCGGAGCAAGCCTGCTTTTCCTGGAACAGAGCAGCCGGTGACGGTGTTAGGCGGCGGGGCCGGGCGGGCTCATTCGGCTGCAACGCAAGAGCAAGAGGACAGGATCATGGGTTTGTTTTCCAGGGACATCAAATCGATGGACGATCTCTTCGTCCACACGCTGCGTGACATCTACTATGCTGAGAACCAGATCGTGAAGGCGCTGCCCAAAATGATCGACAAGGCGAGCGACCCCGAGCTGAAGAACGGCTTCGACAAGCACCTGAAGGAATCCGAAGGGCACGTGCGCAATCTGGAGGAGGTCTTCCAGCTGATGAAGACGGAGCCGCGCGGCGTCGACTGCCCGGCGATCGACGGCATCATCGAGGAAGCCGAAGAAGTGGCCGGCGAGGTCGACGACAAGAAGATGCTCGACGCCGCGCTTATCGCCGCCGCGCAGGCTGTGGAGCACTACGAGATCACGCGCTACGGCACGCTGATCACATGGGCGAAGGAGCTTGGCCGCAACGACTGCGGCGAGATCATGAAGCGCAACCTCGCCGACGAGAAGGCGACCGACGAAAAACTCACCCAAATGGCCGAAAGCCGCATCAACCTGGCCGCCGAAGAAGCGCGCCCATAGTTCTGCGTGCGCGCCTCCTCTCCGTCCCGTCACCGGCTCCGGGGGCGGAGAGGGATCAGCCGCGCAGCATCATCTCGAATTCGCGCCGCCCCATAGGGGTGAAGCGGATGACGCGGCTGTCCTTCTCCCGCCGTGCCCAGCCTCTGGTCAGGATGCACTCCAGCATCGCCGCGCCCAGACCGCCGGCCAAATGCGACCGGCGCACGCTCCAGTCGAGGCAGGTGCGGCAGACGGGCCGCCGCTTGCGGCCCATGGCATCGAGATCGATACCGAGGCCGGCGAAGTATGAAGCGCCGGCGCTGCTCATCTCCGCCCGCTCGCCATCGACCCGGATCAGCCCGCGCCCGATGAAGCTGTCGAGCATGGCTACCCCCATCTCCCCCGCCAGATGGTCGTAGCAGACGCGCGCATCGCGCATCGCTTTATCGCGCGGGCCCGGCAGGACGCGCTTCGGCCCGAGTGTGGCCGCAACACCCATGATATTTTCCAGCATCGCCGCCACGCGGTGGTCGGCCAGCGCGTAATAGCGATGCCGGCCCTGCCGTGCCACGCTGACGAGCCCGCCATCGGAAAGCTTGGCCAGATGGGCGCTCGCGGTGGGCAGCGCCACCCCCGCTTCCAGCGCCAGCTCGCTGGCCGTCAGCGCCGTGCCTCCCATGAGCGCCGCCAGCATGTTGGCGCGCGCCGGGTCGCCCACCAGGCTGCCGATCTGCGCTAGGTCCGTTCCTGCTTTCATACTTCGATCATAAGCAAACTATCTTCGCGCGACAACTGCTATCACTCCTCCTGAAGGAGGTGAGCATGCAAGATATTACCACCCATCGGCGAGATCGCCCTGCAGCCTGGCGCAACGCCCTGGGCCGCCTGGCTGTCGCCGCGCTCGCCCCGGTGCTCCGCATCGAGGAGCGCCGACGCCAGCGCCTGCACCTCTCCGAGCTTGACGACCATCTCCTGGCCGACGTCGGCCTTACGCGCGAGGACGTACGCCGCGAATGCGCGAGCCCGTTCTGGCGTTAACCGACCCGGCCATTCTGCCATTGCCGGGAGACAGACATTTCGATCGCAATCGAACCATGAGCGAACCATGAAAGGACCCGGAGAACCCATGCCGATCACCTGCTTCATCCGCTACGAGATCGATCCGTTCAAGCGCGAGGCCTTCGAGCAATACGCTCGCAGTTGGGGCGAGGCGATCCCGCGCGCGGGCGCCGACCTCATCGGCTATTTCGCGCCGCACGAGGGCTCAGCCACGACCGCCTACGGCGTCTACACGATCGACACCCTCGCTGCCTACGAGGCCTACCGCGCCCGGCTCGCCGCCGATCCGCTGGGACGCGAGAACTACGAATTTGCCCGGCGCGAACGTTTCATCCTGAAGGAGGACCGCATCTTCCTGAAGCTCGCCTCCGCACCCCATGGCGCGCCTCCATCCGGCCAGGCCGGCGCTTGACGGACGCTTTGCGCCGGAAGATCATCGACGGCTGCGGAGGCATCGCCCTTCGGAAGGCAAGAACGATGCGCTGGCAGTGGTCGGAAAGGAATGTTCTGGGAATCGCCATCGCCCTGGTGGCGGTGCTGTTCGCCATCGGATGGCTGACGCGCGAGGACCCTTCCGACGATCCCTATCTGCACGTCATGGGCGGGGGCTTCATGTTCAATTACCGCGAAGCGGAGATCTTCTACGGCTTCACGGCGCAGGTGATGCGTCCGCTCGCCAGCGGGTCGATCATCGAAGCAACCTTCGAGGATCCCGCAGGCGGCCTGCCGCACGTGGTTTCGGAACGGGTGAGCACCATGACCGACCGCTACGCCCTGCGCTCGCCGCCGGTCCGCAACATCGAGCCGGGAAAGCCCTATCAGGTGGCCATCAAGGTCTACGACCGCGAGCGCAAGGCGCTTCTGTGGGAAGCGGAGCGCAGCTACGAGAGCCAGATCAGCGACCGCATGATGCCGCGGAAGCCCCTCACCATCGGCCCCGGCTACCACCGCAACCCGGAACTGAGAAGCGAAGCGCCGGGCGCGGCTGGTGAATAGAGCAATTCCAGGAAAAGTGGAAACCGGTTTTTCCGTCCGGAATCAAGACAAAACAAAGAGTTAGGCCAGTTCATCGATTCCATGAATCGATGAACTGGCCTAGCGGTGGAAGAGGGCTGCTAATCTAGTCAGACCTAGGCCGAACCAGCGCGGGTGGGGGATGGGGATTTGGGTTTCGATATTCCCGAAGCAATCTTGAGACATCGATTTAGACGAAAGTATAGGTACGCCGTGACCATAATAGTAGCTGCAAAAACGCCACTATCAGAAGATACAATCTCATGCGGCATGATCCCCAGGGAATCAGAAATAATAATTATCACGACAAATGATAAGTAAATTAATGAAGATTGCACAAAAACTGGAAATCCAATACATATATACCTCTCAATGAATTCTCTATTATCTCCTTTTGAGTTAGTATTGTGCAGAATACATATCGCAAATAAATTTAAAATAGCGTAAAATATGTCTCTCCCAACAACCCAGATGTCGGGGTATGTTCTGTCAAAACGCAAAATAGCTGCAAATATGAAAGCTATTGCCGTATACATAATAAAATAAAATAGACGCTCTGATGAAGGAACTTCATTTTCTCTGAACCTCCTCGCCAACTCCCCATCATTGATAAAATTCATTGTGCAATTCTCTCTTATCTAATCAAATAAATAGCGCGTTCTAAAAAAATAATACCATTTAATCTTATGTACTAATAAACGGATGCTGAATCTCTGGAGGGAGCCGTTTTGTCTATTGGAACGGCCCAGGCATGGATCCGCCGGTCAAGCCAGAGGATCCTGCCTGAACATTGATACGCCACCAGCGGTCAAACACAAAAGGCCGCTGAGGTATAAATGCACCGGAAGAGAAGTTAGGTGGTGGAGCCAAGGGGAGTCGAACCCCTGACCTCTTGAATGCCATTCAAGCGCTCTCCCAACTGAGCTATGGCCCCACACTTCGGCTCCTGCGAGCCGCCGCCGTTGTCGGCGAAGAGGTCTTCGGCGATCGCTCGCCGTCGTCGTGCTCGCGGCTTCTAAACCTGCCCGGCCGCAGAATCAAGCCCCGCGAGCATGTGGCCGGACAAGACGCCGCACGGGCGTCCCAAGCTTATCTTTCCTCGTCGTCTTCCCCGACGCCGATGATGCCCTTAACGTCGTCTTCTTCCTCTTCCTCCTCCTCGAGGAAGGTGTCGTCTCCATCGGTGTCGATGTCGACGTCCTCGTCGTCGATGTCCGGCAGGTCGGTGTCGCCGCCCTTCGTCTCTTCGTCGGCATCCTCCAGCGAGACGATCTCGGGACCCTCTTCGCTGAGTTCCTTGTCCTCCACCTCCTCTTTTTCGGCAGCCAGGATTTCCGCTTCCGAATCGAAATAGCTGCGCGGATAGGATTGGCCCGTATAGGGCGATACGATCGGATCTCTGTTCAGATCGTAGAATTTGCGGCCCGTCTCCGGGCAGATGCGTTTGGTGCCGAGTTGGGGTTTAGCCACCGTATTGCCTCATCGTCTCTTAAGGGCTGGGCCCGGCCCCCGGCGTCCTCGGGCGTGCCGAAACCGGGAGGATCCTCTGCCAAGAATTTTCGGACCCCATAACCACAGATCGCACGCCTGTCAAAGCCTATTGAAACGGCGAGCGCAACTGGATTCGACGTCGGAGCGAAACACCCGGCGCGACGGGGGATGACCACGCTTTCCCTGCGTGCTAGAGGCTCTGCCATCCGCCGGACCGAGAGACACGCCATGACCGACAATCCGCGCCCACGCACTGCAACCAGCCGCAAATCTTCCGCGCTTTCGGGCCGCGGGCGCGTGCCGGGCGACAAATCGATCTCGCACCGCGCCTTTATGCTCGGCGGGCTCGCCTCGGGCGAGACGCGCGTCACCGGCCTTCTGGAGGGTGAGGACGTGCTGCGCACCGGCGAGGCCATGAAGGCGATGGGGGCCGGCATCGAGCGCCAGGGCGCAGCCTGGATCATCCAGGGCACGGGCAACGGTTGCCTGCTGGAGCCGGAAGGCCCGCTCGACTTCGGCAATGCCGGCACCGGCGTGCGGCTGACCATCGGCCTTGTCGGCACCTACGACATGACGACGCGGTTCGTCGGCGACGCCTCGCTCTCCCGGCGACCCATGGGGCGGGTGCTCGACCCGCTGCGGCAGATGGGTACGCAGGTGGTGGAAGCGCAGGAAGGCGACCGGCTGCCGATCACGCTGCGCGGGCCGAAACATGCCGCGCCGATCACCCATCGCGTGCCGATGCCGTCCGCCCAGGTGAAATCGGCGGTGCTTCTGGCCGGGCTCAACACGCCGGGCGTCACCACCGTCGTCGAGCCGGTGATGACGCGCGACCACACGGAAAAGATGCTTCTCGGCTTCGGTGCCGCACTCGAAGTGGAAACGGATGCCGAAGGCGTCCGCCACATCCGGCTCGAGGGGCAGGGCGCTCTCAAGGGGCAGGATATCGCGGTTCCCGGCGATCCGTCGTCGGCCGCCTTCCCTCTGGTGGCCGCGCTAATCGTGCCGGGTTCGGAGGTCGTCATCGAAAACGTGCTGATGAACCCGACGCGCACCGGGCTTATCCTCACCCTGCAGGAGATGGGCGCCGACATCGAACCCATGAACCGCCGTGCCTCCGGCGGCGAGGAGGTGGCGGACCTGCGCGTGCGCTCATCGCATCTCAAAGGGGTTGCGGTGCCGGCCGAGCGCGCGCCCTTCATGATCGACGAATACCCGGTGCTGGCGGTGGCCGCCAGCTTCGCCGAGGGCGAGACGCTGATGCAGGGGCTGGAGGAGCTGCGGGTGAAGGAGTCCGACCGCCTTGCCGCCGTCGCCGCCGGCCTTGAGGCAAACGGCGTCGACTGCACGGAGGGTGAGGCCACGCTCGCCGTGCGCGGCCGGCCCGAGGGCACGGGGCTGGGCGGCGGCACCGTCGAAACCCACCTCGACCACCGCATCGCCATGAGCTTCCTCGTCATGGGGCTCGCCACGGAAAAGCCGGTGACCATCGACGACCAGGCAATGATCGCCACCAGCTTCCCCGAGTTCATGGAGCTGATGCGCGGGTTGGGGGCGGAGATCGAGGCCGCGGAGGAAGCGGCGTGAGGCAGGAGGGCCTCATCATCGCCATCGACGGACCCGCCGCCTCGGGCAAGGGCACGCTGGCGCGCAGGCTTGCCGCCCATTACGGCCTCAACCATTTCGACACCGGCCTTTCCTACCGTGCGGTGGCGAAGGCGCTCCTCGACGCCGGACAGCCGCTCGACGACGCGGCGGAGGCGGAGGCGGCGGCCCGTGCGCTTGATCTCGGCACGCTCGACCGCGCGGCCCTGTCGGCCCATGAGGTCGGCGAGGCGGCATCCACCGTGGCCGTCATGCCAGGGGTGCGCCGGGCGCTGGTGGAGAAGCAGCGCGCTTTTGCCGAGACGCCGCCCGGCGCCGTTCTCGACGGCCGCGACATCGGCACCGTGGTCTGCCCGGATGCCGACCTGAAGCTCTACGTGACGGCGAAGGCGGAAGTGCGTGCTAGGCGCCGCTGGCGGGAGATCGTGGACGCCGGCGGCGACACCGACTACGCCACCGTGCTGGCCGACGTGGAGCGGCGCGACGCCCGCGACATGAGCCGCGCCGACAGCCCGCTCAAGCCCGCGGACGATGCGCACTTGCTTGATACGAGCGAAATGGATATAGAAACCGCGTTTCTCGTCGCCACCCGGCTGATAGATGAGGTGCTGGCGAAGAAGAAGACGATCTGAAGCAAAGGGGCGCTTCGTGGCTTTCCAGGGGGAAGCGGCAAAGCGCATTTTTGCGTTGGATGGATAATCGGCCTGCGCGCGTTCCCATGCGCCGGATTTGCCGCCCCGAGGGGCGGCTTTGAGCTTGGACAAAGCTCGGACGTGCGGCAGGCCTGACGCAACACGAACCCACCGGCGCCCGCCTCCGACCATCGGAGGCATTTTCAGGAGCATCAATGTCACAACTCAATCCGTCTCGCGACGATTTCGCCAGCCTTCTCGAAGAATCCTTTTCCGAGCGCGACGCAAGCGAAGGCTCTGTCGTCAAGGGCATCGTCACGGCCATCGAAAAGGACATGGCCATCATCGACGTCGGCCTGAAGGTCGAAGGCCGGGTGCCGCTCAAGGAGTTCGGCGCCAAGGCGAAAGATGGCCAGCTCAATGTCGGTGACGAGGTCGAGGTCTATGTCGAGCGCATCGAGAACGCGCTGGGCGAGGCCATGCTGTCGCGCGAGAAGGCGCGCCGCGAGGAAAGCTGGGTCAAGCTGGAAGAGAAGTTCAACAACGGCGAGCGCGTCGAAGGCGTGATCTTCAACCAGGTCAAGGGCGGCTTCACCGTCGACCTCGACGGCGCCGTGGCCTTCCTGCCGCGTTCCCAGGTGGACATCCGCCCGATCCGCGACGTCTCGCCGCTGATGCACACGCCGCAGCCCTTCGAGATCCTCAAGATGGACAAGCGCCGCGGCAACATCGTCGTCTCGCGCCGCACCGTGCTCGAAGAGAGCCGCGCCGAGCAGCGCTCGGAGATCGTGCAGAATCTCGAGGAAGGCCAGGTGGTCGAGGGCATGGTCAAGAACATCACCGATTACGGTGCGTTCGTCGACCTCGGCGGCATCGACGGCCTGCTGCACGTCACCGACATGGCATGGCGCCGCGTCAACCATCCGACCGAGATCCTCAATATCGGCCAGACGGTGAAGGTGCAGATCATCCGCATCAACCAGGAGACGCACCGCATCTCGCTCGGCATGAAGCAGCTCGAGGCCGACCCCTGGGAAGGCATCGGCGGCAAGTATCCGCTGGGCAAGAAGGTTCAGGGCCGCGTCACCAACATCACCGACTACGGCGCCTTCGTGGAGCTGGAGCCGGGCATCGAGGGCCTCATCCACGTCTCCGAGATGTCGTGGACCAAGAAGAACGTGCACCCCGGCAAAATCCTGTCCACCACGCAGGAGGTCGAGGTCGTGGTGCTCGAGGTCGATCCGGTCAAGCGCCGCATCTCTCTCGGCCTCAAGCAGACGCTGGAGAACCCGTGGGAGGCCTTCGCCCGCACCCATCCAGCCGGCACGGTCGTCGAGGGCGAGGTCAAGAACAAGACCGAGTTCGGTCTGTTCATCGGCCTGGAAGGCGACGTGGACGGCATGGTCCACCTCTCCGACCTCGACTGGACGCGTCCGGGCGAGCAGGTGATCGAGGAGTACAACCGTGGCGACGTGGTGCAGGCGCAGGTTCTCGACGTCGACGTCGAGAAGGAGCGCATCTCGCTCGGCATCAAGCAGCTCGGTCGTGACGTCGTGGGTGAAGCGGCCGCTTCCGGCGAACTGCGCAAGGGCGCCGTCGTCACCTGCGAGGTCACCGGCGTCAAGGACGGCGGCCTGGAAGTGCGCCTGGTCGACCACGACCTGGAATCGTTCATCAAGCGCTCCGACCTTTCCCGCGACCGCGGCGAGCAGCGCCCCGAGCGCTTCGCCGTGGGCCAGAAGGTCGATGCCCGCGTGACGATGTTCGACAAGAAGACGCGCCGGATCAACGTCTCCATCAAGGCGCTGGAAATCGCCGAGGAGAAGGAGGCGGTGGCCCAGTTCGGCTCGACCGACTCCGGCGCCTCGCTCGGCGACATCCTGGGCGCCGCGCTCAAGAAGCAGGGCGGCAAGGAGGAGTAGCCCCCGCGCCATCCGCGATACCACAAGAGCCCCGCGCGCCTCAGGCCGCGGGGCTTTTCTTTTGCTACGCTCCGTCAGCAATTGGCGGCAAGACGCGATGGAGCGTCAACCGCGCCGCGCCGCCTCGATCGCGGCGACGTCGATTTTCCCCATGGTCATCATGACATCAAACGCGCGCTTTGCTTCCTCGCCGCCAGCGCCTCAATCAGTACGCGTGGGGTGATTTGCCAGGAGATCCCCCACTTGTCTTTGCACCAGCCGCACGCGCTCTCCTCGCCGCCATTGCCGACGATGGCGTTCCAATAGCGGTCGGTCTCCTCCTGATCGTCGGTGGCGATCTGGAACGAGAAGGCTTCGTTATGCTTGAACGCGGGACCCCCGTTGAGACCGAGACAAGGAATGCCCGCAACCGTGAAGTCGACCGTCAATACGTCGCCCTCTTTGCCTGCCGGGTAGTCGCTGGGTGCACGGTGCACGACTCACCACGCTGTCAGGAAAGGTCTCGGCGTAGAAGCGGGCGGCAGCCTCGGCATCCTTATCGTACCAGAGGCAAATCGTATTCTTTGCCATTGCGTGTTCCTTTCGCTTTTTAAGCCAGGATTTCGGCCTGCTTTCCCAATTCGCTCTTCGCAAAGGCAGCTAACCTTAGCGCATCCTTGTGTAGCGTCCGAACGGACGCACGGCGCTCCAATTACCTACCAATGCGGCGGCTTGGTCACCGGCACGTCGGGGGCGGTCTGCTCTTCCAGGGCCAGGAAGCGCTCTGTCAGCCGTTCGAGCGTCTTGCGCAGCCGTTCGATCTCGGCCCACTGTTCGTTGATCTGTCCCGACAACTCCTCGATCGTCTTTTCCTGCTCGGCGACCAGGATCTCGAGTCTTTCCAGCCGCTTGTCATCCATGATTTCCGTCTCCGCTTGCAGCTTGAGAATTGACAATTCCCTTAGCCTTTGTCGAGTGTAAGCTGGCGTCGGTTGGCACGCGCAAGGCGGCGTGATACCTGTTTGACCAAACGATAAAAAATGGGGAACAGCGGGGCCTATGGCGGAAGCTGCAATCGAACTCAAGGGCATCAGCAAGAACTTCGGTTCAGTGCGCGCCAACCGCGACATCGACCTGAAGATCGCGCCCGGCACCATCCACGGCATCATCGGCGAGAACGGCGCCGGCAAGTCGACGCTGATGTCGATCCTCTACGGCTTCTACCAGGCCGACCGAGGGGAGATCTTCGTCAACGGCGAGCGTGCGGTCATCCATGCCTCCAACGATGCCATCGCTCGCGGCATCGGCATGGTGCATCAGCACTTCATGCTGGTGCACAATTTCACGGTGCTGGAGAACGTTATCCTCGGGGCGGAGGGTGAGCCGCTTCTGAAGACCTCCATCGCCAAGGCGCGCTCGGAGCTGGAGCGGCTGGAGCGCGACTACGGGCTGGAGGTCGATCCCGACGCGGTGATCGAGGACCTGCCGGTGGGCCTGCAGCAGCGGGTGGAAATCCTCAAGGCGCTTTTCCGCGGCGCCGATATCCTCATCCTCGACGAGCCCACCGGTGTGTTGACGCCTGCCGAGGCCGAGCACCTCTTCCGCATCCTGCGCCAGCTCAAGGACGAAGGGAAGACCATCGTTCTCATCACGCACAAGCTGCGCGAGATCATGGCCGTCACCGACAACGTCTCGGTGATGCGCCAGGGCGCGCTTGTCGCCACGCGGAAGACGGAGGAGACCACGGTGGAGGAGCTGGCCGAGCTGATGGTCGGCCGCCGCGTTCTCCTGCGCGTCGAGAAGGGCGACGCCCACCCGGGCGACTTCGTCCTGTCGGTGAAGAACCTGACGGTAGAGGACATGCGCGGCGTGAAAATGGTCGACGACGTTTCCCTCGACGTGCGCGCCGGTGAGATCGTCGGTATCGCCGGTGTGGCCGGCAACGGCCAGACGGAGCTTCTGGAAACCATCACCGGCATGCGCAAGGCCGTCTCCGGCACCGTCACCCTGGACGGCGCGCCGGTGGAGCTGACGGGGGAGGCCGACCCGACGGACCTGCGCCGGCGCGGCATGGCTCATGTGCCGGAGGACCGGCACAATATGGGCCTAGTGCTACCCTTCGAGGAGAACGAGAACGCCATCCTCGGCTACCACTGGCAGGACAAATACGTGAACGGCCCCTTCCTCGATATCGAGGCGATCCGCCGCGATGCGCAGGAGAAGATCGAGAAATACGACATCCGCCCCACCGACGCCCGGCTCAAGACCGCCAATTTCTCCGGCGGCAACCAGCAGAAGATCGTTCTCGCCCGCGAGATGGAGCAGGACCCGAAGGTGCTGATCGTCGGCCAACCGACGCGCGGCGTCGACGTGGGGGCCATCGAGTTCATCCATAAACGCCTTATCGACATGCGCGACCAGGGCAAGGCGGTCCTCCTCGTCTCGGTCGAGCTCGACGAGATCCGCTCGCTTTCCGACCGCATCCTCGTCATGTTCGCCGGCCGCATCGTCGGCGAGCGCGGGCCGGACGCGACGGAAGGCGAACTCGGGCTCCTGATGGCCGGCGTGGAAGAGAAGGAGGCCGCCGAGTGAGCGCACCCTATGCAAAGCTGCCTGCCTGGGCCGATTACGGGCTGATCCCGCTCATCAACCTCACGGTTGCGTTCATCGTCGCGGGTTTGGTCGTGCTGCTCATCGGCGAGAACCCGCTGCGCGCGGCGGTCATCCTCGTCGACGGGGCGATCGGGCGTGGGCAGGCGATCGCTTATACGCTCTATTATGCGACGAGCTTCATCTTCACCGGGCTTGCCGTTGCCGTTGCCTTTCACTCAAGCCTGTTCAACATCGGCGGCGAGGGGCAGGCCTATGTCGGCGGGCTGGGCGTGGCGCTCGTCTGCCTCGCCTTCGACAGCGTGCTCCCGTGGTGGCTCACCTTTCCGCTCGCCATCCTGGGCGCGGCGCTGTTCGGCGCCGCGTGGGCGTTGATTCCCGCCTATTTCCAGGCCAAGCGCGGCTCGCACATCGTCATCACCACCATCATGTTCAACTTCATCGCCGCCAGCCTGATGGTCTATCTGCTGGTCGAGGTCTTGAAGCCTGCGGGAAGCCAGGCGCCGCAGACGCGTACCTTCCTGGAGGGCGGGCAGTTGCCCAAGCTCAACTGGATGCTGGAGGCGATGGGATTTGCGGTGCGCTCGGCGCCCTTGAACGTGTCCTTCCTGCTGGCCCTTGTCGCCGCCTTCCTGGTCTGGGTGCTGATCTGGCGCACGCGGCTCGGCTACGAAATCCGCATGCGCGGTCACAGCCCCAAGGCGGCGCGCTATGCCGGCGTGAGCGAGGTGCGCGTCATCATCGTCACCATGCTCATCTCGGGCGCGCTCGCCGGCATGATGGCGCTCAACCCGGTGATGGGCGACCAGAACCGCCTACAGATAGACTTCGTCACCGGCGCGGGCTTCGTCGGCATCGCCGTTGCGCTGATGGGCCGCTCGCACCCAGCCGGCATCGTGCCGGCGGCCATACTGTTCGGCATGCTCTACCAGGGCGGCGCCGAGCTCGCCTTCGAGATGCCGGGCATCTCGCGCGACATGATCGTCATCATCCAGGGCCTGGTGATCCTCTTCGCCGGCGCGCTCGAACACATGTTCCGGCCCAGCCTGCAGGCGCTGTTCGCCAGTTTCAGCCCGCGAGCGGTGGGGGCTGAAGCCAAGCAGGGGGAGAGCGCCTGATGGACCTGTTCAACACGCTCGTTCTCCTTCTGGATTCCACCGTGCGGCTTTCCGTGCCGCTGCTTTTCGCCGCTCTCGCCGGCCTCTATTCGGAACGCTCGGGCGTCTTCGACATCGGCCTCGAGGGCAAGATGCTGGCGGGCGCTTTTGCGGCCGGCGCTGCGGCCGCCGTTTCGGGCTCGGCATGGGTCGGGCTTATGGCGGCGGTGCTGGTCTCCGTCTTCATGGCCCTTGTGCACGGCTTCGCCTCCATCACACACCGCGGCAACCAGATCGTGTCGGGCGTGGCGATCAACTTCATCGCCGCCGGCTCCACCATCATCCTCGGCCAGGCCTGGTTCAGCCAGGGCGGCCGCACGCCGCTTGTCGGTGCGGCCGGCCGCTTCGGCGCCATCCACCTGCCCTTCGCCGATGCGCTGAGCGGCGTGCCGGTGCTGGGGCCGCTCTATTCGCAGCTTTTGTCCGGCCATTCGCTGCTCGTCTATCTGGCCTTCCTGCTGGTGCCGTTCACCTGGTGGGTGCTGTTCCGCACGCGTTTCGGGCTGCGGCTGCGCGCGGTGGGCGAGAACCCGGCGGCGGTGGACACGGCGGGCATCTCCGTCCAATGGCTACGCTACCGCGCCGTCATCTGCACCGGCGTGCTGACCGGCCTTGCCGGCACCTATCTGGCGCTGGCGCAGAACGCCGGCTTCGTGAAGGACATGACGGCCGGCCGCGGCTTCATCGCGCTTGCCGCCCTCATCTTCGCCAAATGGCGGCCGGTGCCGGTGATGTTCGCCTGCCTGCTGTTCGGCTTCCTGGACGCCTTTTCCATCCGCATCCAGGGCACGCCGCTGCCGCTCATCGGCCGGGTGCCGGTGCAGTTCATGCAGGCGCTGCCCTATATCCTCACCGTTGTGCTTCTGGCCGGCTTCATCGGCCGGGCCATCCCGCCGCGCGCCGGCGGCGTGCCTTATGTGAAGGAGCGTTGATGAACGCGAACGATCTTTTCAAGTCCGCAAAGGCGGCGATGAGCCGGGCCTATGCGCCCTATTCGCGCTTTCCCGTGGGCGCGGCAATCCGCACCGAGACAGGCGCGGTGCATGCCGGCTGCAACATCGAGAACGCATCCTATCCCGAAGGCTGGTGCGCCGAGACGACGGCGCTCGGCCACATGATCATGGCCGGCGGCGGCAAGGTAGCGGAGATCGCCGTGGTGGCGGAGAAGATGCCGAAGATCATGCCCTGCGGCGGCTGCCGCCAGCGCCTGTCGGAATTCGTGACGGCGGACGCCAGGCTGCACCTGTGCGACCTTGACGGCGTGGTGGAGACGGTGCCCTTCTCGGCCGTCTTTCCACGCGCATTCGATCTGGAGGCGAACAGGTGAAGGAAGCGGTAGACCTTCTGACGAAGCGGCTGAACGGGCGCGCTCCGCGGCTGGCACTGGTGCTCGGCTCCGGCCTCGGCGGCCTTGTGGACGAGGTGGCGGATCCCGTCCGCATCCCCTATGCCGAGCTGCCCGGTTTCCCGCAAAGCGGCGTGACAGGCCACGCCGGCACGCTCGTCGCCGGCAACCTGGCCGGAAGGCCGGTGATCGTGCTGGGCCGCTTCGTCGGTATGAGCGAGGCCTATGACGCGGGCCTGCAGACGGCGCTCGAACAGGCGGCCGGCAAGGCCGGCGTGACGTTGCACAAGGGCGTCTACATGTGGTTCTCCGGCCCCAACTTCGAGACTCCGGCGGAAATCCGCATGGCGCGGACGCTGGGCGCCGACGCCGTCGGCATGTCGACCGTGCCGGAGGTGATCCTGGCGCGCTTCCTCGGCCTTAAGGTGGCGGCCTGCTCCGTAATCACCAACCTTGCCGCCGGCATGGCGGCGGGAGAGCTGTCGCACGAAGAAACCAAGGACATGGCGCCGGTGGGCGGGGAGAAGCTGGCAAAGCTCCTCGCCCGGCTCATGCGTGACGGCCCGGCCGAGCTTTGACCGTGCCGCTGCCGCAGGAGATCATCCGCAAGAAGCGCGACGGGGCGGTGCTCTCGGCGGCGGAGATCGGCGATTTCGCGGCAGGCCTTGCCAAGGGGCGCTGGAGCGAAGGGCAGATCGCCGCGCTCGGCATGGCGATCTTCCTCAAGGGCATGAGCCGCGAGGAGACCGTCGCGCTGACGCTTTCCATGCGCGCTACGGGCGAAGTGCTCGACTGGTCCTCGCTCTCCGGCCCCATCACGGACAAGCACTCCACCGGCGGCGTGGGCGATAACGTCTCCCTGATGCTTGCACCCATCGTCGCCGCCTGCGGCGCCTATGTGCCGATGATCTCCGGCCGCGGCCTCGGGCACACGGGCGGAACGCTCGACAAGATGGACGCCATTCCCGGCTATAAAAGCCAGCCGGACCGCGCGCTGTTCGCTAAGGCGGTGCGCGAGGCCGGCTGCGCCATCATCGGCCAGACAGAGGATCTGGCGCCGGCCGACCGCCGCTTCTATGCCGTGCGCGACGTCACCGGCACGGTGGAGTCCGTCCCCCTGATCACCGCTTCCATCCTGTCGAAGAAGCTGGCGGCGGGGCTGCAGTCGCTGGTGCTCGACGTGAAATCCGGCAACGGCGCCTTCATGGCGAGCGGCCGCGAGGCGCGCAAGCTCGCCGAAAGCCTGGTGCAGGTTGCCGAGGGCGCGGGACTTTCCGCCAGCGCGCTGATCACCGACATGAACGAGCCGCTGGCCTCGTGCGCCGGCAATGCCATCGAGGTCCTGAACGCCGTGGATTTCCTCACCGGCAAGAGGCGCGACCGGCGCCTGGAAGAGGTTACCCTGGCGCTTTCCGCCGAAATGCTGCTTTCGACCGGCATCGCCACGTCCACGCGCGAAGCCTACGACCGCACGCGCGCGGCACTCGATAGCGGCAGCGCGGCAGAGCGGTTCGGCCGGATGGTGCGGGTGCTGGGCGGCCCCGCCGACTTTATCGAGAACGTCCGCAAACACCTGCCGGAGGCGCCGGAGCAGATGACGGTGAAGGCGGATCGCGACGGCTTCGTCGGCCGCATCGATACGCGCGGCCTCGGCATCGCCGTGGTCGAGCTCGGCGGCGGAAGGCGCATACCGGAAGATGCGATCGACCACGCGGTGGGCCTCGACGGTATCGCGCCGGCGGGCAGCGCCGTGCAGCGCGGCGAGGCGCTGGCGACCGTGCATGCCCGCACGAAAGCCGATGCGCGGCAGGCGGCCAAGGCCGTATCGAAGGCCTTCGAGATCGTCGAGGAGCGGCCGCGCCGCCGCCCGGCGATCCTGCGGAAGGTGACTGCCGACGGGTGAAGCCTACTGCTCCAGGAGCAGCGCGCCGTTCTCCATCTCGAAGCGGGAGAGCCGGTTGAGGAAGCTCATGCCCACCAGCGTGCCGCTCAAGGCTTCGTCCCCGAGAACCACCGCCTGCACCTCCTCGACGAAGATGCGGCCGATCTGCAGGTTCCCGATGGTAGCGGCCGCCGCGGCGGTCGTGCCGTTTGCGGTGTCGACCAGGTGACGGAAATCGGATTGCGAGAGCTTCAGGCCGATGCGCCGGGCGGTCGATTCGTTGATGGCGACGAAGGTCGCCCCCGTGTCCACCATCGCATGGATCGTGCGGCCGTTGAGCTTGAACTCGGCCGAGTAGTGGCCGCGGCCATCGGAGGGAATGCGCACCTTCCTGCCCGGAAGCGGCTCGGCACGTTTGACGGGAGCGGCCACATCCCGCGGCGCCTCTTCCTCCAGCACCCGGCGCAGCATCCCGTCGAAAGCCTGCGGGTTCTGCTGATAGATGGCCGGGATCGCGGCGAAAATTCCCACGACGGCACCCAGTAGGATGAAATTGCGCAGGATCGACATTGTCCGTTTCCGGAAATGCATGCTGGCGGTACGACCTCACCGCCGGCTTAACGACGGCAGGGAGATGGCGGCATGGTTAGCGGAAGGTAAAGGGCTATTTCGTTCCATACATGCGGTCGCCCGCATCCCCCAGGCCCGGTACGATGTAGCCCTTCTCGTTCAGCCGCTCGTCGATGGAGGCGGTGAAGACCGGCACGTCCGGATGCGCGGTACGGAAGTGCTTGATGCCCTCGGGGGCGGCGAGCAGGCAAAGGAAGCGCAAGTTGGTGGCCTTGCGGGCCTTGAGCTTGTCGACCGCCGCCACGGCGGAGTTGGCTGTCGCCAGCATCGGATCGACGACGATAACCAGGCGGTTTTCCAGGTCGCTCGGCGCCTTGAAGAAATATTCCACTGCCTCCAGTGTCTCGTGGTCGCGGTAGAGCCCGACATGGGCGACACGGGCCGCCGGCACCAGGTCCAGCATGCCGTCGAGCAGGCCGTTGCCGGCACGCAGCACCGAAGCGAAGACCAGCTTCTTGCCCTCCAGCGTCGGCGCTTCCATGGTCGTCAGCGGCGTTTCTATGGTGCGCGTCGTCAGTTCCAGGTCGCGCGTCACCTCGTAGCACAGAAGCAGCGAGATCTCGCGCAAGAGCCGACGGAAGCTGGCGGTCGACGTCTTCTGGTCGCGCATGATTGTCAGCTTGTGCTGGACAAGCGGGTGGTCGACGACGGTCACGCCCTGCATATGCTTCACTCCACGAACTCCTGATCCGTCGGCGATACTAACGTCGGCGCGGCAAGCGGCATACCGCAGCGCGGCGCCGGCCACAATTTTTCACAGCGCCGGAACGCTAGCATGTCTGGGCATCCAGTTGCAGGAAAAGTCTCCGCCCCTTCACGCCCCCTCTGGCCTGCCGGCCATCTCCCCCGCAAGGGCAGGGGAATCGCATATCAGTATTTTCTTTATTGCCAAGAAGGTTTGGATGGATTCTTGAGAG
>NZ_WQNH01000033.1 GCF_009812055.1 Chelativorans xinjiangensis | reverse complement strand
GCCGAGCCGGCGGCCCGTCCCCCCGCCGCCGCAGCCCCTGCCCGCCCGGCGCCCGAGACGGCCCAGGCAGCACCCAGCGCCGGCGGCGGCTGGATCCGCGACCTCCTGCGCAGCGCCTCGCGCGAGGAAGGCGAAGGGCGCGAGGAACAGGCCGCCAACAATGGCGGGCGGACGGCCCTGCATGTGGTCGAATCGCTCAACTCCCTGTCCGTCGACATCGCCCGAGCCATCGACCACGAAGCGTCCATCGACCTTTGGGAGCGGTATCGCCGCGGCGAGCGCAACGTCTTCACGCGCCGGCTCTACACACTGAAGGGCCAGCAGACCTTCGACGAGATCCAGCGCAAGTACCGGGCGGACGCGGAATTCCGCAAGGCGGTCGACCAGTATTGCCGCGATTTCGAGAAGCTTCTGGCCGACGTCTCGCGCTCCGACCGCGACAACATGATGAGCCAGACCTACCTCACCTCCGACACCGGCAAGGTCTACACGATGCTGGCCCATGCCAGCGGCCGGTTGCGCTGAACGACGCTTCCCGGAGCGCCTGTCCGATCCTGAAAGACCCCGGCAGCAGCCGGGGTCTTTCTTTTTGGGAAGTCCCGTCGGTGCAACAACTCGCCGCTCTTGCAATCCCTCTCATTGCCGCGCATTCTCATTTTGGGACGGAAAGGGGGACTTATGCATGGTGGCCGAGAGGGAGCGATTCGGCTGGGACTGTCAGAAGCCATCGATGCGGTGGCAGGAGTGGCGAGCGTAGAGGACGCCGTCCTTCTGGTGCGAGACCGGCTCGGTCTCGACCACGTCACCTTTATGACCGCGGCATATGCCCGCCCGGTCGATAGTCCCTTTATCCGCACCACCTACCCACCGCAGTGGATCGCGCGCTATGTGCTGCGTGGATATCTGCACGTCGATCCGGTGGTTCGCGCGGGGTTCGGCTCCACCAAGCCGTTTGCCTGGCACGAATTGGAATGGGACGAGCGCGAACGGGAATTCATGGCCGACGCACTGGCCCACGGGCTGGGCGACAAGGGCTATTGCATTCCCGTGGTCGACCGGGCCTTCCGCCGCTCGCTTCTGTCGCTCAATACGGGCATGGCGGCCGATGCTTGGGGCCCCTTCCTTGCTGCGGGTGCGGTCGGGCTCGAGAAGATCGCCCGGCTCATCCACGACAAGGCGGTGCTCGAGCTTTCCGCCGACGGCCCCGCCGAGCCGAGCCTGGCGCCGCGCCAGGTGGAGTGCCTGTTGTGGACGGCGCGCGGCAAGGAGGCCAAGGCCATCGCCGTCATTCTCGACCTTTCGGAATTCACTGTGCGCAGCTATCTGCGCACGGCGCGGCAGAAGCTTGAGTGCCGAACCCTTTCCCAGGCCGTTGCCAAGGCGATCCAGCGCGGCATCATCAATCCGTGACCGCGGATGTCAGGGTGCGGCGCACGGCATCGCGCCACCCCTTCAGCCGGCGCGCGCGCTCCTCTTCGCCCATCCTCGGCGTGAACTGGCGTTCGAGCGCCCAGCTCTGCGCGAATTCCTCGGCGCCCGGCCACACGCCGGCGCGCGAACCGGCGAGCCAGGCCGCGCCCAGCGCGGTGGTCTCCAGCACCGTCGGCCGGTCCACCGGTGCGTCGAGAATGTCGGCCAGGCACTGCATGGTCCAGTCGCTCGCCACCATGCCGCCGTCGACACGCAGAACCTTGGTCTCCGCCCCGCCCGGCCAGTCCCGGCGCATCGCCTCGAGCAGGTCGCGCGTCTGGAAGGCGACGGATTCCAGCGTCGCGCGGGCGAACTCGGCCGGGCCGGTGTTGCGGGTAAGGCCGAAGATGGCGCCACGCGCGCCGGCGTCCCAATAGGGCGCGCCGAGGCCGACGAAGGCCGGCACCAGATAGACGTCCTGCGTGGCGTCCGCCTTTTCCGCGAGCACCCCCGAATCGGCCGCTTTGCCGATGATCTGCAGCCCGTCGCGCAGCCACTGCACGGCCGCGCCGGCGACGAAGATGGAGCCTTCGAGCGCATAGGTCGTCTTGCCGTCGAGGCGGTAGGCGATGGTGGAGAGCAGCCGGTTCTTCGAGCGCACCAGGGTCTCGCCGGTATTCAGGACGGCAAAGCAGCCCGTGCCGTAGGTGGATTTCAGCATGCCGGGCTCGAAACAGGCCTGGCCGATCGTTGCCGCCTGCTGGTCGCCGGCAACGCCCAGGATGGGGATTTCCGCGCCGAACAGCGCCTTCTCCGTGACGCCGAAGTCGTCCGCCGTGTCCTTGACCTCAGCCAGGAGGGCGCGAGGGACGCCGAGGATCGAAAGCAGCTCCTCGTCCCATGCGTTCTTCTCGATATTGAAAAGCAGTGTGCGCGAGGCATTGGTGGCGTCGGTGACGTGGGCGCGCCCTCCGGTCAGCCGCCAGATGAGAAAACTGTCGATGGTGCCTGCCAGCAGCCGCCCCTCCTCCGCCCGCTCGCGCGCGCCTTCCACGTTGTCGAGAAGCCAGGAGAACTTGGTGCCGGAGAAATAAGGGTCGAGCAGAAGGCCGGTCTTTTCGGTGAAGGTCTCCTCCAGCCCCTCGCGCTTGAGCTTCTCGCATAAGGTCGCGGTGCGCCGGTCCTGCCAGACGATGGCGTTGTGCACGGCCCTGCCGGTCTCGCGGTCCCACATCACCACCGTCTCGCGCTGGTTGGTGATGCCGATGGCGGCGATGTCCCCGGCCTCCAGGCCGGCATCCTTGAGCGCGGCTTTCACCGTGGCGATAACGCTTGCCCAGATGTCCTCCGGGTCGTGCTCCACCCAGCCGGAGGCGGGATAGTGCTGCGGGAACTCCTGCTGGCCGGTGCCGACGGCGCGCATCGTTCCGTCGAAGACGATCGCCCGGGTCGATGTCGTGCCCTGGTCGATGGACAGGACGAAGCCGCTCATGTTGCCTCCCGCGTATTGACAAAAGCCGGGAGAGGCGGCCGGAGCCGCCTCCCCCCAATCTCACATACTAGTGGTCTGACCCAAACAGATGGTACCCATCTGTTTGGAAAAGTCAGCCCACAAGCTATTGGTCTAGTGGGGCGATTTGCCCTGACAGATGGGTACCATCTGTCAGGATCGCACCACTAGCGAACCAGCTTACGAGTCGTTCCAGCTCTTCACCAGCTCGTCGTAGTTGATGGTGATGGGCTCTTCCTTCTCGTTCTCGATCTTGAGCTGCGGCGCGAGGTTGCCCGCCTTCACGGCCTCGGCGTTCCAGTATTCAAGATCGTGCTCCTCGGCGAGCATCGGGCCGATGTCGCCCTGGATGCCGGCCCGCTCGAGGCGCGAGAGCACCTGCTCCTGCTCGGCGCAGAGCGAGTCCATCGCCTCCTGTGCGGTCTTGGCGCCGGAGGACGCATCGCCGATCGCCTGCCACCACAGCTGCGCCAGCTTCGGGTAGTCCGGCACGTTGGTGCCGGTCGGCGTCCACTGCACGCGGGCCGGCGAGCGGTAGAACTCGACCAGGCCGCCGAGCTCCGGGGCACGTTCGGTGAAGCTGTCATGCTGAATGGTGCTCTCACGGATCAAGGTAAGCCCGACATGGCTCTTCTTCACGTCCACCGTCTTCGAGGTGACGAACTGGGCGTAGAGCCATGCCGCCTTGGCGCGGTCTTCCGGCGTCGACTTCATCAGTGTCCAGGAACCGGCGTCCTGGTAGCCGAGCTTCATGCCGTCCTTCCAGTAGACGCCGTGCGGGCTCGGCGCCATGCGCCACTTCGGCGTGCCGTCCTCGTTGACCACCGGCAAGCCTTCCTTGACCATGTCGGCGGTAAAGGCCGTGTACCAGAAGATCTGCTGGGCGATGGCGCCCTGCGCCGGCACGGGGCCGGATTCGGAGAAGGTCATGCCCTGCGCCTCCGGTGGCGCGTAGGCGTTCAGCCATTCGAGATACTTCTCGATGGCGTAGACGGAGGCCGGGCCGTTGGTGTCGCCGCCGCGCGCCACGCAGGAGCCGACGGGGCGCGAGTTCTCGTCCACCTTGATGCCCCATTCGTCGACCGGCACGCCGTTCGGGATGCCCTTGTCGCCGTTGCCGGCCATGGAAAGCCACGCGTCGGTGAAGCGCCAGCCGAGCGACGGGTCCTTCTTGCCGTAGTCCATATGGCCATAGATCTTCTTGCCGTCGATCTCCTTGCCGGTGAAGAATTCGGCAATGTCCTCATAGGCCGACCAGTTGACCGGCACGCCCAGCTCGTAGCCGTATTTCTCCTGGAACTCCGCCTTGATGTCGGGATCGTTGAACCAGTCGTAGCGGAACCAGTAGAGGTTGGCGAACTGCTGGTCGGGAAGCTGGTAGAGCTTGCCGTCGGGCGCGGTGGTGAAGGACTTGCCGATGAAGTCGTCCACGTCGAGGTTCGGGTTGGTGACGTCCGCGCCCTCGTTCGCCATCCAGTCGGTCAGGTTGCGCACCTGCTGGTAGCGCCAGTGGGTGCCGATCAGGTCGCTGTCGTTGATGTAGGCGTCGTAGATGTTCTCGCCCGACTGCATCTGCGTCTGCAGCTTCTCCACCACGTCGCCCTCGCCGATCAGGTCGTGGGTCACGCGGATGCCGGTGATGGCCGTGAAGGCCGGCGCGAGCACCTTGGACTCGTATTCGTGGGTGGTGATCGTCTCCGAGACCACCCTGATGTCCATGCCCTGGAAAGGCTCGGCAGCGTCGACGAACCACTGCATCTCCGCTTCCTGCTCCTCGCGGGAAAGCGTCGAGAGATCGCCGATCTCTTCGTCGAGGAATTCCGTCGCTTCCTCCATGCCCGCCATTACGCCGCCTGAACTCATGAGAAGCATGAGCGCGGATGTCGTCAATAATAGATGCCGTTTCATGGTTTCCTCCCTAGTAAATGTTGCTTCAGTGTTCGGAGAGACCGCGCAAATGCGGCCGCTCCATCCCTTTCTCCGCTAGACCCATCGAAACACGCCCACGGCGTAGGCGATGGACAGAGCGAGAGCCCACCACAGGTTGGGGCCGACCAGCCCCAGCCATGCGAGATTGATGAATGCGCTGCCGAGCAGCGAGACGAACAGCCGGTCGCCGCGCGTGGTCTCGAAGCGCAACAGGCCGACACGCGGATGGCCGCCGGGCGAAAAATACTCCCATACGCCCATGCCCGCGAGCAGAAGCGCGATGGTGATGAAGAAGGTTGCCGTCGGCCAGGTCCAGGCCATCCAGGACAGGTTCATCGTCATACCCTCCCCTTACACGCGCCCGAGGGCGAAGCCCTTGGCGATGTAGTTGCGCACGAACCAGATCACGAGCGCGCCCGGAATGATGGTGAGCACGCCGGCCGCCGCCAGCACGCCCCAGTCGAGGCCGGAGGCCGACACGGTGCGCGTCATGGTGGCGGCGATGGGTTTGGCCGCCGTCGTCGTCAGCGTGCGGGCAAGCAGAAGTTCGACCCACGAGAACATGAAGGCGAAGAACGCCGCCACGCCGACGCCGCTGGCGATCAGCGGCATGAAGATTTTCACGAAGAAACGCGGGAAGGAGTAGCCGTCGATATAGGCCGTCTCGTCGATCTCTTTCGGCACGCCGGACATGAAGCCTTCGAGGATCCACACCGCCAGCGGCACGTTGAACAGGCAGTGCGCCAGCGCCACGGCAATGTGCGTGTCGATCAGCCCGAAGGCCGAATAGAGCTGGAAGAAGGGCAGCGCGAAGACCGCCGGCGGCGCCATGCGGTTGGTCAGGAGCCAGAAGAACAGGTGCTTGTCGCCGAGGAAGCGGTAGCGCGAGAAAGCATAGGCCGCGGGAAGAGCCACGGAGACCGAAATCACCGTGTTCATAACCACATAGATGATGGAGTTGATGTAACCCGAATACCAGGACGGATCGGTGAAGATGACGCGGTAGTTGCGCAGTGTCGGGTCCTGCGGCCACAGCGAGAAGGTGCTGAGGATCTCGGTATTGGTCTTGAAGCTCATGTTGATGAGCCAATAGATCGGCAGCATCAAGAAGAGGATGTAGAGCGTCGGCACCAGCCACCAGAAACGCGACTGCGTGCCGCGCCTGAGCATCGTCTGGCCGAGTGCGGCTTCCGCCTTGCCGGCCGCATCCGCTGCCGCTTCCGTCCGCTGCATCGTGATCCCGTCGGCCCTCGCCGCGGCGCTGTTCTTGCCCGCCGCCATCACCGCTTCTCCGTCCCGTAATTGGTCATGACCGTGTAGAACACCCACGACATGAGAAGAATGATCAGGAAGTAGACAATCGACATGGCCGCCGCTTCGCCGAGGTTGAATTCGCCGATGGCAAGCTTCACCAGATCGATGGACATGAAGGTGGTCGTGTTGCCCGGACCGCCGCCCGTGAGCACGAAGGGCTCCGTATAGATCATGAAGGAGTCCATGAAGCGCAGGAGGATGGCGATCAAAAGCACCCGGTGCATCTTCGGAAGCTGGATGTACCGGAACACGGCCCAGCGCGAAGCGCCGTCGATCTTCGCCGCCTGGTAATAGGCGTCGGGGATGGAGACCAGGCCGGCATAGCACAAAAGCACGACCAGGCTCGTCCAGTGCCATACATCCATGAGGATGATCGTCACCCACGCATGCACCGGGTTGTTGACGTAGTTGTAGGCGATCCCGAGCTCAGCCAGCGTGCGGCCGAGCAGACCGATGTCGATACGCCCGAAGACCTGCCAGATCGTGCCCACCACATTGAATGGAATGAGCAGCGGCAGAGCCATCAGCACGAGGCACACCGGCACGCCCCAACCCTTGCGCGGCATGTTGAGCGCGATGAAGATGCCAAGCGACACCTCGATGCACAAAATAATGGCCGAGAAGGCAAGGTTGCGACCCATCGCAGCCCAGAAGCGGTCGGAGTGAAGGATCTCCTGGAACCACTCCGTGCCGGCCCAGAAGAAGACGTTGTTGCCGAAGGTATCCTGCACCGAGTAGTTGACCACCGTCATCAGCGGGATGACGGCGGAGAAGGCCACCAGTGCCAGCACCGGCAGCACCATGAACCAGGCCTTGTTGTTCCAGGTCTTGTTCATGGCCGGCCCTCCGTCTCGACGCGCCAGGAATCGGCGTAAAGATTGAGGTGTGCCGGATCGAAGGCAACGCACGGCTCCGCCGGCACCTCCGCGTCCTCGTCGATCACCACGGCGATCGCCTCGCCCTCTAGATCGGCGTGCACGATCTTCTTGCGGCCGATATCCTCGACCTTGGCGATGGAAATCGGCATGCCCTCGCGGCCGAGCCGGACAAACTCCGGCCGAATGCCGAGTTCGATACGCTCTGCCGAAAGCCGCTGCGGTACGCCAGGCAGGGCGAAGGATTGGCCGCCGACGCGCACCACACCGCCGTCCATGGCGGCGGGAAGCAGGTTCATGCCGGGCGAGCCGATGAAATAGCCGACGAAGGTGTGGCGCGGGCGCTCGAAAAGCTCCTCCGGCGTGCCGATCTGCACGATCTCGCCCTCATACATCACCACAACCGTATCGGCGAAGGTGAGCGCCTCCGTCTGGTCGTGCGTGACATAGACCATGGTGTGGCCGAAGCGGCGGTGCAGGTCCTTGAGCTGGGTGCGCAGCGCCCATTTCATGTGCGGGTCGATGACCGTCAGCGGCTCGTCGAACAGGATGGCGTTGACGTCGGCGCGCGCCAGGCCGCGCCCGAGCGAGATCTTCTGCTTCTCGTCCGCCGTCAGGCCCTGCGCCTTGCGCCCCGCCCGGTCCTGAAGCCCGATCATGCCGATGATCTCGCGCACGCGCCGGTCCACCGCGTCTTCCGGCACGCCGCGGTTGCGCAGCGGAAAGGCCAGATTGTCGTAGACCGTCATGGTGTCGTAGACGACCGGGAACTGGAACACCTGGGCGATGTTGCGCGCCTCGGTCGGCAGGTCCGTGACGTTCGCCGTGCCAAAGTGGATCTCACCTTCGCTGGGGTGCAGGAGGCCGGAGATGATGTTCAAAAGCGTGGTTTTGCCGCAGCCCGACGGCCCCAGAAGCGCATAGGCGCCGCCGTCCTCGAATACGTGATCCACCCGCTTCAGCGCGTAATCGTCGTCCGAGACGGGGCTGTCCACATAGGCGTGGCGGATGTCTTTCAGGTTGATGCGTGCCATCGCTTCCTCCCCTACGCCGCTTCCGCGCGGTCGGTGACCACGCTGCGCCCCGCCTCGTCGAAGGCGAGCAGATGGCGCGTGTCGATGAAGACGCGCAGCGTCTCGTCGACGTCGAGCCGGTGCACGCCCTCCTCCAGCATCACCCATTGATTTCCCGCATAGTCGAGATGCACGAAGCTCTCCGAGCCGGTGATCTCCGTCACCGTCACGCGGGCATCGACGGATACGGCATCCGCTTCGCGGCCCTTGAACGAGAGGTGGTGCGGCTGGAAGCCGAGCGTATAGACGCCGTCGGAAAGGCCCGCGAGCCGCGCCGGCACGGGCAGGCCGTCCGAACCGTCCAGCATGAAGCGGTTTTTATCCTTGCGCACCTCGATCGTGTTGAGCGGCGGGTCCGAGAAGGTCTGCGCCGTCAGAAGATCGGCCGGGTTGCGGAAGACCTCGATGGTGGGCCCGAACTGGGTGACGCGGCCTTCGCTGAGCGTCGCCGTCTTGCCGCCGAGGAGCAGCGCCTCGCTGGGTTCGGTGGTGGCGTAGACGAAGATGGCGCCCGATTCGGCAAAGATGCGCGGCAGCTCCGCGCGCAGTTCCTCGCGCAGCTTGTAATCGAGATTGGCGAGCGGCTCGTCAAGCAGCACCAGGCGCGCATCCTTCACCATGGCGCGGGCAAGGGCGGTGCGCTGCTGCTGGCCGCCGGAAAGCTCCAGCGGCAGGCGCTCCAGATACGGCGCCAGCCGTAAAAGGTCCGCCGCCTGACGCACCTTGCGGTCCAAAGTCGCCTTGTCGACCCCGGCCACGCGTAGCGGCGAGGCGATGTTCTCATAGACGCTCATCGCCGGATAGTTGATGAACTGCTGGTAGACCATGGCAACGCTGCGCTTTTGCACCGGCACGCCGGTGACATCCGCATCGTCCATGTGAACGGTGCCCGAGGTCGGCTGGTCGAGCCCGGCCATCAGCCGCATGAGCGTCGTCTTGCCGGCCAGCGTCGGCCCCAAAAGCACGTTGAGCGAACCCGCCTCGAGCCGCAATGAGACGTTGCCGATATGCGTCTCGCCCGAGACGACCTTGGAGACGTCACGCAGCTCCAGCACGGCCCTGTCCTCCTCCCGTTGGTCCTTCCGCGCGCGCCACTTCGCGCAGCCTCAGTTCACGCATGAACACGTCCACGGCCCGTGCCTCCTCCCGCGTCAGCCGCAAGCCACGCTTTGTACGCCGCCACAAGACATCGTCGCCGCTGCGCGCCCATTCGTTCGCCGCAAGATAGCGCAGCTCGGCCTCAAAGAGATCGGCGCCGAAGCGATGGCCGAGGTCCTGCGCGCTCGCCGCCTCGCCCAAAAGCGCCCGCGCCTGCGTCCCGTAAAGGCGGGTAAGGCGCCGCGCATGGGCGCCTTCGAGAAAGGGATAGTCGCGCCTCAGCGCCTCCACCGTGGCGTCGAACGCGTGCGGGCCGAATCCGCCGCCCGGCAGCGGGGCATCCGCCGTCCACGGGCTTCCCCGTTCGCCGAGCCGCTTGCCGATCTCCCCCAGCACGGCCTCGGCCAGACGGCGGAACGTGGTGATCTTGCCGCCGAAGACATGGATGACCGAGGCGCCGGCGGTGTCCTCCGCCTTCAGCACGTAGTCGCGCGTTGCCTCCTGGGCCTTGCTGGCGCCGTCGTCGAAGAGCGGCCGCACGCCGGAGAAGCTCCAGACCACGTCCTCGGGGCGCACCGGCTCGACGAAATATTCGCTGGCCGCGGCACACAGATAGGAGACCTCCTCCCCGCTGATTTCCACGGCCGCCGGATCGCCATCGAAATCCTGATCGGTGGTGCCGATGAGGGTGAAGTCCTCCTCATAGGGAATGGCGAAGATGATGCGCCCGTCGGCGTTCTGGAAGAAATAGGCGCGCGGATCGTCGAACTTCCTGGCGATGACGATGTGGCTGCCCTTGACGAGGCGCACGTTGCGGGCGGCGTTGCGGCCGAGCGCACCGGCGATCACCTCGTCCACCCACGGGCCGGCCGCGTTGACCACCAGCCGCGCGCGCACCTCCTCGATGGCGCCGGTTTCGAGATCGCGCAGGGAAAGCCGCCACACGCCGTCCTCCACGCGTGCACCCACCACCTTGGTGCGGGTGCGGATGTCGGCGCCCTTCTCGGTGGCGCTCAACGCGTTCAGCACCACCAGCCGCGCGTCGTTGACCCAGCAGTCGGAATATTCGAAGGCGCGCCGGTAGGCGGTCTTGAGCGGCTTTCCCGCCGGGTCGCTGCGCATGTCGAGCGTGCGCGTTGGCGGCAGGAGCTTGCGCCCGCCGATATGGTCGTAGAGAAAAAGGCCGAGGCGGATGAGCCAGCCGGGCCGCAGGCCCTTGTGCAGCGGCAGGACGAAGCGCATCGGCCAGATGATGTGCGGCGCGCTCTTCCACAGCACCTCGCGCTCCATCAGCGCCTCGCGCACGAGGCGGAATTCGTAATATTCGAGGTAGCGCAGGCCGCCGTGGATGAGCTTGGTGGAGGCGGACGAGGTGCCGCTGCCCAGATCGTTCATCTCGGCGAGCATGACCGAATAGCCGCGGCCGGCCGCGTCGCGCGCGATGCCGCATCCGTTGATGCCGCCGCCGATAACGAACAGATCGTGAATGGGACCGTCGCCCAATCGCTCCTCCCGTGGCAATATGGAAAACATCTCTCCCTAAAAATGAAACTAAAACGAAAACGTTGTGAATGTCAAATGAAGACAGGCATCGGTGAAAATTACCGGCACGCTTCCACAAGACGCACGCCCGCTTCCCCGCACACGGCGCGGAAGGCGACGCTCGGGCAGCGGTCGGTGATGAAGGTGTCCATCTGCGAGACATGGCCGATACGCACGGGGGCGCTGCGGTCGAATTTCGAGGAATCGGAGACCAGGATGACGTGGCGCGCATTGGCGATGATCGCCTGGGCGACCTTCACCTCGCGAAAATCGAAATCGAAAAGCGCGCCCTCCTCGTCGATCGCCGAGACGCCGATAACCGCGTAGTCCACCTTGAACTGGCGGATGAAATCGACCGCCGCCTCGCCGACGATGCCCCCGTCGGAACCGCGCACCACACCGCTGGCGATGATGACCTCAAACGCCGGATAGACACGCATCCTATTGGCAACATTGATGTTATTTGTGATGACCATGAGCTCGCGGTGGTCCAGAAGCGCGTCGCTCACGGCCTCGGTCGTTGTGCCGATATTGATGAAGAGCGAGGCCTTGTCGGGGATGAGCTCCGCCGCCGCGCGGCCGATGGCGCTCTTTTCCTCCGCCTTGAGCTCGCGGCGCGCCTCGTATTCCATGTTCTCGATGCCCGACGGCAGGAGCGCCCCGCCATGGATGCGCGTCAACAGCCGCTGGTCGCACAAGTCGTTGAGATCCTTGCGGATCGTCTGCGGCGTCACGCGAAAGCGCGCGGCCAGCCCATCGACCGTGACACGGCCCTTCTCCTTGGCGATCTGGAGGATTTCCTCATGGCGCGGCGCGAGAAACACTGCCTCTCCCCATTTTCGTTTTGCCTGCGTTATAGCAGAAACGAAAATATAAGAAAGATGCAACCGCGTGCACGCGCGCGCGCGTGGGGTGGGGAGGATTTTAAGGGCAGGCTGAGCAGGGGGGCGTATTTTCCCGCGAAAAAAGTTGGAGAAATTTTCTGCAGCGAGGGAAAACAATGGGTTGGTGGGGAAGAAAAATCTTTGTCGCCACATTTTATCCCCGCGCAGGCGAGGCATCGCCGGCTGAGGTGAAGGGCGCCCGCCGCCTTTCCAACGCGCGTCATCCCTACCCGCGCGCGTCATCCCCTACCCACGCGCGTCATCCCCACCCGCGCGCGTCATCCCGGAAAGCCGAACGGCTTGTCCGGGACCCATTCCGGAAGGTGGACGAGTCACGGAATGGGTCCCGGACAGTCTCCGCTTCGCTCCGACTTCCGGGATGACGCGCGAGAAATCAGGGCTTGAAATCGGGCAGGCTCTTGAACGCCGCCTTCAGCGCGCTCGACCAGCCCTCGGCGACCGTCCGGAAATAGCGGTCGTCCTGTCCGATCCGCTTCTCGAAGCCGACGCGATAGCTGTCGCGCGGGTAGTAGAGCAGGTCGAGCGGCAGGCCGACCGAGAGGTTGGACCTGAGCGTCGAATCGAAGGAGACGAGCAAAAGCTTCACCGTCTCCTCGAAACTCATCTTCGGGTCGTGCGCGCGCACCAGGATCGGCTTGCCGTATTTGGTCTCGCCGATCTGGAAGAAATGCGTGTCGGGGCCGGCCTCGATGAAATTGCCTTCCGGGTAGACGAGGAAGAGCCGTGGTTCGGTGCCGCGGATCTGCCCGCCGAGGATGAAGGAGGCACCGAAGGCATCGGCATTCTGGCCGGCGGGCGCGGCCTCGCGGATAACCTCCTTCAGCGCGTCGCCGACGAGCTTGGCCGTCTGGTACATGGACGACGTCTTCATCAGCGAGGGCGCCCGCTCCTTCGGCGCCTTGGTGCGCTCGTCGAGAAGGCTGATGACGGCCTGGGTGGTGGCAAGGTTGCCCGCAGACAGGAGCACGAGCACGCGTTCGTCCGGCTTCGACCAGCAATGCATCTTGCTGAAGGTCGACACGTTGTCGACGCCGGCATTGGTCCGCGTATCGGACATGAACACCAGTCCGCTATCGATCTTGAGCCCGACACAGTAGGTCATGCACCCGAACGTCCCGTTGCGATTCTCCGTGCCAAATTACTGCTCGACACTGATCTGGACCGCAAGCCGTTCCTCGGCCTGGCCCAGACGAATCCCCATCACCGGCATGGCGTCGCGATAGTCGCGGCCCGTCGCCACGCGCACATAGCGCTCGTCGGGCGAAATGCCATTGGAGCAGTCGAAGCCGACCCAGCCGAGCCCTTCCACATGCGCCTCGGCCCAGGCGTGGCTCGCCGTCTGCTCGTCGGCGCCGTCGAGGCGCAGATAGCCGCTCACATAGCGGGCGGGAAACTCCATGCGGCGCGCGGCAGACAGGAAGATGTGCGCGTGGTCCTGGCACACCCCCTGCCCTTGCGCCAGCGCCTCTTCCGCCGTCGTCACGGCGCTGGTGGTGCCCGTCACGTAAGACACCCCCTCGCGCACCAGCCCCATCAGGGCGTGCAGGCGGTCGATGGCCTCATTGCCGTGAACCGCCCCAACGAGCCTCGCTACGCCCGGGCCCGGCGCTGTCAGCGGCGTTTCCTGGCAGAACAGCCAAAGCGGCGCAAGGCCCGTGTGCCGGCCGGAAAGGCCGTTCGTATCCTTCGTCTCGACCACGCCGGAGGCGGCGATGGCGATGGTATGCGGCGTCCCGTCGATGCTCAGAAGGCGCGTGTCGTTGCCGAAGCTGTCGTCGTAGCGCACTTCCTCGCGCGCCCCCTCGATGGAAAGCGCCCACTCGACGACGTTCTGAGTGGGGCCGCTCTTCGGGAACAGCCGCAGCCGCTGCAGGGCGTAGGACAGCGGCGCGTCATACTGATATTCGGTGCGGTGCGAGATTTTCAGGCGCATGGGCTGGATTCAGCTAGTAGTGAGTAGTGAGTAGTGAGTAGTGAACACCCCAGGAAACTGGTTCAAATTCAAAGACTTTCCGTTCATAACTACCCTCTACTCACTATTCCCTACTCACTCAATAAAACCGATAGTCCGCGGCAATCTGATCGCCCAGCGCGCCGTTGTCACGAATGAAATCTTTCAGGAATTCGTGCAGTCCCTCCTCGAAAATATCGGAGACGGAAGCGGAGCGCAGCTTTTCCCGCTTCGCGGCGGCCATGTCGTGGCTTTGATGCCGGGCGCCGTATTCCTCGGCCAGGAATTCCAGCGCGTCGCAGATGCCGCGGTAGCAGAAGGCAAGCGAGCGCGGCATGCGGCGGTTGAGGATGAGATAGTCGGCGATGCTGGTGGGCTCGTAGCCTTCGTAGATCCAGCGGTAGGAGCGCTGGGCGGAGACCGAACGCAGGATGGTCTGCCACTGGTGATTGTCGAGCGGCGAGCCGACCCATGCGACCGAAGGCAAGAGCACGTAATATTTGACGTCGAGGATGCGCGCAGTGTTGTCGGCGCGTTCGATCAGCGTCCCGAGTTGGGCGAAATCGAATATCTCGTTGCGCAGCATGGTGCCGTGGAAGGCGCCGCGGATGAGCGCGGTCTCGCGCTTGATGGCGTCGAGCACGGCCGGCAGGTCCCGCTCGTCGACGGGCCGCATGAGCATGCGGCGGAGCGCCATCCAGGCCTCGTTGATGCTCTCCCAGGTCTCGCGCGTCAGCGCCGTGCGCACCATGCGCGCGTTCGTGCGGGCGGTCTCCATGGAGGACATCACGCTGGACGGGTTCGAGAGGTCGCGCAGAAGGAAATCCGTCACGCTCGCCGTATCGTGGGGCCGCTCCTCTTGTTCGAAAGCCTCGCGCGCGCCGGCGCTGGTGAGCACCGATATCCATTCGTCCGACGCCGCGCTCGTCTGCGTCAAGGCAAGGCGATGGCCGGTATCGACGAGACGGGCCATATTCTCCGCCCGCTCGATATAGCGGTGCATCCAGTAAAGGCCGTTGGCCGCGCGCCCCAGAAGCATGTTACGTGGCTCCGCCACTCAGTGAGTAGTGAATAGTGAGTAGAGAGTAGGGATTTACAGCCATTCTACTGTTTCCGCTGCAGACTGCGGATCATCGCGCGTAGCATCTTGCCAACTTCCTCGGCTTGCGCGAGGAGATTTTCGACACCGGGTCGCTCAAGAAATTCCAACTTTCCTGACAAAATGACATGTGTCTCCAACTCCTTGAGGGATCCTTGGGAGATACGAAGGAACTGAACGAATGAACCTCTATGCTCTCTACCATATCCCTCGGCGATATTGGCCGGTATCGACGAAGATGAACGTCTTATCTGGCTTGTCAGCCCATAGATCTCACTGCTTGGGAAGTTCTTGGTTGCCGTGTAGCAGCTCAAGGCAAGTTCCATAGCCGCCCTCCATACGAGCAAGTCCCGGTATGAGTTGACCGCCCTACTTGTTCCAGCCTCGACCCCCACCCACTTCCCCCTACTCACTACTCACTACTCACTACTCACTACTCACTACTCACTACTCACTCTCTCAATCATCCAGCACCCACGTATCCTTCGTCCCCCCGCCCTGCGAGGAGTTCACCACCAGCGAGCCTTCCTTCAGCGCCACCCGCGTCAGCCCGCCCGGCACCGTGCGGATGCGGTCGGAGACCAGAACGAAGGGGCGCAGGTCCACATGGCGCGGCGCCAGCCCGCTTTCGGTGAGCACCGGGCAGGTCGACAGGGAAAGCGTCGGCTGGGCGATGTAGTTGGCGGGCCTCGCCTTGAGCTTGGCCGCGAAAGCCTCCCGCTCCTTGGCGGAAGCCGCCGGGCCGACCAGCATGCCGTAGCCGCCGGAGCCGTGCACCTCCTTCACCACCAGTTCGTGCAGGTTGTCGAGGACGTGAGAGAGGCTCGCCGGCTCGGAGCAGCGCCAGGTCGGCACGTTGCGCAGGATCGCCTTGCGGCCGGTGTAGAACTCCACGATCTCGGGCATATAGGAATAGATCGCCTTGTCGTCGGCGATCCCCGTGCCCGGCGCGTTGGCAATCGCAATATTGCCCGCGCGGTAGACGTCCATGATGCCGGGAACGCCGAGGACGGAATCGGGATTGAAGGTCAGCGGGTCGAGGAAGTCGTCGTCGACGCGGCGGTAGAGCACGTCGATGCTCTTGTAGCCCTGGGTGGTGCGCATGGCCACGCGGCCGTCGACCACGCGCAAATCCTGCCCCTCGACCAGTTCCACGCCCATCTGGTCGGCCAGGAAGGCGTGCTCGAAATAGGCCGAGTTGAAGCTGCCCGGCGTCAAGACGGCGATGGTGGGCGAGCCGTCGCAATTGGCCGGACGGACGGCAGCGAGCGAATCGCGCAGGAGCTGCGGATAGTTTTCCACCGGCAGCACCTTCACCTTCTGGAACAGCTCCGGGAAGAGCTGCATCATCGTCTCGCGGTTCTCCAGCATGTAGGAGACGCCCGAGGGCGTGCGGGCATTGTCCTCCAGCACGTAGAACTCGTCCTCGGCCGTGCGCACGATGTCGACGCCGATGATGTGCGTGTAGACGCCGCCGGGCGGGCGCACGCCGATCATTTCCGGCAGGAAGGCCTCGTTACAGGCGATGATCTCCTTGGGGATGCGGCCGGCCCGCAGGATTTCCTGCCGGTGGTAGATGTCGTAGAGGAAGGCGTTCAGCGCCTGCACGCGCTGCTCGATGCCCTGGACCAGGCGCCGCCATTCCTTGCCGGAAAGGATGCGCGGGACGATATCGAACGGGATAAGGCGCTCGGCGGCCTCCGCCTCCCCATAAACGGCGAAGGTGATGCCGGTGCGGCGGAAGACCTTTTCGGCATCCTGCGACTTCTCGTTCAGCCGTGCCGGGTCCTGGCTGTGGAACCAGTTCTCGTAAGCCTCGTATGGTTGTCTTGCCCGATCTCCCAGGCGCATCTCATCGAACATGGCCAAGAAATGCTCCTTCCTGAAAAGCATTTCAGCCAGCCTGCATCCGAAACGCAAGCTATTTCTATGAGTTACATGCGAATGCCCGTTCGGCGACCATTCTGCCCGCGATTTCTACACGCGATCGCACGGTTCTGCCTGCGAAATGGGCAGAGTGCGGGGGCGCCGGCCAAATGAAAATGCCGGCGCATTGTCGCGCCCCCCTCTGTCCTGCCGGACATCTCCCCCGCAAGGGGGGAGATTGGCTGTCATGGATGACTTCGCCAAATCGTCCGCGTTGCAAAAAAGGCGCGGGCAAAGCGGCCGGCGCAATCTCCCCCCTCGCGGGGGAGATGTCCGGCAGGACAGAGGGGGGCGCGAAGGGGTGCCGGCATCTCCCTTTGGCGCGCCCACACACCTACCGCGCCGGCAGATCCCCCCGCGCCCATTCTTCCCGCATCCCGGCAGCCCGCTCGGCCAGCCGCCCGGCTTCGATCGCCGCGCGGATATCCGCCATCAGGCCCTGGTAGTAGGCAAGGTTGTTCCAGGTGAGCAGCATCGCGCCGAGCGCCTCGCCCGACTTCACCAGGTGATGCAGGTAGGCGCGGGAGTAGTCGCGGGCGGCGGGGCAGTCGCTCTCCTCGTCCAGCGGCCGGGGGTCCTCGGCGTGGCGGGCGTTCTTCAGGCTGATCTTGCCGCGCCTCGTATAGGCAAGGCCGTGGCGGCCGGCCCTCGTCGGCATCACGCAATCGAACATGTCGATGCCGCGTGCGACGGACTTCAGGATATCGTCCGGCGTGCCCACTCCCATCAGGTAGCGCGGCTTTTCCGCCGACAGCGCCGGGCATGTCGCCTCCAGCACCTCGAGCATCACCTCCTGCGGCTCGCCGACGGCAAGGCCGCCGACGGCATAGCCCTTCAGGTCCATGGCCGAGAGCACGGCTGCCGAGCGCGCGCGAAGATCGGGATCGATACCGCCCTGGACGATGCCGAACATGGCCTTGCCCGGCTGGTCGCCGAAGGCTTCCTTGCAGCGCTCGGCCCAGCGCAGCGACAGCTCCATCGCCCGCTCGACATCCTGGCGGGGCGCCGGCAGGCGCACGCACTCGTCGAGCTGCATCTGGATGTCGGCGTCGAGCAGGCCCTGGATTTCGATGGAGCGCTCCGGCGACATCTCGTAGACCTGCCCGTCCACATGGGAGCGGAACGTCACGCCCTCCTCCCTGATCTTCCTGAGCGCGGCCAGCGACATGACCTGGAAGCCGCCCGAATCGGTGAGGATCGGATGCGGCCAGCGGGCAAATTCATGCAGGCCGCCAAGGCGCGCCACGCGCTCGGCCCCCGGCCGCAGCATCAGATGGTAGGTGTTGCCGAGGACGATATCGGTGCCCACCGCCCGCACCTGGTCCATATACATGGCCTTGACCGTGCCCGCCGTGCCGACCGGCATGAAGGCCGGCGTGCGCACGAGCCCCCGCGGCATGGTAATCTCGCCGCACCTGGCCGGGCCGTCCGTGGCGAGGATCCGGAACCCGAATTCTTCAGTCATCGTATTCCTTGTCGTGGACCGGCGCGCCCGCCGCCTGCTCGTCGAGCGAGCTGCGGTAGCGGATACAGCCGCGCAGGAATTTCGGCCACGGCGGCACGGCGATCGACGGCGCGGTCTTCTCCGGCAGCAGGGCCCACATGGCGGGATGGTGCCAGCACAGGGCATGGCCCGTCGCGTCGCGGTGCTCGCGGATGGCGGCACGCAGCTTCTTGACTTCGGCGATCAGCGCATCGCGGTCCATGGTCGCAAGGTCGTCGTCCATCGTCATTCCTCCTTCCTGAAAAGCAGGCAGGCATCGCCATAGGAGTAAAAACGATAGCCGCGTTCGATGGCGTGGCGGTAGGCCTCTTTCATCGCCTCAAGCCCGCTGAAGGCCGAGACCAGCATGAAGAGCGTCGAGCGCGGCAGGTGGAAATTGGTCATCAGGGCGTCGACGGCGCGGAACCGGTAGCCGGGCACGATGAAGATATCGGTCTTACCGGACCAGGCGGCAATCTCGCCGCTCCCCATCGCCGCGCTTTCGAGGAGCCTGAGCGACGTCGTGCCGACCGAGACGATGCGCCCGCCCCGCGCCCGCACGGCGTTGAGGGCTTCGGCGGTCCCGGCATCCACCTCGCCCCGCTCCGCGTGCATCTTGTGCGCCGCCGTGTCGTCCGCCTTGACGGGCAGGAAAGTGCCGGCGCCCACATGCAGCGTCACGAAATGGCGCTCGATGCCGGCAGCATCGAGTGCGGCGAACAGTCCGGGCGTGAAGTGGAGGCCGGCGGTAGGGGCTGCGACGGCCCCCTCCTCCCGGGCATAGATGGTCTGGTAGTCCGCCTGGTCGCGCTCGTCGTCCGGCCGCTTCGAGGCGATATAGGGCGGCAGCGGCATATGACCGGCAGCGGCAATCGCCTCGTCGAGCACGGGGCCGGAGAGGTCGAAGACCAGCAGCGCCTCGCCGCCCTCGCCTTTCTCGGCAACGCTCGCTTCGAGCGTTCCCAGAAAACAGCTTTCGCCGTCATGGCCGAACTGGATGCGCTCGCCCACCGCCACCCGCTTGGCCGGCTTCAAAAACGCCTTCCAGCGGTCGGGGCCGGTGCGCATGTGCAGCGTCGCCTCGACATGCGCCACGGCCTCGCCGCGCCTTCGCAGGCCAGAGAGCCGCGCGGGGATCACCTTGGTGTCGTTGAAGACCAGCGCATCGCCCGCCCGCAAGAGCTGCGGCAGGTCGCGCACGATGCGGTCTTCGAGAGCCTCGTCCGGCCGCACCACGAGCAGCCGCGCGGAATCGCGCGGGCTTACGGGCCTCAGCGCGATCCGGTCTTCCGGCAGCTCGAAGTCGAAGAGGTCGACACGCATGGGTGAGTGAGTAGCGAGTAGTGAATAGTGAGTAGCGAGTAGCGAGTAGCGAGTAGCGAGTAGCGAGTAGCGAAGACTTCACTACTCACTATCTCACTACTCTCTACTCACTCCATCATATATCCGCCGCCATCTTCATGGAAACGATCGAATCGGGCTCGCGCACCGGCTCGCCGCGCTTCAGGCCGTCGATGCTTTCCATGCCCTCGATCACCTGGCCCCAGACCGAATATTGCCGGTCGAGCCATGGCGCCCGGTCGAAGCAGATGAAGAACTGCGAGTTGGCCGAGTTGGGGTTCTGCGACCGCGCCATGGAGCAGGTGCCGCGCTCGTGCGCCGTGTTGGAGAATTCGGCCGCAAGATCCGGCTTTTCCGAACCGCCCATGCCGGTGCCCGTCGGGTCGCCCGTCTGCGCCATGAAACCTTCGATGACGCGGTGGAAGACGACGCCGTCGTAAAAGCCGTCGCGCGTCAGCTCCTTGATGCGCTCCACATGGGCCGGCGCGACGCCGGGCATGAGTTCGATCACCACCCTGCCCTTGGTGGTTTCCATGACGATCGTGTTTTCCGGGTTCTTGATCTCGGCCATCGGAGACATTCCTTTCCTATTCGCCTTTCCTATTCGTCGGCGGCGACGGTGACGCGCACCATGCGGTCGGGGTCGGCGACCGCGCCATTCGCGGCCTGATCGCCCTTCTTGATCTGGTCGATATGTTCCATGCCGGTTTCCACCTGGCCGACGACGGTGTAGCCGCCGCTAAGGTGCGGTGCCGGCGCGAACATGATGAAGAACTGGGAGTTGGCCGAGTTCGGGTTCTGCGACCGCGCCATTCCCACCGTTCCGCGCTCGAAGGGCGCGTCGGAGAATTCCGCCGGCAAATCGGGCAGCGCCGAGCCGCCGGTACCGGCACGCTGCGGATCAAAACCGTCTTCCATGTCGCCGAACTCCACGTCGCCGGTCTGCGCCATGAAGCCGTCGATCACCCGGTGGAAGGCGACGTTGTCGTAGGCGCCTTCGCGCGCCAGCGTCTTGAGGCGCTCCACGTGCTGAGGGGCAAGATCCGGCCGCAGCGCGATCTCCACCGTGCCGCCGCTGAGCTCGATGACGAGCGTATTTTCCGGCTCCGCCGCCTGGGCGGGGCCGGCGAGCGCAAGGCCTGCGGCGAGGCAAAAAGGTGCTGCGAAGGAAAGAAGGCGCATGAGGATAGTCTCCTGGATTTTTTCGGCTCAGGCGGCGAATTTGGCTTTCAGCGCGCGCGCGACGACGGCCGGAACGAAGGGCGTGATATCGCCGCCCATCGAGGCGATCTGGCGCACGAGTGTGGCGGTAATGGTGCGCACGGACGGGCTTGCCGGCAGGAACACGGTCTGCAGGTCCGGCGCCATGGTCTCGTTCATGCCGGCCATCTGCATCTCGTAGTCGAGATCGGTGCCGTCGCGCAGGCCCCGGATCATGATGGAGGCGCCATGGGCGCGCGCCGCGTCGACCACGAGATTGTCGAAGGCGACGACCTCGATGCGCGCCCCGTCCTCGTCCAGTTCGTCCTCCGCGGCACGCCTGATGAGCGTGGCGCGCTCCTCATAGGAAAAGAGCGGCGTCTTGCCCGGATGCAGGCCGATGCCGAGGATGACCGTGTCGGCCACCGTGAGCGCGCCCTTCAGCACGTCCAGATGGCCGTTGGTCAGCGGGTCGAAGGAGCCGGCGTAGAAGGCGGTGCGCGTCGTCATGGCCGAGCTTCTATCGCGCCTTGCAGGCGAAGGCAATTCGCCCCAATGCCCTCAAACCGCCCCTCACCGGCGCGACAGCGCCAGCCACAGGCCGCCGCCGATGAGGCAGGTGCCGGAGATGCGCTCGACAAGCTTCACCCGCGCCCTTGTCAGCCGCGCGCCCGCACCGCTGGCGGCGAACGCGTATAGCGAATCGCTCACCGTGGCGACCGCCATGAAGATCGCGCCGAGAACCATGGTCTGCCACACCGGATTGCCCGCCGGATTGACGAACTGGGGAATGAAGGCGCCGAAGAAGAGCAACGCCTTGGGGTTCGACCAGATGACGACGAAACCCTGCAGCACGAAGGAGCGGCCCACCGGCACCGTGTCCGCGCCGCCGAGCGAGCCGTCCGAGCGCCACATGCGGATCCCGAGCCAGATGAGATAAGCCGCGCCGATCAGGCGCAGGACCTCGAAGACGCTGCCCATGGCGCCGACGATCGCCGCCAGACCGAAGGCCAAAACGCCGATCATGAGCACGAGACCGACCTGCGTGCCGAGCACGTTGAGCAGCCCGGCGCGCGCGCCATGGCGCAGCGAATTGGCGATGATGACCGTCACCGACGGCCCCGGCACGATGACGATGACGAAGCAGGCGACGATATAGGAGATGAGAGCGGCATGGTCCGGCATGGAGCAGTCCTCGTGGCAATGTGTGAACGAAGCCACAGACGGACGATAAAGGCAAGTTGTAGCCTGCGGTTGGCATTCAGCCTTCCAAGCTGAATCCCCACATGAACGGAATCTGAACGGCACATTCAGCCCCCGTTCGCGTCCCGTCCGTCAATGTGGCAACCGTCCGGGCGGGGCTGCAGCGGAACAGAAACGAGCCATCGCCCGTTATAGTGCCAAGGAGGCAGACCGATGCTGATCTTCACGCTCGCAGCCGCAATGACCCTTGCCATGCTGATCGCCACCGCGTTCGGCCTTCACCAGGAAGCGCAGCGCGTAAGGGTGGAGAACCGGATCAGGTCCGATCGAACCGGTTATCGCTGGTGACATCGGAAAGACGGATATAGCGCTGCTTCAGCCGGCTGAAAGCCGATTGCTGACCTCCACCAGATTGCCGTCCGTATCCCTGAAGTAAACCGACATGAGGGGGCCGGTGGCGCCTTGGCGCTCGCCGGGGCCTGCCACGATCTCCACCCTTTCACGAGCGAGATGCGCAACGACCGCCGCCATCGGCATGTCCGTCAGCAGACAGAAATTGCCGCTTCCGGGGACCGTGCTGCGCGCGATGCCCGGCGCGGCGCGCGCATCCTGCAGGCTGATCTTGTGGGCGCCGAAGTGCAGCGACCATTTGCCTGGCCGCTCCTCGCGCGGCTCCATCCCCAGCACGCCTTCGTAGAACCGGCATGTCGCCGCCACATCCGTGACAGTGAGCACGAGGTGATCAAGCGTATGGACCTGCATGGGGCGCAGTCTAGGCCGCGCCGCACGTCATGGCCATAGGGCGCGCTTACGCGTCCGTGCCACCATCCTCAGGTGCAGGCGCATCCTCCTCCTCCGCCTCGTCCTCGCCCTGCGGCTCGGAAATCCGCTCGACCGAAACCACCCGCTCACCATCCGCCGTGTTGAAGATGGTCACGCCCTTGGTGGCGCGGCTGGCGATGCGGATGCCGTCGACCGGCACGCGGATCACCTGGCCGGCGTTGGAAACCAGCATGATCTGGTCCTCCGGCGCCACCGGGAAGGCGGCGACCAGGGGCCCGATCTCCTCGCGCTTGGAGATGTCGGTGGCGCGGATGCCCTTGCCGCCGCGGCCGATGACGCGGAAATCATAGGAAGACGAGCGCTTGCCGTAGCCATATTCGCTGACGGTGAGCACCAGTTGCTCGCGCGCCTTCAATTCCTCGTAGCGCTCGGGCGACAGGTCGGCCTCCTCGCCCACCTCCTCGTTGGTGAGCGCGATCTCCTCTTCCTCGCCGCCATTGGCCAGCCGCCGCTCGGCGGCCGCCTGCTTCAGATAGGCCGCGCGCTCGGCCGCATCGGCCTCCACATGGCCGAGGATCGCCATGGAGATGACGCGGTCGCCGTCGGCCAGGTTGATGCCGCGCACGCCGACCGAGTTGCGCCCGGCAAAGACGCGCACGTCTGTGACGGAGAAGCGGATGCACTGGCCGGAAGCGGCCGTCAGAAGCACGTCGTCGTCCTCGGTGCAGGTGTAGACGCCGAGGATCTCGTCGCCCTCCTCATCGAGCTTCATGGCGATCTTGCCGTTGCGGTTCACCTGCGTGAAGTCGGACAGCTTGTTGCGCCTTACCGTGCCGCGCGTGGTGGCGAACATCACGTGAAGCGCGTCCCAGCTCTCCTCGTCCTCGGGCAGCGGCATGATGGAGGTGATGCGCTCGCCCTCCTGGAGCGGCAGCATGTTGCGCAGGAATTTTCCGACAGACTGCGGCGTGCCCTGCGGCAGCCGCCAGACCTTCTCCTTGTAGACGATGCCGCGCGAGGAGAAGAAGAGGATGGGCGTGTGCGTGTTGGCCACGAACAGCCGCGTGACGAAATCCTCGTCCTTGGTCGACATGCCCGAGCGGCCCTTGCCGCCGCGCGCCTGCGCCCGGTAGATCGACAGCGGCACGCGCTTGATATAGCCCTTGTGCGTGACGGTGACGACCATGTCCTCGCGCTGGATGAGGTCCTCGTCCTCCATGTCGGCGCCGCCCTCGGTGATCACCGAGCGGCGGGGCGTGCCGAACTCGTCGCGAACGGCGGTCAGCTCGTCCTTGACGATCTGCTGGATGCGGGCGCGCGAGGAGAGGATCTCGAGGAATTCCTGGATCTCGGCGCCGATCTTGTTCAGTTCGTCGGCGATCTCGTCGCGGCCGAGCGCGGTCAGCCGCTGCAGGCGCAGGTCGAGGATGGCGCGGGCCTGCTCCTCGGAAAGGTTGTAGGTGCCGTCCTCGTTCACCTTGTGGCGCGGGTCGGCGATGAGGAGGATCAGCGATTCGACCTCCTCGGCCGGCCAGCGACGCTCCATCAACTCTTCGCGCGCCGTCTGCGGGTCGGGCGCGCGGCGGATGAGCTTGATGACCTCGTCGATATTCGCCACGGCGATCGCCAGGCCGACCAGCACATGCGCCCGGTCGCGCACCTTGCGCAAGAGGTATTTCGTCCTGCGGCTCACCACCTCCTCGCGGAAGGCGACAAAGGCCCTGAGCATGTCGAGGAGCGTCATCACCTCGGGCTTGCCGCCGTTGAGCGCCACCATGTTGCAGCCGAAGGAGGTCTGCAGCGGCGTGAAGCGGTAGAGCTGGTTGAGGATGACCTCGGCATTGGCGTCGCGCTTCAGTTCCACCACCACGCGGTAGCCCAGGCGGTCGCTCTCGTCGCGGATGTCGGAGATGCCCTCGATGCGCTTGTCGCGCACCAGCTCGGCCATCTTCTCGATCATCATCGCCTTGTTCACCTGGTAGGGAACCTCGGTGACGATGATGGCCTCGCGCTCGCCGCGGATCTGCTCGATCTCCACCTTGCCGCGCATGATGACGGAGCCACGGCCCGTGGAATAGGCGCTGTGGATGCCGGAGCGGCCGAGGATAATGCCGCCGGTCGGGAAATCCGGCCCCGGTATCATCTCCATCAGGCGCGAAAGTTCGATCGCCGGATCGTCGATGAGCGCGATACTGCCGTCGACCACCTCGGTCAGGTTGTGCGGCGGGATGTTGGTCGCCATGCCGACGGCGATGCCGCCGGAACCGTTGACGAGCAGGTTGGGAAAGCGCGCCGGCAGCACGCGCGGCTCCTGGGCCGCACCGTCATAGGTGTCCTGGAAATCGACCGTCTCCTTGTCGATATCCTCCAGAAGCTCGTGCGCCACCTTGGTGAGGCGCGATTCCGTGTAGCGCATGGCCGCCGGCGGATCGCCGTCGATGGAGCCGAAATTGCCCTGCCCGTCGATGAGCGGCAGGCGCATGGACCACGGCTGCGCCATGCGCACGAGGGCATCGTAGATCGCCGCATCGCCATGCGGGTGGTATTTACCCATCACATCGGCGACCGGGCGGGCCGACTTCACATATTTGCGGTTCCAGTGATAGCCGCTCTCATGCGAGGCGTAGAGGATACGCCGGTGCACGGGTTTCAGGCCGTCGCGCACGTCGGGCAGCGCCCGGCTCACGATCACGCTCATGGCGTAATCGAGATAGGAGCGCTGCATTTCCTCGATGATGGAGATGGGCTCGATGTCGTCGGGCTCGCCCGGCCCGCGCGGCGTCGTCTGGTCGGTCAAATCAGGTCACATTCAGCTATGAGAATCATTCCCTTCCTTATATAGGAAGCAGCGCCGATTCTCCAATGAGAACGGGCGATATTCACGATGGAAATGGCGCGAAATTTCAAGAAGATAGCGCTTTTGTTCGCACGTGCGGCATGAACGGCCGCGGAACGGCCACATTTGGCGAGGCCGGATGCATCGGCGGATGCGTGGAGAAGCGGTATCGCGCACCGGTTGGGCCCGCGTTCGATTGCCGGCCCGCGATAGACCGCCTGCCCTCCAAGACAGTCTTCGCTCCTTGATCCGGGGATCCACGGCCAGGGAGCGCCATCCGCGAAATCGGCCTCCGGCCAATTCACCGAGATGCCACATCCGCAGCACCATCCCGCCGACTCGATAAAGGATTCCGGCGCGCGATGTGCCACTATCGTGGCCGATTCGGCCAGAGCAATTCCAGGAAAAGTGGAAGCCGGTTTTCCGTCCGGAATTGCGACAAAACAAAGAGTTGGAACAGGTCATCGATTCCATGAAACGATGACCTGGTCTAGTGCCGGGCCACAAGGGGAAAGCCATGCCGCCGTTCGACGCGCTGCTGAACGCCTTCGTCACGCTCCTGGTGACGGTGGACCCGGCCGGGCTGGCGCCGCTGTTCCTGGCCGTGACGGCGGGCATGAACCGCGCCGAGCGCAACCAGGTCGCGGTGCGCGCCAGCCTTGTCGCGCTTGGCGTTCTCATCCTTTTCGCCGTCGTCGGCAGCGTTATCCTGACGGCGCTCGGCATCACGCTGCCGGCATTCCGCGTCGCCGGCGGCCTGCTCCTGTTCTACATCGCCTTCGAGATGATCTTCGAGCGCCGCCAGGAGCGGCACGAGAAAAGCGCGCAACGGGCGGTCACGCGCGACATGATCCACAACATCGCCGCCTTTCCGCTGGCGATCCCGCTGATCGCCGGGCCGGGCGCCATCTCGGCGTCGGTGCTTCTGTCCGGCAGCTTCGCCGGCCCGCTGGGGCAGGCGGCGCTGGTGGCAATCCTCGTCGTGGTGATCGCCATCACCTACGCCGTCTTCGTGCTCGCCGAACGCATCGACGGCTTTCTGGGCGAGACCGGCCGCTCGATCCTCACCCGCCTGCTCGGCGTGCTCCTGGCGGCACTGGCCGTGCAGTTCGTCTCCGACGGCGCCAAGGCGCTCTTCGCCGCCGGCTAGACCACTTCATCGATTCATGGAATCGATGAAGTGGTCTAGCCCCTTGTTTGCCGCAATTCCGGACCGAAAAGCGGTTTCCACTTTTCCTGGAGTTGCTCTGGGGACTGTTGAGATTCAGGATATAGCTGTGGCGATAGCCCCCTCTCTTGCAAATTCTAAGGACTTAGCTTTGCTAAGCCCAAGAATTTGCTTTCTCCCCCGCCAAGGGGGAGATAGGGACGACGCCGTCCTGGCTGCAAATCGCTGACCTTTGCGGCTGGCAGGAGCGGCGATGTCGGCGTTATCTCCCCCTTGGCGGGGGAGAAAGCGATTTCAACATCTTAGCTGGAGCGAAGCGGAAGCTAAGTGTTAGAAATCGCAAGAGAGGGGGCTTTCCGCCCACTCCGCGCCTCATGAATCTCAACACGCCTTAGTTCCGACGGGCAAGAACGGCGGGCCCGGCGGCCCGCCGCCACCGCGGGCCTACTGGCTGGCCTGGCCGATCGCGTCCGTCAGCCGCTGCGCCAGATCGGGGTCGGCCTGTGCCGACTGGATGATCTGGTTGTACTCGTCGACCGAGATGCCGTCGGTCTCCTCCACGGCCTGCAGGATCTTCTCGCCGGCCTCGTTCTGAAGCTGCTGCTGCCGCTCGGCATCGTCACCGGCTTCCTGCAGTTGCTGTGTGTATTGCTGCTTCAGGTTCTCGACCTCGAGAAAGGCGACGGCGAAGGACTGCAGCTTCTCGTCGGTGACTGCCGGCGCCTCCACGGCCGGCTCGGAGGGCTGGTTGGCATCCTGGGCCAACGCGTAGGGTGCGAAGGCAACGCCGGCCGACAGGCACGCCGCCATGAGCAGTTTTTTCGAACCGTTTGCGATCATCGATTCCTTGATCCTTTTAAACGTCTTCGTCCGGCGGGCTGGGCGCATCCCAAACCGCAACGCCGCCCCGACGGGCTCGCCCGTCGACGGCATGGCCTTACATGGAGTAGCGATGTGGCGGAAGAAGCGCCGCTCGCCCGCACAGCGCATCATTTCCGCTTAACCCGGGAAAGAAATCCTGACCGCAGGCGGGGTTGCCATGCCCGATTACAGACATGATTGCCGGCCAGCGGATCGCCCGAAAATCGGAATCGGTTTTCGGAAAGCACGATGCGCAGATCCAATAACCTACAGCGTCCTTATGTAGCGTCCCAAGGACGCACGGCGCTGTAGGAGGCGCGCGCCGGCCAATCCTGACCGGATGCAAAAAGCCTTAGGATGCCAGTGGCGGGCCACCAGATAGCGGAAGCCGCCGGGATGTCGTTCCAGGAGATGCCGACAAGGCCACCGGCATCGCTGCGCCTGGCCGCAAGAAGGCGCGCCACGCTCCATGTCGGCGACGACCGTCTTCATGCCCGGCGGCGGCCGCCTCGAAGTTACCTTCCCAGACCCTTCCGAACAGCTCCGCGCCGCACGCGTCTTCACCGGAAGCGCCTTAAAGCGCCCTCCTCCCGCCGGTCCGGTGCAACGCGGTGCACTTCGCCACCGTCACCGGTCCGGCAGCGCCAGCCTCACCTCGTCCCCGCCATGGCCGTGGACCGAATCGCGGGCGCGGACGACGACATGCCTCACACCGTCGGACACCGCAACGCCGCCAAGGCTGCGGGCAAAAGGCTGCTCGTCCACATGCGGATGCGCAAGGACGCGGGTGGCGAGAACGGTTCCATCCTCGTCCAACACCTCCCACTGGTCGGCATGATGGTCCCAACCTTCGTCCGCATGGGCAACCGTGACATCGAAGCGATAGGTGCCGCCCGCCTCCGGCCGCACATCCACGGCCTCGACATCGGCCTCGCCGGCCAGGGCCGGCAAGGCGGCAAGCGCAACAAGCGCGGCAGGCAGGACCGTCCGCACCGGAGACCGGCCGCAAGCACACCGCCGGGCGCCTCCGCGCCACCTTTTCATGAGTACCGGGGCCATGAATACTGGGGCCATGAATACTGGGGCCATGAGTACCCGGGCCATGTGTACCGGGGCAATGTGTACCGGGGCCATGAGTACCTGGGCCATGAGTACCTGGGCCATGAGTACCTGGGCCATGAGTACCTGGGCCATGAGTACCTGGGCCATGAGTACCTGGGCCTTGATCCTCTCAGCGCTTCGCATCCAGCGAAAGTCCCATAAACCAGTCCAGCCGCTCGGACGGCAAAACGCCATCGCGGCGCTGGCCTAGCGGTCTGCCCCGAACAGATGGTGCCATCTGTTCGGAATAGTCAGCCCACAAGCTATTAATCTGGTGGAGCGATTTGTCCTGACAGATGGGGATCATCTGTCAGGATCGCACCACTAGAGCGCCGTGCGTCCATTTGGACGCACAAAGGATGCTCTATCTCTTTGTTTTTCCGCATTTATGCGGACGTCAGGTGATTCCACCTGACTGCAAAATGCTATAGACCAATTCATCGTTTCACGGAATCGATGAACTTCTCTAACCCATTGTTTTATCGCAATTCCGGACGGAAAACCGGTTTCCACTTTTCCTGGAATTGCTTTAGAACGGAATCTCGTCATCCAGGTCGCGCGAATAACCGCCGCCACCGCCGGCGTTCTCGGCCGGGCCCGACTGGCCGAAGTCGGAGCCGCGCGCGCCGCCGCTATAGCCCACCTGCCCTTCGCCGCCCTGGCCGCGCGAATCCAGCATCTGCAGTTCGCCGCGGAATTTTTGCAGCACGACCTCGGTCGTATAGCGGTCCTGACCGGACTGGTCGGTCCATTTGCGCGTCTGAAGCTGGCCCTCGATATAGACCTTCATGCCCTTCTTCAGATACTGCTCGGCCACCTTGGCAAGGTTGTCGTTGAAGATCACGACATTGTGCCACTCGGTGCGCTCGCGCCGCTCGCCCGTGCCGCGGTCGCGCCACGTCTCCGAGGTGGCGATCCGCAGATTGACCACCGGGTCGCCGGAATTGAGCCGCCGGATTTCCGGATCGGCTCCCAGGTTGCCCACCAAAATGACCTTGTTCACGCTGCCCGCCATGGCATCACTCCACTCGTCCGAAATTACGCGTCCCTAAAGGCCGGCTGCCCGCTGCACTGCAGGTAAAGCCGGCAACTCCCGTCAGAGCCATCGCGACCTTATCCGATCCGCGGCACACATGCTCGCTCCAACGGGCGAGGCGTCCGTCCGTCCACAACACAATTTTGTTCTCTTTTTGTTCATAGCGCGATTTTCACGCCGCCGCAAGGTGCTTTGGCGCTTGCCCGGCGATCGGCCGCCGCAAAAGGGATATGCGGACAGGGAACGGCCCCGCCGCCGCTTTATCTCGGGCGCGCAGGGGCCACTTTCATTCTTTCGTGCCGGGAGTATTTTACCGGCGTTGGTCAGGACGCGCGACATCACTCGCGTTCGTCCAGCATACAAGCTATCGATGTGATGTGAGCAGCCGCCTGGAGATCTGACGCCTCTGCCGTCGCGGCACAGGCTACGGCTTCCGATCAACACCGTTCCGGAAGCGCCTTGCCTCCGGAGCCGCGCGTGGCAAGCCTCTCAGCCCAGGGTCGGCTGTGGCTCCACGCTTAAGGTGGAGCCCGTCGGACAGTCGGGTGGAGTCATGCCTCCCTCCTGGTTCGTTGCTCCTGATCTCACCGTCCATACACCAGCGCCAGGTGGTCCCGGCGCCCGTCTTGGCCAGCGGACGAAAGCGACTTTGCGCCCCCATCGGCCACCCGTCAAGGCCTGCCGCCCCCACGGCGCGAATTGTGATCGGCCGAAAGCGGCTCCGCAGTCGACAGGAAGATGTCAGGATACCGTTCGTTCTTTGTTCTTTTTACTTGCCCTTGAAGGGAAAAGCTGGAAAAGATGCCGGGGTTTATCCATGATTAGCCTGGCGGCAGGGATGCGGCCTGCGCCTTTTGCGGCGAGCTTCGCATCCCTAAATGAAGCCCGGCCGGCGCCTGTCGGCCGTTCCTTATAGTTTAGACAAGGCAGCGACGGGGCATGCCCGACCACAAGCTGATTTCCATTCGCGGCGCGCGCGAGCACAATCTGAAGAACGTCGATCTGGATCTCCCCCGCGAGAAACTGATCGTCATGACCGGCCTGTCGGGCTCCGGCAAGTCGTCGCTCGCCTTCGACACCATCTATGCCGAGGGCCAGCGGCGCTATGTGGAGAGCCTGTCGGCCTATGCCCGGCAGTTCCTGGAGATGATGCAGAAGCCGGACGTCGACCAGATCGACGGCCTGTCGCCGGCCATCTCCATCGAGCAGAAGACCACCTCGAAGAACCCGCGCTCGACGGTCGGCACCGTCACCGAGATCTACGACTATATGCGCCTGCTCTTCGCCCGTGTCGGCGTGCCCTATTCGCCGGCGACGGGCCTTCCCATCGAAAGCCAGACGGTGAGCCAGATGGTCGACCGGGTGCTGGCGCTCGAGGAGGGGACCCGGCTCTACATCCTCGCCCCCATCGTGCGCGGCAGGAAAGGCGAATACCGCAAGGAGCTGGCCGAGCTGCAGAAGAAAGGCTTCCAGCGCGTCAAGGTCGACGGCGCGTTCTACGAGATCGCCGACGTGCCGGCGCTGGACAAGAAATACAAGCACGACATCGACGTGGTGGTGGACCGCGTCGTGGTGCGCCCGGACCTTGCCACAAGGCTCGCGGATTCGCTGGAGACCTGCCTCAGGCTGTCGGAAGGGCTGGCGGTGGCCGAATACGCCGACCGCCCCCTGCCCGACGCGCAGACCGCCGAGGGCGGAGGCGCCAACAAGTCGAAGAACGAGACGCACGAGCGCCTCATCTTCTCGGAAAAGTTCGCCTGCCCCGTCTCCGGCTTCACCATTTCGGAGATCGAGCCGCGGCTGTTCTCGTTCAACAACCCCGCCGGCGCCTGCCCCTCCTGCGACGGGCTCGGCAGCCAGCGCGCCATCGATCCCGATCTCGTGGTGCCGGACGAGAACGCGATCCTGCGCGAGGGCGCCATCGCGCCGTGGGCCAAATCGACATCGCCCTACTACCTGCAGACGCTGGAGGCGCTGGGCAGGGAATACGGCTTCAAGGTCGGCAACCGCTGGAAGGAACTGTCGGACGAGGCGAAAGAGGCCGTTCTCAACGGCACGGGCGAAAGGAAGATCGTCATCGACTACGACGACGGCCTGCGCAACTATCGCACCACCAAGCCGTTCGAGGGCGTGGTCACCAACCTGCAGCGGCGCTGGAAGGAGACCGAATCGGCCTGGATGCGCGAGGAGATCGAGCGCTTCATGTCGGCCTACCCCTGCCCCGCCTGCGGCGGCCACCGGCTGAAGCCCGAGGCGCTGGCCGTCAAGATCGCCGGCCTGCATATCGGCGAGGTCACGGAGATGTCGATCCGCAAGGCGGGCGACTGGTTCAACACCCTGCCGGAAAAGCTCAACGTCAAGCAGAACGAGATCGCCGCGCGCATCCTGAAGGAGATCCGCGATCGCCTCAACTTCCTCAACGACGTCGGCCTCGACTATCTGACGCTGTCGCGCAATTCGGGCTCGCTGTCGGGCGGCGAGAGCCAGCGCATCCGCCTCGCCTCGCAGATCGGCTCAGGCCTCACCGGCGTGCTCTACGTGCTCGACGAGCCCTCCATCGGCCTGCACCAGCGCGACAACGACCGGTTGCTCGCCACGCTCCGCCACCTGCGCGACCTCGGCAACACGGTCATCGTCGTCGAGCATGACGAGGATGCGATCCTCACCGCCGATTACGTGGTCGACATCGGGCCCGCGGCCGGCATCCACGGCGGCCGCATCATCGCCGAAGGACGCCCAAGCGACATCATGGCCAGCCCCGCCTCGATCACGGGAAAATATCTCACCGGCGATCTCGCCATCCCCATGCCGGAAAACCGCCGCAATATCCCGAAGAAGCGGCGCATCCGCGTCGTCGGCGCCCGCGCCAACAATTTGAAGAACGTCACGGCCGACATCCCGCTCGGCACCTTCGCCTGCGTCACGGGCGTGTCGGGCGGCGGCAAGTCCACGCTGCTGATCGAGACGCTCTACAAGGCCGCCTCGCGCCGCATCATGGGCTCGCGCGAGCACCCGGCCGAGCACGACCGGGTCGAGGGGCTGGAGTTCCTCGACAAGGTCATCGACATCGACCAGTCGCCCATCGGCCGCACGCCGCGCTCGAACCCGGCCACCTACACCGGCGCCTTCACGCCCATCCGCGACTGGTTCGCGGGCCTTCCCGAATCCAAGGCGCGCGGCTACCAGCCCGGCCGCTTCTCCTTCAACGTCAAGGGCGGGCGCTGCGAAGCGTGCCAGGGCGACGGCGTCATCAAGATCGAGATGCACTTCCTGCCGGACGTGTACGTGACCTGCGACGTCTGCCACGGCAAGCGCTACAACCGCGAGACGCTGGAAGTCACCTTCAAGGGCAAGTCCATCTCCGACGTCCTGGAGATGACGGTCGACGAGGGCGTCGAGTTCTTCTCCGCCGTCCCGGCCGTGCGCGACAAGCTGACCACGCTCGCCCGCGTCGGCCTCGGCTACATCCACATCGGCCAACAGGCCACCACACTCTCGGGCGGCGAAGCCCAGCGCATCAAGCTTTCCAAGGAACTCTCCAAACGCGCCACCGGCCGCACACTCTACATCCTCGACGAACCGACCACGGGCCTCCACTTCCACGACGTGGCCAAGCTGCTCGAAGTCCTCCACGAGCTCGTCGACCAGGGCAACACGGTGGTCGTCATCGAGCACAATCTGGAGGTCATCAAGACCGCCGACTGGATTCTCGACTTGGGGCCCGAAGGTGGCGACGGCGGCGGCGAGCTGGTGGTGGCGGGCTCCGTCGATGACGTCATGGCCGAGCCGCGCAGCTACACCGGTCAGTTCCTGCGCGAGCTCTTGGAGCGCCGGCCGGGCAGGAAGCGCGAGGCGGCGGAGTAGCGGGAAGCCGCCGCGCCCGCCAAGGCGCGAACCTCCCCGCTTCGTCATCCTCGGGCTTGACCCGAGGATCCATGCCTGAATGCATCGGCCGAATGAGGCGGCACCTCTGGATCGCCTCGCCCCTCTTCATCCCCGGCGTGAACATCCGCCTGAACGCCCCCGTCCCTTCGCGCGCGCCCCTCTAGAATTGGAGCGCGCGAGCAAAATTGAAAACGTCAACGACAAACTGATCTCAGAGCGAAAATTTTCATTTTCTGGCGACTTTACGACCAGATCGTTCGCGACTGAATAGCGCCATCTTGATCGTGCTCTCTTTTAACTTCAGTCATTCGTGTGGTGATGACATATAGCCGGGATTCGTGTTTTATACGCCACGGGGGAAAGCCATGGCGGGTGAAGAACACGAATTCGGTGGTCAGCACACCGAGATAAAACTGGAGTTGGTTGAGAAATATTTGCGCGCCTACATGTCTGCGCTGCGCAAGAAATTCAATCGTCTCTGGTACATTGATGCTTTCGCAGGAACGGGAAGTAGAACCGTCCGCGTTGAGGCCCGAGACGGCGACCTATTCGACGCCCCGGCACCTGCCCGGACCGAGACACGCCGCGGCTCGGCGAGGATTGCTCTTGACGTAACGCCAGCATTCGACCGACTGATCTTTATGGATGCCAGTGCTGAACATTGCACGGCTCTCCAAGAGCTGAAGGCGGCATATCCTAGCCGAGACATCACCATCCTGCAGGGCGACGCAAATCGTCTGATCCAGGATCAGATCAAGTGGGCCGGCTGGAAAAGCACCCGCGCCGTGATGTTCCTGGATCCCTACGGCATGGAGGTTGAATGGGATACGTTGAAGGCGGTCGCCGAAACTCGCGCGATCGATGTCTGGTATCTGTTTTCACTATCCGGCCTATATCGACAGGCGGCGCGCAACATTAACTCTGTCGACGATGCCAAGCGGCGGGCGCTCACGCGAATGCTTGGCACGGATGAGTGGGAGCGCGAGCTCTATAGTCCCATTAGATCAGCGCAATCGCTGCTGGAGGGGCTTGAACCGATCGAAGTGAGACAGCGAAATGCGGATGTCGCCGGGCTGGAAGCCTATGTGAAACGACGCATCGAGACGATCTTCCCACTGGTGCTCGAACCGTTCCCATTGCCACCTAACTCACGTCCACAACGATTTTCGCTGTTTTTCGCGGTCTCGAATCGTTCAACGGCTGCCACAACACTTGCGCGGCGTTTCGGCAATCACATTCTGGCCTCGGGGAGATCATCCCACGTCCGCTCCCGATAGGAGCGTCCGGTCGCTTTCTTGTTGCGGCCGCCCCACTGCTTGAAGAAAAATGCGACGCTTTGTCGTCGGCATATGTCGAATATTTCGTCCACCCACAAAGGATCCATGTAGCGGGCTTTCGGCCCCGACTCGCCACCGACGATAGCCCAGTGGATGCTAGCGAGGTCCGCCGCCGCGACAGAACCAATCAGCGGTTCGAACGAAACGAACCGAACGGCCGCAGGCACCTGGCGCAACTCGTCGAGGCGGAATAAGACACGATCATCCTCCACACTCGTTCCCAGCCAAACGTTCGGCAGCTTGCGCAGCGACGGCACGATCTCCATCATGCGGTCGGGCCGCTTAGTGAGGATTTGGTAAGTGTGCCGAGGTGTATCACCCATGACCTGCCAGACCTCGGCGATGAAGTCCGCCGGGACGTCAGCATGGAACAGGTCTGACATCGAATTCACGAACACCCGCCGAGGTTTCGACCAGGTTGCAGGAATAGCAAGCGACTTGCGGTCAAGAAACAGCTTGCCGGTCCACTTTGCGCGGCCGCCGGATTTCCGTGTAAGCCCCGCATACTTGTCGACCCCCATAGCTTCGAGCCGCGCCGCCATGCGCATTGCGTAGCAGTTCGTGCAACCTGCAGTCAGGATCGTGCAGCCCGCCACAGGGTTCCATGTCGCGTCCGTCCATTCGATCGAAGTCTCAGCCATAAGACGATCCACCTATTCCACCAATGTGGGCAGATTATGCGACGAATCTGGACCGGGCGTTAACTACCCCCACACCACCTCCGCCCCCAACTCCCTCACCCCCCTGTCCTTCGAAACCAGCGTCAGCCTCTCCACCACTGCCTGAGCCGCGAGCATCCGGTCGAACGGATCGCGGTGCTCGGGGCCATACGCCCCCGCCCGTATCGCATGCCTGGCGGCTAGCGGGAGAAGGTCGAAGCCCTCGGCCGCGACCACCTCTTCGAATGCGCCCACCAGAGGCTCCACCTCCGGCCAGCGGCCCCGGTGGTGCTTCAGCGACATCTCGTAGGCGGACACGGCGCTCGCGAAAACCCGCACGTTTGGATTGCCAAGGATTTCCCGAACCTTGGCCGGCAGGAGTTCGGGAAAATAGGCCCACCAGTACAGGGCGTGGGTATCGAGCAGATAGCTCACCGGTCGCCATCGGCCGAATACTTGCCTTCCCAGGCGTCCAGCTCGTCCGGCGGCAGAGGCTCGTCGAACAGGTCGGGAGGCAGGCTGCCGCGCAGATGGGCGAAGCGCCCCGGCACGCGCTTCTTCCGCTCGGATGCCGGGGCGACTGTCGCAATTGCCTTGCCGTTCCGCATGATCGTGAACTCCCTGCCCGCTTCCACTGCCTCGCGCAGTCCTCTTATGTCGAATCCGGCTTGCGCTTCCTCGGAAAAACCCCTCTGCTCGCCCATGTCCCTGGCGTCAGCCGCCGCAACCGGCACCAGTTTCACGGTCGGCTTGTTGCGGCGCGCAATGACGATCTCTTCCCCGGCCTCGGCGCGCGCAACGAGATCTGAAAGCTGCGTTTTGGCGTCGTGCATGTTGATGATGGCCATGTCTCATGTATAGCTAAGTTTCTAGCTAGATACAAGTGAACTTCCTGACACTGTCAGCATCTGTCAGGAATATTTTCCTATACCCATTCACGCCCCTCCCGACCCGTGCGATAATCCCCGCCACTTGGACGAAAGGAGGCAGCCATGGACGGAAGTGCGGCAATCGAGCGGGATCGCGTGGCGCTGAAGCGCATCGTGGCTTCCCTCGTGGCCATGGCCGGGCCGGCCGTGGGCCCTCATCCTGAGGTGCGAGCCGATGGCGAGCCTCGAAGGGCCGAGGCGCGGGCCGAGGGCGAGCCTCGAAAGACCCTGCCTCGCCATCTCTGGCGCGCCATCCTCAGCCTGCTGCGCCCGACTGAGGCCGCCGCGCGGCGGCTGATCATCGCCGCCGCGCGCGGTCTGGTCGTCTGTCTGCCGCCCCCGCGCAAGCCGAAACCCGTGAGCCCGGCGCCGCTCCTGCGCAGCCTCGGCATCGCCGTGATGGCCTCGCCCGCCGACCTGTCCGCCGAAGCCCGAAGGGCGAAGGCGGAAGCGAGGCGCGCCGCCGCGCCCGCCCGTCCGCGAAGCTTGAGCCTGCCGCTCTTCGACCCGCTGCCGCATACCCCGAGCCCTGAGCTTGCCGAAGGGGGCCGCGGCCGCCATGGGCCCGCGCACGCTGTCCCGCGCATCCTGTTTCCCGGCGTCACCGAGCCGTCTCCCCTCCCGCAGCCGCCATCCCGCGACGATCCCGTAAGCGCCGCGCGTCTTGGCCAGCGCCTCGCGGCACTGGTCGCCGCCCTTGACGATCTGCCGGGACAAGCCATGCGCTTTGCCCGCTGGAAGGCGCGCCGCGATCTGGGGCTTGGGCGCCGTATCTCACCGCTGCGCGGCGGACGACCGCCCGGCGGCCGGCTGTCCCGCTTCGACCCGTCCGCCTGGCGCGACGCCGCAGGCGCGCGAGGACAAAAAGCACCCCGCAACATCCGCGAGGTCGACGAAATCCTGGCGCACGCCCATTCGCTGGCCCTGTACGCGCTGGAGAGCCCCGACACGTCATGACGCGCGGCGCACGCCGGCTTTCGGCGGAGCATTTCAACGAGCTTGGAGATGGGGTAATCGGCCTTGCCGGTTGCCCATGGAGGCATTGGGTATGCAAGGGGGTAAGGGTGCCGGCTTGTCCGGTAGCAGCACCCTTAGCCAGAAGGGCTGCACAGTTCCTCCAGCCGCGCATCCCGGAAGCTGGAGCGAAGCGGAAATGCCTAGAACAGCGACCCCTGCTTTCCAGGCTCCTTCGCCGCCGGGGAAGCCTTGCTTCGGCGCGGGTCGCCCGCCGGCTTTCCGGTGGCGACGGCACCGGCGCTGCCGTCGGAGAATTGCAGGTGCAACTCCTGGCCCGCCCGCAGGTCGCGTGCCCGTTTGAGCGGTTTGTCCTCTGCATCGCGCACCAGCGCGAAGCCGCGCTCCAGAACCTTCTTGTAGGACAGAGATTCGGCAAGCCTTGCAGCCTGGTCGTAGGCGGCCTTCGCGCGCTCGAGCCGGAGGTGGACGGCGCGGTCCCGCCGGCCGGTCGTTGCCGTGAGGTTCTCTTTCAGGCGGCCGATGCGCTCCAGGCTGGCGCGCGGGCTGACGCGTGCCGCATCGCGGTCGAAACGGGCGCGGCGGTTGCGCACCAGCCCGAGATAGACGATGGGCAAGCGCTCGCCGCATTGGGCCGCGCGACGCCGCGCCTCGACGAGGCGCCGGTCGAGCGCTGTGATCGTGAGCCGCAGCCCGTCGAAGCGCAGCCGTTTGCGCTGGGTGGCGCCACCCAAACCCCGCACCAGCCGCCCCGCCGCCTCGTCGAAGCGCCGACGCGGCAGGGCGAAGAGCTGGTCCGGCGACGGCAGCGCCCGCGAGAGCGCGCGCAAGCCTTGCTGTCGCCGTTCCAGATCGCGCGAGACCGCCGCCTTGAGCCGCGCCGAGAGGCGGGAGAGGCCGGCTTCGAGCTCCGCCTTCACCGGCACCGCCATTTCCGCCGCTCCGGTGGGCGTCGGCGCGCGCCGGTCGGCGGCGAGGTCGATCAGGGTCCAGTCCGTTTCGTGGCCGACGGCGGAGATGATCGGTATCTCCGAGCCTGCCACGGCCCGCACGACCGCCTCGTCGTTGAAGCCCCACAGGTCTTCGAGACTGCCGCCGCCGCGCGCGACGATGATGACGTCCGGCCGGGGAATGCCGTCGCCGGGGCCGAGCGCGTTGAAGCCGGTGACGGCGGCCGACACCTCGCCGCCCGTCGTTTCACCCTGCACCCGGACCGGCCAGACGACCACATGCACGGGAAAACGGTCGGTGATGCGGTGGATGATGTCGCGGATGACGGCCCCCGTGGGCGATGTGACGACGCCGATGACGCGCGGCATGAAGGGCAGGGGCTTTTTGCGCTCTTCCGCAAACAGCCCCTCGGCCGCCAGCTTGCGCTTGCGCTCCTCGAGAAGGGCCATCAGCGCTCCGGCGCCGGCGGGCTCGATGCTGTCGATGACGATCTGGTATTTCGACGAGCCCGGATAGGTGGTGAGGCGGCCGGTGGCCACCACCTCAAGCCCCTCCTGCGGCGGGAACTTCAGCTTCGAGAAACTGCCCCGCCAGATGACCGCCTCGATCCGCGCCCGCTCGTCCTTCAGCGCGAAATAGCAGTGGCCCGAGGCATGCGGGCCGCGATAACCCGAAATCTCGCCGCGCACGCGCACATGGCCGAAGGCGTCCTCGACCGTGCGTTTGAGCGCCTGCGAGATTTCGCTGACGGAGAACTCGGCGATGTTGCTGAGCGAATCGTCTCTGCGGGTGTCTTCCATGGGGCCGATTGAGCGCGTTGCGACGGACCCGGTCAACCCCGAGGGGGCCGAGAGCCGGTGGAGCGCCGGAATCCATTCCGCGACATTGACCTTCCGGCCCGCTTCGCCGGAGCTTCGGCGAGGCGAGAATGGATCCCGGACAGCCTCCGTCTCAAAGGCTCCGGCCTCCGGCCGAACTTCAACACATCAACCGCCCACCTGCCAACGGGAGATGGCTTCCGTCGGATGGATCAATTGGATGATGTTGAGCGTCAGATTGTCCCTGATCATGTAAGCCACGAAAAGCTCGAAGACGAGGAGCAGGGCAATGCTTGCCCAGACGGGCGAAAGGCGGGCGAAGACGAAGCCTATGATGGCGGCAAACGTGTCGGCCAGGGAATTGACGATGCTGTCGCCGAAATATCCCTCCGCCAGCGCGGACTGGCGGTAGCGGTCGATCACCATCGGTGTGTTCTCGGCGATTTCCCAGACGGCCTCCACCCCGACCGCGACGGCCAGCCGCCACCAGAAGGGCATCCGCGGCGCGATAAGCCACAGGAGGAAATAGAAGATGAGGCCGTGGAGGACATGGCTGAACGTGTACCAGTCGGTAAGGTGCTGCGAAGTTTCAGGGCCCGAGGAATCGGGATACCAGAACTTCACCAGCCCGCAGGTGCAGATCGGCACACGGCCCATGGCGGCCAGGACGCTTGCCTGAATGGCGAGGATGCCGGCGACGATCAGAACGCACAGCACGAACGAGCGCTGGCGGTACCACTTCACGGTAGGTTCGGCCATATATTGCAAGGAGGGTGTTCCTTCAGGCGAGACTTATTCGGCTAAGTTTATCGCATCTCGCCTGGAAATCCTCAATGGTATCAACCGCCTTGCAACGCTTGGTCTCCCGGCGCTTCCTCGCAGGTCAGCTCTTCTTCGCCATCGGCATCCACAATTCGAGCCCGCCGAGCCCGGTCACGGGATCGAACTTCTCGTCGTAAAGCTCGAAATAGGTGCCCATCCGCATGGCGTCGTAGCCGTGCTCGGGCAGGTAGCACCCGAAGATGGCGTCCATTGTCCGCGTGAGCTCGGAGATATGGCGGTCGTGCCTGAAGACGAGATAGGTCTGGGCGGGAAAGCGGTAGACGGTGAGTTCCGGCGGCAGGCCTTCGGTATGGGCGACGCCCACCCCGGCCATGTAGAAGAAGTCCTCCCTGCTGTCGCTCCACTCCCCGCACACCCCGTACCAGAGGCCCGGGAACTCGCCGAGGGTGCCCTCGTATTCCTGGAACTTCTGCCATAGCGCCGGAATGTTCTGGGTCTCGTCGAGGCGGAACCGGCCGCCCAGCCCGGCGATCGTGATCGCGTCCCGGTGCTCGACGCGCGGCTCTTCAAGGGTGATGTTCGTTGCGTTGTCCATCCTGATCGGCTCCAAAAGCAGTTTCATGTCCACTGCCCGCCCCTTGCGCACCTCTTCGGGCGTCAGCCCGAACTGGTCGTGAAAGGCGCGGGTGAAGGCTTCGTGGGAGCTGTACCCGGCTTCCAGCGCCACACCGAGGATGCTCGGCGCGCCGCCCGAAAGCACCTTGTAGGCCTCGGTCAGCCGGCGTCCGCGCGCGTAGGCCATCACCGGCAGGCCGGTGGCCAGCCTGAAGCTGCGGCTCAGGTGAAAGCGGCTCGTGCCGCAGGCCGCGGCGATGTCGTCGAGGCTCGGGCAGCGGCCGAATTGGCTCTCGATGAACCAGAGCGCCTTGGCGACCGTGCTCATTCCACTCCCCGTGCTCCCATTTGCCAACGGGCGCGATCATGGACGCATTTGCCGAGCCGCATTTGATCGATCTTGCTCAAACGGCCTCCGTCAAGGGCCGCCTATCTCACCAGCCCGGCAGCACCTGGCTGGGCCTCAGCCGCTTCCCCCGACGCAAGCGATGGGTAAAGGAGGCGAAGTCGAATCCTTCCGCCTCGTCCACCGCCAGCGGCACGGTGATGTTGTCGAGACTTTCGGAGATGTGGCGGGCCAGCGCCTCGGCGATCTCGGACTGGCTGGTGCGCCCGCGCAAGATGCCGATGCGGCAGTCGGGCAGGGCGGGGAAGCCTTCGTTCTCGCCGAGCACCCGCATGCCGGGCCTGAGCGCGCATTCCGGCAGCACGGAAACGGCGGCTCCCGAAAGCACCGCCGCCGTGATCACCGTCGCCGAGAAGCTGGTGAAGAGCACGCGGTAATCGCGGTTGATCTCCGACAGCGCCTCGCAGGCGGCCCGGCGCCAGGAGCAGGTCGGCCGGCCGAAGGCCATCGGCAGGATGTCGCGCTCATGGGTGGAATGGTTGGTCGAGCCGACCCACAACAGCGGCTCCCGTCGCACCACCTCCGAGGCGTCATCGTCGGTCAAAAGGGCGATGTCGAGATTGCCCTGGCGCACGTGGTGCACCAGGTTGGGCGTCGGCTCGCACAGCACCGACATCTCCACGCGCGGGTTCGAGCGCGAGAAGCGCGCCATGATCTCCGGCAGGAAGCGCTCGGCATAATCGTCCGGCATGCCGATGCGGATATGGCCTTCCAGGCTCGCATCGTCGAAGGCGGCCAGCGTCTCCCGGTTGAGCCGGAGCATCTGGCGGGCGTAGAGCAACAGCCGCTCGCCCTCCTCCGTCAGCCGGTTGGTGCGCCCGTCCTTCTCGAAGAGCGGCTTGCCGATGCGCTCTTCGAGGCGCCGCATCTGCATGGAGACGGCCGACTGGGTGCGGTGCACCTCTTCCGCCGCACGCGTGAAGCTGCCGGTATCGGCAATGGAAATGAAGGTGTTGAGCTGGTCGAGATCGAGCGGGGCTGCCATGGCTCTTCTTCCATCATGGAATTTGATGGAATAGATTAAAAACATTCGTTCGACTAATCAATATGCTTGTGGGATAAACGGATCGTTCCAGAAGACGGGCGGAAGGGCGCTTCGCCGCGGCAGAGGTTTTTTGCCGCGGGGACGCTTTGCCGTCTTCAGGATGCGCCGCCGAGGGGCGGAGATTTTCAACCCGACCGCCAAGGAGCTTTCCATGCGTGCAGAACGGACCGCTTTGCCGATCACCGCCACCGCCAGGCCGGGATTTGCTGCGCGTCTCGTACGCGCAGCCACCGAGGCCTGGCGCTTGTGGAACAACCGTCGTGCCATGAGCCAACTGAACGAGCTTTCGGACTGGGAGCTTCAGGATATCGGCCTCAGCCGCGAAGACATCATGCTGGCCTATGATGGACCGGTGTTGGACGACCCGATCCGGCGTCTGCAGCAGATCACGCAGACCCGCACCAAGGCCGAAGCCATGATGCGCCGCGGCCCCTGACAGCCTTCATCTCCCAATGCAGGCATTCACTCCCATCATGCCGGTTCCCCCCGGCTTGCCTGCACATTGCCCGGTTCCTCGTGAACCGGGCTTTTTTTATGTCTCCCCTTCGGCGAAAGGCTGAAGGGGAGCGCGCTGTAGGGTCGTGAGAAGAAAAGCCGGGCTTCAGTTGCCGTCGGTTTGAGCCTCATCGTCGGCAGGCTCCACGGCGGTATCCTCCGCCGTCGTAGCCGCGTCTTCGGCGTCGGCATTCTCCGAGGCGTCGGTAGCGTTGCCGGTGACCTTGTTGATCGAATCCTTGAGGGCATCGAGCTGGCCGCCGACCTTCTCCTTGGCGCCGTCGAACACCGCATCGAGGGCATCGGTGCCGACGCCGGTGGTCTCGCTGATCGTGTCCTTGACGGCATCGAGCCTGTCGCTGGCTTCCTGCCCTGCGGCATCGATGACCGATTCGACGGGGTCGCTTGCCGGCTCCGCGGTTTCAACGGTGTCCTCGGTGGAATCTACGTCCGCAGCAGCCCCCTCGTCGGGCTCCTCTGCATCCGTGGCGCCCTCTTCCGGTTCCGGCGCCGCCTCGGTGTCCGCGGCCTCCTCGACGGTTTCCTCGACCTGGTCCGCGGTCGTCTCGGGTGCCTTCTCTTCCTCTTTGCTGCAGGCGGTGAGGCCGAGCAGGGCAAGGGCGGATACGGCGGCAATCAGCTTGGAAGGCATGGCAAACCCCTTTGGTTCTGCAAAATTTCGGCGGCCGACCGTCGACATGGGCATTCAGCCGGCACCGGCCGCCATCTACGCATACGCGTGCACGAGAAACGCTCTACAAATTCAGGTTGCGCATGGCAAGGCGGGAGGAGCGGACGATCCACATCATCTTCGTGCCGGGGCACGGCCTATTCGGAAGGCGTCTCGTCGTCGCCGTCCTCGAGGGGGCGGCCGGGGATGACGTAGGCGCCGGAGAACCAGCGGTTGAGGTCGATGTCCTTGCAGCGCTTGGAGCAGAAGGGATAGAACGCACGCTCCGAGGGCTTGCCGCACTCGGGGCAGGGGCGCTTGGGTCTCAGCGGCGTGATCTTTTCCGGTTCGTTGTTCGGCATCGTTCAGACGCGGGTTCCCGAAAGCCAGTTGAAATGCACCTTGTAGCCGTCCGCCGTCAACAGGCTGACGGTTTCGTAGAGCGGCAGGCCGACGACGTTCGAGTAGGAACCGACGAGCTTGACGATGAAGGTGCCGGCCAAGCCCTGGATGGCATAGCCGCCGGCCTTGCCGCGCCACTCGCCGGAGGCGAGGTAGCTTTCCAGTTCCTCGCGCGAAAGCCGTTTGAAGCGTACGCGCGTCTCCACAAGCTTGTGGCGCAGCTTGCCCGAGGGCGTAAAAAGGCAGATGCCGGTATAGACGCGGTGCGAGCGGCCCGACAGAAGCCTGAGGCAGTTCGACGCTTCGTCCACCGTCTCCGCCTTGGGCAGGATGCGCCGGCCGACCGCCACCACCGTATCGGCCGCCATCACGAATGCATCTTCCGCCTCGCCGCTCTTCTTCAGCCGCTCCAGCGCCTTCTCCGCCTTGGCACGGCAAAGCCGTTTGGCCAGCGAGCGCGGATGCTCGGCCTTCAGCGGTGTCTCGTCGATCTCTGCGGGGAGGAGACGGTCGGGTTCGATGCCCGCCTGCTGCAGGAGTTCTATGCGCCGCGGCGAACCGGAGGCCAGGACGAGTTTCTTCAGCGCGCTCATCACACTCCTGCCGGCGCGGCCACGGCCGGTTACTTGAAGCGGTAGGTGATACGACCCTTGGTCAGGTCATAGGGCGTCATTTCCACCAGCACCTTGTCGCCGGTCAAAACGCGAATCCGGTTCTTGCGCATACGGCCGGCCGTATGGGCGATGATTTCGTGTTCGTTTTCCAACTTCACGCGAAACATGGCGTTGGGCAGCAGTTCGGTGACTACCCCTGGAAATTCGAGGACTTCTTCCTTCGGCATCCGATACCTTCTTCTGACATAGAAACGACCGCGTGGGAGCTTTTTGCGCCCACGCCGGCCGAAATCGCGCGGAACCTAGCCCATTCGCCCGTACTCGCGCAAGCGTGTTAACGGGCGTGGGTAGCCGCCCCGCCGCCGAAGCGCCGGGCGATCCGTTCCGCCAGGCTGTCGCGGACGTCGCGGTAGGCCGAAAGGATCTGCTCGCGCGTGCCCTCGACCGCGGAAGGGTCGAGCGTCGGCCAGTACTCCACTTCAACGGCCATGGAACGCGTCAGTTCCAGCGCGGTGTGGTGGGCCTCCGGCGCGAGCGTGACGACGAGGTCGAAATAGCTGTCTTCGAGCTCCTCCAGCGTGCGCGGGCGCCAGTCGCCCAGCGCCAGGTTCTCTTCCGCAAGGACGGCATCGACAAAGGGGTCACGCTCGCCGGGCCGGATGCCGGCCGAGGCGATGAAGGTCGATTTCGGCAGCACCCGGCGCGCCAGCAGTTCGGCCATAGGCGAGCGGATGGAGTTGCGCCCGCACAGGAACAATACCGAAGCCGGTCCGCCGCCCGCTTTCCCGCTTGTCCCGCCCGCCGGTTCGGCCCGCGGCTGCGACATCGCCGTCACCCCCGCCAATGCAGCACGCAGACAAGAGTGAAGAGCCGCCGCGCGGTGTCGAAATCGACTTCGATCTTACCGGCCAGCCGGTCCATCAGCGTCTGCGAGCCCTCGTTGTGCAGGCCGCGCCGGCCCATGTCGATGGCCTCGATCTGGCTTGGCGTGGCCGAGCGGATGGCCTGGTAATAGCTTTCGCAGACGAGGAAGTAATCCTTGACGATGCGCCGGAAGGGCGTCAGTGAGAGGATATGGGTGACGACCTCATCGCCGTTTTCGCGCGTCACGTTGAGGACGAGGCGCGCGTCGACGAGGGAGATCTTCAGCCGGTAGGGGCCGCCGGCGTCGTCGCCGACCGGGTGAAAGCGGTTTTCCTCCACGAGGTCGAAAATGGCAACGGCGCGCTCGTGCTCGATGTCCGGCGCGGCACGGCCGACCGTCTCGTCAAGCTCCACATCGATCAGGCGCGCCTTGCCGGAATTCCGCTCGCCCATACCGACGTCCTAGAGGTTGAGCCGTGTCGAGACCGAGCGGCCGTGGGCCTCCAGCCCTTCCGCCTTGGCAAGCGCCACTGCCGCCGGCCCCAGCGCCTGAAGCTGCTCGGCGTCGAGCCGCAGGATCGACATGCGCTTGACGAAATCGAGCACCGAAAGCCCCGAGGAGAAGCGCGCCGAGCGTGCCGTCGGCAGCACATGGTTCGAGCCGCCGACATAGTCGCCGATCACCTCCGGCGTGTGCCGGCCGAGGAAGACGGCCCCGGCATTGCGGATGCGCGCGAGCAGGTTTTCCGCCTCCTCGGTCGCAAGCTCCAGGTGCTCCGGCGCGATGCGGTCCACCAGCCCCGGCACTTCCTCGAAGCTGCGCACCAGCACGATGGCGCCGAAATCGCGCCAGCTCGCGGCGGCGATCTTACTGCGCGAAAGCGTTTTCAGTTGGCGCTGGACCGCCGCTTCCACCCTGCCGGCGAAGTCGGCATCGTCGGTCATCAGGATCGACTGCGCAGCCGTATCGTGCTCGGCCTGGGCGAGAAGGTCGGCGGCGATCCAGTCTGGATCGTTGTCGCCATCGGCCACCACCAGCACCTCCGACGGCCCGGCGATCATGTCGATGCCCACCTGGCCGAAGACCTGGCGCTTGGCAGCGGCCACGTAGGCGTTGCCAGGACCGACGATCTTGTCGACGACGGAAACGGTCTCCGTGCCGTAGGCGAGCGCGGCGATCGCCTGCGCGCCGCCGATGCGGAAAATCTCGCTGACGCCGGCGAGGTCCGCCGCCACCAGAACAAGCGGGTTGAGTTTGCCGTCGGGTGTCGGCACCACCATCGCCACCCGCTCCACACCGGCCACCCGCGCCGGCACCGCGTTCATGAGCACGGAGCTCGGATAGCTCGCCAGGCCGCCCGGCACGTAAAGGCCGACGGCGGGAATGGGCGTCCAGCGCCAGCCGAGCTCGACGCCGAGCGGATCCTTGTAGCGCATGTCGGCGGGAACCTGCCGGCGGTGATGCGCCTCGATGCGCTCGCGCGCCAGCCGCAGCGCTTCCAACGTCTCCTTGGCGACGTCGTCGTAGGCGGCCTCGATCTCGTCGCGCTCCACCCGCATGCCGGCCTTGGTGATGTCGAACCGGTCGAAGCGGCGCGTATAGTCGGCCACCGCAGCGTCGCCTTCGGTGCGCACGCGGGCGATGATGTCGCGCACCGTCGCGTCGACCTCCTGGGATGTCTCGCGCTTGGTCAGAAGGAAGGCCGAGAAGCGGGTCTCGAAATCGGCGTCCGCCGTGGACAGTCTGATGGTCATCGCCGCTCCCTCATCCGCCGTGGCGTGGGCGCACCGGCGTTTCCCACGCCGCGCCCAGATCGCTCAGCCGCGCCTCGATGCATTCCACATCGAGGTTGATGGCCGCGTCGCCGGAGAACACAAGCTCCACCGTGCCCGACGGCGCGACGCCCGGCACGAAGTTGATGGTCAGGAGCGACAGCACCTCATCGGGTTTCGTCTTGTCGATGCCGGCGGCGCGGACGGCGAGAACGCGGTCGAAATGCAGTACGCTGCGCCGCCGTTCATGGGGCTCGCGACGAAAAAGGCCTCGCCTCTCCTTCTCCCAGACAAAGCGGTTCATCCCGAGAGCGAAGCGCCTTTCACGTTTCTGGTATACAAGGTCGCCAACCTTCATCACTGCATCCTGGACATGCGCGGAGATGATGTTCAAATCTTCATCGTCGAGGGCGACCAGTTTCAAAAGGTCCATCGATACTCTCACGTCATCCATAGGGCGGCGTGCCGCCGATCGTACGCCTGTGTCCGCGAAACGGCGTACCGCACCCCCGCGTTCCCATTCGGCTCAAACGGAGATGCGCTCGATCTCCGCGCCGCAGCCGGAAAGTTTTTCCTCGAGCCGCTCGAAGCCGCGGTCGAGATGGTAGACGCGATTGACCTGCGTTTCGCCCTCCGCCGCAAGCCCGGCGATCACCAGGGAGACCGAGGCCCTCAAGTCCGTCGCCATGACCGGCGCGCCCTTCAACTGTCCCACCCCGTCGACGATCGCCGTCTGTCCGGAAAGCGAGATGCGTGCGCCGAGCCGTGCCAGCTCCTGCACATGCATGAAGCGGTTCTCGAAGATGGTCTCGGTGATGCGCGACTGGCCCTTCGCCCTGGTCATCAGTGCCATGAACTGGGCCTGCAGGTCGGTCGGGAAGCCGGGGAAGGGCTCCGTGGTCACGTCCACCGCCTCGACGCCGGCGCCGTTGCGTCTGACGCGGATGCCGGTGTTGGCGCGGGTGATCTCGGCGCCGGTCTGCTCGATCACGTCGAGCACCGATTCCAGGAGGTCGGCACGGGCGCCCTCCAAAAGCACGTCGCCGCCCGCCATGGCGACGGCCAGCGCATAGGTGCCCGTCTCGATGCGGTCGGGGATGATGCGGTGGCGCGCGCCGGAAAGGGAGGTGACGCCCTGAACGGTGATGGTCGCGGTGCCCGCACCGGAAATCTTCGCGCCCATGGCGTTGAGGCAATCGGCCAGGTTGACGATCTCCGGCTCGCGCGCGGCGTTTTCCAGCACCGTTTCACCCTTGGCGAGCGCGGCCGCCATCAGGAGCACATGGGTGGCGCCCACCGAGACCTTGGGGAAGCGGTAGCGCGCGCCGACGAGACCGTTTTTCGCCTTTGCCACGACGTAGCCGCTCTCGATATCGATCTCGGCGCCGAGCGCCCGCAAGCCGTCGATGAAGAGGTCGACCGGCCGCGTGCCGATGGCACAGCCGCCGGGCAGCGACACCCGCGCCTCGCCCATACGCGCCAGAAGCGGCCCGATGACCCAGAAGCTCGCCCGCATCTTGGAGACCAGCTCATAGGGGGCGGTGGTGTCGACGATGCTGCGCGCGGTGAAGTGGATGGTGCGCGAATAGCCCTTGTTCTGGTTCTCGCGGCGCCCGTTGACGGAGTAGTCGACGCCATGATTGCCGAGAATGCGGATGAGCTGCTCGACGTCGGCAAGGTGCGGCACGTTTTCGAGCGTCAGCGTATCGTCGGTGAGCAACGAGGCGATCATCAGCGGCAGTGCCGCATTCTTGGCGCCGGAAACCGGGATCGTGCCGTTGAGCGCATTGCCCCCGCGGATGCGTATGCTGTCCATGGAAATCTCTTTCCCGGGCTGTCCCCCCGGCTCCTGTGTCACGCGTTCGAGTGTTCTAAATCGGACCATCGTTTCGCAAAACCTTTGGTCCGATCCACCTTTTGTTTTGTCGCAATTCCCGACGGAAAGCCGATTTTCATTTTCCTGGAACTGCTCTAGAGCATGCCCGCCGCGGGTTCAAGGAAATGCATCGCCGGCAAAGCGGCGCATTCGGACGTGGTGCTCACGACCGCTTTTCCTTGTCCTCGACGGACCCCGCTGCGGGAATGCCTTCCGCCCGCTCGTCGGGCTTGCCGGCGCGGCGCGAGCGCGCCTGCGCCTTGCGCCGCGCGAGATTGGCCCGAAGCTCCGCCGCCAGCCGCTTCTCCCGCTCGCTGCCGCCCTCGCTGTCCTTCCGTTTCCCGGTCATATCCGCTTCTCCTGCAACCGCCCGAGGTCCTTGCGGCGTGGCGCTCCGCCCGTCCGTTCCCATATCGTCGAGGTAGCGCTTGCGCTCGGCCAATCGATATGGCAGAACGCCGCCCGAATCCCCGGCGCTGCGGTAGCTCAGTGGTAGAGCACTCCCTTGGTAAGGGAGAGGTCGAGAGTTCAATCCTCTCTCGCAGCACCAGCCCGCCATCGATCCCCGCAGTTTGCGCGCCCTGGACGTGTCTCTTCCAGGTTGACGCGTAAATCTTTCCGAAGAATGAGTCCATTTTTCGGGAAGTGGCGCCGTTTGTCCGGGGACGCAATTCCAAGCGCCGATTTCCGTCCGCTCCTCTTATTTGCCCATAAGACTCGCTCCGGCTCACCTCGCCCCACAAGCGAAGCAGCCAGGACATGCATTTCATGGGTACTGAGCCGGACACGAAAAGCACAAGCCTGCATCTCCCGGTCGCGCGGATGGCGCCGCGCGGCCGGTGGGCGGCTGCCGGGCTTGTGAGAAGTTGAAGGTCGACGCGTGTGGTGTTCGACCCGTTTCCCGGTATCCCGATGACGGAGAATACCGCGCGGATGTCGCGTTGGCTGGCGGAGGAAGAGACGATCAGCACCCACCAGTTGCGGTGCCTTCTCTTCGTGATCGAGCGATCCTGCCGTCAGCTGCAAGCCCATGGGGCGCCGATCCCCATTCGGTTCATCTATGGGCGTCGGCTGGTGCTGGATGCGCTGACGATACGTAAGGCGTTGTCGAGAGAAAGGCGACGATAGGTTCAGGAGTAGAGCCGCCGAAAAGCTGCAGTGCTGGCGCCGCGTACCATCGCGCCGGCATGAGCGATGAAACGGAAAACAGATGCTCCACTACATCCTGGCAAGCATGAACGGCCCAAACTTAAAGAAAGCAAGACGACACCGCGGAAAAGCCAACAAACGCCCGCGCTCCGCCACCGAGGAAAGCGTCGAGGCGGGAGACTACCGTCTCGACGCCCTGAACAGGCTTCTGGCGAGCCAGCATTTCCGCGCTTCCGATCGCAACAAGCGCTTCCTGAAATTCGTCGTGGACGAGACGGTGGCCGGGCGCGCCGAGCGCATCAAGGCCTTCACCGTCGCCGTCGACGTCTTCGGCCGCGATTCGAGTTTCGATGCCTCGGTCGATCCCATCGTGCGCATTGCCGCCGGCCACCTGCGCCGCTCCCTGCACGATTACTACGCCGCCCAGGGGGCGAACGATCCGGTGCGCATCACCCTGCCGCTCGGCACATACGTACCGACATTTGTCAGTCGCGAGAGCATGCCGCGGCGGACGGTGGCGCAGTTGCGCCTGCTGGTCGCCGACCGAAAACGCCGCCTGCAGAGCGGCGCCGTGGGGGCGGTCATGGCGCTGGCGGCGGGCGGCGCGGCACTCGCCTATCTGTCCCTCGGGGTGCCCGGGCATCCCGGTTCGCAAAGCCCCGTCATCGTCGTCGACAGCGCCCGCGCCCATGCGCAAGGCAGCTCCGCCGACGCGCTCGCACAACTGTTCACCCAGTCGCTGTGGATCGCGCTCAACGAGGAGGAGAAGATTCGCATGGTCGGCGTGCGCCCGGAAGAGGAGTTCAGCGACGTGCTCGCCCAAACGCAGCAGAACTTCGGCGCCTCCGTGCCGCTCTACCAACTGCTGACTGCGGTACGCCTCGAAGGGGACGCGCTGCGCATCTATTGGCACGTTCTCGACGGCCGCTCCAACGAGACATACCTTTCCACGTCGGCGACCGAGGTGCTGACGACCGAAGGGGAGGGCGCAGCGCCAGGCGCGCTGGCACGCCGGGTGGCGGCCTCGCTCAACCGGCTGACGGCCGACAGCGAGAGCGGCGGCGGGCAATCAGCCAAGCAGGCACAACCCGGGAGCGGAGAGGAAGGGGTGGAGTAGCCACCCCCTTTCAGCCGGTCGCGACGCTTGCGCGGCGGCTCGTCACCGAGACCAGGAGAGCGGCGAGTTCTGCCCGTTGGTATCGGCGGCAGAGGCATTGCCGCGGGTGCATGAGGGGCTGAAGTGCGGATGCTCGCGCTTGCACTCGGCGAGCAGGTCGAGATCCACCGGACCGTCGCGCACCAGCGCCCAATCCACGTCCTTCTCGCTGAGCCCGCGTTCGGCGAGCTCGTCAAGGAGGCACAGGATCATGGCTTTGTCGATCAGGGGGAGGGCGGCCATGGTCTTTCCACCCGCAAGACCCATGCTACCGTCGCGAACGCCATCCCCCTCGATACAGAGTCCCAAGGCCCCGCCTGATGACACTGTGAAGTGCCGCAGGCAGGGCCTTGGGCTAAGCCGGTCCGGGGGGCGGGAGGACCGGCTATGGGCTTGCCGCCGACCGCAAGGCCGGGCCGTCCGGCCTGGCACCCGCAGATATGCGGGATCGGTTGTGGCAGCGAAGAGATGATTGCGGAAAAGCCTCGCGCGCTAACGCGCGGCCGTGCAAGGCGCCGACGCAGCGAGGCCGGGGCGCGCAGCTTTCCGTCGAGGAATGTCGCTGTCTGTCCCGGCTTGCCCATCGTCTCCGCCCCTGCGGTTGTTGCGTTGTGTGTCCGTGTTTTGCCCCTGTCTGTTGCTTATGGACAAATAGCGCCGGGCTATGCGGTGGAACTTTTTTTGCCCGCCGGGCGACGGTGTTGAAAAAAAGGTGCCGGGGCGCCTCGGCGACCCGAGATTTCGATAGCGGCAACGGGTTGTACACGGGCCGGTCGCCGTGCTAGGAAGCTTCTCTAGATATCTGGATCTTTGGATATATGGATAAGAATTCCGCCCTCGCCGCTCTCGCTGCGCTTGGCCAGGACACCCGGCTGGAGGCGTTCCGTCTTCTCCTCAGGGCGGGCCCCGCCGGCATTCCCGCCGGCGAGATAGCCGAGCGCCTCGGCGCCGTGCAGAACACCACCTCCGCGCATCTGAAGGTGCTCGCCCATGCCGGCCTCGTCAGGACCGAGCGCGACGGCCGCACCGTACGCTACCTCGCCGACATGACCGGCTTCCGCGACCTCCTCGCCTATCTGATGGAGGACTGCTGCAACGGCGCGCCGGAGCTGTGCCGACCGGTCATCGACGCCGTGACCTGTGACCGCTGCTGAGTCGAGAGGAGTGCCCCCATGAGTGACCATGTCTTCAACGTTCTCTTCCTGTGCACGGGCAACTCCGCCCGCTCCATCATTGCCGAGGCGATCCTCAACCGCTCCGGCGTCGGCCGCTTCAAGGCCTTCTCGGCTGGCTCGCAGCCCAAGGGCGAGGTGCATCCCTACGCGCTGGCGCTCCTGAAGACGGCGAACCACGACACCTCCTTCGCCCGCTCGAAGAGCTGGGACGAGTTCGCGGAGCCGGAGGCGCCGAGGATGGACTTCGTCTTCACCGTCTGCGACAACGCCGCCGCGGAAGCCTGCCCCGTCTGGCCCGGCCAGCCGATGACCGCCCATTGGGGCGTGCCGGACCCGGCCGCAGTCGAGGGCACGGAGGCGGAAAAGCACTTTGCCTTCGCCGACACCTACCGCATGCTCAACAACCGCATTTCGATCTTCACCAGCCTGCCGCTGAAATCGCTCGACAGGCTGGCGCTGCAGAAGCGGCTCGACGACATCGGCCGCAACCTCGACAAGGCGGGCTGAGCCGCCAGGGAAGCGCATATGAGTGAACATCTTCTCGGCCGCGAAGCGCAGCCGGCCGGCCGCATCGGCTTTTTCGAGAAGTACCTGTCCGTATGGGTGGCGCTGTGCATCGTCACTGGCATCGCCCTCGGCAATCTGCTGCCGGGCCTTTTCGGCTTCCTGGCGGGCCTCGAATATGCCTCCGTCAATCTCGTCGTCGCCGTGCTCATCTGGGCGATGGTCTTCCCGATGATGGTCAATGTCGATTTCGCCAGCCTGCGCCACATCGGCGACCGGCCCAAGGGACTGGTGCTGACGCTGGTGGTGAACTGGCTGGTGAAGCCCTTCACCATGGCGGCGTTGGGCGTGCTCTTCTTCCAGTACGTTTTCGCGCCGTGGATCGAGCCGGCGGACGCGCAGCAATATATCGCCGGCCTCATCCTTCTGGGGGCGGCACCGTGCACGGCGATGGTGTTCGTGTGGAGCCAGCTGACGCGCGGCGACGCCACCTACACGCTGGTGCAGGTGTCGGTGAACGACGTCGTCATGATCTTCGCCTTCGCGCCCATCGTGGCGCTTCTGCTCGGCGTTACCGACATCGCCGTGCCGTGGCAGACGCTGCTTCTGGCCACCGGGCTTTACGTCGTCATTCCGCTGATCGCCGGCGCCCTGACCCGCCGCTGGCTGACCGGCCGCGCCGGCGGCGGGGCGGACGCGGAGGCGGCGGTCTCCGAATTCACGTCTCTGCTGAAACCCGTCTCCATTGTCGGCCTGCTGGTCACCGTCGTGCTCCTCTTCGGCTTCCAGGGCAATGTGATCGTCGAGAACCCGTTCCTGATCGTCCTGATCGCCGTGCCGCTCATCATCCAGTCCTACGGCATCTTCTTCCTTGCCTATGGCGCGGCGAGGGCGTGGAAGGTGCCCTTCAACGTCGCCGCCCCTTGCGCGCTCATCGGCACGTCGAACTTCTTCGAGCTTGCAGTCGCCGTCGCCATCAGCCTGTTCGGCCTGACCTCGGGCGCGGCGCTGGCAACGGTGGTCGGCGTTCTGGTGGAGGTGCCGGTGATGCTCTCCCTCGTCGCCTTCGCCAACCGCACGAAGCACTGGTTTCCGTAAAAGGGCTGCGGACATGCCTAATCCTCGCCACGCCCGGTTTTCACCGTCTGGCCATTTCAAAGAACCCACCCTTCGGGAAGGCTCCCTCGAGGTGGTGGGAAGACGGGCGGCCTTCGTGTCGCCAGTCTAATTTTTTTCAGCGACCCTCGGGCCGCCCGTCCGGCGTT
>NZ_WQNH01000032.1 GCF_009812055.1 Chelativorans xinjiangensis | reverse complement strand
TCCACCTCCGTCAAAATGGAGGTTGAATCAGAACAAAATGTCGCCGTCACATCACAATCGATTCATCGATCACAGGACATGCTCTAGATCGAATAGCTGATCGCCCCCCGAGCCAGCGCTATGGGCAGTGATCCAGCGGCCCTCAGTTCCCTTGCCGGCATTGCCGAACGGCGCGAAGAGCGGTCGCCGTCGACCGGGTGATGGGTATAGGCAAGGCCGGCGCATCCGACCGCATTGAGCAGCGAACCTGACGCGAGCATCCCGCCCCGCCCAAGGTGGGGCAAGGCCCATCACCAGCAGGCAGGCCGATCGGCACGGGGTGCATTGTTGGCGCCGCGGACCCAGCCAACTGGATACACATATTGGCCAAACTGACGACATCAGCTAGTCACCGTTCCCGCCTATGATGCGGGAAATTCGTTATCCGATGTTGGAGGTGACGCAATGGCACGTGAGGGCGAACCAACGCTCGACGATCTTTTGAGCGAGCCGATCATCCGCAAGGTTATGGCGGTCGACGGCTACACCCCTGATGATATCCGCACCCTGATGCGCCGTGCAGGTGCGCGGGAACCGTTCGTGAAAATCCCAAAGCCGTCCAACAGCGTCTCCGCTCCGCAACGGCGTCCTGCCATGCCGATCTCGACCTAACAGACCAGTCCGCAGTCGGACAGGCCCTTTTCGACAACCTGCGGGGCACTGGAATCCGACCGTTGGGACCAAGTCTGCCGCCATCCGGTGATCAATTGGTCGCGGGGCTGCAGCGCGCGACCGAAAGTGATGGACGATGCGAAGATCATGCCCGCCGTCATTTCGACTTGCAGAACAAGCCAGGCGCCGGCGCGCCTGGAGGCCAGGATGTCGTTCATGACCTGGAAATTATCTTTCAGGATGAGCTACCGAGGCCCCATTGCTGGTTTAGCACCCTGAACCAAATCGAGCGCATAGTGCTGCCTTCTAGCAATAGCCCTTGCCGCCACCCACCCACCGGACTTCCTGGCCTGCCTTCGCAGCCGGCGTCGGTCCTTTCGGGTTACCAGGGAATCGAGAATTTCGGGATCGAACTCGGAAAGAACGCCATCCGACGCACGCAGCTCCGCGATGCGTCCGACAACCCATTGGCGTTCATAGCGAAACAACAGCAGGATAGCGGTGAGGAATATCACCAGATTGACTAAGATTTTAAAGAACAGCAGCACAAAACCCAGCTTACTATCACTGGCAATGAATTCGGGGGCTGGGCTATCCCACACAAAATGCATGAGCCAGGCGCTGACGAAAAGGGCAATCGCCATCGCCCGGCGGTGAAGCGCCTTCCATTCTCTTCGGCCTGCGAAGCTGGGAAGTAGAAGCAGCACGCCGACGGAGGTCAACGCCGTATAGGACCAGTGGGAAGGAAACCCGGTCAGGATTCGAATGATAAGCGTAGGCACGGCTCCGGCAAGATCGGAGTCCAGATCGCCGAGCGCCGACTGCACTTCATAGGTCAGATCCTCGACAATGTCGAAGCCAAGTCCGACAAACATGCCGACCATCAGGGCATGGGCTATGCGGTTCATTCGGTCCCAACACAAAACGAGGATTACGGCGGCGCAAGTTGCCTTGCTTGCCTCCTCGATGATCGGCGCGCTCAGGGCAGCGGACCAATCGGAAGCGAAGTGAGCGCCGAAGAGCCAGCTTATGATGACCTCCATCGCCCCGTTGCCTTGCAGCGCCATGAACAGGGCCGCAGTGCCTCCGAGGGCTACTGCGGCAACCAGAACCTGTGGCACCTGGCGCACCGCGCGAAACGGATCGAATAGCAGGATGATGCGGACGAGCACGAAAACGAAGACCGCCCAGACCGAGATAAGCAAAAGGTTGGTATGGAGCGTTATCTGGATCGCTGCCCCGAACGCCATAAACACGCCGATAACGCCAACTGTGATGGCTGCAAGGTAGACCCAGAAAACCGCCGAATAAGGTCGGTAAATCAGTGGGGGATCATGACGAGCGGCTGTGGTCATGACGCCGGGTTTTCGCTGATGGAGGCGATAATGCTGTCGATCGATGCAGCAGGTCTTTCGGCAGTCCCGATCGAAGTAATCCTGACAATGACGGTATCATCCAAGAGGACGGCGCAATGTCCGGTGTATTCGGTGGCAACCAGTACGCAGGTCGGACCACTCAGGTCGGAATCGGGTACAGAGACATTGCCTCCATCGAATCCGGAGGCGATCCCGCCGATGCGGTCGAGGCGCAGCAGTCGCTCCGCTTCAACCTTCGGATCGCCCTCACCGCGATCAACGATCTCGACGACAATTCGCCGATGACCCGACCGGAAGGTGACGGATGATGCAGTCTGCTGTGCCTCCCAGTGCCGGGGCGAGACAAATGAAATCGCTGCGCCGGAGTCGGAAGTGATCGTCACCAAATCGCCGTCCGAGGTTCGCTCCCAGGCGGGCTGAGGGGCAAGTTGGGCCATGGTGACGGGTATGGCCGGAATGCACACAAGTGCAGCACTCAACCAGGCCGCGGAGGTCTTCTGTTTCAACGCGCGCAGTTTCACCGCTTTGCCCTTGTCACCAAGCCCAAGCTGCCCGCGTCCATGGCGTTTCGGCCAAGATGGTGGTGCGCTGGGTGGAGCGCTTCAAGGCCGCAAAACAGTCGTGAGATGTGTCAGTTCGCCGCCGGCACGGGGCAACTCAGATCGCCTTCCTCGCAATTCAGATAACCCTCGAAGTCTTCGACACGGGATTGCGTCAGGCCGTCCATGCACATCGCAATGAGCATTGGAATTACGCTTCCTCCGGCCGCTCCCGCTGTCTGGAAACCGCACTCCGCGTCGCGAAATTTGACCCAATCCCGCTGTGCTTGAATGAGAAGCTTTTTGGTATCGGCATCGTCCTTCAGGCGGGCTTCGATCTGCTTGTAGAGCTCGTTGAGCTTCTTGTCGGATTTCTTGAACGCAGCGTCGTAGCACTCGTTCAAGGTGGCCTGATCCTCGGCATCGTCGCAGTTGTCTTGCGCAAATGCGAACGCCGGAATGGCCAGAACCATGGCAGCAGCCAGCAGCGCGGTTTTCATCGATTGTCCCTCCATTAGGAATGAACATGTTTTGCGGGGCTCTAACCCCGTCAATGTTCACTCGAGTTGTCCGTCTCCGCCACGGTCAGCCGCTGCGAAATCACTCATGACCCGCTTCAGGAACTCGTTGCGGCTCGCGCCACCATCTCCGTTGGCGTCAATGGCGGTGAACTGCTCCGGCGAAAGCACCTCCGTCACCTCGCTTTCGGCAAGAACACCATCCCCATTTCTGTCGAGCCTGGCGAAGCTTTCAGTCATGAAGGACTGGTATTCTCGCTGGCTGACACCTCCGTCAGTATCGGTATCGAGCTGGTTGAGATGACCTTCGTGCATTGCCGGGGCCTGTTGTGCCGCTGCCAGGCCGGTTCCGACCAATAAAGCGACTGCGGCGGCAGGAATAATCTTGTGCATCGGAAATCCTCCCTCTCCTAGCGACAGGCCAAACGATTACCGAGGAATCCGCCGCCGCCGATACCAACTGCTTCGCCTATGACACGACCGGTGCCGCCACCGATCGTGCTGCCGATCAGGCCGCCAATGATCGCGCCGCCAACGGTGCCGGCGATGCATCCGAACTCGTGGTTGCGCGCTTGAACCTGTGGGTCGGGGCTGGCCTGGCAGCCCACCAACAGCACGGCCGCGCCGGCCAAGCCGATTACATTTCGTTTGATCATTCTCTCACCTGTCGGTTCGCATCTCGCCCCGTACAGCTAATCGCCTACCGTATCCCACAGGCATACAGAGGACTTAGCCGAACATACCACACGCAAAGTGAAGCACAGAAACGGCAACAATTTGCCGAAGCTGGCGAAAAAGCAGCGAAAATTTGACAAATGATAGTTTCTTGATAGCCAAACACCAAAATGCCCACCTTAGTATATGTAATATTCTGAAATATCTCTTGAGATTCAGCCATTAATATCAATTTCTTAGCCATATATTGACGGAAAATAGGTTGAGCTTCTTGAATTTTATAAGCGGTTGCTAAAAATTGCTCGCGGCGAGGGATTTCGGAAAATTGCTTCGGACAAGGGGGTAGTCACGGTCGGCCTTGGATTATGCCGACTGAAGCGGTCCAAGGGGGTGACGTTGGCCGAGACCGTTGGCAGCCTTTTGAGTAGCATTCCAGATGAATGGGGACCGAAGTTCGAGACGACGAGTGGAGCGGTCACCCATACGCTGACAGGCCCCAATTCGATTAGTTACCGCACGCCTTCCCACATGGCGGTGGTGATGCTGTCGCCCCAGGCCGGACGAGAGGTTGCACTCAATTCGGATGGGAGACCGCAGTTTCTGGCTCCGGTTGGCACAGTCGAGATTATCCCTGCCAGCTCCGATCTTTTTGCGCGCTGGACGGTGCCGAAGGAAAACCTGCTGTTGGCCTTGGCTCCGGAACAGCTTTCCAAGCTGGCAGCTCTGGAATTCGAAAGGGAAGATTTTGAGTTCCTGCCTCCGCCAGCCGGACATGTTGATGAGAAGGCACTTTTGCTCGCCCGTTTGGTGAGAGACGAGATTCAAAAAGGGGAATCAATAAACCATCTCTATATGGGTTCCCTTCTGACAGTTTTCTCCACCTACCTCTTGCGCAATTACTCGACCCTTCAAGACTATCCATCGTCCCGGTACCGGGGAGGACTTTCGCCCAAAACCTGGCGTGATGTTCAAGACTACATCCGGGCCAATATTGGTGAACAATTGTCGATCGAACGGTTGGCTCTGCTCGCTGGTCTATCGCCCAGCCATTTTATGCGCGCCTTCAAACAGACGACCGGCCAATCACCTCACCAATATATCCTTTCGACACGGCTTGAACTCGCCGAGCGCTTCGTGATCACGACCGACATGCCCCTGGCTAAGATCGCCAGCCTCACCGGATTCGCCAATCACAGCCACCTGACTGCATCGATGCGGCGTCACAAATTCACGACGCCAAGTGCCCTGCGCCGGGGGCGTTTCGTCCGTTGAGCGGGAGAAGATGGTTTGCAGGAGTCGAGTATGCGGGTGAATTTCAGGACGATCAAATTTCTGGCCGCGACGACGGCATTGTTCGCGCCACATGTGGCGTTGTCGCAGGAGGCTCACACGCCCGTGCCGCCGGCGGCCGATGCGGAATATTCCAGGAACTGGGGCATGCCGATGATCAATGCCCTGCCGGCCTATCTGCAAGGCTATACGGGCAAAGGTGTGACTGTCGCAGTGATCGACACTGGGCTGGATGTCAACCATCCGGAGTTCGCCGGACGCATTTCTGAAGCTCTTCGAAACTTCGGTACGGAAAAGGAACGGGCTCCCGACGACGTAAGTCATACTGACGACGAAGATGGCAAGATAAACGGTCATGGCACACATGTCGCGGGCATCGTTGGCGCGGCTCGCGATGGCAAGGGCATGCATGGTGTCGCCTATGAGGCCACCATTTTGCCGCTCCGCGCGATCGGGACCGAAACTGATGACGACGCCCTGTCCCCTGACATGGCGGCCGTTGAATATGCGGCCCGTCACAAGGTCGATGTTTTCAATGCAAGCTATGGCCCGGACTTGCCGCGTGAAGAAAACAATCCCCACTACCAAAAACTCGAGTACATCCCCGTTATGGATGGGCCCGATTTCGTGACGAGGCAATATAACGCGCTCAGAAAGGCAGCTGATGCGGATGTCGTCATGGTCGTCGCCGCCGGTAATGATTTTATAGATCAACCGAAAGCGGCGGTTTTGCCGTCAGGCGGGTTTGGCATGTTTCCGTTGATCACGCCGGAGAATACCGCAAACCGCCTTTACGAGTTCGTCAAACCCCACGATGATTTCGATTACCAGAACCCGGATACCTGGGATCTTTATGATCCGTCTCATCCCGATGTCGCGGATCTGGACTTTTCAGATTTGCAAGGGTCGGTGATCGCGGTCGTCGCCGTCGGCAAGGACGGGAATATCGCAAGCTACAGCCAACGTTGCGGAGCGGCAGCGGAATGGTGCATGGCTGCACCGGGTGGCGAGTGGCCGGAGCCCGATCCATCCGTGGCCATCTATTCGACCTGGCCGATGTCGGATGGAAGCTACAAAGCCATTGATGGAACATCCATGGCAGCGCCACACGTGACAGGTGCTGCCGCAGTGGTCCGGTCCGCATTTCCTTACATGAACGCAAGCCAGACTATTGAGACAATTCTGACAACGGCGACCAAGGAAGGTTACGAAGACGAAAGCATCTACGGCCAGGGGCTTCTCAATCTTGGAGATGCCGTCAACGGTCCCATGGAGTTCCGTTATCAAGGCGTGTTCGACGTGGACACGCAAGGCTATTCGTCGATCTGGTCAAACCCAATCTCGGGTCCGGCTGATCTTACCAAGCGGGGCGAAGGCGCACTCATCCTGAGCGGCGACAACAGCACCTATACGGGACCGACCACTGTCCTCGGCGGAACGCTGGCCGTCGACGGCAGCATCGTCTCTCAGGTGGATGTCTCGGGAGCGGGCCTTGTTGCAGGCATTGGTACGGTCGGCTCCCTCACAGCAGGCGAAGGCGGCGCGATCGCACCGGGCAGTGTACTCGATCCCGCCCAGGTCGTCTCGGCGTTATCTGTCGACGGCGATTTCGTGCAGCAGGCCGGGTCCACCTACCAGGCGGGTCTCGCATCGACGTCCGATCTCATCGATACGACGGGAAGTGCTGCGATCGACGACGGGGCGCACATCGAATTGTTGCGGCAGGGAACGCCTTCAGTGGATACGCGCTACACTTTGCTGACAGCGGCGGGCGGTGTGAACGGGACATACGCCGGCCTGACCGGAATCTGGGCTGCGGACACACCCTTCGTCGATTTCGCACTGGCCTACGATCCGCAAAACGTCTTCCTCGATACCGAGCGAACCGCGACGACCTTCGCCGATGTGGGAATGACCTTCAACCAGCGCTCGGCTGCGGCGGCTTCCGAGGCGCTTGGAGCGGGCAATCCCGTCCATGACAATATCCTCTTCCTGACGACACCTGAAACGCGCAACGCCTTCGACCAGCTTTCAGGTGATATCTATTCTTCCGTTCACGGCGCCCTCATCCAGGACAGCCATTTCGTCCGCGATGCCGCCAGCGATCGCATCCGCGCAGCATTCGAAGGTGTCGGCGCTTCGCCTATGCAGGTGATGGCCTATGGGCCGGCTGGACCGGAGCTGGCTCCAGCGACAAATGAGAAATTTACCGTTTGGGGAAGCGGCTTCGGCGCTTGGGGCCATCTTGATGGCGACGGCAACGCCGCACGGCTCGACCGCTCGACGGGAGGCCTCCTGGCTGGCGGAGATATACTCGTGGGCGATCATTGGCGGCTCGGGCTTCTGGCCGGTTACAGCCATACTTCCTTCGACGTCGACAACCGAGCATCATCCGGCTCGAGCAACAATTATCACCTGGGCCTCTATGCCGGCACCCAGCGTGGGCCTCTCGGTTTCCGCTCGGGTCTTGCGTATTCGTGGCATCGCGTCGAAACCGACAGGGTCGTGGCTTTTCCAGGCTTCTCCGACGGCCTCTCGGCCGACTACGATGCGGGCACCTTTCAGGCCTTCGGTGAGCTCGGCTACCGGCTGGACACGGCCTCAGTGTCCTTCGAGCCATACGCCAACCTCTCTTATGTGGGGTTTGACGCGGACGGCTTCTCGGAAGATGGCGGCGCGGCCGCACTCTCCAGTGGGGACCAATCCAGCGATACGACGTTCACGACCCTCGGGCTGCGCGCTTCATCGGCATTCACACTGGGCTCGACGACCGCAACGGCCCGTGGCGGCATCGGCTGGCGGCATGCGTTCGGCGACGTAACGCCTGAAACGCATCTTGCCTTTGCCGGCGGCTCGTCCTTCGCCATCAAGGGCACGCCGATCGCGAAGAACGCTGCGGTGCTCGAAGCAGGACTGGACATAAATCTCAGTGAAAAGGCCACCGTCGGACTGACCTATCAGGGGCAGCTCGCCTCGGATGCGCAGGAGCACGGCTTCAACGGCAAGCTCACGGTTCGTTTCTGAGGATTAGCGAAAAGCACCAAAACCGACTGAAGGAGGACATGCATTGAAACCCTTACTTTACGCGACTTTGGTTTCCGCTTTGCTGGCGATCGCCGGCTGCACAACGGATGACGGCTATGATGGCTGCCATGGCGTCGGCTGCATGGTCGATGATCCTGATGCTGGGGATCGGACCATCGACGACAGGCCGCAATTCGACCGCGAGGGCAATCCCAATTTCGATACGCAGGGCAGATACCAGGGGTGCCACGGTATCGGCTGTGAGGCCGATGACCCCGACGACGACAGTTCATCGGATGACGATGATTTCTGAGTGATGGACCTCGCAACGTGGAAGGAATAGCTGCTCATGTCTAAATTCAACAGCCTGCCCCATCGACATGCTGAAATCGTCATGATCGCCCTCACAGGGCTGGGAATTACGCTGACGTCCGCTTTCGCCGCAACCAGTGCCTGCGATGGTGTGAAGGTCGACGTGACGAAGGCGCGCAAGGAGGCATATGCCCCTCTTGTCGCCTCGGTGATGGAAAGCAAGGTCAAGCCTGCTCAGGTGAAGTTCAGCACGATCATGGAGAGCGGCAACTGGAGTGCCGTTTATGTCTCCACGCCCGTGAGCGATGACGGCGTCATGTTCTTCCAGACGGTCGCCGGAAAGAAGCGTTTTCGCGACGTCTGGGGCGGCTGGGCGGATCCGTCGGAACGCCCGGAGTTGGTAGCCTGGGCAAAGAAGCTTGGAGCGCCGGCCGACTTGGCCAGGTGTTTCGCCGAGACCGTTACGGAGGATGAATGATGACCTTTCGTATTCCTATCCCATTTTTGGCCGTTTCGCTGATGCTGACCGGCTGCGTGAGCGATGACAGCGCATGGGTCAAGGATGATACGCCTCGTTCGGAGACTGATCAGGCGTTGGCCGATTGCAAGTACCAGGCAGAGGCGGCCACGATCGGGATCGGGGCGAACGATCACCCAAAAACCTGGGGCGAGGCCATTGGGGATGGAATTGGCAATGCCGTGATTCAGACCATGGACGAGGAGGAGCTCATCAAATCCTGTATGCGAGCCAAAGGATTCCAGCGATAGAGACTCACGATAGATCCGTAGGAGAACGGTAAAATGCCCAAGCTGAACCGAATGCTTTTTGCAGCTTTGTTCATCGGCCTCGCGGGTGCCACGGTCGCGGGGGCCCAATCGGCGAAAGAAATGAACCAGACGCTTGACGAGCTGTACGGCGCTCATGCGCCGTACCAGACCTTCTTCGACAAGCTGAAGAAGGCCGTCGCCGAAAACGACAAGCAGGCCGTTGCCTCGATGATCGAATATCCTTTCAAGGCGCGGATCAACGGCAAGGCGGTGACCATCAGGGACGCCGCCCATTTTGAAACGGATTACGACAAGGTCTTCACCGCCAAGGTCAAGAAAGCTGTCTCCAAACAGACTTATGCGACCCTGTTTGCCAACTGGCAGGGCGTGATGATTGGCGACGGAGAGGTCTGGTTTGGTGGCATCTGCGACGACGATGCATGCGAACAGCAGACGGTCAGGATAATCGCCGTCAACGACTGACAATAGAAAAGGTGATCAGGGGCTGATTACGTGCAGACGATGGGAAAAGGAAATGAGGCTTGTTCCTGTAACGATTGCGACCACCATGCTGTTGGCATGTTCCCTACCGGCAATGGCACAGGGCGACATGGGCTTCGACCTTGAGGTCACACTCTCCGAGAAAGCAGCCGCAAAGCTCGCCGCTGAAAAGGAGGGAATCGTTGCCTTCGCCTCATACTACGGTGACCCGAAGCGGGGCGCCGAGAAGCATGCTGACGAAATCGGCCAAATCGATCTCACGCAGCAGGACGAAGAGGTGGAGATCTCTGGCTCGGGCGGACGCGCCCACATCAGCGGCGCAAAGGTCGACACGAAGCGTCTCGACTGGCTAGCCGGCCCTGCCAAGGTTAACGTCAACATTGCGTCGGCGCGCAAGAGCAGTTCAGACAATCTGCTCGACTGCGATTTCATAGACGGTGCACTCGCGGATGTCAGGAAAGCGCCGATTACGCTCCATTGTTATCTGATCGAGGAAGAGCATCCGGATACAGAGATGAAACCATAAGGCTTACTATATTCATGCTGCCTCGTTCCAATGAGGACCTCACGTGGAAGCGATTCTTACTCAGTTGATCGGTGGTGCAGCCGGCGGAGTTGCTGGCCGCAAGTTGTTAAAAGATGCTGATCCAGGAAACATCGGCAATCTGATTGCCGGTGGAACTGGGGGCGGTCAGTTGCTTGGAACCCTGATCGGTGGGGCAACGGGTGATGCTGCTGCGGGGCTCGATGTCGCTGCGCTGGCCGGGAAGCTCGTTGGAGGTGGCATCGCCGGTGCAATCAAGTGAAATGAACAACCGAAATCGTATTCTGCGCCTTGTCGCGGCGCTGTTGGTGGTGGTTCTCGGTACGAGGGCATTTGCGCAAGATATTGGACCTGATCCTATCGGGGAGGACACCGGCGTCTCCTTTTTCCCATCCGAAAGCACGCGCGGCATCGAAGCCATTCTCGATCAGCTCGCCGAACCTGATGAAGATAACCTCCAACCGCTGGAGGAACTCCTTGAACCGGCGAATACGAACAGCCCCCGTGATACGATCATCAGCTTCCTCAAGTTGACCCAGCGATACTACGACCTCCTACGACAGGACGCATACACGGCGGAGGACGATGCGGAACTGCAGCATCTGTACGACGAGATGCAGTGGTTCTTCGATCTCAGAAATGTCGCACCATCGCTGCGTCAGGATGTGGCTGTGAATTCCGCGGTTTATCTTCGTGAGGTTATCGATCGGATCGGCTTGCCCCCGGTCAATCAGATCCCTGACCGAAGACAGATGCTCGCCGCAATCAACGAAGGATTTCCACCAGCATGGAAGATCGGCAACAGCCCGCTTCTCATCACGCGTATCGACGAGGGACCGAACCAGGGAAAGTATCTGTTCAGTGAGGAGACGCTGGAGACGGTTGAAGACCTGTTCCACCGGCTTAGATCGTTTCCTTACCGGAGCACGTCAGCAGAAGGCTTCTACGAAGCGTCTTTTCTGACGCCGCGCCCCACCCTGCAGGCGTGGTCGGATAGTCTTCCCGCCTGGATGCACAATGGTTTTCTGGGGCAGACCATCTGGCAGTGGATCGCGATGGCTTTGCTCTTTGTCCTGATGTTCCTATTGATTTGGCTCCTGTCGTCTGTCCTCAAGCTGCTGACCCGGAACGCCACACCCCTCGTGCGCGATTCGGCGCTGCTTCTTGTGCCGCTATTCGTGGTTTTCGCCAGCTATTTGCTCTACGACCTCATCGGCGACAAGATCTTCATCACCGGCCTGGTCTTTCAGACTGCCGTCTACATCATTTACGGCATGGCCCTGCTTGCGGGCATTATCTTTATCTTCTCGCTTGGAACTGTGCTGATCGAACTGGCAGCCTCGACCGAGCGCGCCAAACGACGCCCGTCCGACTTCCATCTGGCAACCCTTGGCATCCGTGTAGTGAGCATCATTGCGATTATCGCTGTCTTGCTGCAAGGGATGTACCTAATGGGCTTCTCGCTGGCCACCATTCTTGCCGGTGCCGGTGTGACGGGTCTCGCTGTTGCGCTGGCTGCACAAAATACTCTGCGCAACGTTTTCGGCAGCCTCATGCTGCTCCTGGACAAGCCGTTCGAGGTTGGTCAGCGAATCAGGCTTCGTGGCTATGACGGTGTTGTCGAAGACATCGGAATGCGCTCTACCCGGCTGCGCCTGCTCTCGGGCCATCTCGTCAGCATTCCCAATGAAAACGTTGCCGGGGTGGATATTGAGAATGTCGACATGCGCCCCTCTATCCGGCGCACAATCAATCTTCCGCTGGCTTATGATACGTCTCAGGAGAAGATCCAACGCGCCGTGACGGCCCTGCGTGAAATTCTCTCCGTGCCCGACTCAAGCATTGCGCCGCCATTGCAAAGGGAACCGCATGGTGCGCAAGCGGCACAAGCAAGGCATCCGAATGAAGCCATTAATCATCCGGACCAGCCGCCGCGCGTCATCTTTAATGAAATCAACTCTGACTCCCTCAACATCAGCGTCACATACTGGTACAGCCCGCCAGATTATTGCGCTTATCTGGAGCATTGCCAGATGATCAACCACGAAATCATCCGTCGCTTTCGTGAAGAAGGATTATAGCTTCCCTAATTCTGCATATCCTCTACCTCGTCGGATCACGACCGAGGCGATGACCGCTGCACTCGCCATCCGCCGCCGCAACACAGACTGAGTGGGCGTCAACTTGCTCGGAGCCGTCAGCACCCTCGGGCGCTCGCCCGAGACGCTCAGGCACTTTCTCTCCGAGCTCGACACGGCGCGACGGCAGTCGGCATCCTCACAAGTTCAGCGTGCTGTCCACCTGCGTGATCACCGAATACCAGTCCTGCCGGTCGAGCTGTGTTTCGGCCGCCTTTACGGCGCCGTCTATTCTCTCACGATTGGCCGAACCAATAACGGGCAGACGCCCCGCCGGATGGCGCGCGACGAACGCGATTGCAGCTTCCGCCGGTCCGGCAAGCGAGTATTTCTTGGCGATCTCGCTAAGGACCGACCGCATTCCCCGGATCGCTTCATCGTCGCTTGTAAGTAGCCTGCCGCCGGCAACCGGCGACCAGATCATGGGAACGTGGCCAAGCTGAAGAGCCAGATCGAATGTGCCGTCGGAAATAGGCTCCAGGTGGAGCGGTGAGAACTGGACCTGGTTCGTAACGATCGGCGCTTTGAGCCGAGACGCTAGCAGATTCAGCCGCGAGGGCGAGAAGTTGGAGACGCCGATATACCTCGCCTTGCCTTCTGAGACCACCTTGTCCAGTGCTCCAGCCGTCTCATCGGGGTCCATCAGGTAGTCGGGCCGGTGAACGAGCAGCACATCGATCGCATCCACTCCGAGCTTCTGCAGGGACCGGTCAACGGAACGGAGGATCTCCTTCTCGGTGGAATCAAAGTGCCGGATCCAATTTTCCGTCCTGTGCGGCGACAGCCTTTGAATGCCGCACTTTGTCACAATCTCGAACTTGTTGCGACCAACCTTGGCAATCGCCCGGCCGAGAAACTCCTCGACGGTGTAGGGGTCGGGATGCCCGTAGGGGGGAGCCGTGTCCAGCGTGGTGATCCCGCGATCCAGAAGAAACCGCAGGTGCTCCGCCAACGCATCCGACGAGGCGAATTGCTGCTCCGACCGCATCGAACCCCATACGACGCGTGAAAACTCAGGGCCATTCTCGTGTATCTTAATGCGGCGCAATTCGCTCCTCATCCGGATACTCCATGAAAGATTGTGGCGAGCAGCTTATCCATGGCCTCGCCGGAAGCGAACGGCCATCGAAAGCCGTCGCGTGCAAACGGCAGGGGCATCTGTTCTACGCACAGGCCGCGCAACGCTGGTACATCACGCGAACAAGCAACCAAGAGTATCGTACCCGTGAGAGAGAACAAGGGGTCCGCTCTGCATACCTTACAGATCGACAGTCATCCCGAAAGGTTGCCTTCGGCAACTACAACGTCTGTCATCGATCGGCCTGGTTGAACGGGGTTGCGCCGGAGAGGAGTTCCCGGATCACGAGAAACGTCCAGCGCTCGGCGAGAATCTCCGTGGCACTAGCCAAGGGTCAGAGTGCGGGCCGATTCAATTTCTGGACTGGAGATGTCTGCTTCCTGGCGCATACTTCTCGAAATGATCCTGAAAGGGAGGATGCCATGACAGATATTGCCCATCGTGAAGACAAGTGGAGCGCCGGCGATGCCTATGAGCCCTATGTCGGGCGCTGGAGCAGGCTGGTCGCTGCACACTTCCTGGACTGGCTTGCCTTTCCCGCAGAAGCGCGCTGGCTCGATGTCGGCTGCGGGACCGGAGCGCTCAGTGAGACGGTCCTCGATCGCGCGGCGCCGCGTCAGATCGTCGGGATCGATCCGTCGGAGGCGTTCCTTGACTTTGCCAGGAGCCGCCTGAGCGATCCGCGTGTCGCGTTCCGGGCCGGAGACGTGCAAACCCTCCCCCTTGAGGATGAGGCCTTCGGTGTTGCCGTCGCTGGCCTGGTCCTCAACTTCGTCGCCGACCCGGCCAAGGCGCTCTGCGAAATGCGGCGCGTCGTGCGGCCGGGCGGAACCGTCGCGGTCTATGTCTGGGACTATGCTGGCGAGATGCAGTTGATGCGGCGCTTCTGGGAAGCCGCTGCGGCGCTGGACCCCGCCGCGCGCGAGCTCGACGAAGGGCGCAGGTTCCCGATCTGCAAGCCTGAGCCGCTACGTGCGCTGTTCGCCGAGGCCGGCCTTGGCGACATCCAGGACTGCGCGATCGACGTGCCGACCGTATTCCGCGACTTTGACGACTACTGGTCGCCGTTCCTCGGCGGCCAGGGGCCGGCGCCCGGATACTGCGTTTCGCTCTCCGAGGCCAAACGCCAATCGCTGCAGGAAAAGCTTCGCGCCGAGCTGCCAGCAGCGCCTGACGGCAGCATCCGCCTCACGGCGCGGGCATTTGCCGTTCGCGGCGTTCGGCCCGCATGAATTGCGTAATTGCAGGGGCGGCATCGAGCAATGACCGCGTTGCCGCCCTTGTCGGTTCCTCGCGAGGTATCTGATTGACCGACCGCTTCGCACGCCTTCAGCATTAACATCGGCGCTGCCGCCGGAGTCGAGCTTTGGAAGCCAGCCGAGCATCAAAACGTGGCCACCATCAAGCTCTGGTGGCTGCACCGTCACTTGGTACCGAATCCAATATTGACGGGGTTTGTCAGGATGGCCAAGCCGTCATTGCCTGCCCGTTCGCGGACCATGAGATCAATCCTATGGCGAATGACTCCGCGGTCGCCTTCGCTCAACGCGAGGCTGCCAAGCACTTCCTCGACAATTGGATTGCTCCATACGATCCAGTCCCATAGCTCAGCACCGGACTTGAACGCCGTGCTCTCGGTGATCGTCTCGACTTTGACGTCCATCAATCCGGCCTTCGTCAGTTCGCGGGCAAGCCGCTCCGGATCGCTGAGCCGGAACGGCAGCGGCGGCGGGTCCATGGGCGGACCGTCGAACTCCGGGCGGACCGATTGGACGGCGCCGACCAGGAAAGCGAGGAAGTCGATTTGATGCGGATCGCCATAGGCGATGATCAGCACTTGTCCGCCCGGCTTGACGACCCGCGCCATCTCCCGAATGCCCCTTGACATGTCGGGAAACAGCATGACGCCGAACTGGGATCCCACCATGTCGAAGGTGTCGTCGTCGAAGGCGAGGGCGTGCCCGTCCATCACGCGGGTGTCGATGTCGAGATCCTCGTTTCTGGCCCGCTCATGGAGCAGCCTGAGCATCACCTGCGACTGGTCGACCGCGACCACCTCGGCGCCAATCTGCGCTGCCGGGATACTGAGCGCACCACTGCCCGACGCCACGTCCAGAAAATGCATCCCGGCCTGGAGGCCGGCCTTTCGCAGCGCCTCGCCGCCGAGCCACATCTGCGTTTCAGTGTTCGTGCGGTCGTAGCCCGGCGCAATTCGATCCCAGGCCTCGCGCGTGTCGGACAGCGCCTGGGGAGCGGCGGGTTCTGCCTCGGCAAGCGCGGCGCGCAGCACCTTCACGAAAGCGACAGGCTGTTCGATCGGCGGATCGTCGGCCGTCCCGTCGACAACGTGGAGCGGCCAGCCAAACCGGATGCTCGCTGCCTCGGCTACAGGCAATGGAGTGGCAAGGTCATGCCGCCCCCAGATCAAGACAGTCGGGATTTTGATGCGCGCCAGTTCCTCCGGTGGGATTGCCGGCAGCCCAAACTGTTCCATCAGACTCTGCTGGGTCGGCTTCAACTCCGGTACCTGCGCGCGGTCGAGGTTGTAGGCCCGTAGATGGTCCCAGCTTTCGCCCATACAATCGCGCAGCGCGTCGAGGTCGAAGGCGCAGCGCTGCCAGAGCCGATCATGGGTTTCCGGACTTGGCTCCGTGATGAACGCGGAGAGCGCCGCGCCAAATTCAGGCGCCGGCTGAAACGGCGCGAGGCCCAGCGCATCCGACAGCACCAGGCAGCGGAGCTTGTTACGGTGCTTGGCGGCAAAGCGAGCGGCAATTGCGGCGCCGAGAATTTGGCCGACAAGAATGGGCGGTGTCGGGCAGATGTGTTCGATGAGTTCGCCAAGCCACTCGAGGATACGATCGGGATGAACTGGGCCCTCGATCGTCCCCGATGTGCCATGGCCCGGCAGATCGGGCGCGATCACGTGATGTGTTCTCACAAGGTCCGGGAGAATTCGGCGCCACTTTGCTGCATATTCTCCTGGGCCGTGCAACAGCACGATCGGTGGTCCCGCGCCGCCTTCCAGTACCATGGTCGAGATGCCGGCCAGTTCGAGGCGCCGCTCGGTGATCGGCAGCCCGGCGAGTAGCCACTTGCGGGCAGCTTCTCCGGATGTGCGGTTCGATTCTGCCGCGGTGGCGGTATAACCTTCAGCGTGAGCCATTATGGCCTCCCATTTCATCTCACATGTCTATTTCCGCGCGGTCGCCGTGGTCATGCCCACCTGAAGCGACATGGAGCCGTCCGCCATAAACTCTTGCCACTGCGCGCAGACGTCCCGCTCAAGCGCATCGCGTTTTGTCTGGCCGGCTTGAGCGACCGCTTCGGCGAGCGGCGTGCTGTGGATGTATTGCCACAGGAAGTCGGCGGGGGCCGGGAGACGAAGGGTTCTGGACTTCGCCTGAACATCGACTTCCCGGAAGCTGGCGCTGCGCATGAGTTCGGTGAGTTCATCGACATCGTGCAACGAGAACACCAGGTCGACGAAGGAAGCGGCTTTCGGGCTTAGGTGACGGGCCAGTGCATCCGTCATGATCACGAACATCGGCGGCTTTGGCCCGGGCACGGTGACAAACACTCGTCCATCGGCATCCAAAACCCGCCGCATTTCGCGCAGCGCGGCGACTCTGTCGGGCACAAACTGGAGACCCATCTGGCAGAGAGCGACATCGAAGGCCTCGTCCGGCAGCGGCATCGACTCGGCACTCGCCTCGTGCCAGTCGATCGAGATATGAGGCGGGGTCTGCGAACGGGCCACCGCCAGCATGCCCGGGCTCACGTCCAAGCCGGCAACCGCGCCGCCGGCACCGACACACCCCGCCGCGAGCCGCGTCACGACGCCGGTGCCGCACGCGACATCGAGCACACGCTCGCCCGGTTGAAGGCCTGCAACGCCGATCAGATCGTTGGCCACCGGCGCACTGATGGAAGGGACAAAAAAGCGCTGGTAGTTCTCGGCTGGGGTCCCTCCGTAAGACTCACCGAAGACTTGCCGCTTCATCGATTCCTCCTTTTCCTAGGCGGCGGACGGTGTGTCCCGCCGGATGCCTGCCCGCCCGGCCTCGAGCCGCGCCAAGGACAGGCCGAACCAGACGAGCCATAGGCACATCACGATCGACCCTACGACCCAGATCGGAGCGCCGAAAGGCAGCCCAAGCCCCATCCCCAGCGCCCAGCCGGCAAATGAAGCCAGGCCGGCGACGGCACCGATCGACGATGCCCAAAAGGGCGTGGTGCCGCTGGCCGTGCGCGCCTCGTTGGCTGCGATCACGGTGAACGCCAACGCCATCGCCGCGAAGCCGTTGGCGCTGCCTTCCGCGAACATCCACCAGGCGTCGTAGACCGCCCGGTTCTCTCTCACCGCGGCGTCGTAAATCACGGTGGCTTCGGCCACAGCCGTGGTCACCGTCCAGAGCGCGCCGACCGGCAGCAGCGCCCACGCCGACAGCGTCCACCATTCCTGGGTGAGCCGCGAGCCAGCGGTCAACGCAATCAGGCTCGCGATGGCGAAGAACGACAGGGCAGCCGCCGCCGCCCAGTGCACAACGGCCCAACGCAGGCTTCCATCGGCGATACTCCGCATCTGCGCGCTGCTGTCCGAAGCGATCGGACCGTGAAAGACGAGCGCGACGGCCAGTATGATCGCCGCCAGCGCGAGCCAAGCACCCGCGACCCGCATTCCGGTACCGGCATGTGACATCGCTTCCTCCCTTCATTGGGGCCGGATGTTCGCGGTCCGATCACGGAGTCCGCCTGCGGTCTGCAGGCGAGCTTCGCCGAGGCGCCGCGCATCCATGGCCGACAGGTGCAAGCTTAAGGCGGAAGGGAGGGCGGCGCATCGGGCGAACCACCCACTCGGCGCCGATAACGGCATGGGTGATTCCACCCATTCAAGGCACGCTCAGACTAGGCGGTGCTCGTACGCCCAGGCGGTGGCGGCGGCGCGTGTGGGGACGTCAAGCTTGTTGAAAATATTGCTGACGTGCCTGTCCACCGTCTTTCCGCTCAAATGCAGTTCGTTGGCGATTTCCTTGTTGGTTTTACCGGAAGCGATCAGGCGGAGGACCTGCAGCTCGCGGGCAGAAAGGCTGCAGGCCTCGTCAGACCGCATGTTAAGCAAGGTATCGACACGAGAAACGTCCGGCGCGGCCCCAAGCTGCTGGAACACGGTCCGCGCTGCCTGCAACTCCAATGCCGCACTGTCATCGTCGCCGAGGGCGCGGCACGCCAGGCCCATCATGACGCGGACCCGCCCTGCTTCGTACGGCGCATCGACCTGTTGCCAACCCTCGATTGCCTGGCGCAGCCAAACGGCTGCTGCTTGCGCTTCGCCTTCCGCCAGTTCCACCGCTCCCCGCGCGTGGGCGGCAAGGGCACGCAGCAACTCTGTTCCGTAGGATTCTGCGGCATCTTCCAGTTCGCGGCAGGCACGCCGTGCTTCCTCGATATCGTCAGCCGCCAGCATGATCTCGACGTGAGCAGGCAACAGCCGCATGCGCCGCACCTGATCGGTCGTCGCCCCCATGACGCGCCGGATCGCGGCCACAGCCGCATCGACATGCCTGTTGGCCAACCGCAACAGGGCAAAGCCCGGCTGCGGTTCGAAGCCATATTGGCTCGCACTTCGATACGCTTGCTCGGCCGCGTCAAAGTCCCCGCGGAGGCGGTGTACTTCCGCCAGTTGGTACCACGCCCCAGCCGCATCTTTCCGATTGTTTGACTGCGTCAAACGCTCCACGGCCTGCTGCGCTTCGTCGACTGCGTCCTGCCATGCGCCGCTGAGCCGCTTGATCTCGGCGCGATGCATCAGGCAGGTGCCGCTAAAACTGACCAGTTGAGGCTGTTGCGAGCACCATCGCCCCAGAGCGGAAGTCCATTCGCGTGCGCGGCCCAGAGCATGGACTTGCTGACACGCTTCGATCACGCTGCAGTAGATCAAGCCGGTGAGAATTGGCGACAATTCGCCAGCCGTGACCGAAACCATCGCCTCGTCGAGAAGAGCGAAACCCTCCATGGTCCGCCTCTGTCGCAACAGAATCCGGCCCTGCAAGTGCCGCGCACAGGCCACGAGATCCGCGTCCGCAAAGCGCTCGCCGATCTCGACTGCACCTTTGGCCGCAGCGTATGCCGCGTCAAGATTGCCCGCGGCAAGATGCTGTTCGACGCGGGGCAGCATCAGGTAACCCTGTTCGGCACAATCATGTGGCTCGCGTTCGAGCAATCGATGCGCCCGTCCAAACCAGCCGGTCGCCGGAGCCATCTCCCCACGAAAGGCAAGGCGCAGGCCCAGCCAGAAAGCGCAGCGGGCGGCGCGACGACCATTGCCCGCGTCGCGATATGCTTGATGGGTTCGCTCCAGGGCGCGCAGGTACTCCTCGTCGCGCCCGGTCAAATAGGCCGACATCGCCAGCCGTTCGAGATCGTCCACGGCGAGCGGAGCCGCTTCACTTGCGCGCGAGAGGAACCGATAAGCGTCGTCCCACGCCCTTTCCTCGTAGGCCTTGCGACCGAGCACGAGCTGGTCCGTCTCCTCCAGGGAGCCGCTGTTGAATTTCTGTCGATCTGACCTGCCCATCCGCACTGGTTCCGGAGACGAACGGAAATCCCATCCATCAATGGCTGCTTTGGAGCCAGGGTGCAGTATAGCATGCTTGAACATGAATGAGCGGAATGCACCTGAAGCCTTTCGACAATCTGCGGCGCCGATAAGGGCCTCCTCGATCTCGGCCGTGGAACTGTCGACACGCACGGTGTAGTCGGGCACAGCATTCACCTTGGCCAACATATCGGTCCGTATATCAACTTGTTGAACGAGCCCATATCCTCCAGACGCCCGCCGACCTGTGCGCCTTAGAGATCGACCGAGGACCGGCCCATGGTGATTACGTCGAGCTTTATCGCAAATCTCCTCGCCTCGCCTCAGAACCCGGCGCGCGCCAGATAGGACCGGCTGGCCGCCAGATCGTTGAGGATCGAGCCGGTGTTGCGGGGGTCCTCTCCTGCTCAATGGTGATGTAGCCGCCGTAGCCGAGCTCGGTCAGGAGGGACCGGATGCCCGGATAGTCGATATTGCCGTGGCCGATGGGGCACATAACGCCTTTGGCGCAGGCGTCGAAGAAACGGATGCGCTCGCCCATCACCTCCTGGAGAACCTTGGGATCGATGTCCTTGAAATGAATGTAGTCGACCCGGTCCCCGTAGCGCCTGAGCGTTTCGATGGGGTCCATCCCGGCATAGGCCAGATGGCCCGTATCGAGGCACAGGCCCGCGGTCTTGGCGGGAATGTCGGAAACGATGCGCTCCAGTTCGTCGGCGAACTCGATGTGGCCGCCGGCGTGGGGATGGATCACAGCGCGCCCAAGGGTGGAGGAGCTATTGAAAATCTACCCAGGCGGATCCCGTGTCCGCCGAGCGCACGCAATTCTCCAGCCAGCGCACGCCTTCGGTGCCGGCTTTGATCCCCGGATAGTGGTGAGTTCTCAGGAACGCCTCGTCGCCTCGCCTTTTCGCGTCGATGGCCTGGGCGATCCAAAGGTAGATGTTCGACCAGCTGTCGCCGAGACCTTCCGTGTGCAGCGCGCCCATGCGCTCGTATTGCAGGCTTTCCTCTTCAAGATAGGGCATGCCGTGATGCAGGATTTGCGGCGGCTGGCCCTGGATCTCGTATATCAATTCATTGGGCTGGGTGTCGGTCCACTCGACCGAGGCTTTGGAGCCGACGAGACGGTAGCGTTGGCTGGCCATGGAGCCCGCATTTACCGACGACACCCAAAGACGGCCGACCGCGCCGCTGTCGTAATGCGAAAGCACGTAGGCGTTGTCCTCAAGCGGCGCACGCGACTTGATGAAGGAGTGGCGGTCGCACATCAGCCTTGTGATCTTCATATGCGGCAGAACGATCTCGGACAGATAGTAGAGGTGCGTGCCGATATCGCCGAGAACGAAGGTCGGGCCTGAGGTCGCCGGGTTGGTGCGCCATTTCTGGGCTTCCGAAGCGTCTGCGTCGTCGCCCGCGTTGAAACCGTGCGTGTATTGCAGATCGACGATGCGGATGTCGCCCAGCATGCCCTTCTTGACCATGGCTGCCATCTGATGAACCAGAGGGTGACCGGTGAATCCGTAGGTCACGCCGATGATCATGCCCGTCTCTTCCGCAAGTGCAGCGATCTCTTCGCATTCCGCGACAGTGAAGAAGAGCGGCTTTTCGCAGATCACATGCATGCCGGCTTCGAGGCAGGCCTTGGTGATCTCGTAGTGGGTGAAGTTGGGCGTGGCGATGGAGACAACTTCCACGCCATCCTCGCGTTTGGCCTCTTCGGTGATCAACGTCTTGTAATCGGGATAACACCGGTCACCATCGACGCCGATATTCGCCCCGAAATCCCTGCCGCGCACGGCATCGAGGTCGAATGCGCCGCAGACCAGCTTGTAGGTCGTGTTGTCGCGCAGTGCGCCGGTGCGGTGCTTGTAGCCCACCTGCCCCGTGCGTCCGCCGCCGACCATGCCCCAGCGCAAGGGGCGCTCGATCAACTTTTCTCCGTTCAGCATTCCACTGACCTTTCTCGTCTCGCGTATCAACACCCATCCTGCGGGTCTAGTCTGTCTGAAAAGCCGCGTGCTTGCGTTACGCGGCGGCGGCAAGCGGCGCGTCGTAGAGCGCCGGCTTGTCACCCATCTCGATCCTTTCGGGCTGACCGCTTTCGACGGCCCGCAGCGCCGCGTCGGCCACGAGCGTCGCGGCATAGCCGTCCCAGGTGCTGGGGCCGGTTGCTGTCCCCTGCCCCGCCGCGACAATCCACTCGCGGAATTCCTGGTCGTAGGCTTCGATAAAGCGCTCCCGCCAATCCACCGGGATGCGCTGGCGCACCCCGTAGTAGTCGCGGATCACGGCTGAGGGGCGTTCGGGCAGGCTTGCCGCCCCCCTTCTCACAGCTCACCTCGCCGCGGATGTCGTAGCCATAGGTGATGTTGACCGAGATCTCGACATCGACCAACGCGCCCGACGCCAGGTGCAGAAGCACCAGGGTCGGATCGCGTAGGTCGCCGCCTCGGGAGGAGCGTCGCGGCAGGCGCACTTCGACCCCAGTGATTTCACTGAGGGTCATTTCGCCCGCCAGTACTTGTCGACATAGTTCTGCATGCTCTCGCGCATATAGCGTCCGGACTGGTCGGCGCGCTCCTCCCAGGTGAAGACGCATGAGGTCATGATGCCGTCGAAGCCGATCTCCGCGAGCGTGCCGAAGAACTCGTCCCAGGGCACCTCACCTTGTCCTATATCGAGATGCTGGTGCATGCGCGCAGCCGATCCGGGCGGGTTTACGATATACCGCAACCCGGAAGAGGCCTTGTGGTTGAACGTATCGGCGACATGGACATGAGCCAGAACGTCGGCACATTCGCGCAGCATCGCCTTCGTGTCGTCACCGAAATAGAAAGTGTGCGGCGAGCAGTAGAGGAACTTGACGCGCGGGCTGTTGACCGTGCGGATCAAGTCGACCGACGGCTGCAGCGTCTCCACCCAGTCTTCCGGGTGCGGCTCGATGTGTAGCTCACGCGGCTCGGAGAACACAGCGATGCTGTCGCAACGAACTGATCGACGTCATGCTGAACCTGACCGGAGAGCGCCAGGAGCACTCCATTGTCCAGCGGGTCGTACCCTTCGAGGTCGTAACACCGGAAAGCGTTTGGACTTGAGGCCGCGCGGACTGCTCCTTCGAAGTCGAGAATGGCCATCAACTCGCCGCGTAGCTCGGCATGCACCTCGCCGCGCTTGCTACCGGGCGACAGAGCCGCCAATCAGCGCGCGCAGCTTCCTGCCGCCTTATCCACCCTCTGCCAGGGAGCGAGAGCATCCGGTTGCGTCCGCGGTTGGCAGCCTAGACTTGCGACCGGTAGTGCTTCCGGCTCGCCTCGTGGATCGGCCAGGGGTGTACCTCGGTGCCCACCAGCATCTGCACGTGCCGCTCAACATGCGGCTTCTTGGTGCCGCCATTGGCCTCGCCCCAAAGGATCGACACTTTCGTTTCCTGATCGGCCAAATCCGCCCGTACCATCGCGAGTGAAATCCACGCCCGCTCATTCGCCGAATAGACAGGATAGGTGGACAGGCCGACCTGACGACCATCAAGCAGCACCTGATCATAGGGATGGGCGGCATAGTGGCCGGCGGGCAGCTCCATCAGCTTAGGGCCGGGATATTCATCCATCATGCCGCCGAAAATATTGAGCACGTCCGCCCTGTCCCAGACCAGCGTGACCTTGGTGCGATGGCTTTGCCTCGCCATCTCCTCCAGCGCTTTACGCCCTATGAAATCGTGGTCGAACTTCACAATGCGGCCGTAGTCGAGGTCCCAGGGTGTGAGATAGAACTCCTCTACATTGTCCGGCTGAAAGCTGCCGCCAACCGAGCACGTCGCTTCGAAGCTGTCCGCGCCAAGCCATTCACGATAGGGACGCATGGCTTCCCCGGTATAGATCGCCGGCAGCGGTGATGGAATCCAACCTGATTCCATTGCGGCGCAGGAATAGGCCCGCGAGCCCGCGCGCAGCATGCCGTACTTCCCGCCGATTTCGAGCAAACGATCGTAGACCTTCCCGGTGTCGCCGATGGGTCCCCAGATCTCGAGCCCCTTGGCACCGCCCATCCCGTGGCTGAGCGTGCGCGCATGGCATCCGGCGATGGTGATCTCCCCCATGTTGAAGAACTTGGTGACCAGCGGACCGCCCTCGTTGACCTCGTTGAGGATGTCCATGGCGAGAGGGCCCTGAATCTCGTATCGATAAAGCTTGCGCGGCTTGTCGGGATTCTCAAGGGTACGGACGTCAAGCACGGTCTGAACATCGAAACCGGCGGTTTCCGCCTGAAACTTAATCCAGTTTGCAAGGGGCGGCCTTCCAACATAGAGGATTTCGTCATCCTCCAGCGCGAAGACGATGCCGTCGCCGATCACGAACCCGTCGTAATTGCAGCAGACCAGCTGCTTGGCCTTGTCGCGCCGGAAGCCCTCAAAGCTGTTGACCCCCACATGCGCCAACAACCTGACGGCATCAGGGCCGCGCACGTAAAGATCGGTCATGTGATAGGACTGATTGAGCAGTACAGCGCCGTGATGCCAGGCACGCACCTCCTCCATCCAATTGGTATATTGCGGCTGGACGGGAAAGGCGTACGGGCCCACCTGCGCATTCTGCAACATGTGCGACGGGTTACCGACGCGTTTGATCTTATCTTCTAGTGACTTGTCGGCCATCGCCCGGACTCCTCCCGAAATTTCACTGCCGAAATGCCTATCATCCAGAGTCTGGGCTCGCATATGCTCATATTGAATAACCATACGCATTTCAGTAATATTCGTGCATGGCAGAGGAAGCCCGTATTGCACTGAAGCAGGTACGCGTCATAGACGCAGTGGCAAGAACCAGGAGTTTTGAGCAGGCAGCGCGAACACTGAACACGAGCCAGCCCGTTGTTTCACGGACGATAGCCTCTGCCGAGAAAGCTCTGGGCATAGCTCTGTTTCAGCGCGGCTGGAGCGGGACCGAACCCACGTCATGGGGCGAGGCCACCCTGAAGCACTGCTCGGCGGCACTCAAACTGATTCAAAAAGCAGAAGATGAAATCGCCATCGCCGGCGGCCCCCGTCCAAATCTCAGGGCTTTCCTGCGATGGCATCATCTTGATGCCGTCGCGGCGGTGGTGCGGCTCGGAAGCGCCTCGGCCGCATCCGTTCACCTGAATATGACGCAGCCGGCGATCAGCCGGTCGATCGCCGCCATCACGCAGTATTCAAAGCAGGTACTTTTCAACAGACGACGCGATGGGCTCGAAGCGACGGGGCAAGCACGGCGTCTTGCGGCACTTCGCGAAGAGCTTCTTCAGGAATTGGACGGCATAGCGACGTTCAAGCCGGAAACGAAACGTGGCCTGATCGACCGCCTGGCGGTCGGGATGCTGCCGTTTTCAGGACAGAACATAGTGGCAAAGGTCTTTGGAACCCTGACCGACCGTTATCCGGATTTGCGGCTGATGGCCGTCCCGGGCAGCTACAACATGCTCGCAGAGGCGCTCCGGCGCAGGGAAATCGATTGTATGGTGGGGATTCTTAGAGGCCCGTCGCCGTTCAATGACCTTCGCGAAATCTTTCTCCACGATGAGAAGTTCACTCTGGTCGCCCGGCATGACCACCCCTGCCACTCCCGACCGGTTTCCATCTCCACCCTGCAGGACGAGAAATGGATCGTCGCGCCACACGGCACGCCGGTGCGCGCCTACTTCGAAGAATTGTTCCGGAATGTCGGCGCCGTGCCGCCGACACAGACCTGTGAAATCCTATCCTTCGGCAACGCGGAACAAGTCATCATGAACAGCAATTCGATCGGGCTTTTGAGTTACAGCGACGAGAACCTAAAAAGCCTTCCCGACAGGCTGCGTAAAGTAGAGATCGACCTCCCGGGATCGGAGATCGCCATAGGGTTGACCGTCAGGAAGAGCGGCGGATTGACCGCGATACTCAAGGTCTTCGAAGACCACTTGAGAGGCCAGGCGTCGTAGGGTCTGGCGGATACCAGCGCGTAATCCAACTCGACCTACGCTTGCCGTCAAAATTACCCAGCCCTTGGCCAGTATCGAGATGACTTCTCCCTTTTTGAGATGCACAAGCGTTGCTTTCCCATTTTCCGAGCTAGCATCAACTTTCCCATGCCACATTGGTCGCTCCTCTCGAAGATAACTCGATGAACTTGGTCGTTGCTCTGGATGTACGGTGAACCGCACCGACTATTTGAGGTTAAGCAAAAAGAGAGGAACTGGTATTGTAGTTTCCTACAGGTTGAGTGGAATGAGGCAGTGCTGAGCCGCGCCTATGGCTCGGGCGCCCAGGGTTGGTTCCAGCGGCGTTCGCTTAAACCGCCGCTTCCAGCGCCTCGTCGGCATCAAGCGCGGTCTCGCGTGTGCCGGAGACGATGATCCGCAGTATTTCGTGCTCGTCGGTATTCCTGACGTAGCGGTCGCCGACATTCTCGCCGCGCTTCAGAACCATGACGCGGTCGCCGACGGCAAAGATGTCCTGCAGGCGGTGCGAGATGATGATCTGCGCGACGCCCTGCTGCTTCAGTTCCACCATCGTTTCCAGAAGCCGTTCGGTCGCCGTCACTGACAAATTGGCGGTCGGCTCGTCGAGGATGACGACGGGCGGCTCGAAAGAGATGGCGCGGGCGATCGCCACGGATTGCTGGCGCCCGCCCGACAGGCTCTCGACCTTCTGATAGACCGAGTTGACGTCGACCTTCAGACGCTTCAGCACGGTGTCGGCTTGCCGATACATCTTGCGCCGGTCGACGAAAATGCCGCGCCGCGGCCAGCGGCCGAGGAAGATGTTTTGGCCGACATCCATGTTCCCGCACAGGGCGAAGTCCTGGTAGATCATCTCGAGGCCGGCATCGCGGCTTTCGTGCGGATTACGGAAATGAACCGGCTTGCCTTCGACCAGCACCTCTCCGGCATCGCGCTGATAGGCGCCGGTCAGGATCTTCATGAGCGTCGATTTGCCGGCCGAATTGTCGCCGACGAGGCCGAGGATCTCGCCGGGATAGAGCTTCAGATCCACATCGATCAGCGCGCGCACCGGTCCGAACGATTTGCTGATGCCGCGCATTTCCACGATGGGCGTTTTCTCAGGCATGGGCGTCTTTCCTTGCCAGGCCGAGCCTCTTTCGCACGCGTCGCCGAAGTCTGCCGAAAAGGTCCTGTTGGCGCAACCAGATATCGCTCAAGACCGCGATGATGAGGATGAGGCCGACAAAGACGTTGACCCAGTGCTGCGGCATGACGAAGGAGCGTCCCTCGGCGGTGATGATCTGCAGCGAAAGCAACGCGCGGATGAGCGCGATCACCGCAGCGCCCGCCAGCGAGCCCAGCACGCTGCCATAGCCGCCGAAAATCGAGCCCCCGCCGATGATCACCGCGGCAATGGCGTCGAGCTCGCGCAACTGCCCCGCAGCGGGATTGAAGCTGCGGAAGAAAGCGATGTAGATCACGCCTGCCATGGCCGCGCACAGACCCGAAAAGACGAGGCTCGTGAAGCGCACGCGTGCGGTATTGATGCCGGCGTAATCGGCGGCGCGCCGGTTGCCGCCGGTGGCAAGCACCTTTTGGCCGATGGGCGTGTAGCCAAGCACGATGCCGGCAGCCACAGCGAGGCATGCTACGAACAGCGTCTGCACGCTGAGTGCGGCGCTAAGCGTGAACAGCAACGAGTCCGGCGCCGGTGTCAGCCCGAAATGACGCAGCGCCTCGATCAGCTTGCGTCCGATCAGGTTGAACACCTCGGGGAAGCCTGAAAGCTGGCGGCCGGCGACGATCCAGGCGCCGATGCCGCGGGCCATGTAGAACATGGCGAGCGTGGCAACGAAGGCGGGCAGGCCGAAGCGCACTGTCATCAGCGCATTGATACAGCCGGCCAGCGCGCCGGCCGATAGCGCCATCAGAACGGCAAGCCACGGATCGACCCCCATGTTGCGCATCATGAAGGCGGCGACGGCGCCCGACATTGCCAGCACCGCACCCACGGACAGGTCTATGTCTGCATTGGCGATGACGAACGTAAGCCCGATTGAGAGCAGCCCGACCTCGGTGAAGGCCAGCATCAGGTTGAAGGTGTTGTCGATCGAGGCCCAGAAATCGGGGCGCAGCCACAGCCCCACCAGCCAGAGCACGACGGCGAGGATAAGCGCCGCCGCGTCGCGCCGAGCGAAGAAGCGGCGCACGAGCCCTCCTTTGAGGGCGCGGTCGGCGGCAACGGTGCCGCGTGTCTGTGTGCCGACGATGGCGATGCCGCCGATCTCGACCGGCCGCGGCACGGGGCGCCCCCTGAGCCGCGCCCAGGCGCGCTGGAGGAGCTTGCGCCGGATCACCCACGGCTCGATCAGCACGGCCATCAGCATGATCATGCCGAGGAAGGCCGGCACTGCCCCCGGCGGAAGTTGGGCCATCGCCTGCACCTGCATCTCAACCTCGCCGATCCGAACGATCCGCGTGGTCGGCACGCCTTCGCGCAGCACCTTGTCGATGAGGACCACAAGTGCGGCACCCAGCACGCTGCCCACAACCCGGCCGCGCCCGCCGAGGATCGAAGCGCCGCCGACGATGACCGAGGCGATGACGATCAGCTCGTTGCCCTGGCCGTATTGCGAGGTCATGCCCTTGTCCTGCGCGATCATCATGAGGCCGGCCAGCGTCGCGCAGAATGCGGACAGGAGATAGGCGCGCATGCGCGCGCGCCGGGTGGAGATGCCGGCATAGCCGGCCGCCATCTCGTTACCCCCGGTGGCATAGGTCTCGTAGCCCCAGCGCGTCTTGCCGAGCAGGATCATGCCGACGAGAGCGACCACGATGAGGAGGAGTATCTGGTTGTTGAAGCCGAGCGCCCCGCGCTCGCCGATGGCGAAGAACCACTCATGGTCGCGCGCCTTGCCGGCAAAGGAGATCGTCTTGCCGCCGGTTATCCCGAGCACGAGTCCCCGCCCGATGAACAGCATGGTGAGCGTGGCAATGAAGGATGGCACCTGCAGCATGGTAACGAGGACGCCGTTGATGAGGCCAATCATGAGACCGGCAAGGATCGCGAAGAAGAGCGCTGCCCCCAGGCCGGCGCCGATATGCGTTTCAGCGAAGACAATGGAGAATACGGTGGCGACGAGGCCAAGCGTTGAGCCGACCGAAAGGTCGAGATCCTTGTTGACGATGACGAAGGTCATGCCGACGGCCATGACACCGAAGCGCGCGGCATCGCGCATCACGGCAGCAAACGCGTCGGTCGTTCCGAAGAAACCCGGATTGATGTAGACCCCTGCCAGATAGAGCAGGACCATGAAAGCAAACAGCCCACCTTCCCATCCGCCGATCAGCTCGAGCGGCAGGCGGCGGGTGAGAGGGGCGCTCACGGCGGAACTCGTCGCTGCGGTCATCTTTCATCTGGTCCCAGCCGCTGCGGACGGGATACCGCCCCGCCCGACAGCAGCACAGGTGCCGGACTCAGTTCTCGTAGCGCTGGCCAACCTGACCGACCGTCTCCTTGGTCACAAGCTGGGCGCGCGTGTCGAGATTGGCAGCTGCGACATTGCGGTCGATCTCCAGGTAGAGCTGCATCACAGGCCAGAAGCCCTGCAGGAAAGGCTGCTGCCCAAGCGAACCGGTGAGCGCCTCTGTCTCAATCAGTTCCTGATGCTTGGGGCCGAGGTCGAAACCGAAGGCGCAGATCTCGCCATTGTCGCCGAGCTGTGCGATGGCGTCGCCGAGCGAGACTGTGACGAAGGCATTGCCGGCAAAAGCACCGACCACATCGCCGCGAGACTCGATCAGCGTCACGATGGAGGCTGTCGGATTATTGGGATCGACATCGACGCCGATGTTCTCAGGTCCCGCGTCGACGGTGAAGTTGTCGAGGATACCCGCCTCGTTGAGGCTCTCGACCACCGCCTCGAATGCATGGGTTACGCGCTCGTTCACCTCCACATTGCCGAGCGTCGTGGTGGACGGCAAAATGATCGACCCGCTGGTGATCCCCTTCTCCTGCAGGCAGTTGACGATCGCCTCACCTGCGATGGCAGCCGCCGAGGAGGGCTGGCCCGTATGGCTGATGTCCGATCGGTTGTAGAGCGTCGGGTCGAAAGAGTTGGTAGTGGCGACCGGAACACCACGGTCGAGCATGGTCTTGACGATGTCGTCATAGGCCCCGGCTTGCGGCGTGGTGAGGATCAGCCCGTCGATGGTCGGATCCTGGATGATCTGATTCAGGATCTCGATCTGGCGCGGGACATCGTCCACCGGCGCTTCGGAACCGAGCATCAAAAGGTTGATGCCGAAGGCATCGGCGGCAACCTTGGCCCCGACATAGGCCGGATCGAAGAAGCCATTGCCGGCCGTGTGGGTCACAATGGCGAAGGTGAGCCGCCCGTCATCCGAATTGAAGTCCTTCGTATCCGGATCTTCCTGAGCGGCCTCCTCGAAGGTATAGCCGCCGACCGCCTGCTCGAGCAGGCCGACCTGTGCGGAGGCGTTCGATGCGATAAGCGAGAGCGCCGCAGCGCAGGCTGCGAGCGGTAAGATGCGTCTCATGACTTTCCTCCCAGTGCATAGGTAGGGCGGACGTCTCCTTGGACACTCCTGCCTTGGCTTTGCATTAGCGTGCCAAGCGTTTCCTCCCTAAGTCATACTTTTCACCCAGAACGACCGTCTGTAAATAGAGCATCTCGTCGAGCCGGATTGACGGCGGTCATGGGCAACTGCACGGCCCCACTCCCCTTCCTGGACAGGGGGTGGAACGGGGCACGCCTCAGCTCCCGTCAGTCAGAAAGCGATGCACGGTTGTGGTTTCGTAGGTCTCGCCCGGACGCAGCACAGTCGACGGGAAGTCCGGCTTGTTCGGCGAATCCGGGAAGTGCTGCGTTTCAAGGGCAAGGCCATCGCTCTGACGGTAGATGTTCCCGGAGGTCCCGACGAGTGTGGCATCTAGGAAATTGCCGGAGTAGAACTGGATCCCCGGCTCCGTCGTCTCGATCTCCATGATGCGGCCGCTTTCCGGGTCGTGGAGCCGCGCCGCCAGCACCAGCGAGTCGTCGTCCGGCCGGTCGAGCACCCAGTTGTGGTCGTATCCACGGCCGTAGACGATCTGCTGATGGTTCTCTCGAACGCGCTCGCCGATCACCGTCGCTTCGCGGAAGTCGAAGGGGGTGCCGGCGACCTCGGCGAGTTCTCCGGTCGGGATCAGCGTCTCATCGACAGGGGTATACCGGCTGGCGTTCAGCATCAGCTCGTGGTCGAGGATCGTGCCTGTGCCTTCGCCGCCAAGGTTGAAGTAGGAGTGGCTGGTGAGGTTGACCACAGTCGGCTTGTCGGTTGTCGCCGTGTAGTCGACGCGCAGTTCGTCGTCGTTTGTCAGCGTGTAGACGACTGTGACATCGAGCGTGCCCGGATAGCCCTCCTCGCCGTCCGGGCTCACATAGGCCAGTTCGAGCGCCTCGCCCTCGTCCGTTTCAACCTCGCGTGCGTTCCAGACCTGCTTGTCGAAGCCCGTCTCGCCGCCGTGCAGCGAGTTCGGCCCGTTATTGGCGGCCAGCGTATAGGTCTCGCCGTCGAGCATGAAGCTCGCCCCGCCGATGCGGTTGGCGTAGCGGCCGGTGATCGTGCCGAAATAGGGGTTCTTGGTTCTGTAGTCTTCGAGGTTGTCGAAGCCGAGCACAACGTTATCCGTGTTACCGTCGCGGTCCGGCACATTGATCGAGGTGACGATGCCGCCATAGGTGATGAACCCGACACTTATCCCGTTTTCGTTGGTCAGGGTATACTCCTCGACCGCTGTGCCGTCCTCGGTCTCGCCAAACGGACGCATCTCGATGCCGTAGGCCGAGGTCGTCATCGTTGCCAGTCCAAGAGCCAGACAAAGCGCGCCGCTGCCGATGGTACTGGTGAAAAGCGCGCTGTACCGGGTGCCGCAGTTCTCGCGCGGCCATTCGCAATGCCATGTACGCATTCATACTCCTCCCTAGGTCGTGTTCGAAACGCGTCCTTCTGCCTTGTTGTTTGCCCTTTTGTCCGATTTTTCGTCGTCGCTGCCCGGTTTTCCAAGCCGACAGTCGCCCCCACGCAAGGTGGTCTGTGGCCTTTCTTCGCCTTCCGTCCGGCAGCCTCGGACACGCTTCGTTTCGAATGTTGAGCATGACCAAAAAGTCATACTATTGGGGTAAGTAATCGACATCCGGAAGCCGTCAAGGCAGGGACTGCCTATTCTATTCGGCGCGAGTGGGTGCCGCTTTCAAAACGGCGCCCGAGACGCTCATCTACCGTCCGGTGCCTGAGACAACCTGAGAATGGATCGGGGTCTGCTGTTGGATCGCGGGAGGACGTCATGAATATCTAGGACGTGGCCGCGGCAGCCGACGGGACTGTACCCATCGTTCATGGCCGGGCTACCCAACTGGGAGCGGCTCGCGCTACCGATGCTGGAAAACACGACCGCCGCGGCAGGCGCGTCGGGTGCGCGCATCGTCTTCCCCGGCATGGTCTATAACTATGGCAGAAGCCCCAGACGTTCCGCGTTGGGCAAAATGGACAGTTCCATGAGAAACAGGAGTTGCTCATTGGGCAGGAAATCCTGCATCGCGGCGACGACCGACGCCGCCCCGGCGTCCGGGTCGCTCAAGTCGGCATTCGCGATCGCCGCCTCGAACCGGTCGAGATAGCTGTCCTGCCAAGCCAGGAAACCGGGTGTGACGGGCATGCCGTGGCCGATATGGAGCACCATGTCCTCGGGCAATTCGTCCTGCAACAGGGCAATCGCCCGTTTCCATTCGGGATTGCGGTCGTCGGCCATATAGGCGTGCATCAGGCCATAGGCGATGTCGCCGGCAAAGGCTTCCGGCCGTTCGCCCTCGTGGATGAAGATACAGTCGTGGTGGGACTCAGCCGGACCGATGTCGCGGACTGTGAAGCGCAGTCCCGGCCCGAAATCCAGCCTGTCGCCGTCGGCGACGGTCTGGTTCGGGAACACGCGGTTCTGCGGCCATTCGGCGCCGAACATTCCACCCAGCAATGCGTCCTTTTCGGCGTCGTCGCGTCGGGCGACGTCATTGACACCGGCGACCGTGACGATCGGCACGTCAAGCCCTGCCGAAAGATTGCCCAGTCCGGCATAGTGATCCGGATGGGGGTGGGTCAGCAAGATCACACGCAGCGGCTTGCCGATGTCGTCCACCCTGGCGCGCAGTGCTTTCGACGAGGTGTCGGTGAGCGTCGAATCCACGACAACCAGCCCATGCTGCCCTTCGACGATGTAGGCATTGACGGGAAAGGGGGCGGCCTGCTCGAAGCGATGGACGGTCGTAGCCGATCCAGGGTCCGCAACAGCGCGTGCCGCACCCGGCAGCGCGATGCTGCTTGCAGCGCCCAGCGTGGTCATCGTCATTCCCTTGGCAAAAGCCCTGCGCGAAATCCCGTCGGTGTCATCCTTGATGGTCCGCATCGGAGCGTTCTCCTTCATTTTCTATTCTGGCCATCAGCCTGAGCTCATGGGCATAGGTTCTGAGCCACTCGCTTTTCCGCCGGGCCGCGTCGGCCGTTGCCGGTCGGGCGTCGAGATAGGCACGGCGACCATGGCGGCCAAATCGTCGAGCTTTTTCTGCGGCTCCTCGTGCTGGCGGATACCGCCGCTGCTCTCGCCGAAATTGCGGTGATCGAAGGCAAGCCCCGGTAATGCGTCTCGTTCGCCCACGCAGTTGGGGAGAAAGAGATGGCCGACGACCGTTTCCCCGGCGACGTTGAAAGAAATCCTTTCCATGTCCGGTGCTCCGCGGTCTCTTTTCATGCACTGTAGACTAGGTTATTTATGAATGCGATTTCGATCGAAATCATATATTCACAACATCAATGCCCTCTCCGAGCGCCGAGGAAATGAAACACAGTCAGCTCGACCTCAATCTGCTGCGCGTCTTCGATGTCCTCATGGAGGAGCGCAGCGTGTCGCGCGCCGCGGCGCGACTGGACCTCACCCAATCGAGCACCAGCAACGCCTTGGACCGTTTGCGTCGCGCTCTCGGCGACCGTGTCCTCGAACGGGAGGGAAACGGCATGGTCCCAACACGCAGTGCGGTGGAGCTCTGGCCTCATGTGCAATCGGCACTCCGGCAAATCGACATGGGGCTTGAGGCGCTGGTACGCTTCGACCCCTCGCGGCTGCGCCAGACTCTCAGCATAGGGATCGACGAATACAGTCTGACCCTGATCGGCGGGGGTCTTATGGCAGCGCTGAAGGAGAAGGCGCCGCATGCGAAGCTGTCATTCCTCTCGGCAATGCCGCTAAACGACGCTGAACAGCTCTTCGCCGGTGCGCTCGATCTGATCGTCGGCCCTGTCTGGCAGAGTTTTCCCGGATTGGAGCGCGCCGTGCTCCTGCATGAGACATTTGTCGGACTGGCCGACGCCGATCATCCATTGTTGCAGAGCGCAAAGGACAATTCGGGTGTCAGCGTGGAGGACTATGTTCGGTTTCCGCACCTTCTTGTCTCGCAGCGCGGCTTCGTTCCGGGAAATGTCGATGCGGGCCTGCACAAGATCGGCTGCCGCCGCGAAGTCGCGGCAACGATACCCTCCTATGCCAGCGCGCCGGCCTTCCTGTCCGGCTCGGAACTCATCCTGAATTTGGGGCACCGGCTCGCCGGGAAGGTCGCAGCCCCGGCAGGTCTCAAAACCTTTGCCCTGCCTCTTGACGTTCCCGGGTTCGACATCGCGATGCTCTGGCATCCCCGCAACACAACATCGAAGTCGCACCATTGGCTGCGCGAGGTGATACGCGAAGTTTGTTCCCGGCTGTAGTGACCGATCCCTACGCATGGCGGCGCAAAGGAAATCGAGATCGATGTCGACGATCCCCTAACCTTGGGCAGTCAGCGCAACGCTGACGCCAAACCGACCCCCGCCCGCGCCCTTGAATCGTCTGTTGTCAATTGGAGCCGCCGTAAGCTTTAACATCATCGCTCAGATGCTGCACGATCTCGATCGTCGTGCGGATGTCCGCCTCGCTGACATCGCCGCCCATGGTCGATGCGATCGAAAGGAGCGAAGCGTTGAGCTCGCGGTAGCGGGCGTCACCTTTGGGCGTCAGCCGCACGAGCCTAGAGCGCCGATGCTTCGGATTGTCGATGAATTCCACGAGCCCCTCGGCCGCAAGCTCATTCGCCAGCCGCTGCATGCGCTGGCGGCTGGTGGGCCGCATTTGGGCGATCTGCGGCACTGTGAGGGAACCAAGCAGCGCGAGGCTTCGCATGAACCCGAAGGCGCCGCCGCCCCATGCGCGTGGACTTCGGTGGCTTCAAAGCCGGAGAGCGCATCGATCACCGCCAGAGCCCGTTCCGGGTTCACCGACACGACCGCGCTCGAGATGTGGTGGAAACGCTGTTCAGGCATCAGCCACCTCCTGCGGCGTCTGGGCAACGTCAATTGCCGTGGCCGGACAGACCGCGGCGCAGTCGCCGCAACGGGTGCAACGGTCGTTTGTGACTTGGGGAATGAACAGTCTGCCTGGTCCCGGCCCAAAACGGATCGCATCCTCGGGGCAGGCGTCCCAGCATACCATGCAGGTCACGCCCGAGCGGGCCAGGCATATATCGGCGATCTTGATCGTTCCCTTGTTGTGGGTCGCGCTGGATCCCCGCCAGTTGCCGGTCAGGAAGTACCTGCGGTTCATGGACACGTCAGCCATCGCTCAGCCTCCTGGCGGTCCCGGCGGGCCAAAGACGATCTGCCACATCCACACGAGAAAGCCGTAGCCGCCGACGACACCGACGGCGAGAATCGGCCAGATGCCGAAGGCCAGCACCAAGAATGTAACCAGTTCCTTCCGCCGGACCGCACGGGTCGCCTGGCTCGCGTCTGCCGCCTCTCCCTTGTCCTGGATCATGAGAACCTCATGTGCCTTGGACCCGTGCATTGCGTCCTCCCGCAGCACGATTTCATCAGGCTAACGCACGAGGATGAAAATTCAATTGCGTAGTGTCGCGTTTTCGAAGATGCATCAGCAGTTTCCAGAGTCCCATGCCAATATGGGCATTTCGGCAATTCCAACTTCAACTGTCAGGTTCATGAGCAATCAAGTGGCGCCCGGGATCCGATGCTCATCCGAGCGCGGCGGCCTGATCCGGGAGGTCATCTGATCTGTAGATGCGGTCGCGCCCGGCCATCTTGGCGGCGTAGAGTGCCTTGTCGGCCCGCGAATACAGGCTGACAGCGACATCGCCGATCTGTGTCTCGGCAATTCCGGCGGAGAACGTGTATCGGAAATCAGGATGGTCGGCGAGCGGTCTTGAGAGACGAACGATTGCGAGCATCCGCTCAATGATCAGTTCAGCCTCTGCAGGGGGCGTATTCGGCAACACCAGCACGAACTCCTCACCGCCTACGCGTCCGAAGCAGTCCGTCCGTCTTACATGCTGGTGGATCTGGCTGGCAAAATCGCAGAGCACCATATCGCCGGCCTGATGACCGTATCGGTCATTGACGCTCTTGAAATGGTCGATGTCGAGCACAGCAAGACAACCGCGCCTGTGGCGTTCGCTTTCCTGTTGTTTGAGCATTTCCTCGATCCGTTCCATGACGAAACGCCGGTTGGCGACGCCTGTGAGATCGTCGGTCTGGGATGCCTTGATGGCCTGGTCTCGATCCTGCCGCAGCGAGCGCTCGTCGGACTGCAGGTCTGTGATGTCGCTGGCGATGCACAGCATAGATCCATCGTCGAGGACGGTCTCGGTCATCCAGAGCCAGCGGCCATCGACGAGGTCCGTCTCGAAGGCCCTGAACCCGGTTTTCCCGCGGCGGGACTGCGTCGAGCGCAGCCATTCCTCGAAATTTTCGGCACGGATGACGGTGCCCCTACCTGCAAGAAAGTTGCGACGCATCAGATCGGACCAAAGGGGCGTCTCGTCAGGACCGATGAACCACGCGGCGCGGAAGGCGGGATTCGCATAGCGCAAGCGGTCGAAGCCGTCATAGGCGGCCACCATGACTGGCGTTATCTCGTGCAGATAGGCGCCATTGGCGTCTACTATGCCGATTTCCGCCAGATCTCGGATCAAGAAGTCATCGACATTCTTGCCCGCGTTGCCGGTCTGCCGCAGACCAAAGGAGCCCTGCTGTCTGAAACGAAGTGGCTGGCGAACCTGCCGGGCCGATTTGCCTTGGGTCCGGAACCCAGGACCAAAGTTGCAGGCAGCAATGACCGATTGATTGATCATGAAGGATTGGAATGTGATCATCAGCGTCTACCAGAACGGCTTCGCCCGGGCAGTCCGCGCGCTCGGCGCTTTGGGAACCATCGATCGCACCCCTACTTCAATCTGCTCGTCATGGCCGTGGAGAACCCCGTTGCCTTGCTGGAAACCGTCGAGCGCTTAACCGAGAGCGACCCGGCTCTTTACGATGCGATTTAGCGCGTTGCGCCGGCAATGCGATGCTTCGAATTCCATTCTGCAGAGGAATTCGAGCAACGAGCAGGTCGATTGCGCTGGAGCGGCTGCCGCACCTCGGTGGGAGGTCATTTCACGTCCGACTGCATCGGCGCGGCTTCAAGCATGAACTGCGAACGCCGGATGCGGAACGTTTTCTCGATGACGCCCTATTCGACGCGCTGGTGCAAGCGGGAACGCCCGGATCACTGTCATTTCCAGACCCGGATTTGGTGATCACAATTGACACCATCGATGATCGTGCAGGGATCGCCCTGTGGAGCCGTGAGGAGCTTCTCCAACACCGGCTTTTGCGACCCGACTAACCTTGACGTGCTTCAATTGATCAACTCTCGCGGCCATAACGTGCAAGATCCGAGAGCGGTGCCGCTTCTCAACATTCACGACAACCTCAGACCCAAATTGGGAGCCGCATTTGTAACTTGGCCGACCGGTGATTTGCCGCCGCCTTCGTGGGAGTCGATATGACACGGGTCAATGAAGCCACTGGCAGGTTGATGCACTCTACCTGCCCATTCGGGTCGGAAAGGCAGGGCCATGGGATTCACATCGACCACGCGCGCTTCCGCGACGGTGGCAGCCGCCAGCGACTTCATCGGTCATAAGACAGCCGGTACCCTTTGGGGATTGTTTTGCGAACGCGTTCGTCGGACGCCCGATAGCGTGGCGTACCAAGAATACGACGAAAGCACCCGCGCGTGGCGTGATCACACATGGCGCGACGTCGCCGCCCGGATCAAGCAGTTCAGGGCAGCATTGGCGGCAGAAGAACTGCGACCGGGCGACCGGGTTGCCGTGGTGTTGCCCAGTGGAACCGATTGGGTGTGCTTTGATCTGGCCGCGCATGCACTGGGGCTTGTTGTGGTCGCGCTTTATTCGCACGACACAGCGGCAAGCAACGCCTACATCCTCGGCCATTCGGATGCTCGCCTGCTGCTCGTCGATACCTTCGTCCGATGGCAATCCTTCGCAGCTCTCCATTCCCAGTTTCCGGCGCTCGAGCGCGTATGGATCCGCGAGGGTGGGCAAGCGAGGGTTCCCGCCGATCCGATACTCCGTTCGCTCTCCAAGATTCTCTCTTTAGGTGGTGAACCACCGCCGGTACATCCTGTTGCGCCAACGTCGCTGGCGACGCTGATCTATACCTCAGGGACCACCAGCCGTCCAAAAGGGGTCATGCTGTCGCATTTCGCCTTGCTGTGGAATGCTGAAGCGTCCGCGACGGTCATCCCGACGCGGTCGGACGACGTGTTTCTTTCGATTCTGCCGCTGGCCCATGCTTTTGAACGAACTGCCGGCTATTATCTGCCGATGGCAGGCGGATGCGCGGTAGCATATGCCCGTTCACCTCAGGACTTGGCCGATGATCTCCTGACGGTAAGACCGACAGTACTGCTTGCGGTGCCCCGTCTTTACGAAAGGATGTACGCTGCGATCCATGCGCGCGCTGGCAGGAGTTCACTGAAGCGTAAGCTCCTGAAGCTAGCAGCATTGCTCGGCTGGCGGCACTTGGTGGCGGCTCAAGAGCAAGGGACAGCTCCGGGATTTGGCGAGCGGGTGTTGTGGCCGTTTCTCCGCCGCTTGGTAGCGGTGCCTGCCATGGCCGCATTCGGCGGACGCCTGCGTATTACAATAAGTGGGGGTGCCTCTCTTGACGAACGCATCGCTCGTTTCCTGATCGGTCTTGGCCTGCCGCTAGTCGAGGGCTATGGCCTCACTGAGGCAGCCCCGGTTGTCACTGCAATGGCGCTTGGGGACAATGTGGTTGGGTCAGTCGGCAGACCACTGCCGGGTGTCGATCTCGAATTGAACCAACAGGGCGAACTGCTGGTGCATTCGCCTCGGTGATGATGGGCTATTGGAAGGATGACGTCCTGACCAACCAAACTCTTGATGCCACTGGCTGGCTCTCGACCGGAGATCTGGCCGAGATTCGCGACGGCCGCGTCTTCATTCGTGGCCGGCTGAGCGAGACGATCGTTCTGTCGATCGGAGAAAAGGTGAACCCGACCGTGATCGAGGCCGAGATTACCTACGATACACTGTTCGAGCAGGCAGCAGTCATAGGCGACCGTCAACCGCATCTTGTTGCAATAATTGTTCTCAACAACGAAGCCTGGAGATCGTTCGCCGAAGAAATCAATACAGACCCAGAGTATCCCAACGCGCCGCCCGTAAAGACGAAGGTCCTCGCCAGGCTTGAACGGCTTCTCGCCGGATTGCCGCGTCATGCGCAGGTTCTTGCAGTTCACCTGACCCTTGAGCCGTGGACGATCGAGTCGGGATTGATGACGCCAACGCTCAAGGTCAAACGGCTGGCCCTCCAGCGCGTTTTTTCGGAAGAAATCGAGCAGTTGTATTCGCAAAGGTCGATTTGAGGTGCCATTACTTAAGCTACTGAGCGAAGCTCCCGACGCCGGATAGCACCGCCCTGCACTTATCGCCAATCTTTCAGTAGGAACGCTTGACCGCCGATCGACACCACAGGCGGTGGTCTCGTGCTTGTTTGCCCGAACATACGAGCCGGTGCCCATGCTGCCGCCGATGAGGAAAGGCTGTCCGACCGCACGAAATCCTTCCGGAAGGGCTGGATGGCCCGCGCCGAGCGAGCGCGTCGCTACTTTACGGATTTGCGCAGCGGAGCGTCCCGCCAACAATGCGACAGAATCGTCCGCCGGTAGGGCCTGACTTCGATCTTGTTGATGACGTCGTCAACTCCGAACACGTACCAGGCATCCGCTTCTGCAGCGTCCCGCATGACGTCGGATTTCACTAGCCCGGTGAGACGGACAACGCGGCCTCGACCGCCTACCCGGATCTGGGGAGCATCGACGAAACGGCTCCTCTCCAGCGCGATGCATACAGCCTCTTCAACAAGGATCGGAGCGTCGTCTTCTAGCGGGCTCACCGCGATTCCGTTGATCAGAAACCCACCACACGAGGAGCCGGCAAGACGCTTGGACGTGAGGCTTGGCATCCTTGAATGTTCCAATGCCGTCGACCTCCCGCTTCCCCCAAGCCAGCGCTGAAATCAGCGGCGATTTGAAGCACGCCGGCAGTCAAAGACGTACTTCCCGACAGACAGCACAACATTTCAGTTCTGGCTCGCCAAGGCGAGATACATCAGCACCAGATCGACGACGGGGATCACCGTCAGCACGCCGAGTCCCAAGGCTACCGGCGCTCCACAGTCGTTCGCCCACATGCGATAGCCGACGAAACCGACGGCAGCCAGGATGATGGCTGTTCCGATGAAGACCGGGGTGCCCTCGGGAACCGCGCGGATATCGCCGGTGAAGCGAAACGCTCTTAACCTTTCCAAGAAATCGGGCCTGAAGGATCCGAGCGCGTCGAGATAGCCGATGTCCTCGTCGCGAAACCGGAATTCTCGGTCTTCCGAAGCAGGTCGTCAAGGCCGCATGCAAGGAGGAAGTCGCAGTTGGATGGTAGCTTTCCCACGAAGAGGCTGAAGACGACGCGCATGGTCACATAATCGCCATCGAAAGAAGCGCGCCGAGCGCAACCGCCAAAATCGTCGCCAATGCCGCCAGCGTCAAGATGGCTATTTGGGATCTCATGCCGCCCATCTTACCTGCTCCGCCGCTGCGCGGGTCGCGCCTGGAACGAAGGCTTCATAATTTAGATGCCGGCGGGTTCCTTCCTTGATCGTCATCAACAACGCACGGCAATCGGCCGCACATCACTTCCCAAGGCATGGTTGTCGTTCCAGGCAATCCATGCGGGCTCAGGCGCTGGCGGGCAGAGATGCAGGCCCTGGTCCATCGGCACCGATCGACATTTGTCACCGTTGACGAAGATCAATGAGAACAACTCTCCCTGGTGAATAATTGTTTTATGCGTCCTGAGTTCAACTGCAGGAGCAGGGTTGGACGGGACGCTTCACGGGAGAGAACGTCATGCTCGACAATCCAGATCACAAAAATGAAGAGCGCATGTCGCCGATGGCGACCTCACGGCGCGGCTTCCTGAAAGCGGCTGCCATGGCGGGCGCCGCCGTATCCTTCGGTACCAGCATCGCCCGTGCCAATGGCGAGATCGGTTTCTGGGCGAAGGACCTCACGGACCAGCAACTCACCGATATGTTTACCACCATCCTGCGTATCCGCTGGCACGAGCGCACGATGGCGGACAAAATGCTGACTGATCCAGAGTATCGCGGCTACAACCATTTCTATGCCGGCCAGGAGGCTGTCGCGACGGGTGTGTGCGCGGCGTTGCGCAATTCGGGCGGCGTTATGCAGGCCGATCTTGCCTATTCAACGCACCGGCCGACCGGCCATGCGCTCGCCAAGGGCGTCGACATGAAGCTGATGGCGGCCGAGAACGATTTCCGCGCCACCGGCCTCAACGGCGGCTATGCGGCCGAGATGCACCTTTCCGATCCGGAGGTCGGCTTCATGGGTGCCGATGGCATGATCGGCCCCGGCCCGGTGATCGCCACCGGCTCGGCCTTCGCCATCAAGGCGCGCGGCAGCGACCAGGTGGTGGTCAATTTCGGCGGTGATGGCACCTATGCGACACCGCACTTCCACTCCACGCTCAACAACGCCGCACTGCTCAAGCTGCCCTTCATATACGTGCTGGAGAACAATCTCTATCACCAGTACGCGCACTACTCCTATTCGTGCCCGATGAAGGACATCGCCGACGCGGCAGCGCCTTACGGCATTCCCGGCATCGTCGTGGACGGACAGGACGTGATCCAGGTCTACAATGCAGCAAAAACCGCGGTGGACCGGGCACGCGCCGGTGAAGGCGCAACACTGATCGAGGCCAAGACCTACCGCTACTACAACCACTGGGGCGCTCCGGGTGCCAAGCCCGGCGAGCTTGGTGCCTTCGGCTACGATCCGCTCGCCATCTCCTCCTTCAGGCCCGAGCGCGAAGTGCGCGCCTGGATGCAGCGTGATCCCGTCGATATCGCCCGCAAGATCATGATCGACTGGGGCGTGATCGACGCCGCCAGGGCCGAAGGGATTGAAGCCTCCGTGAAGCAGGAAGTTGCCGACGCCTTCGCATGGGCAGCGGAGCAGCCGCTCTGCAAGCCCGAGGACGGACTCAGACACGTCTTCGTCGAAGGCACGGTCGAGGCACGCCAGTTCGGTTGACGAGGCTGCACCGGCAGGACCGGCGCCCCGCCGCCGGCACGAGATGAAAGGTTACGACAATGGCACGCAAAAGCTGGATGTATTCGGTCCTGGAGGCCGTGCAATACGAGATGCAGCAGGATCCGAACATGCTGTGGATATTCGAACTGACCCCGCCGGTCGCCTCGAATCCCGGCAAGCCGGTGATCAATCTGGAGAAGGAGTTCGGCCGCGGCCGGGTGGTCAACACCGGTATTGACGAGAACTGGATGGTGTCGGCCACGCTGGGCGCCGGCCTCGCCGGTTCCAGAGCCGCGACATACGTGCCCTATCAAGGCGCCTGTATGCCCTTCCAGGTGATCCAGAACCATGCCGGCAAGCTGCGACATATGACCGGCGGCAAGGCCTCGATGCCCGTCGTCTTCGTTATGGAGATGACCGGCCAGACGCCGGGCTTCGCCGGACAGCATTCCGATTACGAAATCGACACCTACTACGCCCACATTCCCGGCGTGAAGACGGTGATCCCGTCGACGCCCTATGACGCCAAGGGGATGATGGTCTCGGCCCTGCGCGATCCGAACCCCGTCGTCTATCTCTATCCGGCCGGCCTGCGAGAACTCATCGAGGAAGTGCCGGACGAGCAGTACGAGGTGTCGCTCGACAAGGCGATCGTGCGCATGGAGGGCAGCGACCTCACTATCGTCGGATCCGGCGCCAGCATGCCGGAGGTGATGAAGGCGGCCGAGGCGCTGAAAGCCGAAGGTATGAACGTGGAGGCAATCGACCTCAGGAGCCTGAAGCCGATGGATACCGAGACGCTGGTGAACTCGGTCAACAAGACCAAGCGGCTGCTCACCGTCGACCAGTCCTATTACACGCTGTGTCCCGGCGCGGAGGTGATCGCGCGCGTGGCCGAGAATGTCGACGGTGCACGCTACAAACGCGTGGCCTTTCCCGACGCGCCGCCGCCCGCCTCGCCGGAGATGTTCGTGTGGATGCGACCGAACGCTGACCACATCATCGGCGCAGCGAAGAAGCTGGTCGGCTAACTCCTTCCACCGGCCGGAGCCGGGCGCGAACCAGATGCTTGGGGTGGTTCGCGCCCGGAAGTACTAAGGAGAATCACGTGAACATCTCTGCCACACAAGCCGCCACCGAGACGGCGCATCATGAATGTCCGCAATGCGGCAGCACGGCGCTGCGGGAGGAGAAGGTAAAGTCCTCATTCTGGCATGGCGACCGCCTGGTCGTGGTCGAGGACATTCCGGCTCTTGTCTGCGGCAGGTGCGGTGAGCGCTTCTATGACGATGCGACCATCACGGCGCTCGATCTCATGCATGGCGGCGGCTTTCCCGCTGGGGAGGCAAAGCGGGAGATGCATGTGCCCATCTTCTCCTTTGCGCACCGTGTGCCGTCCGAGCTTGCTCCACTCCAAGAGGAGGAAACGTGACGCCTGGGATCAAGACGGCGATCATCGTTGGCGCCGCCCTTTGGCTGGGCGCCGGCACCCTGCTCGCGCAGCCGGAATTCGATTTCATGCCTGATGGCGGGCGTGAGACGCTGCTGCGCCTTGCCCAATCCTCCGCGGTAGATCTTAAGGCGCTCATCCACAGGACTGCCGGTGAAGAGGATTGGTCGGCCACGATCTCCAGCGCCGATCCTTCACTGTCATCCGACGCAGTCGAAACGCTCGCTTCCTACCTGGCGGTCAACATGCCGGTGGAGGGCATGTCCCCCGATGCAACGAGCCCGGAGGAACTCGCCGCCGCGCTTCCGCCTGACGGGAAAGAACTGGCGGTCGCCAATTGCCAGTTCTGCCATTCCTTCTTCACCGGCTACCTCGCCCACGACCGCGATGCGGAGGGCTGGCGCAGCACCTTCAAGGCGCCGTTCCACAAGGAGCTGCCGATGACGGAGAAGGAGCGTGAGACCTTCGCCCGCTATTCGGCGATTAACATGCCCATTCCCTACGACAAGGTGCCGGAGGATCTGCGCTTCTGAGGACGCAGGCCGAACTGTACGGAGGCGACTGATGAAATACATATTGGGATGCACGGCAGCCCTTCTCGGAATGACCCTGGCGGTCGGCTTGCCGGTCGCCGCACAGGAAGACGATCTTTTCTCCTTCATCCCTGACGGCGGCAGGACATTGCTCGGCAATCTCATCGCCGAGGGAAAAGTGGACCCGGGGGATATCCTATCGGCGAACCAGGACCGGGGCGCGTGGAAGGCCTATCTTGACGGCCTCTCCACCAGGCTCGACGAAACACAAACCGAGACGCTTGCAGCCTATCTTTCAGCCACCATGCCTCCGGCGGCGAAGGGCGGCGAAACCATCGATACGGGCGGCCTTGCCCTGCCCCGCGACGGCCGCGACCTGACGCTCGAGTTCTGCCAGTCCTGCCACATCATTACGGTCGTCATAACGCAGGACCGTTCGCGCGAGGCCTGGCTCGGCACGATGAACAAGCCGAGCCATGTGGAGATCGACACCACCCAGGCCGAGCGCGAGGCGATCGCCGACTATCTTATCCTGAACGGCGGCATTTCGATCGACGACGTGCCGGAAGAGTTGCGCGCCGGTGGGGCAACCTACTGAGGCGCAACGCGCGTATGAACGGGACGATGCGGGATGCTCTTCAACTCCTTCGGCTTCTTCCCATTCCTCGTCGCGACGCTGCTGGTTTTCATCTGGCTCCCGCTCCACTGGCGTTGGCCGTGGCTGCTTCTCGCCAGCATCGTGTTCTACGGCAGCTTCGGCGCAGGCAACCTCGTCTTCCTGTTGGCGGTGATCGCCTGCGCGTGGGCCACCGGCTACGGCCTCACCCATACCAGTAGCACGCGCCTGCGCCGCCTCATCTTTACAGCCGGTTTGGTGATCATTCTGGGCTCGCTCGCTGCGCTTAAATTCTACGACTTTCTCGCCAGCGAGATCGAGCGGTTCGCCGCTGCCTATATCGCGTTGCCGAACATGGTCCTCCCGCGCCTCGGCATCACTGCTCCCGTCGGATATTCCTTCTACGCCTTCATGGCTGCAAGCTATGTGATCGACGTCTATCGTGGCGTGCAGAACCCCGAGCTTAACGCAGGCAGGCTTGCCCTCTTCGTTGCCTGGTTCCCAAAGATCCTCGCCGGCCCCATAGAACGCGCCCCGCGTCTTATTCCGCAGATTGCCGGCGTGTTGAGGCCAGATTCAATCCTCTTCTTGGCAGGCCTGCAACTCGTCGTCTGGGGCCTCTTCAAGAAGGTGGTAATCGCCGACAATCTCGCGCCTGTCGTCGACAATACGTTCCGCATCGCGGCCTACGCCTCCCCCATGGAGCTTCTGATCGCGGTCTATTTCTTCGCCTTCCAGATCTATTGCGATTTCTCCGGCTACTCCGACATCGCCATCGGCATCTCGCTGCTGTTCGGCATCAGGCTGATGGAGAACTTCCGGCGTCCCTACCTCGCGCTCTCGACGGCCGAGTTCTGGTCCTCGCGCTGGCACATTTCGCTCAGCCACTGGTTCCGTGACTATCTCTACATCCCCCTCGGCGGCAGCCAAGTGGGTGCCGTCCGCCGTTATATGAACGTCATGGCCGTCTTCATCGTCAGCGGCCTGTGGCACGCCGGGCTCGGCTACGGGATCGGCTGGACCTTCCTCGTCTGGGGCGCGCTGAACGGCGCCTATGTATGGGCGGGCTTGGTGTCGCGAGGCTTTTGGAGTGGTGTCGCGGCCTTTCTCCCGAAGATGGCCGCGAGCGCAAGCCTGCGCCTCCTGCGCATCGTCTTGACCTTTCACCTCATAATGGTGAGTTGGATTTTCTTCCGCGCCCACACGATCGACCAGGCAACCATTGTGATCGGCAAGATCTGGACCGCTCTTCCCGGCCTGCCGGGACTTGCCGTGAGATATCCGTTCACGGCGGATCACGCATTAGGCGCTGTACTGATCCTCGTGCTGATCGCCGTCGAAGTCCTCGACGAGCGCCGGCCGCTCTTCGAGCGCCTTGCCGCCGCTCCGCGAATCTTGCGCTGGAGTGCCTACTATGCCGGAATATTCGGACTCATCGTCGTCGGCCGCTGGCAGGCCGGCGAGTTCATATACATGCAGTTCTGAGGCCGGTCATGGAACACATCAGCCCGATCAGGAAAGGCCTGCGCACCGGTACCGCCGCCGGCTTCATTGTGCTTGGCCTGGCGCTCTACGCACTGCTCTTCGCCGCGGCCGAATGGCTGGTCTATCGCAATGGACAGATGAACCCGATCTTCAAGATCGAAACGGCCGAGAGGCAAGAATTCGACTGGGTTATCCTCGGCGCCTCGCATGCCATGCCACTCGATTTCGACGATTTCAACGATGACATGGAGAGGCGGACGGGCAAGGCGATCCTCAACCTCGCCGGCCCCGGCACGGGCCCCCTCTATAACCGTTTCGCGCTCGAGCACTTCCTGTACAAGCACCGTGCGCTCAACGTACTCTACGTCGCAGACAGCTTCGCCTTCCGCTCGCCAATGTGGAACGAGGAGCGCCTTTCCGATGCGAAGCTGCTTGCCAGAACGCCTTTCAGCCCGATCATCGCCGGAAGCCTCGTCGGCTATGTGATGCACGAGGGCGTCGACCCGCTCGCCCTGCTCGACTATCTAACCGGCTTCTCCAAGATCAACAACCGACGCCGCTTCAGCCAGGATGTCTGGGAAGGGGAGGCCTCCTTCGATCGCGCCTTCAAGCCTTCGGCCACCGCTGAGAAGAAGCGAGTAGAGTATCTCTATCCGCCCGTCACCGACGAACCCGCCATACGCGATCGCTATTTCCGAGACTTCACCCGGCTAATCGCGACCGCCAAGCATCACGGCGCACGTGTAACGGTTGCTAAATTCCCGCTGCCTCCGCGCTTCAAGGCACTGTTGCGGGATGAAGCAGAGTTCGGCGCCGCGTTGCAGGCCCTCGCCATCGATCAAGGCGTTGCGTTCGTGGACTTCTCCGACGTGCTGACCGAATTCATCTACTACGCTGATACGGACCATCTCAACCGCGCAGGGCTGAGCCTCTTTTTCGAACTGCACCTCATGAAACTATTCATGGCGCAACAGTAATGGCCATGCTTCGAAGCGCGGCAGCAAGATTCCCCTCACTCGACCGCCGCAACCCCGACGACGTAGTTCTTCCCGTAGGCTTTCGCGCATTTTGGGCAGGTCGTGTAGAAGAAATAGATGTCGCCGGGTTGCGAGCCACGCTCGCGTACAGCGTCCTTCATTTCCTCATACCATCCTCCCGTCCGGCTATACGGACCCTCGAACAACTTGGTCACGAAGTCGCCAGTCAGGCTCGTCATCTCTTCTTCCGGAACGCGCTTGGAGACAGAGAAGAGGTGCTCCGTTCGCCACGGCGACACGTCACGGCTGAGAACGATAAAGTCGTTGTAGTCGTATGCGCCCGCCTCTTCGATGTGCTTGTTGACGCGCGAGAACACGCTGCTCATGTTTACAGGGACGTGAAACACGCTTCGCGAAACTGCCTTCACGAACGTCTTGTCCCTGAAATGCAGGTCTTGCCCGTCCCAGCCGGTCGGATTGAACTTGGGGCAGCAGCCGGTAGTGTTGATCGAAGCATCATATTTTGGAAGTTCGTTTGTCTTCATCTCCGCAGCCTTCGTAAGACGATAGCGGCCGCCCCTTTAGCCCGCCTGCGGATAACCCACTGGCTGCACGAAGGTGACGATCTGGCTCTCGGGCAGATCGAGAATCTGCGCGAGCCCAGACTTGTCCGCGCCGCCAACCAGACATGTGCCGAGGCCAACCGAAGCGCAGTAGAGATAGACGTTCTGGGCGATGATTGCCGCATCGACATGCGCCGACTGAATCTGCTCCTCCTCGGAAGCCTCGTACATGCGGAAGCGGTCGGCGACATAGACGAGAACCGTCGGCGCAGTTCCGATAAAGGGCTGTGGGCTGGCTTTCCCGCGGATATCCTGCGCAAGCACAGACTTGGCGGACTGTGTGACAGGATCGAATTTGCGCACCCCGCCAGCGTCCGCGACGTAGATGTCCGTCTCCATCGAGCTGCGCCACGATGGCGCAGTTCTATATCCACTTTCAGGACGGTTCACCCCGAAGGCACACCACAAGAGCGTGGACAGGATGTCGTCATCAATCGTCCTGTCGGAATAAAGCCGCGTTGAACGCCGCTCCGACAGCGCGTCGAGCAAGCCCATTCCGCCGCTTTTCCGCGCCGTCGGCAGGGCACCCGGAGTGTTGGTCAGAGCCGCTTTGGAAGAGAGCCAACCTGCCATCGCCGCAGAGGCCAGAAACAGGCGTCGTGTGAGCATGCGCATCTTTATCTCCCGGCTCGAGTCCCCGGGCCATTCTGAACAGTGCGCAAAGTTCATCATTGACGCGGATCAAGCATACGTCCGCCACGGTGTTTGACCGGCATCAATGTCGCTGCTCCCGGGCCAGAGTAAGCTGATTATCAAGGAATATTTGAGAGGCCGGCACATGGCGCACAAACAGGTTTTCTTCCGTTCCGCTGCGCGCGAAAAGATCCTCCTCGGAGCGACGCAGCTGGCCGACGCGGTGCGCGTCACCCTCGGACCGCGTTCGAAATCCGTGCTGATCGAACGAAAATGGGGAGCGCCAATCGTCTGCAACGATGGCGTCACCATCGCCAAGGAATTCGATCTCAAGGATCCCGAGGAAAATCTCGGCGCCCGCATGCTCCGGCAGGCGGCCGAGAAGACCGGCGACATGGTCGGCGACGGCACCAGCACGTCAACCATCCTCGCTCACGCGATCTTGGCCGACGGTGTGCGCAATGTCGTCGCCGGAGCAAGCGCCATCGACATCAAACGCGGTCTGGACCGCGCGACGAGAAGGGCGGTGGAAACGCTGAAGGAGATTTCCCGGCCGGTGAAGACCCGGCGCGAGAAGGAGCAGATCGCAACGATATCGGCCCACAACGACCCGGCGATCGGCGAGCTTATCGGCGAGGCCATGGAGAAGGTCGGCGGCGAAGGTGTCATCACGGTGGAGGAGTCGAAGACCACCGAAACGGCACTTGAGGTCGTTGAGGGCATGCAGTTCGACCGCGGCTTCATCTCCCCCTATTTCGTGACCGATCCGGAAAAGATGGAAGCCGTGCTTGAAGACGCGGTCGTGCTCATTGTCGACCGCAAGGTGTCGTCGCTGCACGACCTGATCAAGCTCCTTGAAGCGGTCGCCAAGTCCGCGGCTCCTCTTCTCGTCATCGCCGAAGACGTGGAGGGCGAGGCCTTGGCCACGCTCGTCGTCAATCAGATTCGTGGCATGTTTCGCAACTGCGCCGTCAAGGCGCCGGGGTTTGGCGACCGCCGCAAGGCGATGCTGCAGGACATCGCCATATTGACCGGCGGGCAGGTCGTCTCAGAGGAGATCGGCATCAAGCTTGAAAATGTCGGCATGGAGCAGCTGGGGCGTGCCAAACGCATCGTCATGGACAAGGACAGCACGACGATCATCGGCGGTGCGGGCGCGGCGCAGGCTATCAAGGCGCGCATCGAGCAAATCCGGCGCGAGATCGAGAACACGACGAGCGACTATGACCGCGAAAAGCTCCAGGAGCGCCTTGCAAAGCTCTCCGGGGGCGTTGCCGTTGTCAGGGTCGGCGCACCGACGGAAGCCGAGATGAAATCGAAGAAGGAAGCCTTGGACGATGCCATCAGCGCCACGAAAGCCGCGGTCGCTGAAGGTATAGTTCCCGGTGGCGGGCTCGCGCTTTTGCGCTGCATAAGCGCCATCGTCGAAGAAGAGAAGCTCTGCGAGGGCGACGAGCGCACTGGCGTTCAGATCCTGAGGCGCGCGCTCGAAGTGCCGGTCCGGCAGATTGCCGAGAACTCGGCTGCCGACGGTGGCGTCGTGGTCGCGAAAATGATCGAGGGAAGCGGCAATTTCGGTTTCGATGCGGGGCGCAAGGAATATGTCGATCTCGTCGAGGCCGGCATCATCGACCCGACCAAGGTCGTGCGCATTGCCCTCGAAAACGCCGTCTCGGTCGCCAGCGTCCTGCTCCTGACGGAAGCCACCATGACCGACATCCCCGAAGCGCCGAAGGAACGGTCGTCGGAAACGGAGATCACGATGTAGGCCTCTGGATCGGAAACTGGAGTTTCGACTCCACCAGCGAGGCAGAAGGCATGACGATCACGTCCGAACAGTGTCTTGCAGCACGAATCCTGACTCATGTGGACAGGTCACTGCTATCCGCCACATCCGGCGTTGCCGTCGCCGTCATCGCCCGATTCGAGAGGTTCAGCGCACTGCCCTCCGCTGAAGACATGGAGCGCCTGCGACATGGGCTCGAAAGACTGGGAGCGGACTTCATTGGCGAGGATGCCTTCGGTGGAAGAGGCGTAAGGCTTCGCTTCGATGCAGAGATGTCAAAACGGATTTCTGCGTGGGAGGATGAAGGAGGCTTGTCTGGCGAGGACGACGTGCCCTAAGGTTCGATCTTATGTGCATCCTCGCGTTCCCCGCCAAGACCCTGCGCACGCACGGAGCGGCTGCTTGTGACGCGCCCAGTTCCGTCAGTGTCGGTCCCAGCACACCGCCACATCCTGACCCTTTGGGACCTTGTCGCCATCCTGCTGGTGCTCGACGCTATGGTCTTTTTTCGCCGAAGCCAGCCGGGGGGTCATGCAGCCACTTTCCGAGCCGGGAGCAAGTCCGATCACGCTCGACCCGGCCACCTTGCCCGGCTATGCTGTCCGTGTCTGTTGGTCAAGTTGCGCAGTCAGGCCGGCTGGTGCGTAGAGCGGCATAGAGGTCGCATGCGCTTCACGATTGTGCGACCAGATTGTACTCCTCGGCAGACAGATCGAAGGTCCAGGCAACAGCCTGGCGCGCCGTCGTCGCCGTCGGCGGCACTCGCAGCCAGAACTCCCTTAGGCTGCCATCCGGCTCGGGCGTATGGTTGACCACGCGCACCGCCATGAGCGGTTCGCCCAAGCCCTGCCTGAGACGATAGAGGCGACCGCAGTCATCGTGCTGAATTTCGGACGCTCCAGCTTCAACACAGTAGCGTCCCAGTCCATAGCGCTGGATCAAGACCCTTCGTTGCGCAGGATCCGCTTCGGCATGAATACGCGAGAGCGTGACCGGCCGGTCCGGGTCGATCACCTCAGGGGAAACCAGCTGACCATGCCAAGCATAAAGGCGCGTACCATCTGCCCAGGCCAATGCCGGACCGTTCTCGGCGTGTGGCCTGCCTTCAGGATCGAGCGCAATGGTTGTTGCGGGGCGCACCGCCACCGCGATCGCGGCAAACGGGTAGAGCCGGTCGACGTGAAAGGCCAATTCGGCAAACGTCGCCGCCATGCCGGGCGCGCTGGTTTCGCCTACGACCGCGGCCTGCGCTGCGCTTTCGATTCCATCGAGGTGCGGGGTCACACCGATCCCCGGGTTTCGCCATACACCACCCCCGATCCAGATGGAACCAGTCCAACTGGTGTCCTGCGCTACTTGGATTGTTCTGCCGGAATCGAGGAGGAACGCATGCCGCGGAATGAAGGGTTGCCCGTGAGCGGCGCGATAAGCGTGGATCAGCGTATCGTCTACTCGGAGGTCAACGGTGGTTCGCTGGAACGACGCCCAGGCGTTCTCCTGCACGCGCTGGAGCCGCACCGCAACGGTAGTTGAGGGTGTGAGCTTGCGGAGAGCTTGCGGTAGATGGGCATAGGCGCTCCGCATCCGCACGCGAAGGAACACACCCGGCAGCGTGCCGACCAACGCTGCGACCGCGAGTGCAACGCCGCGTCCAACCGGCTCGGCAGGCAACCCGCCGAGGTGAAGCAAACCCAGAACCCACCCTGCCAGAGCAACAAAGATCACTGCGCCCACGAGGATCAGCTTGGCGGGATGGGAGCCGCTCGGCACACCCGGCGGCAAAGGCAGCTTGGGGAGGCCTCCAAGTGCGAGGCCGAAACCCGCCAGAACAGTGCTCCATAGCACAGCCGTCGCGGGAGGCCGGGCAGCTACCGCGCTGTCATCTAGCGCTAGTGCCAAACCGACACTGGCCGTTGCCCCAAAAATCAGAATGGCCAGAGCCATTCGGTTCAGCCGTCGCGGCGGATTCTGAACAAAGGCGATTGCCTGTGCCGCATCGCTCGGTCCATTCGCCCAAAGGATCTCGCTAGGCTCAGCCAAACTGTTTGCCTTATAGGCCCGCCGGACTGCTGCTTCGGCCGGGGGCAGGTCGAATTTGACCCGCCCGGCGAGCCGTTCGCGCCAAGCCTTGACGTTATGCACCATGTCGCCACCGCCCTTTGACGAAGGTCAGTCGTCTACCAGGCGCGGCACAGCGCGCGGCTGATATTCGCGCTGCTGTACAACCCGATAATTACCCGGTGGAATTGCCAGCGGTGCGTGCTCCTCGTGTGTCAGCTCGACGGGACCGGAACCAGTCACACAGATGAAAGTGCCTCCACTACCGCTGCCGTCTTCGCGGAAATAGCAGACCCGATCGGCCGCCATTGTATGCGCGTGTCCGGTTCGCTCACCAAGGGCGAGTACGACGCGCCCGTTCTCAGCCGCATTTTCATGCGCACTGTCAGGAATCTCGGTACAGGGAACGAGCAGAACATCGCCCTGCCTATAAGAAAGAGGAGCGTGCTGCTTCAGCTCGGGCATGATTTTATCCTCCTTTGGTATCCGTCATCCTCTTCTTCAGATACTCATGTTGAAGACTGCGGCATTCCGCGGCTGGATTAGACCTTTTCCAAGCCTTAAGTGTCTTTGACGCAGGTCAAATCGATCGCAAAATGGAGACGCCGGAAGGTCATCGCACACGAGCGAACGGGCAGGCACCTCAATGCTGGTGCGTTCTGGTGGTTGCTGTCAGCATTCATGTTCTCCGCTGTGCGGTATCCGAAGCGGCCAAGAACTGGCCCCGTGAAAAACCTGACCAGGACGATGCTAGACACAGGAACCGTCGTTCTTGTGTCGGAGGAGAATGAGAAGCTCGCCTCCTCACCAAGGTGGTCGCGCACCCGGCGCGGGTCCGCATCGTGCGCCTGCTGCACGAGAAGCGGCCTGCATCAGCTGCGACATCGTCGACGAGATCGAGCGCCCGAGGGTCTACTATTCGCTCGATCCTGCGGCTCTGGAGCCGCTGAAGGGGTCCCTCAAAGACGTTTTCGGCATGCAGTCAACAGAGAATGAGAATTGCTCGGATCGGCGAAAGCGGTGCCCCCGGAAGCCGAACCGACGATGGGGTGGTCCATTTGAAGGTGTACCCTCAACCGCAGGCTTGGAGGAGACCGTCCATGTTCAGAAAGGCCCTCGCCGGCGAAAGGCCAACGCCGACGAGGAGAGCGCAGCGAGGTGATCGAAGAAGGTCTCGAAGACGCCGGCTTTGCTCAGCCGGTCGAACCGCTCCCATACGCTGTTCCACTTGCCGAAGCGCTCCGGCAGCGCCCGCCAAGTGATGTTGTGGACCGAGAAATAGTGCAGCGCCTCCAGAAACAGTTGGCCGTTCCGGCCTTTCGCCCCGCGCCGCGGCAGCAGCGAAGCGTGGGACACCTCCAGCGCGTTCGCACAATCCGTATCCGTCATCCACGTAGACATCAGCGACCTCCAAATCAGTCAGCAATCCATGAATCAGATTGAATCCGTTCGCAGAAGCAGGAGATTGCCTAGACGGTCGCACGAACGGAATTGATCCCTATCAAGGAGTCCATGGCGCAAGCGACTAGAGTGGTGGGACTTTGCGTTTGGAGAAAAGAGGATGGGGCGAAACTCGATTACGAGAAGGCTCTCCTGAGCCCTGCTTCGATCTTCGAGAAGCCTGAGGATGTTTTGACATGCAAAGGCCTGACGGCACGGCAGAGGATCGAGGTCCTCCGGGGGCGGGAGTACGACGAGAGCAAGGTCGCAGTGGCGGTCGAGGGAGGTGCCAGATGGGAAAGTACACTGCTGCAGCGCATCCTGATCGCACTCGAACAGCTCCCCGGAGGCATTGATGCCGAACACATAGGTCCCGACGAAGCAGCAAGGGCTTCATGTCTCGGACCCGACACATACGCCCAAGGAGTAAGGGATAGACGCAGCTGAGACCGGGGTCCGGGTCTTGAGTCGGATCCGGTCGGATCGCCGCAGAAACGGGCACGAAGGACGAGAAAGAGGGCGCACCACCATGATCAAAGATTTCGATCAGATCGCCAATGATGTAATGACCGGCGTCGGTCTGATACGGGAGGGTGCACCGGATGCCATCAAGGCGTTTGGGGCGTTGTCCACTTCGGCCACCGCGACGCATGCGATTGACAGCAAGACCAAGGAGCTGATGGCGCTCGCAATCGGTATCGCGGTTCATTGCGACGGCTGCGTCGCTTACCATACGAGGATGGCGCACCAGCATGGCGCAAGTCGCACGGAGGTCGCCGAGACAGTTGCGCTGGCGGTCTACATGGGCGGCGGGCCGGCGGCAGTCTACGGAGGTGATGCGCTCCGCGCCTACGACCAGTTCAGCGGCGCCAGCAGAGGCGAATAGGTGTTCGAGGGCTAAACGCCGTGGAAGGATGGACAACGGGGTTGACCACCGCGGGTGCTGGCGAGAGCCTCAGATATTTCTGATTCGTCGCGGACACCGAAAAAGAGGGACTTCACAAGCGGTTAAGCTTGCGAAACCTCTATCAGATCATGACTTCGAGCGAGTTATGTGACGAAAGTGGGGGCGTGCAACCGTCGATATCAGCAGGGTCTTTTCCAAGCGGCGGCATAATGCGTGACCTGCTCCCCGCTTTGTCCCCGCCTATAGGTTAGCTCTGTGGCCTGGTGAGGTGCTTCCCGACTTTGGATCGCCCCGGGCGGGAATTTCCGGGGTGTCTGGCTCAGGGTGGCGCAGCCGCCGATGAGCCTTTCA
>NZ_WQNH01000031.1 GCF_009812055.1 Chelativorans xinjiangensis | reverse complement strand
CGGGGAGCATGATAAGAGCGGCGCGGGCAGGGGGGATAAAATACGCGGTTGGGCGGGGCGAAAAAATTATAAGCGATTGTTTTGGAACAAATGTTTTTTTGAGGGGGCGGGAATTTATCCCCGTGGGTGCAGGTGCGGCTTTCCCTTGCAGGTGAGCGTGCGCGGGCCCCCTCTCTTGCGATTTCTAAGGCTTAGCCTCCGCTTCGCTCCGACTAAACCTAAGAAATCGCTTTCTCCCCCACCGAGGGGGAGATAGGGCCGGCATCGGCCTCGCTGCCAATCGCCGGCGCTGAAGATTGGCAGAAGCGATTATGCACCGCGCCTATCTCCCCCTTGGTGGGGGAGAAAGTAAATTCTTAGGCTTGGCGACGCCAAGTCTTAGAATTTGCAAGAGAGGGGGCAATGCGTCGGCTTGTCCGGCGGCCGTGCTCGCGGGGAGGGGTTTGTGCGCAAACGAGAAAGGGCGCCGCGAGGGCGCCCTTTCTGTAGTCGATGATCGGCAGCGCCTTCTTAGAAGCCCATGCCGCCCATGCCGCCCATGTCGCCGCCGGGCATCGCCGGACCCGCTTCCTTCTTCGGAAGCTCGGCAACCATGGCCTCGGTGGTGACCAAGAGGCCGGCAACCGACGCGGCATCCTGCAGCGCGGTACGGACCACCTTCATCGGGTCGACGATGCCCATGGCGATCATGTCGCCATACTCGCCGGTCTGCGCGTTGTAGCCGAAGGTAACGCCGCTGTTCTCGAGGATCTTGCCGGCGACGATCGAGGCTTCCGCACCAGCGTTGGCGGCGATCTGTCGTGCCGGAGACTGGAGCGCGCGGCGCACGATGTTGACGCCCGCATCCTGGTCGGCGTTCTCGCCCTTCACCTTGATGGCGGTGGAAGCACGCAGGAGGGCGACGCCGCCGCCCGGCACGATGCCTTCCTCGACCGCCGCGCGCGTGGCGTTCAGCGCGTCGTCGACACGGTCCTTCTTCTCCTTCACCTCGATCTCGGTCGCACCGCCGACGCGGATCACCGCGACGCCACCGGCGAGCTTGGCAAGGCGCTCCTGCAGCTTCTCGCGGTCGTAGTCGGAGGTGGTCTCCTCGATCTGCTGCTTGATCTGGCCGACGCGGCCCTCGATCTCGGCCTTCTGGCCGGCGCCGTCGACGATGGTGGTGTTCTCCTTGGTGATGGAGACCCGCTTGGCGCGGCCCAGCATGTCGAGCGTGACGTTTTCGAGCTTGATGCCGAGGTCCTCGGAGATCACCTGGCCACCCGTCAGGATGGCGATGTCCTCGAGCATGGCCTTGCGGCGGTCGCCGAAGCCCGGCGCCTTGACGGCGGCGATCTTCAGGCCGCCACGCAGCTTGTTGACGACGAGCGTGGCAAGCGCCTCGCCCTCGACGTCCTCGGCGATGATGACGAGCGGCCTGGACGACTGCACGACGCTCTCCAGAACCGGCAGCATGGCCTGCAGGTTGGACAGCTTCTTCTCGTGCAGGAGGATGTAGGCGTCCTCGAGCTCGGCCACCATCTTCTCGGCATTGGTGACGAAGTACGGGGAGAGGTAGCCGCGGTCGAACTGCATGCCCTCGACGACTTCGAGCTCGGTCTCGGCGGTCTTGGCTTCCTCGACCGTGATGACGCCCTCGTTGCCGACCTTCTGCATGGCCTCGGCGATCATCTGGCCGACTTCCTTCTCGCCATTGGCGGAGATGGTGCCGACCTGGGCAACCTCTTCCGAGGTCTTGATCTTCTTCGCGGCCTTGGCGAGGTAGTCGACGACCTCGGCAACGGCCAGGTCAATGCCGCGCTTCAGGTCCATCGGGTTCATGCCGGCGGCAACCGCCTTGGCGCCTTCCTGCACGATGGCCTGGGCGAGAACGGTTGCCGTCGTGGTGCCGTCACCGGCGATGTCGTTGGTCTTCGAGGCCACTTCGCGCACCATCTGTGCGCCCATGTTCTCGAACTTGTCCTCGAGCTCGATCTCCTTGGCGACGGTCACGCCGTCCTTGGTGATGCGGGGTGCGCCGAAGGACTTGTCGAGCACGACGTTGCGGCCCTTGGGGCCGAGCGTCACCTTCACCGCGTCGGCGAGGATGTTGACGCCGCGCAGCATGCGCTCGCGCGCGTCACGGGAAAATTTTACGTCTTTTGCAGCCATATTTCTCTAGCTCCTGGGCGTGCGAAGCAGCCCTGTTACCATTTCGTTTCGATAGCGGTGGTTAGGCAATCACACCCATGATGTCGGACTCCTTCATGATCAGGAGATCCTCGCCATTGAGCTTGACTTCCGTGCCGGACCACTTGCCGAAGAGGACGCGGTCGCCTTCCTTGACGTCCAGCGGCACGAGCTTGCCGCTCTCGTCGCGCGCGCCGGAGCCGACGGCGAGAATCTCGCCTTCCTGCGGCTTCTCCTTGGCAGTGTCGGGGATGATGATCCCGCCCGCCGTCTTTTCCTCGGATTCGACCCGGCGAACGACCACACGGTCATGAAGCGGGCGAAAATTCGTCTTGGCCATGTTTTGAACCCTTGATTACGACGATGAAATAGGTTTTTTCTCCGTCCGGACGGGCGGAGCGTCGCTAGCACTCCCCGATAGAGAGTGCTAACAAGAGCCGAGATAGTGGCGGCCGCTCTGAGAGTCAAGCGGCGGAGGGGAAGAGGTCGATCTTCAGCCGCCTCGTCTCATCCATTCGCCGTCTTGCGGGGGCGTCCGCCCTTTGCGCCGTTGGAGCGCGCTGCCGCGGCCTTCGCCGGCGAGGTTTTGCTCCCGGCGATGCGGGCGAGCTCGCGCGTCATCCACTGGCGCGTGCCGAAGATGCCGGATATCAGCGCCGGAACGTAGAGATCGACGTCCAACGCCGGCCAGTGCAGGTTGAAGCCGAGGCCGTCCACCTCCACGCCGGCAAGATCGCCGTCGCTTGCGCCCTGCAGATCCTGCACGAAGCGCGCCGGGAAGGCATAGGTGCAGCCGTTGACCAGATCGACCACGACACGGCCGGTGGTCCGGTCGTAGCGCGCGGCGGATGCCCGCGGCTCGGTTTCGAGCATTTTTTTGCCGCGCACCTCGGCAGCTTCGAAATCAGCATCAGTCATGGTGGCCATGGATACGCTCCCACTCCTTCAAGAATGTATCACGATGCTCGACCACTTCGGCTAAGAGCGACGCATATCCGAACGCTTGATACCGATGCTGTAGACAAGCTCCGGCCTGCCATCGGGACCAAGCAGGTTGATCTTTGCCTGCCCCGCTCCGGTAACGTGGATATGCGCCGGTTCATGGTCCAGCGTGTAGATGACGAACCGGAAGCCGAGGGCACGGTGGACGACAACCATGCTCTAGATAAACCCATCAGTTGGGTTTTTCAAGCCGGCCGCCGGAAGCGCTGACGCTCCTTCTCCACTTCCGCCCGCATTGCGCACCCCTCGATATGGTCGTTGACGAGGCCCATGGCCTGCATGAAGGCGTAGACGGTGGTCGGGCCGACGAAGGTCCAGCCGCGCTTCTTCAGGTCTTTGGAGACGCGCGTCGAGATCTCGGTCTTGCCGAGCGTGCGGAGCGTTGCGTAGTCGAGCTTTTCCGGCCGCTCTTCCAGCCCCGGCTCATGGCGCCAGAAATAGCGCGCCAGCGAGCCTTCCTGCTCGCACAATTCGATGGCGCGGCGCGCATTGTTGATGGTGGAGCGGATCTTGCCGCCATGGCGGACGATGCCGGCATTGGTGAGAAGCCGCTCCACATCCTCTTCGGTAAAGCGCGCCACCTTTTCGAAGTCGAAGCCGGAAAAGGCTTCGCGGAAGTTCTCCCGCTTGCGCAGGATCGTCAGCCACGACAGGCCGGACTGGAACCCCTCAAGGCACAGCTTCTCGAAAAGCCGCTTGTCGTCGGCCACGGGCCGGCCCCACTCGTTGTCGTGATAGACCAGGTAGTCCGGCAGGTTGGCGTGCCAGAAGCAGCGCGTCTTGCCGTCCGCCCCTTCGATCAGGCCTGTTCTTTCTTCGCTCATGCTATCGCTTCCCATTGGTTAAGAATACAACCACCGGTTTTAACAAGCCGTTCACCAACCTTCTGAACCCGGCGGTAACCATACGGGATGGTTTTGCCGAAATATCGCATTTTAGGAAGTCCGATTCACCATTTGCTCGGCCGTCTGATGCAGCATCCTGACAGACGGGGCGTGTGAAGCCGCTTTTTGCGGGAGCCGCCCGTTCCCGTCAGAGCCGGTAGCCGCCAGGTCTGAATGTGCAAATGGCCAGCAACAGAGAGTGTAGTCGATGAAGTCCTTTTCAAGCGCAGCCGGCGCGATCGTCTTGCTGCTTTTTCCCCTCGGCGCTGAGGCGCAGAACCGCTACGTGGAGCCGCCGCCGGTTCTCGTCAGCCCCGACCTTTCCGCCCCCTGGGTGCTGCAACTGCGCCAGGGACAGCCTGTCCAGCGACAGCGGCAGGCTGTGCAGGCCCGCCCGAACCGCGAGGCGTGGCGCGTGGCAGAACGCCCGGCCGAGCGGCGGCCGGTTGCCCAATACAGAAACGCGCAGCGCCAGTCGCCGCGCGCCGAGCCGTCGGTGCGAACGGCGGCCATCGCGCCGAAGCCGCGGCCGTTGTCCGATCTCAACCTCGATCCGAAGTTCCTGCCGCAGGAAGTGGCCTATGAGGGCCCGCACGGGCCCGGCACCCTCGTCATCGATACCCGCGAGCGCTTCCTCTATCACGTGCTGGAAGGCGGCAAGGCGCGCCGCTACGGCGTCGGTGTCGGCAAGGAAGGCTTCGCATGGAAGGGCACGCAGAAGGTCACGCAGAAGCGTGAGTGGCCGGACTGGCGCCCGCCGGCCGAGATGATCGCGCGCGAGAAGGAGAAGGGCCGCATCCTGCCCGTCCACATGAAAGGCGGCGAGCGGAACCCGCTGGGCGCGCGCGCCCTCTATCTCGGCTCCACGCTTTACCGCATCCACGGCACCAACGCGCCATGGACCATCGGCCAGGCCGTATCGTCGGGCTGCATCCGCATGCGCAACGAAGATGTGATCGAACTCTATGGGCGTGTTCCCGTAGGGGCAAAGGTCGTGGTAATCTGATTCTATCGAACGGGGGACGGGCCGGCCGGACCGTGCCGGAACGTCGGGGAAGGCGGCGCCTTGAGGGAGGCGCCGCCTTTTCCTTTTGTGCCTGGACTCTTTGTTTTGTCGCAATTGCGGACGGAAAACCGGTTTCCACTTTTCCTGGAATTGCTCTACTCCGCGGCGACGGCCATCGGCCTTGCTTCGGGGATGCCCGCGGGCTTCGGCCCGCCATAGGCCCAGTCGATGAGCTCTACCGTGTGCACGACGGGCAGATATGAGCCCGAGGCGATCTGCGTGATGCAGCCGATGTTTCCGGTGGCGACCGCCTCGGCGCCCGTGGCCTCGATATTCCTCACCTTGCGGTCGCGCAGGCGCCGGGCGATCTCGGGCTGCAGGATGTTGTAGGTTCCGGCCGAGCCGCAGCAAAGATGCCCCTCGCGCGGCTCCCTGACGATGAAGCCGGCCCGCGTGAGCAGTGCCCTCGGCTGGCGCGTGATCTTCTGCCCGTGCTGCATGGAGCAGGCGGAATGGTAGGCGATGTCCAGCCCTGGCCGGATATCGGGCTCCGGCAGGTCGAGCTCGGCCAGATATTCGGTGATGTCCTTGGCAAGGGCCGAGACCCGCGCTGCTTTCTCCGCATAGCCGGGGTCGAGCCGCAGCATGTGGCCGTAGTCCTTGATGGTCGTGCCGCAGCCCGACGCCGTGATGAGGATGGCGTCGAGCCCGCCCTCCTCGACGGTGCGCGTCCAGGCATCGACATTCTTGCGCGCGAAATCGAGCGCCTCTTCCTCGCGCCCCATATGGTGCACCAGAGCGCCGCAACAGCCTTCTCCCCCGGGTGCCACCACCTCGATGCCGAGCCGCGTGAGCAGCCGGACCGTTGCCGCGTTTATGCCCGGATCCAGCACGGATTGAGCGCAGCCCGCCAAAAGCGCCACGCGCCCGCGCGGCGCCCCATCCGGCAGGGCTGCCGGCGCGGCGGCGGCCGGTGGCACGGTGTCCGGTGCCAAGGCCAGCATGGCAGCCACCGGCTTCAACCCCGGCAGCGCGCGCAGAAGCGGTGCGAAGGGGCGCCCAAGCCTGGCGAGCCTCAGCGCCAGACGGAAGCGGCCGGGATAGGGGAGCACGCGCGCAAGCGCCGCCCGCGTCAGCCGGTCGAGGAGCGGCCGGCGGTATGTCTTTTCGATATGCGCCCGCGCATGGTCGACCAGATGCATGTAGTTCACGCCGGAAGGGCACGTTGTCATGCAGGAAAGGCACGACAGGCAGCGGTCGATATGCGTCACCGTCTCGCGGTCCGCCGGCCGCCCGTTCTCCAGCATCTCCTTGATGAGGTAGATGCGCCCGCGCGGGCTGTCGAGCTCGTTGCCGAGCTCGACATAGGTCGGGCAGGTGGCCAGGCAGAAGCCGCAATGCACGCATTTGCGCAGGATCGTCTCCGAATGGGCGACCTGCGGTTCGGCCAGCTGCTCGGGCGTGAAGTTTGTCTGCATGTGTCGCTACAAAATCCAGCTTTCGGGATTCCTGATCGGTTCGCCGCGGCCCACCGCCTGCAGGCCGATGATGATGCGTATGATGACCCAGATGGCGGTTGCCAGCAGGAGCAGGAAGCCGATGCCGACCACCATGAGGATCGCCGAGACGAGGCCGAACAGAAGCCCGATCCAGAAGGTGCGGATGGCCCAGGTGTAGTGGGTCTCGATCCATTCATCCGACTTGCCGCGATTCATATAGGCGATCACGATGCCCACCAGCGCTGAAATGCCGATGACGAAACCGACCAGATAGAGAATGTAGATCACCTGAATGTTGGTCGCTCCCGGGTCCAGCCATCCTTCGGCTTTACGAGGCGGGGTTTGCTGCGGGTTTGGCTCGCTCATTGTCGTCTCCCAACTTGAATGGCGCGGCCACTCTATCACGCGCTCACGCGACCGCCATCCGGCCCGGATTGAGGATGCCCTTCGGGTCGAACTGTTCCTTGAGCCGCGCGGCAAGCGCGGCGAGTGCGGCCGGCTGCGGCTGGAAGACAGCAAGGGCGGCTCTGACGGCAGGCGCGGCGCGCACAAGCGTCGCATGCCCGCCGCCGAAATGGCCGATCAGCCCACGCAGGACCTCCGCCTCCGGATCCGCCTCCATGCGCAGCCATATGAGCCCGCCCTGCCAGTCGTAGAAGGCATTGGCGCCGGCCGCCCGGCGGAAGGCGTCGACCATCCTGTGGCCTTGCGTCGGCGCCATGGAAACGCGCCACACCGGCGCCTCCGTCCCGTCGGCAAAGGGCAGGCAGTCGCGGATCTCCCGCCACAGGGTCCGCGATCGCTTCTCCTCGATCACCTCAACCGCCCCATGCGGCTTCATGAGCCGCGTCAGAAGGTCGATGCGATAGGCGACGGACGGGCCGACGCCCTCGACGCGCAGGACGGTTTTCGCGCCGCCCGAAAGCCCGCCTTTCAGGAACCGCCCGACAACGCCCTCCGGCAGGTGCGCGGCACCCGAGACCTCGGCGCTCGATCCCATTGCCCCGGCCATGGCGGCGGCTGCTTCGGCGTCGTCGAGGCCGGTGACGGCCAGCGTCTTCTCGGTCTCCGCCGCCGGCAGCACCTTGAAGGTGACGTCCGTCACCACTGCCAGCGTGCCCCAGGAGCCGGCAAGCCCCTTGGAAAGGTCGTAGCCGGTAACATTCTTCACCACGCGCCCGCCGGACTTGAAGACTTCCCCCCGCCCCGAGACCGCGAGCACCCCAAGCACGTGGTCGCGCGCCGCGCCCGCCTTGATGCGGCGCGGGCCGGAGAGGTTCGCGGCAAGCGCCCCGCCGATGGTGCCGCGCCCGGGCTCAAGCCCGAGCAGCGGGCCGTAGTCCATCGGCTCGAAAGCGAGCTGCTGGTTGTGGTTCGCCAGCAGCGCTTCGATCTCGGCCAGCGGCGTTCCCGCCTTGGCCGAAAGCACCAGCTCTTCCGGCTCGTAGAGCGTGATACCGGTAAGCCTCGACAGGTCGAGGACGTGCTCCGTCTGCACGGGGCGGCCGATGCCGCGCTTGGAGCCGTGGCCGAGGATTTCCAAGGGCGTTTCTTCCGAGACGGCCCATTGGACGGTTTCGAGGGTGTGGGCCGGGGTGGTGGGGGTGAAGGTCGTCATCGCTGGAGGGCCTTTGTACTTGCCGCCAGCCGCTCAATATCCCCCTCACCGACCCGCTTCGCGGGCCACCTCTCCCCCGCTGGGCGGGGGAGAGGAGTCGCGGCGGCGACGCTCGGCACCACTCCTCGCCCCCACATTGTGGGGGAGAGGTGGCCCGCGAAGCGGGTCGGTGAGGGGGTATTCGGCTCAGACATCGCCGCTTGCATCATCCCTCGACCCGGAAAATACGAACCGCAAATCCCGCGCATGGACCTCCTCCGCTAGCCGCCCCTCCAGTGCCGCCACGATCGTCTCCAAAACGCTTTCCGTCTCCTTCAGCACATCCACATTCCAGAACCGCAGCACCGAATAGCCCTCCCGGCGCATATATTCGTCCCGCCGCCGGTCATGCGCGCTGCCGAAATGCTGGCTGCCGTCGACCTCCACCACCAGCCGCTTCCGGCGGCAGAGAAAATCCGCGAAATAGGGACCGACCGGAAACTGCCGAACGAACTTGTGGCCGTTCAACTGCCGATCCTTCAGCAGGCTCCACAGCCGCCCTTCTGCGAGATTGTCGCCTTTGCGAAGGGCGCGCGCTCTCGCCGTGGCTTTGGGCAGCCGCCTACCGCGGTTCTCCAGCGCCACCCTCAAAACCTCTCCAGCTCCGGAAACGGCATCTGCCCCCGGTGTATATGCATCCTGCCGAGCTCGGCGCAGCGATGCAGTTGCGGGAACATCTTGCCGGGATTGAGCAGGTGGTTCGGGTCGAAGGCGCATTTGACGCGGATTTGCTGGTTGAGGTCGTCCTCGGTGAACATCTCCGGCATCAGGTCGCGCTTTTCCACGCCCACCCCATGCTCGCCGGTAAGCACCCCGCCTACCGCGACACACAGGCGCAGGATGTCGGCGCCGAAGTCTTCCGCCCTTTCCAGTTCGCCCGGCTTGTTGGCGTCGTAGAGGATGAGCGGGTGCAGGTTGCCGTCGCCGGCGTGGAAGACGTTGGCGACCCTCAAGCCATATTTCTCCGAGAGTTCCCGCATGCCGGAAAGCACGCGCGGCAGCTCCTTGCGGGGGATGGTGCCGTCCATGCAGTAATAGTCGGGCGAGATGCGCCCGACAGCCGGGAAGGCTGCCTTGCGGCCGGCCCAGAAGGTCAGCCGCTCCTCGTCGGAGTGGGAGACGCGGCTCGTCGTGCAGCCATTCTTCGCGGCGATGTCCTCCACCCGTTCGATCAGGTGATCCACCTCGGCCTGCGGGCCGTCGAGCTCGACGATCAGGAGCGCTTCCACGTCGAGCGGGTATCCGGCATGGACGAAGTCCTCCGCCGCGTGGATCGCCGGCTTGTCCATCATCTCCATTCCGCCGGGGATGATGCCGGCGCCGATGATGTCGGCCACGCATTGCCCGGCCTCTTCGCTCGATGGGAAGCCGATGAGCATGGCCCGCGCCGTCTCCGGCTTCTGCAGGATGCGCACCGTCACCTCGGTGACGACGCCCAAAAGGCCCTCTGAACCCGTCATCAGGCCCAGGAGGTCGTAGCCTTCCGCGTCGAGGTGCTTGCCGCCGAGGCGGATCACCTCGCCATTCATCAGCACCATCTCGATGCCGAGGATGTTGTTGGCCGTCAGCCCGTATTTCAGGCAGTGCACGCCGCCCGAGTTCTCCGCCACGTTGCCGCCGATGGAGCAGGCGATCTGCGAGGAGGGGTCGGGCGCGTAGTAGAAGCCGGCATGTTCGACCGCCTGCGTGATGCCGAGATTGGTGACGCCGGGCTGCGCCACCACCGCGCGGTTGGGAAAATCGATGTCGAGGATGCGGTTGAAGCGGCTCATGACGAGCAGCACGGCATCTTGAAGCGGCAGCGCCCCGCCCGACAGCGACGTGCCGGAGCCGCGCGGCACCACGCGGATGTTGCGCTCGTGGCAATATTTCAGGATGCGCGAGACCTGTCGCACGTTCTCCGGCAGCACCACGACCAAGGGCACCTGGCGATAGGCCGTCAGCCCGTCGCTCTCGAAGGCGCGCATTTCGCGGTCGGCCGCCACCACGCCTTCGCCGGGCACGATTAGCGCCATGTCGGCGACGATCTCGTCGCGCTTCTTCAGGGTTGCCGCATCGGGCTCGGGCATATGCGGTCCGGACATGGGACGCGTCCTTGTGGTAAAATAAATCTACCGGTCTTCAGCTATATGCACAAATGCTGCACTGCCGGCAGACGGAAGCCGCTGCTTTCCGCGCGACCTTGTTGGAAACTGGTTAAAACATTTGACCAATCTTCGTCAATGCCGCTAGATTGCGGCCGCTAGATTGCGCCGAGCAGCCAAAAGGCCGGTTTCGCCCGTGAACACCATCTATTCCAGGATAGAGCATGCCCGAACGGCCGATGCCGTTGTGCGCCAGATCGAGGGGTTGGTCCTCGAGGGTGTGCTGCGCGACGGGGACCGGCTGCCGGGCGAGCGCGAGCTGGCGGCTGAGATGGACGTCTCCCGCCCCATCCTGCGCGATGCGCTGAAGGCGCTGGAGGCAAGGGGCCTTCTCGTCACCCGACAGGGCGGCGGCACGCATGTGGCCAACATCGTCGGCGAGGTCTTCGCCAAACCCATGCGCGAATTGATCGCCACCCATCCCAAGGCCACCGCCGACTATCTGGAATACCGCCGCGAGATCGAGGCCGTCGCCGCCGAGATGGCCGCCCGGAGGGCGACCGAGGCCGACAAGGCGCTGCTCGCCGGCATCATCGACCGCATGGAGCATGCGCACGCGACCGCCGATTTCGAGACGGAGGTGGAGATCGACGTCGAGTTCCACAATGCCGTCGGCGAATGCGCGCACAATTTCGTGCTCCTCCACACGCTGCGCTCCTGCTATCGGCTCCTGGCCGACGGCGTCTTCCACAGCCGCGCCCGCATCTACGATCTGCCCGGCGCGCGCGAGGAACTGCTTTCCCAGCACCGGGCGATCTTCCTCGCCATCCGCGACGGCGAGCCCGCCGCCGCGCGCACGGCGGCGATTGCCCACATCGCCTATGTCGAAAAGGCAAGCGCGGAAGCCGAGCGCACCGGCGAATGGGAGCGCATTGCCAAGCTTCGCCTGCACCAGCGCTCCACGGAGCGCGCTGGGCGCAGGCAAACCCGACGGCCCGCAGCGGCCGGCTCATGAACTGGCCGGCTCATGAACAGGCCGGCTCATTGAACAGGAAAGCGCATTGAGACAAGAAACGCTGAAACGGCCGCGCGTCGGCCTCTTCGTGACCTGCCTGGTCGACCTCTTCCGCCCCACCGTCGGCTTCGCCTCCGTGAAGCTCTTAGAGGAGGCCGGCTGCGAGGTCGAGGTGCCCATGGCGCAGACCTGCTGCGGCCAGCCGGCCTACAACTCCGGCGACCGCGAGGACGCCATCGCCATCGCCAGGAACACCATCGAGACCTTCGAGGAGTTCGACTACATCGTCGCCCCCTCCGGTTCCTGCGCCGGCATGCTGAAGAAGCATTATCCGACGCTCTTCAAGGGCGATCCGTGGGAGGAGCGCGCCGCCGCCTTCTCGGCCAAGGTGCACGAACTGATGAGCTTTCTCGTCGACGTCATGGGCATGGAGGCGGTGAGCGCGGCGCACGAGGGCAGCGTCACCTACCACGATTCCTGTTCGGGCCTGCGCGAGCTCAATATCCGCGAACAGCCGCGCCGCCTGCTTGGATCGGTCTCGGGGCTCAAACTCAAGGAACTGAAGGATGCGGACGTGTGCTGCGGCTTCGGCGGCACCTTCTGCGTCAAGTATCCCGACATCTCCAACAAGATCGTCGAGGAGAAGGCGGTCAACATCAAGGCGTCCGGTGCCGAGACGCTGCTCGCCGGCGACCTCGGCTGTCTGATGAACATGGCCGGCAAGCTGCAGCGCCAGGGCGCCGACATAAAGGTGCGCCACGTGGCGGAGGTGCTGGCCGGCATGGACGATGGCCCGGCCATCGGTGGGGGAGGGCGCTGATGCAGATCACATCCCCCGCCTTCAAGGCGAACGCGCGCGGCGCGCTCGCCGACCCGCACCTGCAGGAGGCGCTCGGCCATGTGCGCTCGGGCTTCATCGACAAGCGCCAGAAGGCGGTCGACGCCTTGCCGGAGTTCGACGCGCTGCGCGATTCCGCCCGTGCCATCAAGGATCACACGCTTGCCCACCTCGATCTCTATCTCGAAGCTTACGAGGAGAAGGTGAAGGCCGCCGGCGGCCGTGTGCACTGGGCCGAGACGGCGGCCGACGCCCGCTCTCTCATCCTCGACATCTGCCGCGCCGCCGGTGCCCGCACGGTGACCAAGGGCAAGTCCATGATCACCGAGGAGATCGGCCTCAACGAATTCCTCGAGAAGGAGGGCATCCGCCCGGTCGAGACCGATCTCGGCGAATACATCATCCAGTTGCGCGGCGAGCATCCGAGCCACATCATCGCCCCGGCCGTGCACCTGACCAAGAACCAGGTGGAGGCCGATTTCCGCCGCGCCCACCACCACCTGCCGCCCACGCGCGACCTTTCCGAACCGGCTTCGCTGCTCAGCGAGGCGCGGGAAGTGCTGCGCGCGGAATATTTCGCCGCCGACGTCGGCATCACCGGCGCCAATTTCCTGGTGGCCGAGACCGGCAGTTCCGTCATCGTCACCAACGAGGGCAACGGCGACCTCACGCAGATCCTGCCGCGCGTCCACATTGTCGTCGCCTCGATCGAGAAGATCGTGCCGACGCTTGCCGACACGAGCCAGATCCTGCGGGTGCTCGCCCGCTCGGCCACGGGCCAGGACATGAGCGTCTATACCACCGTCTCCACCGGCCCGCGCCGGGCGGAAGATCCCGACGGGCCGGAGGAGTACCATGTCGTCCTCCTCGACAACGGCCGCTCGTCCATGCTGGGCACCGAGTTCCAGGACATGCTCCGCTGCATCCGCTGCGGCGCCTGCATGAACCATTGCCCCGTCTATCACGCCGTCGGCGGCCACGCGTACGGCTGGGTCTATCCCGGCCCGATGGGGGCGGTGCTCACGCCTTCGCTCATCGGCGTCGACAAGTCCGGGCATCTGCCGAACGCATCCACCTTTTGCGGCCGCTGCGAGGCGGTCTGCCCGATGCATATCCCGCTGCCGAAGATGATGCGCCACTGGCGCGAGCGCGAGTTCGCCCGCGGCCTCAACCCGGCGGCGCAGCGTTACGGCCTGAAGGCCTGGGCCTTCTTCGCCCGCCGCCCGCGGCTCTACCACCTGGCCGCCTCCTTCGCCATTCCCGCACTCTCGGCGTTCGGCGGGGCGCAGCGGCGTTTCCGCTATCTGCCCTTCGCCGGGGGCTGGACCAAGCATCGCGACCTGCCGGCACCCGAAAGCCGCACCTTCCTGCAGCAATGGCGGGACCGGGAAGCGGGCAAGCAGGAGGCACGCACATGAGCGCGCGCGAGGCGATACTGAACAAGGTCCGCTCTTCGCTCGGCACGGCACCCGGCGATGCGGCGCGTGCCGAGGTGGTGGCGAAGCGGCTTGCCGATGCGCCGGCGGGCGTGGTGCCGGCGCGCGGACAACTGGCGGACAAGGAGCGTGTCGCGCTGTTTTGCGAGATGGCCGAGAAGGTGTCCGCGACGATAGACCGGGTGAAGAAGCGCGCCGACGTGCCCAAGGCCGTCTCCGCCTATCTGCGTTCCAAGAACCTGCCGGCCTCCGTGCGCATGGGTGCGGACGAGCGCCTTCGGGAGATGCCGTGGAGCGGCGTGAAGTCGCTTGAGGTGAAGTCCGGACCGGCCGGTCCGGAGGACGAGGTGGGCGTCAGCCACGCGCTTGCCGGCGTCGCCGAGAGCGGTACAATCGCCCTTCATTCCGGCGTCGACAATCCGACCACTGTCAATTTCCTCCCGGAACACCACATTGTGGTGGTCGAAGCCAAGGATATCGCCGGCGATCTGGAGACGGTGTTCTCCAGCCTCCGGCAGAAATTCGGCAAGGGGAAGATGCCGCGCACGCTGAACCTCATCACCGGCCCGTCGCGCTCCGCCGACATCCAGCAGACGCTGCTTCTCGGCGCCCACGGTCCGCGCGCGCTGCATCTCGTCATCGTCGATGGTGGGTGAGGCAGGCATCCATTTCGAGGAGGCGGCCGCGCCGGAGGGCATGCGGCTTTACGCGGTGGGCGACATTCACGGCCGCCACGACCTGATGTCGGAAATGCACCGCCACATCATGGCCGAGATCATGCGGGACCAGCCGTCCGATTGGCGCATCGTCTACCTGGGCGACTATGTCGACCGCGGCCCCGCGACGCGCCAGGTGCTGGACTTCCTCTCCCATGCCGTCCGGATGGACCCGCGCATTATCACGCTTGCCGGAAACCACGACATCGGCCTTCTGGATTTCCTCGCGCAGCCCTCGGCGGATGGCCTTTTCGCCAACAATGGCGGCGAGGCGACGGCGCGCTCCTACGGTGTGGAGCTGGATTTTTACACGCGTGACGCGCTCCTGCGCGGCCACGCGGCGTTGCGGGACGCGATCCCGGATGAGCATCTCATCTTCCTGCGCGGCCTGAAGCTCTCCGCCACCTTCGGCGACTTCTTCTTCTGCCATGCCGGCATCATGCCGGGCGTGCCGCTTAAGGACCAGTCGCCGGAGGATCTGGTGTGGATTCGCGGGCGCTTCCACAGCCATACCGGCCTCCATCCGAAGCTCATCGTGCACGGCCATACGCCGGCCCCGGCGCCCGAGATCATGCCCAACCGGGTGAACCTCGACACCGGCGCCTTCTACACCGGCCGGCTGACGGCGATGATGTTCGAGGGCAGGCGCAAGCGTCTGATGGAGGTAACGGGGTAGCTATCTGCTGAAGGTGCTGATGCCGTAGCCGTCCGTCGTCCCGTGGGTGCCGGAGGCCGTTGCCGCATAGATGCCAGCGCCGCTTACCGCCACGGCGGTGATCAACAAAAGGGAGAGGACAGTGGCGCGCATCAGGCTCATCTCTTTTTCCGTTCCGCGTTCGAGCATAAGGTTCCACCGGTTACCATTCGGTTCCCGAAGATTCGGCTTGCAGAATTGATGAAGGAAGTCCGTTTCGTTGGTGATAGGCCAATTATCGGGCGTGCGGAAAAACGCAAGGTGCGAGGGGAGATGATTCACTGCTTTGCACGGATGCTGTCGCCCTCAGGCAACAGTTTCGTCCTTCCGACGAAACGTTGAACGGCGGGCGCCCGATGCCGCTGCAAAACCGTGTCGACCCCTTCGGCGCAATCCATGCGGTGCCCGACCGCGGCCTTTTCACCGGCAATCGCGGCGTCATCCACGATCCGGCGACCAGGACGCTGCTTTCCCGCCGATGGACCACCAGGGCCTGGATCGTCTGCGAATGCGCCTTCGGCAACCAGCGGCGCGAGGTGATGGGGAAGAACAGCCGCAGCGGCGGCGCCGGCTGGACCGAACTCTTCTTCCTCGACGAGGTGACGGCGCTCGCCGCCGGTCACCGGCCATGCTTCTATTGCCGGCGCGAACGGGCGTTGAGCTTCGCCCGCTGCTTTGCCGGCGGCAAGGGAAGGCGGGCCGCGGCGCCCGAGATGGATGCCCGGCTGCACAAGGAGCGCCGCGCATCCGGTGGCGCGGTCATTCCTTTGGAACCGGTGCAATTGCCGGCTTTGCCGGAGGGAACCATGGTCGAATCAGCAGGCCGTGCCTATGCGCTGCGCGGCGGGCGGCTTCTGCCCTGGGCCTTCACCGGCTATGGCGCGCCCGGCGGGACGGACCGTTCGCCCGGCCCCTTCACGCTCATCACCCCGCCGTCCACCGTTGCCGCGCTCGCCAGCGGCTATCGTCCCGTCTGGCACGATACGGCGCGGTCTTGACCGAGCCAGCGCCGCAGCGCATCAAGCGCCCATGCGAGCGAACTACAAGATGCAGCGGCTTTACCTGGCCGACGGCCTTTCGCAAGGGACAAAGGTCGAGACGACGCGCGAGCAGGCGCATTACCTGGCCCATGTCCTGCGCATGCGCGAGGGCGACCACGTGCTTGTCTTCAACGGCTGCGATGGCGAATGGCTGGCTGAGATCGCCGCCTTGTCGAAAAAGTCGGCGCACCTTGCCATACGCGAGCAGACACGCCCGCAGACGCCGAAGCCCGATCTCTTCTACTGCTTCGCCCCCTTGAAGCAGGGCCGCCTCGACTATCTGGTGCAGAAGGCGGTGGAGATGGGCGCAGGCCACCTCCAGCCCGTTGTCACCCAGCACACGCAGGTGCCCAAGCTCGGCCTGCCACGCCTTCAAGCGAACGTGATCGAGGCCGCCGAGCAATGCGGCGTCCTCTCGATTCCTATCGTGCACGAGCCGATCAAGCTCGACCGCCTTCTCGCCGACTGGGAGGAGGAGAGGCGCCTTGTCTTTTGCGACGAGGACGCCCCCACCAACGACCCGCTCACGGCGCTCACGGCGCTGCAGAATGCCAGGCTCGGCCTGCTCGTCGGCCCCGAAGGCGGCTTCTCCGAGGCGGAGCGCAGGACGCTGCGCGCGCTGCCGTTCGTGGTGCCGATTCCGCTTGGACCCCGCATCCTGCGCGCCGATACCGCGGCGGTGGCGGCACTCGCCCTCATCCAGGCGGCCGCGGGCGATTGGCGCGACATGGTGACCGCTTGAGGAGGTCTTCAGAACTTTTTGCTTGCTTGCCGCTTGCGACTTCGTCAATCAGGCTGTGCTTCTGAAAAGGCCGGAGGAGAAAATGGCGCGCGACACGACCGATAACCGGCCGATCGAAGCAATCGAAGAACTGGTCGGCTATCTCGCCGCCGGCTCGAAGCCGAAGGACGCCTGGCGCATCGGCACCGAGCACGAGAAGTTCCCTTTCTACGTCGATGGCAACCAGCCCGTGCCCTATGAGGGCCCGCGCGGCATCCGCGCGCTGCTCGAGGGCATGCAGAGAACGCTCGGCTGGGATCCGATCGAGGATGCCGGCCGCATCATCGGCCTCGTCGAGCCGACGGGGCAGGGCGCCATCTCGCTGGAACCCGGCGGCCAGTTCGAGCTTTCCGGTGCAGCGCTCGAGACCCTTCACCAGACCTGCCGTGAGGGCAACGCCCACCTGGCGCAGCTGCGCGAGATCGCCGAGCCGCTGGGCATCCGCTTCCTCGGCCTTGGCGCCAGCCCCAAGTGGCGGCTTTCCGATACGCCGAAGATGCCGAAATCGCGCTACGACATCATGACCGCCTATATGCCCAAGGTGGGTAGCCACGGCCTCGACATGATGTACCGCACCTGCACGATCCAGGTGAATCTCGACTTTGCCTCGGAAGCCGACATGCGCCGCAAGATGCAGGTGTCGACCCGGCTGCAGCCGCTTTCTACCGCACTCTTTGCCAACTCCCCCTTCACCGATGGCGGGCTGAACGGCTTCCAGTCCTGGCGCGCCGAGATCTGGCGCGACACCGACAACCAGCGCTCCGGCCTTCTGCCTTTCGTTTTCAACCAGGATTTCGGCTTTGCCGACTATGTGGAGTGGGCGCTCGACGTGCCCATGTATTTCGTCATCCGCGAGGGCCGCTACCACGACTGCACCCACGTCACCTTCCGCCAGTTCATGGATGGCGCGCTGCGCAAGACCGTGTCCGACGGCATGCCCACCATGGGCGACTGGGCAAACCACCTGTCGACCCTCTTTCCCGACGTGCGGCTCAAGCGCTTCCTGGAGATGCGCGGCGCCGACGGCGGCCCGTGGCGCCGCATCTGCGCCTTGCCGGCGTTCTGGGTCGGGCTTCTCTACGACGATGCCGCGCTCGACGCGGCCGAAGACCTCACCAAGGGCTGGAGCTTCGAGGAAGTCGTGGCGATGCGCGACGCCGTGCCCGTGGAGGGACTGGCGAACCGGTTCCGCAACCACGAGCTGCGCGAGACCGCACGCGAGGTGCTCGCAATCTCCCGCATGGGCCTGAAGCACCGCGCCCGAAGAAACCGCGAAGGCTATGACGAGACCGATTTCCTGAACCCGCTCGACGAGGTGGTCGCCCGCGGCACCACCAGCGCGCAGGAGATGGTGACGGCCTATCACACACGCTGGGGCGGCTCCATCGAGCCGGTTTTCCTGGAGCACGCGTATTAGGGCCGATGTGGCCATGCACTCTCTGCGCACGCTCGTCATCCCGGAAAGCCGAGGGCTTGTCCGGGACCCATTCCGTGACTCTTCCACATTCCGGCCCGCTTCGCCGGAGCTTCAGCGAGGCGAGAATGGGTCCCGGACATCCTCCGCTTCGCTCCGGCTTCCGGGATGACGAGCGGAGGCAACCTTGCGACAATTCGCACCGCAGGCCGCGCGTTCATTGACTTTCCGAAACGCGCTTCTTATAAGCCCGGCACGTTCGGGCTGACCGTCCGGCGGACGCTCTTGTGCGCCCGGCGGTCCGCAAACGCTCCTGTTCATCGAGACAGAATGAAGAAGGGCCGCACCCCGCGGTATTAAATAAATGAAGCGCACCTACCAGCCCTCCAAACTCGTCCGCAAGCGCCGGCACGGTTTCCGCGCCCGCATGTCCACCAAGGGCGGCCGTCGCGTCATCGCCGCGCGCCGCAACCGTGGCCGCAAGCGGCTTTCGGCGTAAGTGGCGGGTTCAGGGCCTCGGCATTGTCCGGCCAGGCGCGGAGCGGGTATCCCGCGCGCCTCAAAAAGCGCGCCGAGTTCCTGGCGGTCCGTCGCGGGACGAAGCGGCGCGGCCCTCTTTTCCTGCTCGAGGTTCTGGAGCGTGGCGACGACCAGCCGGCGCGTCTCGGCATCACCGTGACGAAGAAGGCCGGCAATGCCGTGGAGCGCAACCGCATTCGCCGTCGCCTGCGCGAGGCGGTCCGCATCCACGCCGCCGATGAAATGGCGCCGGGCACCGACTATGTGATCGTGGGAAGGCGCGAGATACTGGATGCGCCCTTCGTGGCGCTGAAGGAAGAGCTTTCCCGCCGCATTCGTGGCAAAAAACCCGTGCACGCGGGCTAAGGACACCCATGGACAACAACCGCAACCTCCTCATCACGATCGCGCTGTCGGTGGTCATCCTGACCGTGTGGCAGGTGTTCTACATGAACCCGCGCATCGAAGAGCAGCGTGAGACCGCGCGCATCGAGGCCGAGCAGCGAACGGGGGAGGAAGCGCCTGCGCCGGGTGCCGGCGGCGCGCCGGCGGACATCCCTTCGACCGGCGATGCGACGTCCATACCCGGTACCTCCGTGCAGACCGGCAGCCCCGCCTCACGCGAGGCCGCCGTTGCCGCGAGCGAGCGCGTGCGCATCGACACGCCGCGTCTGTCGGGCTCCATCAACCTCACCGGCGCCCGCCTCGACGATCTCCTTCTGAAGGACTACCGCGTCACGGTGAAGCGGGATTCTCCCAACATCGAGCTCCTCAACCCATCGGGCGGCCCCAACGGCTACTATGTCGAGACCGGGTATGTGAGCAATGCCGGGGCCGGCGACCTGCCGGGGCCGGATACGGTCTGGCGCGTCGCAGAGGGCGAGGTGCTGACCCCGGAAAGCCCGGTGACGCTGACCTACACCAACGACAGGGGTCTGACCTTTACGCGTATCATCGAGGTGGACGAGAACTACATGTTCACCGTCTCCGACACGGTGGAGAACGCGTCGGGGGCACCGGTCGCGCTGCGCAGCTACGGTCGTACCACGCGCATCGGCAAGCCCGAGACCACCGGAATCTATATCCTTCATGAAGGCCTGATCGGCGTGACGGGTGAGGAGGGTCTCCAGGAGATCGATTATTCCGATGTCGAGGAGGAGAACATCAGGCCCGGAAAATCCTCCGATGGCTGGCTCGGCATTACCGACAAGTACTGGGCGGTGACGATGGTGCCGCGCGCCGGCACCGCATTCCAGCCGCGCTTTTATTATTCCGAGGACAACGGCCCGCGCTACCAGGCCGACTTTCTCTCCGACGAGCTGACCGTCGCCGACGGCGCCACCGTCAATACCGAGACGCTGGTCTTCGCCGGCGCCAAGGAGGTCGGTGTCGTCGACGCCTACGAGACCGAGCGCGACATCCGCCAGTTCGAGCTTCTGATCGATTGGGGCTGGTTCTACTTCATCACCAAGCCGATGTTCTATCTCATCGACTGGTTCTTCAAGCTGCTCGGAAATTTCGGCCTGTCGATCCTCGCCACCACCGTCGCCGTCAAGCTCGTCTTCTTCCCGCTCGCCAACAAGTCCTACAAGTCCATGGCGAACATGAAGAAGATGCAGCCCGCCATGCTGGAAATCCGCGAGAAATACGCGGACGACAAGATGAAGCAGCAGCAGGCGATGATGGAGCTCTACAAGAAGGAGAAGATCAATCCGATCGCCGGCTGCTGGCCGATCCTTTTGCAGATCCCGGTCTTCTTCGCACTCTACAAGGTGCTCTACGTCACCATCGAGATGCGCCATGCGCCCTTCTTCGGCTGGATCCAGGACCTTTCGGCGCCCGATCCGACGTCGCTCTTCAACCTGTTCGGTCTTCTGCCCTACGACGTGCCCTCTTTCCTGATGATCGGCGTGTGGCCGCTCATCATGGGCATCACGATGTTCCTGCAGATGCGCATGAACCCGACGCCGCCCGACCCGACCCAGGCGATGATCTTTACCTGGATGCCGGTGGTCTTCACCTTCATGCTGGCGACCTTCCCGGCCGGCCTCGTCATCTACTGGGCCTGGAACAACTTCCTGTCCATCGTCCAGCAGGGCGTGATCATGAAGCGTCAGGGCGCCAAGATCGAGCTGTGGGACAATCTGATCGCCTTGTTCAAGAGGAAGAAGAACCCCAATCCGGCGGAGTAGCGCGCCGGCGGGTTGTCGCGCGGAAATGGCGTGCGTGCCTTCACCCTCGCCCTTCGACAAGCTCAGGGTGAGGGTGAAGGCAAGCCGACGTCGCTGTGAGTTTCAACGTAGGCGAGTGGGCACAACACAGCCCTCATGGTGAGCTTGTCGAACCACGAGGGCGGGATGCCGGGGCGTCCCTATTCCCGTCTAAACTCTTTCGACTTTAGCCGAGCGCCTCGGCGATCTCGCGCAGCGCCATCGCCTTATATGCCTCCACCACGGCCTGCCCTTCCTCTCTGTCGAGCGTAATGGCAAGCCGCATGGCGGCTTCTCCCAGGTGCATGATAAGGAAAGCGCTCACCTCCACGTCTTTTGCACGCTTGTCCGGCCTCGCGCGCAGCATCGCCGCCGCCAGCATCGCGCCGATCACCCGCGCCTCGCGCAGCTCCATGTCGCTCAAGGCCTTGTCGGCCTGGATGCCCGACCAGATGTCGCGCATGACGGGCTCGGCGAGGAAAAGCGCGTAGTACGTATCGATCAGGCTACTGAAGGCGCCGAGCAGGTTGTCGACCGTGCGCACCCCTTCGAGTGCCTCGGCAATGCAGTGCCGGTTCCCCTCGTTGTAGCGCTCCGCCAGCGTGCGGACGATCGCCGCCTTGTCCGGAAAGTACTGGTAGAGCGAGCCGATGGATATGCCGGCGCGCCCCGCCACCTCGCTCATCTTCATGGCGTCGCTGCCGGCTTCCTCGATCAGACCCGCTGCCACCGCCAATATGCGCTCGACGCGCTCGCGGCTGCGCTTCTGGCTCGGGCTGCGCCCGGCCTTTGCGGCCGCTGCTCCGCCGGTCATCGGTTCAGTCTCCATCTCGCGCCCTCATGATTCGTTGTTGACATTCATAATATGAGGATTTATCACATTAGCAAATGTGAGAGTTGCTCACATATTTAACAAGGAGAGGAGTACGGAAATGTCCAACGACCGAACCAGCGCAGACACCATTCTCATCACCGGCGGCACCGGAAAGACCGGACGTCGCCTTGCCGAGCGCCTGACGAGCCACGGCGTGCCCGTGCGCATCGGCTCGCGCAGCGCCGACATTCCTTTTGACTGGGAAGACCGGACGACCTGGGACGGCGCACTCGACGGTGTGAGCGCGGCCTATCTTTCCTACTATCCGGACCTCGCACTGCCGGGGGCGGCCGAAACCGTCGAAGCCTTCGCCCTTAGGGCGCTGGAGAAGGGGGTGAGGCGCCTCGTGCTCCTGTCCGGGCGCGGCGAGGAGGGCGCCGAGAAGGCCGAGAAGCTTTTCGAGGCCACGGGCGCCGACTGGACGGTGCTGCGCGCCGCCTGGTTCGCGCAGAATTTCAGCGAGAACTACATGATCGACGGCATTCTGGAAGGGGAACTGGCCTTGCCGGTGGGCGACGTCGGGGAGCCCTTCATCGATGCCGACGATATCGCCGACATCGCCTTTGCCTGCTTCACCGAGCCCGGCCACATCGGCACGCTCTACGAATTGACCGGCCCGCGCCTTCTGACCTTCGCCGAAGCCGTCGGCGAGATCGCCACTGCCACCGGGCGCGACATCCGCTTCAGGCGCGTCGCCATCGACAAGTTCGTCGCCGCCCTGCACGAACAGCAGGTGCCTCAGCCCTTCATCGATCTGATGATCGAACTCTTCACCCAGGTGCTAGACGGGCGCAACGAACGTCTGGCCGACGGCGTCCAGCGGGCGCTCGGCCGCGCGCCGCGCGACTTCGCCGATTATGTGCGGCGCACGGCGGCAAGCGGCGTGTGGGACGCGCAGGCGCCTGCCGCTTCATAGTCGCTGGAGCCTGCAAGAGAGGAACCGCCATCATGTCCGAACGCATCGCCTTCATCCTCACCTTTTTCGCCGCCATCGGCGCCGGCCTCATGGCCGGCCTCTTCTTCACCTTCTCCACTTTCGCCATGCAGGCGCTTGGTCGGATTCCGGCGGACGCCGGCATCCGCGCCATGCAGGAAATCAACGTGACCATACAGAACCCGTTGTTCTTCGTGGTCTTCTTCGGCACGCCGCTGCTCGGGCTGGTGCTCGGCGTCCTCGCTGTCGCCGGCTGGAACGGCGCAAGCTCGGCCTTCATGCTCGCCGGCGCCGTCCTCTATGTCGTCGGCACGTTTCTCGTCACCGTCGTCTTCAACGTGCCGATGAACGATACGCTGGCGTCCCTCGATCCGGCGAGCGGAGCCGGCGCCGACTACTGGCGGCAATATCTCGCCCGCTGGACCGCGTGGAACCACGTGCGCACGGCCGCTTCCCTGGCTGCGCTCGCCTGCTTCATCGCCGCCTTGAGCCTCAAGGCCTGACCGGGGGATATCGCGGCGGACACTTTGTCCGCCGCGGTCCGTGCGGTATATAGAAACTGTTCTGTTGAGGAGGCCGCCCGCGACAGTCGTTCCGTTTGTCACCGATCGTGGAGACCCTCATGCACGGACCCAAGCCCGAGATCAAACACCCGATTTTCCTGCACCCGCGCGTCGGTTTCCTCAAACCTCTCGTCGACAAGCCCAACATCGAGATCGGCGAATACACGTACTACGACGACCCCGACGGGCCGGACCTCTTCGCCGAGAAATGCGTGCTGCACCACTATGAATTCATCGGCGACAAGCTCATCATCGGCCGCTTCTGCGCCATCGCCGAGGGCGCCCGCTTCATCATGAACGGTGCAAACCACGTGCTGTCGGGTTTTTCGACCTACCCCTTCAACATCTTCGGCCAGGGTTGGGAGGAAGGCTTCGATATCGAGAGCTGGCGCCGCGAGGTGCGCGGCGATACGGTGGTCGGCAACGATGTGTGGATCGGCATGGAGGCCGTCATCATGCCCGGTGTGAAGATCGGCGACGGTGCTATCATCGCCGGGCGTTCGGTCGTAACCCATGACGTGCCGCCCTACGCGGTGGCAGCCGGCAACGCGGCTCAGGTGGTGAAGATGCGCTTCGATGAATTGACTGTACGCCGCCTGCTCGACATCGCCTGGTGGAACTGGCCGGCCGACAAGATCACCCGCAATCTCAACGCCATCCGCAGCAACAATCTGGCGAAGCTGGAGGCGGCGGCGTGAGCCGCGCAGCCGTGGCCCGCCCGGCGAAGGACGGCGGTAGGGACAAGCTCTTCGCGCGGCCGTGGGTCTTCATCCGCGGTGTGCCGGCGATGAAGTTCCTGCCGCCCGAGGGGCCGCCGGAGGTCGCCTTCGCCGGCCGTTCCAACGTGGGAAAGTCCTCGCTCATAAACGCTCTGGTCGGCCGGAAGGGTCTTGCCCGCACCTCCAACACGCCCGGCCGCACGCAGGAGCTCAATTACTTTGTGCCCGAAGGTTACAGCGGAGAAGCCGGAGACCTGCCGCCCATGGCGCTGGTCGACATGCCGGGCTACGGCTTCGCCAAGGCGCCGAAGACGCAGGTCGATGCCTGGACGAGGCTCGTCTTCGAGTATCTGCGCGGCCGCGTGACGCTGAAGCGCGTCTATCTCCTGATCGACGCCCGCCACGGCGTGAAGAAGATCGACGAGGAGGTGATGGACCTGCTCGACACGGCCGCCGTCTCCTACCAGGTGGTGCTGACCAAGGCTGACAAGATCAAACCGCCCGCCGTGGCAAAGCTGATGGAGGAGACGCGGGAGAAAATGGCAAAGCGCCCGGCCGCCTTCCCCGAAATCGTTGCCACCTCTTCGGAGAAAGGGGCGGGCATGGACGAGTTGCGGGCGGCGATCGTCCGCGCCATCGCGGGTCTCTGAGCCTTACGCGGCCTCGTTCGGCCGGAAGGTCAGCGCCACGCCGTTGATGCAGTGGCGTTTTCCTGTCGGCGGCGGGCCGTCGTCGAAGATATGGCCGAGATGGCCTCCGCAGCGGCTGCAGTGGCATTCGGTGCGGGTCATGAAGAAGGTGTTGTCTTCCTTCGTGCCGATGGCGCCCGGCAGCGCTTCCCAGAAGCTCGGCCAGCCGGTGCCCGAATCATATTTCGCCTCGGACGAATAAAGCGGCAGGTCACAGCCCGCGCAGTGGAAGAGCCCGGCGCGCTTTTCCTCGTTCAGCGGGCTGGTGAAGGCGCGCTCCGTCGCCTCTTCGCGCAGGACGGCATATTGCTGCGGCGAAAGGATCGCCCGCCACTCCTCATCGCTCCTGGCGATCTCGAACGTCTTCGCGGAGGCGCTGGCGCCCGGCCTGTCGCGCAGGATGAAAGCACCGCCGCCAAGGGCGGCGATGGCGCCGGCGCCGACATAGAGAAAGTTGCGGCGTTTCATCATCTCGATCTCCGTTTTGGCAGACAATAGGCACGCTCCCTGTCACCGGCAAATCAACGGGCCGTGAAGGAATATGGGCCTTCGGGCATTTGCCCACCCCCGCGAATGCGATATGAGACGCACGATCGATGGAAGGGCTCTGACATGACGGACATCGCCGAGACCGCCGAAGCGCAAGCGCGCCTGCTTTCCGCTGCACTCCCTTATATGCAGCGCTACGAGAACAAGACGGTGGTCGTGAAATACGGCGGCCACGCCATGGGCGATGCCGAGCTCGGCCAGGCTTTCGCCCGCGACGTGGCGCTTCTGAAACAGTCCGGCGTCAACCCTATCGTCGTCCACGGCGGCGGGCCGCAGATCGCCGCGATGCTGAAGAAGATGGGCATCGAATCGAAATTCGAGGGCGGCCTGCGCGTGACCGACCGCAAGACGGTCGAGATCGTCGAGATGGTGCTGGCCGGCTCCATCAACAAGGAGATCGTGGCGCTGATCAACGCCGAGGGCGAATGGGCCATCGGCCTGTGCGGCAAGGACGGCAACATGGTGTTCGCCGAAAAGGCGCACAAGACCGTCACCGATCCGGACTCCAACATCGAGCGCGTGCTCGATCTCGGCTTCGTCGGCGAGCCGGTGGAGGTCGACCGCACACTTCTCGACCTCCTCGCCCGCTCCGAGATGATCCCCGTCATCGCCCCGGTGGCGCCTGGCCGCGACGGGCACACCTACAACATCAACGCCGACACCTTCGCCGGCGCCATCGCCGGCGCGGTAAAGGCCAGCCGCCTGCTCTTCCTGACGGACGTTCCGGGCGTGCTCGACAAGAACATGAAGCTCATCGACGAACTGACGGTGGCCGAGGCCCGCGCCCTCATCAAGGACGGCACGATCTCCGGCGGCATGATCCCCAAGGTCGAGACCTGTATCCAGGCGATCGAGCGCGGCGTGGAAGGCGTCGTCATCCTCAACGGCAAGACGGCGCACGCCGTGCTCCTGGAGCTCTTCACCGAGCATGGCGCGGGGACGCTGATCGTGCCGTAGCGGCGCTCCGCCAAATTCGTCATTTGTGTTCTTGACCTGGAGTGGACTCCAAGTCGTATGCCTGTTGGGCGGATGATCGACGGGAGACGAGTCCATGCGGATAGGCGAGGTTTCCATGCGCAGCGGCTTGAGCGTCGACACGCTGCGCTATTACGAGAAGCTCGGCCTGATCGACCCACCGTGGCGTGCCGACGGCTACCGCCGCGATTATGATGAGACCGTGCTGAACTGGATTCAATTCCTCAAGGCGCTGAAGGCCACCGGCATGCCCTTGGCTGACATCGAGACCTACGCCCGGCTGCGCCGCGAGGGGGTGAAGACCTCCGCCGAGCGTCGCCGGATGCTGGAGTGCCAGCGGGAGCGCGTGCGGGAAAAGATCGCCGAACTCACCGCCTGCTTGAACACGCTCGATTACAAGATCGACAACTACCGCGAAATCGAGAAGCGCCCCTTGGCGGACATCGACGGACACAGAAAGAACAGCAATGGCACATGAGGCAACGATGGAAACGACCACGCTCGAAAAGGGCCGTACTGTTGCGGCAAAGTTGAATCCCGAACTGGAGGAAATACTGGCCTCCCGTTACAACGACGCGCTGCCGGGCTTGGCCGAAACGCTGATCGAATCGGCCTATGGCCGGCTGTATGCCCGGGACGGCCTCGACCTGAAGACGCGCCAGATCGCCACCGTGGCCGCGCTGACCGCGCTCGGCGGGCAGACGGCGCCGCAACTTAAGGTCAATATCGAGCACACCCTGGCCGCGGGCGCCAGCGAGCGGGAGATTCTCGAGGTGATCCTGCAAATGTCCGCCTATGGCGGATGGCCGGCCGCTATCAACGGCATCAACACGGCGCTGGAACTGTTCGCTGAGCGCGCAAAATCGGGTGAGGTATCCGCCTGGAAAAACGCCTAGGCCAGAAGCAGAACCAGAATCCCCGCCACGATCAGCGCGCAGCCGGCCACCTCGGTGCGGTTGATCTTTTCGCCGAAGAACCAGACGGTGGAGGCGAAGGTGAAGATCATCTCCACCTGCGCCAGCGCCTTCACCACCGCCGCCTGCTGCAGGGTCATTGCCGCGAACCAGCCGAAGGATGCCGAGGCGCCGACGAGCCCGGTGAACAGCGAAGGCTTCCAGGCGACCGCGATGCGCGCGATCTCGCTGGGGTCACGCCAGAGCATCCAGGCGAACATGATGATGGTCTGGAAAAAAATCGTGAAGAGCAGCGTGGTCGCCGCCTGCATCATGAAGTTCGGCCCGCCCAGCGAGAGCGAAGCGGCGCGGTAGGCCACCGCCGCCACGCCGAACAGCGTGCCCGAGGCAAGCCCGATCAGCGCGTTGCGGCTAACGAGCGAGGCGAAGATATTGCGCCAGCTCATCGGCACATGGGCGACGGAGATGAGCATCACGCCGATCACTGTAATTGCGACGGCGATCAGTGTGGCAGGGCCGGCAAGCTCGCCCAGGAAGACAAGGCCGAAGACCGCCGCTTGCGCCGGCTCGGTACGCGAATAGGCGGTGCCGACCGCAAAATTGCGGAAGGAGAACAGATGGATGAGCAGGAAGGTGGCTGCGATCTGCCCCAGCCCGCCGACCATCACCCAGCCGATGAACCGGCCGTTGGGAACAGCGTAGGGAAAGCCGGCGCCATAGCGCAGCGCCAGCACGAAGAGGACGGCGAACGGCAGGCCGAAACCGAAGCGCACGAAGGTGGCGCCGGTCGTCCCCATCACGCTCTTCAGGTGCTTCTGCGCCGCCGAGCGCAGGTTCTGAAGGAAGGCGGCGGCGATGGTGATGGGGATCCACAGTTCCATAGAGGGTCCGAAGAAGGAGGGCGGGAGGCGAAGACTACAAGCTATTGGTCTGGCGGGGCGATTTGTCCTGACAGATGGGAGCCATCCGTCAGGATTGCACCACTAGCCGCCGCCAGGCTCCGGTGCAAGAAATTGCGCTTCTCTCCTTCCTTTCCTGCGTTGCTAAAGTTTGAAAGAGTGTCGGAAAATCTGCGATAAGCGGTCATGACGAACCAACCCGACCCCACCCGATTCGCCCACGTCACCGACTGGGTCTTCGATCTCGACAACACGCTTTATCCGCACCACAGCAACCTCTTCTCGCAGATCGACGTGAAGATGACGGCCTATGTGTCGGAGCTCCTGCACCTGCCGCGGGAGGAAGCCCGCAAGGTGCAGAAGGAGCTCTACCGGGAATACGGCACCACGCTGAAAGGCCTGATGGAGCGCTATCATGTCGAACCGGACGACTTCCTGCAGAAGGTGCACGACATCGATTACAACTGGCTCCAGCCCGACCCGGCGCTTGGCCACGCCATCCGTGCGCTGCCGGGCCGCAAGTTCATCTTCACCAACGGCAACCGCAGCCATGCGGAGCGCGCCGCCCGCCAACTCGGCATCCTCGACCATTTCGAGGATATCTTCGACATCGTCGCCGCCGGCATGACGCCCAAGCCGGCGGCCGAAAGCTACGATCTCTTCGTCGCCCTGCACACCATCGCCGGGGCCAACGCCGTCATGTTCGAGGACCTGGCGCGCAACCTGCGGGTGCCCAAGCGGCTGGGCATGACGACGGTGCTCATCGTGCCGAAGAATTTCGAGCCGACCTTTTCGGAGATTTGGGAGCAGGATCTGGGGGAGGAGGACGACGTCGACTACGTGACCGACGATCTGACGGCTTTCCTTACGTCGGTCGTGGCGTGATGATGCGCCGCTGCCGCTTTCCCGGGGGATAGGCCGCCCGCTCCAGCGCCTCCCGCCTCTCGCGCTCCCTCTGTTCCGCCTGCCTCTTCGCGTCCTCCGCCGATTTGGTGGCGTGGCCGAGATCTTTTGCCTGCTGGTTCTCCATCATGTCGTCGTCGGGAACGCTTCTGGCCATGGCCGGTCTCCTTCCCCGCATAGACCAGTTCACCGTTTCACGGAATCGATGAACTGGTCTAACTCTTTGTTTTGTCGCAATTCCGGACAGAAAACCGGTTCCCACTTTTCCTGGAATTGCTCTAAAAAACGCTTGAGCCGGGTGTTGCGTTCCGCGCGGCGGGACCGCCCCGTCTTCCTGCTACAGCTTATAGAACGCCGCGATATGTGACCAGGCATCCTCGGCCGTGTCGGTAAAGGTGATGAGTTCCTCGTCTCCGGGCGAGATCGTGCCCTGTTCGGCCAGGAAGGAAAGGTCGATGGCGCGCTCCCAGAAGGCCGTGCCGAACAGGATCACCGGCATGCGCTCCATGCGGCCGGTCTGGATGAGGGTGAGCGCCTCGAACAGTTCGTCCATCGTGCCGAACCCGCCGGGAAAGACGGCAACCGCCTTCGCCCGCATCATGAAATGCATCTTGCGGATGGCGAAGTAGTGGAAGTTGAAGCACAATTCCGGCGTCACATAGAGGTTCGGCGCCTGCTCGTGCGGCAAGACGATGTTGAGGCCGATCGTCGGCGCGCCGCAATCGGCAGCCCCGCGGTTGCCCGCCTCCATCACGCCCGGCCCGCCGCCCGTCACCACCACATACTCGCGATAGTAGGATTTCGCCGAATGCTCCGAGCACAGCCGGGCGAACTTGCGCGCCTCATCATAGTAGCGGCTGTTGGCCTCGAGGTTCTTCTTCTGCACCTTGTTCTTGGCCGCCCAGGCCTCGCCGCCCGGTTCGGGAATGCGCGCCCCGCCGAACAGGATGACGGTGGAGCGGATGCCGCGCTCGCCCAGCGCCATCTCCGGCTTCAGCAACTCGAGCTGCAGGCGCACCGGCCTGAGCGCGCGGCGGGTCATGAAGTCTTCGTCGTCCCAGGCGAGCCGATAGGTATCGGACCGCGTCTGCGGCGTGTCCGGCACGCTGCGGGCGCGCTTCAGGTCTTCGTCGGAATGCGGTAGCGGCGTCCAGCCGCCGGTTTCGTTCGACTTCATGCGATCCCAGTCCCGTCTTTCTGCGCGGCTGCGCCGCGCACACCGCGATTGACCCCCTCCGGCGCTTCGCATAGGTTCCGCGCCGGCTGTCATTCCGTCCTTTGTTAAACCTATGGACGCGCCCTTAACAGCCCGTGTAGCGGAGCATTTGTCGATGAGGAATTCGGATATCGCCGCGCTGGAACAGACGGTGGAGAAGGCTTTCGAGGAGCGTGACGCCGTCACGACCGATACGCGCGGCGAGGTGCGCGAGGCCGTGGAAGAGGCGTTGACGCTTCTCGACAGCGGCGCGGCGCGCGTCGCCGAGCGCCGTGAGAACGGCGACTGGCACGTGAACCAGTGGCTCAAGAAGGCGGTGCTCCTGTCCTTCCGGCTCAACCCGATGCAGGTCATCAAGGGCGGGCCGGGCGATGCCGTATGGTGGGACAAGGTACCCTCCAAGTTCGACGGCTGGGGTGCCGTCGATTTCGAACGCGCGGGCTTCCGCGCCGTTCCCGGCTGCGTGGTGCGCCGCTCCGCCTATATCGCGCCCGGCGCCGTCTTGATGCCCTCCTTCGTCAATCTCGGCGCCTATGTCGGCAAGGGCACCATGGTCGACACCTGGGCCACCGTCGGCTCCTGTGCACAGATCGGCGAGAATGTGCACCTGTCCGGCGGCGTCGGCATCGGCGGCGTGCTCGAGCCCATGCAGGCCGGCCCCACCATCATCGAGGACCACTGCTTCATCGGCGCCCGCTCGGAAGTGGTGGAAGGCTGCATCGTGCGCGAGGGCTCCGTGCTCGGCATGGGCGTCTTCATCGGCAAGTCGACCAAGATCGTCGACCGCACCACGGGCGAGGTGTTCTACGGCGAGGTGCCGCCCTATTCGGTGGTCGTCGCCGGCTCGATGCCGGGCCGGCATGTCCCCGGCCAGAACTGGGGCCCGAGCCTCTACTGCGCCGTCATCGTCAAGCGTGTCGACGAGAAGACGCGCTCCAAGACCTCGATCAACGAACTTTTGAGAGACTGACGGCAGGGGCGGCGGGGCGTGAGCAGCAACCAGATCAAGTGGCTCTTCTTCGGCTTTTCCGGCCGGCTGAGCCGCGCGCCCTATTTTCTGGCGGGCCTGCTCATCGCCATCTTCCAGGCCTTCCCGCTCTACCAGTTCACGCTCGCGCCGGAGGAAAGCGGCACCAGCCAGTTCTGGGCGATCGCGTTCTGGGCGATCTTCTTCCTGTCGATCTGGTCCTATGTGGCGCTCGGAGTGAAGCGGCTTCACGACTTCGGCAAGCCGGGCATGTTCGCCGTCCTGCTTTTCATCCCGATCGTCTCCATCCTCACCTTCATCGCCCTGTGCGTCTATCCGGGCGATTCGGGGAAGAACGAATACGGCGAGCTGACCAACGCGCCGGAGTGAGCTCCGGGGAATCTGGTCGGACCAGAAATTGCTTTTTCTCCACCGGCGCAGGGGCTAACATCGGCCGAATTATTTTGGCCGGTGAAAAAAGCCTTGGAGGAGAAGGAGGAGAAGATGCCCGGAAAGAAGATATTGATGCTGGTCGGCGAGTTCAGCGAGGAATACGAAATCTTCGTCTTCGAGCAGGCCATGCATGCGGTCGGCCACACGGTCCACGTCGTCTGCCCCGACAAGAAGGCGGGCGACGTGATCAAGACCTCGCTGCATGATTTCGAAGGCCACCAGACCTACACCGAGAAGCTCGGCCACGACTACGGGCTCAACAAGACCTTTTCGCAAGTCCGGCCCGAGGAATACGACGCTGTCTACGTGGCGGGCGGCCGCGGCCCCGAATACATTCGCATCGACAGCCGCGTGCAGGCGATCGTGCGCCATTTCCACGAGGCCGGAAAGCCGATCTTCACCATCTGCCACGGTGCGCAGGTGCTGATCGCCGTCGATGGCGTGGTGCGCGGCAAGGAAGTCGCGGCGCTGCAATATTGCGAGCCGGAGGTGACGCTCGCCGGCGGCACCTATATCGATGTCCCGCCGGACGGCGCCCATGTCGACGGCAATCTCGTGTCGGCGAAAGGCTGGCCGGGCCTCGCCGCCTTCATGCGCGAATGCCTCAGGGTCCTGGGCACCGAGATCCGCCACGGCGAAACAATCATGGCCGACCGTGCCGAGCGGAGCGCCGCGTGAGCGGTTTTGCCGTGGAATGGGTGCCGGGCCTCATGGCGCCCAGCCTGCGCGGCGAAAGAACCCCTCGCGTGTAGACCAATTCATCGTTCATGGAATCGATGATTTGGTCTAACTCCTTGTTTTTTCGCAATTCCGGACGGAAAACCGGTTTCCACTTTTCCTGGAATTGCTCTAGCCGCCCGTCACCAACCGGCGTGACAGCCGGCGGGGTTTCGATTATTGCCAGCAGTATGAAACTGCCCATCGATCCCGCCGCCAACCTTGCCGCCCTGATCCGCTGCCCCTCCGTGACGCCGGGCGAGGGTGGCGCGCTCGCCGCGCTCGAAGCCATGCTGGCGCCGCTCGGCGCGGTTTCCGAGCGCCTGGTTTTCACCGAGGATGGCACGCCCGACGTGAAGAACCTCTACGCGCGGATCGGCGGCATCGGGCCGCATTTGATGTTCGCCGGCCACACGGACGTCGTGCCGCCGGGCGACGAATTAGCCTGGACTCATCCGCCCTTCGCCGCCGAGATCGCCGGCGGCCAGATGTTCGGTCGCGGCGCGGTGGACATGAAGGGCGGCATCGCCTGCTTCACCGCCGCCGTTGCCCGCTATGTCGAAAAGCATGGGGCCCCGAAAGGCTCCGTCTCCTTCCTCATTACCGGCGACGAGGAAGGCCCGGCCATCAACGGCACGGTCAAGCTGCTCGAATGGGCGGTGGCGCGAGGCGAGAGGTGGGACGCCGCGGTCGTCGGCGAGCCGACCAATCGTGAAAAGCTGGGCGATACCATCAAGATCGGCCGGCGCGGCTCCCTTTCGGGCACCGTTACCGTCACCGGCCGGCAAGGCCACGTCGCCTACCCACATCTGGCGGACAATCCGGTGCGTGGGCTCTTGATGCTTGCCGAGGCGCTGCTTTCACCACCCTTCGACGAGGGCACGGCCGACTTCCAGCCCACCAATCTGGAGATCACCTCCATCGACGTCGGCAACCCTGCCGTCAACGTCATCCCCGCCCGCGCCAGCGCCGCCTTCAACCTGCGCTTCAACGACGCGTGGGGGGTGGAAACGCTGCAGGCCGAGATTCACAACCGGCTCGACCGTGCGAGCAAGGAAAGCCGCCTTCGCCCCGGCCGCGCCGAACCCGTGGATTTCGAGATCGAATGGCGCGATCGGCCAAGCCACGTCTTCCTCACCCGCGACGAAAAGCTGATCGACACGCTGTCGGCCTCGGTGGAGGCTGTGGCCGGCGCAAAGCCCGCGCTTTCCACCTCCGGCGGCACTTCCGACGCCCGCTTCATCAAGGACTATTGCCCGGTTGTGGAGTTCGGCCTTGTCGGGCAGACCATGCACATGGTCGACGAGCGGGTGGCGCTCGCCGACCTGGAGGCACTGACCCTGATCTATCTCCGTTTCCTCGAGGACTGGTTCGCCTGATGCCGTCGGGGCAGGAGATACAGCAGTACCTGACCGGTATCCTGCGCATCATGATGGGCCGGCCGGACGGGCTCAAACTGCTCGACTTTTCCGCCGACGGCTTCTGGAATTCGTTCTTCGCCATCGTCATCGCCCTGCCGGCGCTGGTCGTCGGTTGGGTTGGCATCGCCAACGACATGGCGGGGATGATGACCTTCGGTACGCGTTTCTCGCTGCTGGTGCGGTTGTTCTTTGCCGATATCGGCGCCTGGATCCTGCCTCTCGTCATACTCGCCGTGGCCGCCCGCCCGGCCGGTATCGCCGACCGCTTCGTGCACTACGTCGTCGTCATCAACTGGGCTTCGGCGCTGTTCGCCTGGCTGATGCTGCCGCCGGCGCTCCTGCGCCTGTTCCTGCCCGGCACGGAAGACCTGACGGTCCTCGTTTCGCTGGTGTTGTTCCTCGTCACGCTCGTCCTATCCTGGCGGCTTACCGTGGCCGCCATCGCCAAGGGGCCGGCGATCGGCTCGGCGGTCTTCTTCGCCATGCTGGTCACGTCCATCGCCTCGCTGGTCGCTCTGCAGTCCCTGCTCGGCCTCAGCTTTTAGATTTTGAGGGCGCGGCATAGGCGGCGAGGATGGCAACCGCCATCAGCACCACCGCCAGGCCCGCCAGGGCGCCGAAGCCTGCCGTGGTGTAGAGCCACCCGAAGCCGAGCGGGCCGGCGAAGACGGCCAGGTACGTCACGGCGCTGTTGAGCCCCATGATGGCGCCGCGCCGTGCCGGCTCAAGCGCCGTCAGCCGCACGATCAGGAGGTTCAGCCCCAGGTGGTTGGCAAGGCCCCACAGGAAGGCGAGCGCGAGGACGGCGCCATATGTCCCGCTTTCCAGGGCCATCAGCAGATAGATGAGAGCGACGGCGAGGAAGGCGAGCGGCAGGCCCAGCCGCGGCGCCACCCGCTTCTCCAGGCCATCGAGAAAGGCGGCCGCACCGAAGCCGAGCCCGTAGACGAGGGTGACGAGCCCGTTGGCGCTGATGGGCAGGCCGAGACCTGAGTGCAGATGGTCACCAAGATAGGCGTAGACGCCGTAAAAGGCGGTCATGAAAGCGCCGCAGGCCAAAAGCAGCGGCCGCACGCCGACAATGGCGAGCGCCGCCAGCGGCGAGGCTGCCGGCTCCACCGAGACCTTGTCCCGGTGTCCATTGAAGACGAGGACGGCGAGGCCCCCTGTCGCCAGCAGGAACACGGCGCCGTAGACAGCGCGCCAGTCGAGCCAGTCCGCCAGCACTGCCGAGATCGAGACTCCGGCGACCAGGCTCAGCGTCCAGCCCGTGAGCACGATGCCCACCGTCTTGCTTTCGCGGCCCGGCGGCGCGATCGCCGCCGCGCTGGCATAGATGGCCGGCAGCGCGACGCCGGCGGCAACACCGGCGCCAAGCTGGGCCGCGACGAGAACGAAAGCCACCGGTGCGACAGCACTCACGAGAAGGCTCGCCGCCAAAAGGGCAAAACCTATCCGCAGCATGCGCCAGGCGCCGATGCGGTCGATATGGCGCGCCAGGAGGAGCGCGCTCGCCGCCGTGCCGAGCCCGAAGGCGGCGGTGCCGCTCATCACCGTGGGCACCGAAACACCGAACGACCGCGCCACCTCCGGCGCGATCGGCGACAGCACCAGCGAGTTCGAGCCGATCACAGCCACGGCGCCGGTGAGAAGGAAGACGGCGGGCGGTATGCGCTGCCCCGCGATGCTGGAGGGCGGTAGTGTTTGCGATGCTTGATGTGTGTCAGACATGGCGCCATAATGCCTGAATGAAATTCGGCAACAATGGGATTTCACCGAATGACAGTAAAAACAGATGATGTTCAGGCGCGGCCGACCGCTGGCCTTTCGGTCGACGGAATGGACCGAAAGATATTAGGCGCCCTGATCGAGGATGCGACGCTCAGCTATGCCGATCTCGGCAAGCGCGTCGGCCTGTCGGCGCCGGCCGTGCATGAGCGGGTGAAGCGGCTGAAGCGCTCCGGCGTCATCCGCAGGATGGCCGCGCTCATCGACCCGCGCGCCGTCGGCAAGACGCTGCTCGCCTTCGTGCATGTCGACACCACCGGCTGGGGCAAGACGCCGGAGCTGATGGCGATCTCGGAGCATCCCGAGGTGGAGGAGATCCACTCGGTCGCCGGCGACACCTGCATGCTCCTGAAGGTGCGGACGACGGACACCCATGCGCTGGAGGGTCTTCTGGCGCGCCTCTACGCAACCCCCGGCGTGGTGGCCACACGCAGCTACGTTGCCCTTTCCACCTATCTCGAAAGGCCGCCGCAGGCGGACGTGACCGAGGTCTGGCCGACGCCCCGGGTGCGGGCCGTGTAGACTGGAGCGACGTTCGATCAATGGGAGGTCGGCACCCCTTCGCGCCCCCCTCTGTCCTGAGCTTGTCGAAGGGCCGGACATCTCCCCCACACGGGGGAGATCATCTCTTCATCGATGTTTCGCCTCATCTGCAGTGCTAGAAGATTGGCGAAAGCGGTTCATGACGGCCAATCTCCCCTCGTGGGCAGGGCTATCGCATATTGATGGAGTCTTTGTTCGGCTTCGCCGGGACCCCCACCCCTCACCCCTCCCCTCAAGGGGGAGGGGGATTCTGAGGCGTCGGCGCTCCCCTCCCCCTTGAGGGGAGGGGTGAGGGGTGGGGGTCCGATCAAGGACTCAAAATCCATATGCGATAGCCCTGCCCTCGTGGGGAGATGTCCGGCCCTTCGACAAGCTCAGGACAGAGGGGGGCGCGAAGGGGTGTCGGCTTTCCGTTTGGCCGAGCCGCTAATAGTCCACCCGCACCAGATAAAGCCCCTCAGGCGGCGCGACCGGGCCGCAGGCGGCGCGGTCGCGGGCCTTCAACGCCTTGTCCATATCGTCGGCCGTCCAGCCGCCTTCGCCCACCTTCTTCAACGTGCCGACCAGAGAGCGCACCTGGTTGTGCAGGAAGGAGCGGGCCGAGGCGCGGACCTCGATCTCCTCGCCGAGGCGTGAGACGTCGAGCCGGTCGAGCGTCTTGACCGGGCTCTTGGCCTGGCACTGGACGGATCGGAAGGTGGTGAAGTCGTGCCTGCCCACGAGCCGCTGCGCCGCTTCGTGCATCGCCCCCGCATCGAGCTTCCGGCTCACGTGCCACACCCTGCCGCTTTCCAGCGCCGGCGGCGCGCGACGGTTGAGGATGCGGTAGAGATAGTGCCGCGCCCTGGCGGAGAAGCGGGCGTCGAAATCCTCCGTTACCGCCGCCGCGCTCAGGATGGAAACGGTCTCGCCGGCCATCGTCAGATGCGCGTTCGCAGCATTGCGCACGGTATCCGCCGTCCACTCGCCTTCGAGGTCGAAGTGGGCGACCTGGCCCAGCGCGTGGACGCCGGCGTCCGTGCGGCCCGCACCGCGCAGGGTGACCTCCTCGCCCGAGAAGGCGGCGATGGCCTTCTCGATGGCCTCCTGCACGCTGTGGTGGCCGGCCTGGCGCTGCCAGCCCGCATAGGGCCCGCCGTCATACTCCACGTCGATGCGGTAGCGGGGCATGATCAGCCGAGATCCGCGAAGGCGGCGGCGTAGTCGAGCCGGCCGGCGTGCGGTGCCTCGCCCCAGGCGAGTGCCTGCAAAGCGTCACCCCGATAGGCGCTTTCGAACCCGGCGGCGCGCTGGTGCGCGTATCCGAAGCGGCCGTAATAGGCGGGATCGCCCAGGACCACGGAAAGACGCTCGCCGTCCCGTTGCAGCCGCAGATGCGCGTCGTCCATAAGGGCGGTGCCGATACCCTCGCCTTGATGGTCGGGATGAACGGCAAGCGGCGCCAGGGCCACGGCGGGAAACGCTTCTTCGCCGTTCCGCACGAAGAGGCGCGAGAACAGGATATGGCCGCGTACCTCGCCGGCGCGCTCGGCCACCAGCGAAAGCACCACGTCTCCTGCCGCGCGCAGCGCGTCCACCAGCCGTGCTTCGGCCTCGCCGCCGAAGGCGGTGGCGAGGAGGGTGCGGATTGCTTCCAGGTCTTCCGGTTCCTCGGGGCGGATGATAACGGCGCTCATGGGAGCCGCGCTCCTTTCTCGACTTTTGCCCCGCGCAGGAAATCGCCCGCCGCCACCGGTTTTCCGCCCGCCCGCTGCAGTTCCAGGAGCCAAACGGCGCCTTCGCCGCAGGCGACGGCCAACTCGTCGACGATCTCGCCCGGCGCGCCGCTGCCCGCGGTGGCGAGCGTCGAGCGCAGCAGTTTCACGCGCTCCGGCTTGCCCGCGAAGGGCATCTCGCACCAGGCGCCGGGAAAGGGCGAGAGCCCGCGGATGTGGTTGTGCACCTCGGCCGCCGGACGGGTCCAGTCGACGCGCGTCTCCTCCTTGCCGATCTTCCTGGCATAGGTCGCGCCTTCGTCCGGCTGCGCTGTCGGTTCCAGATCGCCGCGCTCGAGCCTTTCCATCGCGCTTGCCATCAGCTTCGCGCCGACCTCCTTCAGGGCGTCATGCAGCTCGCCCGCCGTCATGTCGCGGCCGATGGCGACCTTCTCGGTCATGGCCACCGGGCCCGTGTCGAGCCCTTCGTCCATCTTCATCACCATCATGCCGGTCTCGCCGTCCCCCGCCATGATGGCACGCTGGATGGGGGCCGCGCCGCGCCAGCGCGGCAAGAGCGATGCATGGCCGTTATAGGCGCCGAGCCGCGTGCCTTCCAGGATCGGCTTCGGCAGAAGGAGGCCGTAGGCCACCACCACCGCCGCATCCGCTTGCAATGCCCGGAACGCCTGCTGCTCCTCTTCGCCCTTGAGCGACCGCGGCGTGCGCACCGGCAGGCCGAGCTTTTCGGCCGCCTGATGCACCGGGGATTTCGTCAATTCCAGCCCGCGCCGCCCGGCAGGCCGGGGCGGCTGTGTATAGACCGCGGCGATCTCGTGTCCCGCCGCCGCCAGCGCCTGAAGCGTCGGCACGGAAAATTCCGGCGTTCCCATGAAGACGAGGCGTAGGGGCATGCGACCATCCGGCGTTTGAAACGTTTTCGTAAGCGCGGCGCGCTCACGCCCCCGCTTCAAACGGGTTTACGAGCGTGAGGTCAAGGCCCTCGAAATCGCGGGTGTTGCGCGTGGCGAGCGCCGCGCCGTGGGCGAGACAGATGGCGGCGATCATGGCGTCCATGATGCTCAAGGCGCGACCGTGCGCCTCACGCTGCGCTCGAAGGCGCCCCGCAATCTCGGGAGTGCCTGCGGTGAAATCAAGTACCCGATCCTGGAATTGCCGCAACGTCGCTCGCAGGATATCGCGATAGCGGGTCGACCCCGACTTCAGGAAATAGCGCTCGGCGCCGTAGGTTTGCTCCATCACAACGGGCCCGCACAGATAGGTATCGCGAACCGCTACCGACGCGAGCCAGGCAGCAACGGCGGCATCTGGCTCGGGTCTGTGCAATTCGGAGATCACGTTGGTGTCGAGCACGATCATTCGAAATCAGGCACCGGACGCCCGAAATCGTGTTTGCGCATCGCTTCGACCTCTTCCATCGCCCTTGCAAACTCTTCCGCCTCCTCGGGATCGCCGGAATACATCAAAGGGCGCAGCACATCCCATGCCGAGACGAAGGATTTCGGTTCAGCCTCCTCCTCAGCTAGCTTCTCGTGCAGGAGCTTGACTGCCTCTGCGGAAAGGCTCTGCCCATCGCGCTTTGCCGCGATTTCGAGTTTGCGCTTCAGCGCATCCGGAATATTCCTGATCAGCAAGTCGCCCATCTGCGCCTCCATACATTGATATCAATGATATCAGATCGGAGTCGGCCTGGCGAGTCCGGCTCTCACCCCACCATGCGCTCCGGCGGCGGGCGGTCCTTGGCGAGCTTCTTGAACTTGCGCACCACTATGTCGCGCTTGAGCTTCGACAGGTGGTCGATGAAGAGCACGCCGTTCAAGTGATCGATCTCGTGCTGCAGGCAGGTGGCGAGGATGCCGTGGGCCTCCACAACCTGCTCCTTGCCGTCGAGATCGACATATTTCACCGTCACCGCTGCCGGGCGTTCCACCTCTGCATAGTAGTCGGGGATGGAAAGGCAGCCTTCCTCGTGCACGCTACGCTCGTCCGAGCGGGCGACGATCTCGGGGTTGATGAAGACCTGCGGCTCGGGCGGCGCATCCTTCTCCGCCACGTCGAGCACCAGAAGCCGCTGCGGCTCGCCCACCTGGATGGCGGCAAGGCCGATGCCCGGCGCGTCGTACATGGTCTCCAGCATATCGTCGGCGAATTTGCGCACGTCGTCGTCAACGCGCTCGACGGGCCTGGAAACCTGGCGCAGCTTGGGATCGGGAAGAAGAATGAGCGGGCGGATGGTCATGGGCGTCAGGTAATGGCTGGGCCCGAAACCGTCAATACGCTTCGTATCGGGCCCTTCAATTCGTTCACGTTTTGGTCTTATGGCGGCATCACGAATCGTCTAAGGTGCCGGCATGAACGAAGCCGTCTCGCTCCTTTCCATGCCCGTCGCCCAGCTTGGCGCGACCACGATCTCGCTCGGCCATGTGCTGGCTGCCGCCGGCACACTGCTCCTTGTGATGCTCGCGCTCCTCGTCATCGCCCTGTGGCGGGCGGGGCAGGCGCGCGCCGAGGCCGAGGCGGAAGCCGCAGGGCGCGCCCGCGAGGCGGAAGCGCGCATGGCCGAGCTGACGAAGGCGCAGGCCGAGCTTTCCGGCCGCATGGGCACGATTGCGGAGGTGTTCGGATCCCGCCAGGCGGAGCTGACCAAGTCGATCTCCGAACGCCTCGACGGCATGACGTCGCGCCTCGGCCAGTCGATCACCGAGCAGACCAAGTCGACGCACGAGAACCTTGCCAAGCTGCAGGAGCGGCTGGCCGTCATCGACACGGCGCAGAACAACATCCAGTCGCTCGCCGGCCAGGTGGTGCAGCTGCAGCAGATCCTCTCCAACAAGCAGACCCGCGGCGCCTTCGGCCAGTCGCGCATGGAGGCGATCGTCGCCGACGGCTTGCCGCATGGCGCTTACGAGTTCCAGGCCACCCTTTCCAACGGCAGCCGGCCCGACTGCGTGGTGAAGATGCCCAACGGCGCGCCGTCGCTGGTGGTCGACGCCAAGTTCCCGCTGGAGGCGTGGAACGCCATTCGCGCGGCAAGCGAAGGCGAGGGCGGGGCGGAGGCGCGCAAGCAGGCCGAAAGCGCCTTCCGCCGCGACGTCGACGTGCACATCAAGGCAATCGCCGAAAAGTACCTGATCAACGGCGAGACACAGGACACGGCCTTCATGTTCGTGCCCTCGGAATCGATCTTCGCCGAGATCCACGAGAACTTCGAGGCGCTGGTGCAGCGTGCGCACCGCGTGCGCGTCGTCATCGTCTCGCCGTCGCTCCTGATGCTGTCGATCCAGGTGATCCAGGCGGTCCTCAAGGACGCCCGCATGCGCGAGCAGGCGCATCTGATCCAGGCCGAGGTGATGAAGCTCATGCAGGACGTCAGCCGGCTGGACGACCGCGTGCGGAAATTGCAGGGCCATTTCCTGCAGGCCAACAAGGACATCGACATGATCCTCACCTCGGCCGACAAGGTGACCAAGCGCGGGGCGCGGATCGAGGCGCTGGAGCTGGGCGCGGCCGGGGAGGCGGAAGTGCTGGAAGACGGCGAGGCCAAGCGCGCCGCCGGCGGGCCCGGCTCCGGCTCGCTGCGGCTTCGGGTGGTGGAGGAGTAAGGGCCCGGCGTTGGCGCACGGCTGCCCGAACCCTCGTCAGCCCAGCGCCGCTGCGATCCGCGCGATCACCTCTTCATCCGCCGCTGCCCGCTCATTCCGTCCCGCCACCAGGCAGGCCTCCGAGCGCAGGATCACGCCATCATCCAGCACCTTGAGATGATTGGCCTTCAGCGTCGAGCCGGTCGACGTGATATCGACGATCACATCCGCCGAGCCCGCCGCCGGCGCGCCCTCCGTGGCGCCCAGGCTCTCGACGATGCGGTAGACCTGGATGCCGTGCTTTTGCGAGAAGAACTGCTGGGTGAGCCGCCAGTACTTCGTGGCGATCCGAAGCCGCCTGCCGTGGCGCTGGCGGAAATCGGCGGCCACGTCGTCGAGGTCGGCCATGGTGGAGACGTCGAACCACACCTCCGGCACGGCCACCACCACGTCCGCCCGGCCGAAGCCGAGCCGTGCGGCGATCTCCACACGGCGCTCCCAGCCGGGGATCGTCTCGCGCACCAGGTCCTCACCGGTTATCCCGAGGTCGACCCCGCCGCGGTCGAGCTCGCGGGCGATCTCCGAGGCGGAGAGGAACGTCACCTCCAGCCCCGCCACACCCTCGATCGCCGCGCGGTAGCGCCGGTCGTTCTCCGGCAGGCGCACGGGCAGCCCCGCCGCCTCCAGCCGCCGCACCGCCTCGTCCTTCAGCCGGCCCTTGGAGGGCAGGGCGAGCGTGACGCTCATGGCCTCTCCTCCCTGAGCGTCGCCACGCGGTCGAGCCAGATGGAGAAGCCGACGCCGGGGATGGGGTTTTCCGCACCCAGCAGCGTCAGGAGCCGGTCGTAGCGCCCGCCGCCGGCGAGCGGCTGGCCGAGGCCCTCCGTGCCGATCTCGAAGATGAAGCCCGTATAATAGTCGAGCGGGCGGCCGAAGCCGGCGTCGTAATGCGTCTCAGTGAGCGGCAGGCCGTGCGCGGCGATGCGCTCTGCGCGCGCGGCGAACCCTTCCAGCGCCTCGTCGAGGAAGATACCGGCCTCCTTGGCAAAGGCGGCAAGCCGCGCCTCCGCCTCCTCCAGCGGCGCGTGGATGGCGAGAAAGGCCTTCAGCGCGTCGAGCGCGGTGTCGGAAAGGCGCACGCTGCGAAGCTCCGCCTTCTCCATCAGCCGCCGCGCGATCTCTTCAGGAAGGCGCCCGGCGGAGGGCGACAGGCCGGACGCCTGCATGGCCTCATCGATATGCCGCGTCAGCGCCTCTTCATCGCCGCGCGCCACCAGGCTCGCCACCGCGCGCGGCAGGCTGGCAGCCCCTTGCGGGCTGGTGAATTCGGCAATCGCCGCCTCCAGCATAGCAGGAGAACCGAAGGCGCGTGCCAGCCGCTTCTGCCAGCCGCGCGGCAGGCCGAGGGCGGAAAGCACGGCCTCGAACACCGCCTGGTCGCCCAGCGTCATGGAAAGCGTGCGGTCCGGCAGCACGCGGGAAAGAAGCGCGTGCGCATCCGCCAGCGAGCGCGCGTCCGCCTCCGGCCTGTCCTTTGCGCCCAGGTCCTCGATGCCCGCCTGAAAGAACTCCGCGCCCCCCTCGCGCCGCTGCCGGAACACCTCGCCGAGATACGCGTAGCGGCGCGGCGTGGCGGCCCGGCTCTCGATGTGGTCGAGGCAGACGGGGATGGTGAATTCGGGCCTGAGGCACAGGCTCCTGCCCGTCTCGCTCTCGGTGAGGAAGATGCGCCGCCTGAGGTCCTCGCCGGCCATGTCGAGGAAGGGGTCGGCGGGCTGGATGATGGCGATGTCTGTCAGCGCCGCCTCGCGCTCGGCGAAAAGGGCGAGGATATCGCTTGCGAAGGCGGGGGTGCGGGGGGTCATGGGCGTGGGGTTCTGCTGCTTTTCAGCAAGCCCGGCGCCCTACGGCGCCCCCCTCTGCCCTGCCGGGCATCTCCCCCACGAGGGGGGAGATTGGCCGTCACGACGACTTTCGCCAATCGGCTACATTGCAAAACAGACGGTGGAGCAAGCGGCCGGCGCAATCTCCCCCCTCGTGGGGGAGATGTCCGGCAGGACAGAGGGGGGCGCCAAGGGGCGCCGGCATCCCCAAAAAAGGCGGAACGATTCATTTTTCCGCGCCCCGCTCTTCCGCCTGCGCCTGGAGCACGCGCTTCACCGCCTCCACCAACTCGCCCTCCGGCACGGAGAACTGCGCCGGCCGCGCCTCGCGCCAGGTCACGTTGTCCTCGATCTCTTCGGAAAGCCGCTTGCCCTCCACGAGGTCCTTGATCTGCACCTCGCCCTTCTCGCGCTCGTCGCCGCCCTGGATGACGACGCAGGGGCTGCCGCGCCGGTCAGCATATTTGAGCTGATTGCCGAAGTTCTTGGGATTACCCTGGTACATCTCAACAGGGATTGGTGGGCCGAGGAGCCTGCCATTCTCATCGACAGGATTGAGTCCGTCCCGGAGGATTTTGGTCAGCCGCATGTAATCTGCCACCCGATCTCTGTCCATCACAGTGACAAGTATGGGGCCTACGGCTGATCGCACCTCCAGCTTGCCGAGGTTCTTTAGCGCCGTCATGAGACGGGAAACGCCGATGGAAAAGCCCGTGGCCGGCACCGGCTCGCCACGAAAGCGGGAGACGAGGCCGTCGTAGCGCCCGCCGCCGCCGACGGAGCCGAACTGGACGGTTTCGCCCTTCTCGTTGACGACGGGGAAGGTCAGCTCCGCTTCGAAGACGGGACCGGTGTAGTATTCGAGGCCACGGACGACGGAGGGGTCGATGCGGATGCGGTTAGACCCATATCCAGCAGCCGAGGTAATTTTAAAGATATCCTCAAGCTCTCGTACCGCCTCGCTTCCGGTTGCCGTCTCGCCAACAACCGCCCCCAGACCAACAATCGTGTTGAGGTTGGAGAAGTAGTATTTTTCTCCAGATGGGTTTCCGAAGCTATGCGTCGCCTCTAGTTCGTCGCCATTAACCAAGTGTGGATCGTCTTCCAGCCTCGCGAAACCGTACATTCCTGTTGAAGCGAGATAGGAGGCGATGACATCAATCTGTTCGGGATTTAGATTAGCACCCTTGGTGAAGTCGCCTTCGCCCTCCTTACCTCCATCCCAGCGGCCAGGCCCAAGAAGAAGCTTCACTCCCTCAACGCGAAACTTATCCAATTTATCAATCGCCCTAAGCACCGTCAGCCTGCGCCCGGCATTCTCCTCCCCGCCGAGCCCAATCGCCTCCAGCACCCCATCCAGCACCTTCCGGTTGTTCACCCGGATGACGTAGTCTCCGCGCGCAATCCCCAGCGCCTCCATGACATCCGCCATCATCATCGCCATCTCGGCGTCCGCTGCCACACCCGGCGTCCCGACCGTATCCGCGTCCACCTGCATGAACTGCCGAAACCGCCCCGGCCCCGGCTTCTCGTTGCGGAACACCCAGCCGGCGCGGTAGCTGCGATAGGGCTTCGGCAGGCGCTCGAAGTTCTCCGCCACGAAGCGCGCCAGGGGCGCCGTCAGGTCGTAGCGCAGCGAAAGCCACTGCTCGTCCTCGTCCTGGAAGGAGAACACGCCCTCGTTCGGCCGGTCCTGATCGGGCAGGAACTTGCCCAGCGCGTCGGTGTATTCGATGAGCGGCGTCTCCACCGGCTCGAAGCCGTAGAGCTCGTAGACGGCGCGGATCTTCGTCACCATCTCGTCGACGGCGCGGATGTCGGCCGGGTGGCGGTCGACGAGCCCGCGCGGGAGCCGTGCCTTCACCTTGTCCGCCTTGCCTGCCATGCCGTGATCCGTCCTTGCGAGATGAGAAAAGCCGCGCCCTCTTCCGGGCGCGGCTGTCCTAGCCGATAAGGGTGGGGGCGGCAAGGGCGGCGCCGTTACCGCCGCGACTCCTCGCTCCCATGCAGTGCAGGGTTATCGCATATGGAGGGAGTCTTTGTTCGGCTGCGCCGGACCCCCCACCTCAATCCCTCCCCACAAGGGGGAGGGAAGCCCCGTCGAGCGCGACATCGTCCCCCTCCCCCTTGTGGGGAGGGGTTAGGGGTGGGGGGGGCCGGCGCAGCCGAACAAAGACTCCCTATGCGATAGCCCTGCACGCGAGCGGGGCGAGGAGTAGCAGTGGCGTGGGCCGCCGTCCGGGCCCTCAGCTCACGAAGCGCAGGTTGGAAAGCTCGTCGGCGATTTCCTTGAACTTTTCCGAGAGATCGGCGCCGGTGGCGTTCCAGAACAGCTTGGCGGGATTGCCGTTCTCGTCCTTGCGGAAACGGGATTCGGAGGCGCAGGACTTCAGCGCCTCGATCTGCTCCCTCTCGTCGGCCTTCCACGTGCTCAGGTCGAGCGCCACCGTCATGACGATGATCTCGCCGTCCTCATCCTTGCCGCCCTTTCCGTCCTTGCCGTACTTGGCGTTGTCGCACAATTTGGCGAACTGCTGGTTCATTGCCTTGGTGTAGTTGGGGTTGGAGTAGTCGGAAGGATTGACGGTGGTGTTCTCGAAGATGCGGCCGTTCTTGGCATAGCCGTAGTTGGAGTAGATCGACTTATTGCCGGCGGGATCGTTGTAGCCGAGCGATTGCGGCGTGTAGTAGGTGTTCGCCCCGTCCGTCAAAACGATCACGACCTTGTCGTTGCCCCTCTGCTCGTCGGGGCGGCCCTCCGTGAAGGGTGCCCTGCCGGAGACCACCCTCCAGCCCCAGGCCATGCCTTCGGGCACGTTGGTCGCCCCGTCGGCGACCATGCCGTCGATGGCGTCCTTGATGGCGTCGAGCCCGTCTTTGTCCGTTACGTCGGTGAGCGGCGTGATGGGCTTGGTTGTGCAGCTCGCATTTGGTCCTCCGCCGTCGGGAACCCGGGGAGCGAGCACTGCCTGGAAGTATTTCGGCATATATTCCTGCCGCTTGATCGCGTCGCCGCCGCCCGCATCCGCCAACCAGTTGTTATGGATGTTCTCGCGCCAGTTCTTAGGGTCCTCCTCGTCCGGCGCGAACATCGGCACGAATAGCGTATCGGGGTTCTTCCTGTCGGGCACAGTGTCGTCCAGCCCGTAGGAGCCGGGCCGCATCTCCATGCAGCCGGCCCACGAGGCCATTGGCGCCGAGGTGGTCACCTTCTTTATCTCGTCATAGAGCGTGAAGCGCGTGACCTTGTCGCCTTCCTCGTCCCTCCACGGCGCCCCTTGCTTGCGGTAGACGCCGTCGACCTTCTCGACGCGCTTCTTACCGCCCCTGATCTCCGCCATCGTGTCCCAGTCGAAATTCTCGTGATGGATCGATGAAACCCCGTCCGTATCCATCCAAGCCGCCTCTTCGTTATCCGGCCCGACATTCACCGACGCCGCGAAGGGCACGATGCCGAATTGCACCGGCTTGGCGACCTGCTGCATCATGGCGCCTTGGCCGGCCAGCGTGTCGACCAGTTCCTTGGCAGCCGCCTTTAACAGGTCGATGCGCTTCTTGCCGGAGCCCGAGCCCTTGAAGTCCATGGAGCCCGAATTATCGAGCACCAGCGCCACCTCCAGCGTGTTCTTCAGCCGTACCTCGTTGCTGGCGTTGAGCTTGAAGGTGCTGTCGCTGCTCTTCTCGCCCCTCAGCGCCTGGAAGACGGGATAGAAGATCGGCTTATAAGTGAGGTCGGCCTCCATTCTCAGCGTGCTGCCGCCGGCGGAGCCGTCGGGGAAGGTAACGTAAAGCGTCGTATCTTCCGGTTTCACCGGCCCGAGATTGGCGGCGAAGAAGTCGTTGGCGTAGACGATCAGGTCTTCTTCGCTTTCGCCCTCCAGAAGGCGCCAGGCGGTGGCCATGTTGGCCGCGTCCAGCGCGTTCAGCGTCGCCTGGCGGTGCCGGCTCATCTGCGTATAGTCGATCGCCAGCGCCAGCGCGCCCATCACGGGCACCATCACCAGCGCCGTGAGCATGGCATAGTTGCCCCGCTCGTCGCGGCGGAATTTCCTCAGCATCGGTTTGCCCACCCTGCCTCGATAGATTGTGCCGGCAAGGATGATGCGTGATGCTGAACGATTTCCTTAATGTCGGGCGGCCATATGCGGCGCTGGTTCACGAAGGGTTAATGCCTCGGCCACCGTGCTCATGCGCCGAAAAGCGGGTGACAGACTTCCTCTCATCGGCTAATCCCTGCGCGGGTTTCACGGCCCGCTCCTGGCCGCCCCGCGAGCCCGTATCCAGGGAGAATCCCCGTATCCAGGGAGAATCAATGCCGCAGCCGCCGGACATGATCGACAGTCTCGACGCACTCGCCGCGCCCTACGCGCTGATCCTGTGCGACGTGTGGGGTGTGGTGCACAACGGCGTTGGCGCCTTTGCCGAAGCCTGCGCGGCGCTGAAGCGCATGCGCGAGGCCGGCAAGGCGGTGGTGCTGGTCACCAACGCGCCGCGCCCGCGCGGGCCGGTGGAGGAGCAGTTGCGGCGTCTCGGCGTGCCCGACGAGAGCTGGGACCGGGTGGTCACCTCCGGCGACGTGACGCGCGAACTGATCCGCAACGCCCCGCGCCGGCTCTTCCACCTCGGGCCGGACCGTGACATGCCGCTCTACGACGGCCTCGACATCGAATTGGTCGAGGAGTTCGAGGCGGCGGGCGTCGTCTGCACCGGCCTCTACGACGACGAGACGGAGACGCCGGAAGACTATGCGGAGCTCTTGCAGCGCCTGCGCGCCCGCGACCTGCCGTTCATCTGCGCCAATCCCGATATCGTGGTGGAGCGCGGAAACCGGCTCGTCTTCTGCGCCGGGGCACTGGCGCGCGAATATGGCCTCCTCGGCGGGCGCACGCTGATCGCCGGCAAGCCATACGGGCCGATCTACGAGGCGACATTGGCCGCCGCCGGCGAGGTGCTGGGCCGGCCGGTCGGCGTATCGGACACGCTGGCCATCGGCGACGGCATTCTGACCGACGTCAAGGGCGCGGCCGGCATGGGCATCGACGTCCTCTACGTGACGGAGGGGATCCACGCCGCCGAGTACAGCGAAAACGGCAAGCCGGACCCGGCGCGCCTCGCCGCCTTCCTGGAAAAGCATGGCCACCGGCCGGTGGCGGCGATCAGGCATCTGCGGTAGGGACGGGCCGTGGCGACAGGATTCCAACGCTGTGCCGGCCTCGATGCCTTCCCGGCGTCGCTACGCGGGGGCGTCGTGGCGATCGGCAATTTCGACGGCGTGCATCGCGGCCATCAGGCGGTGTTGGCGCGCGCGCTTAAGGTTGCCGAAACGGAGCGCATTCCCGCCATCGTCCTGACCTTCGAGCCGCATCCGCGCAGCGTCTTCCGCCCGGACGTGCCGCTCTTCCGCCTGACCCCGGCGCCCATGAAGGCGCGGGTGCTCGCCGCGATGGGCTTCGACGCGGTGGTGGAGCAGCCCTTCACGCGCGACTTCTCCTCGCTCACGCCGGAGCGCTTCGTGGCCGACGTGCTCGCAGGCGGCCTGGGGGCGGCGCATGTGGTGACGGGCTTCGATTTCCACTACGGCAAGAACCGCGGCGGCACGCCCGGAACGCTGGTGGCGGCGGGGGAAAGCCACGGCTTCGGCGTCAGCGTCGTCGACGCCTTCTCCAACGAGGGCGGCGAAGTGGTCTCCTCGAGCCGCGTCCGCGCGCTCCTGGCCGAGGGCGAGGTGGCGCAGGCCGCCGGCCTGCTCGGCTACCGCTATATGGTCGAGGCCGAGGTGGCGGACGGCAAGAAGCTCGGCCGCACGCTCGGCTTCCCCACCGCCAACATGGCGCTGCCGGAGGCGACGGCGCTCTGCCACGGCATCTACGCCGTGCGCTTCCGCCGCGCCGACGGCCGGCTTTACGATGGCGTGGCGAGCTTCGGCCGCCGACCGACGGTGGACGAGGCGGGCGCGCCGCTTCTCGAAACCTTCCTCTTCGATTTCGACGGCGACCTTTACGGCGAGACCTGCGCCGTCTCCTTCTTCGGCTTCCTGCGCGGGGAGGAGAAGTTCGACGGGCTCGAGCCACTGGTCGCCCAGATGAAGCGCGACGAGGAGGAGGCGAGGGCGCTGCTTTCGGGTGTGCGGCCGCTGTCGGCGCTGGATATGGCGATTGGCTTTGCGGGGTAGGCTTGGGTTGGGTGCGCGGTTAGAACTGGAAGGCTGGCGCCCCTTCGCGCCCCCCTCTGTCCTGCCGGACATCTCCCCCCGCAAGGGGGGAGATCGGCCGTCGCCACGAGTTTCGCCAATCGCAGAACGGGTGCCGCAACAAGCGGCCGGCGCAATCTCCCCCGTGCGGGGGCGATGTCCGGCAGGACAGAGGGGGCGCGAAGGAGCGCTGGCGTCTCCTTTCATAACCTCCCAACACCAATCGCCCCTTTATTCTTCCGCCCAGCTCGGCTAAAAGCGCGGGCCATGATGATGAGTGCCGGTTTCATACTCGCCTGCCTTGTGCGGGCTGCCATACGAATTATTGGCCCGGCCTTCCGCGTGGCCTAGAGGCTCGCGGGAAGGTCCGGGATTTTCCTGCGCGCTCGCACCGCGCCATTCCGCCTCTTTGAAGATCATCGGCGAGGCCACCGGGCTTCGCATTTTCCGCAGCGAGACAATGAGCCAGACGACCGAAAAGCTGGATTATTCCAAAACCCTCTATCTGCCGCAGACGGATTTCCCGATGCGCGCGGGCCTGCCGGCGAAGGAGCCGGAGCTTGTCGCCCGCTGGCAGAAGATGGGCCTCTACAAGCGCCTGCGCGCCGAGGCCAAGGGCCGCCCCCTCTTCGTGCTCCACGACGGGCCGCCCTATGCCAACGGCAACATCCATATCGGCCACGCGCTGAACAAGGTCTTGAAGGACGTCATCACCCGCTCCTTCCAGATGCGCGGCTACGATTCCAACTACGTGCCCGGCTGGGACTGCCATGGCCTGCCGATCGAATGGAAGATCGAGGAGCAGTACCGCGCCAAGGGCAGGAACAAGGACGAGGTGCCGATCAACGAGTTCCGCAAGGAATGCCGCGACTTCGCCCAGCACTGGATCGATGTGCAGACCGAGGAGTTCCAGCGCCTCGGCGTCGAAGGTGACTTCGAGAACCCGTATCTGACCATGAACTTCCACGCCGAGGCGCGGATCGCCGGCGAGCTGTTGAAGTTCGCCACGAGCGGCCAGCTCTATCGCGGCTCGAAGCCGGTGATGTGGAGCGTGGTGGAGAGGACGGCGCTGGCGGAGGCCGAGGTCGAGTATCACGACCATGAGAGTGATACGGTTTGGGTGAAGTTTCCGGTTACGTCGATGACTTTTCACCGGGACCTAACCGGTGGTGAGGACCACGTGCTGGCGCATAATCTCGACGCTGGTCCGATCCCTTCGGAGCACCAGATGTACGTAGTCATCTGGACAACGACGCCCTGGACGATCCCGGGCAACCGTGCTGTCTCGTTCTCGCCGCGGATCGCCTATGGGCTCTATGAGGTCACTGCGGCTGAGAATGATTTTGGTCCTCAGCGCGGCGAAAAGCTGATCTTTGCCGATGCGCTGGCCGAGGAATCCTTCGCCAAGGCCAAGCTGCAATTCAAGCGACTGCACGGTGTAAAGGCGGATGTACTTTCTTCGATGACGCTCGCTCACCCGCTAGCCGGTTGGCCCACCTCCCCCTTGAGGGGAGGTCGCGATGCCGAGCGAAGCGAAGGCAGAGCGCGTGGGGGTAACGGCGCAGGCGCACCCCCACCCCTTACCCCTCCCCTCAAGGGGGAGGGGGGTGGAGACGCCGCGCCCTATTCATTCCCCGTCCCCCTCATCCCCGGCGAGCACGTAACCGACGACGCCGGCACGGGCTTCGTCCACACCGCCCCGAGCCACGGCCGGGAGGACTTCGACGCCTGGATGGACGCCGCGCGCGATCTTGCCGCCCGCGGTATCGAGACCGCCATCCCCTTCCCCGTCGACGACGCCGGCTTCTTCACCCACGACGCCCCCGGCCTCGGCCCCGACCGCGAGGGTGGCGCAGCGCGCGTCATCGACGACAAGGGTAAGAAGGGCGACGCCAACAAGGCCGTCATCGAGGCGCTGATCGAGAAGAACATGCTCTTTGCGCGCGGCCGGCTGAAGCACTCCTATCCGCATTCCTGGCGTTCGAAGAAGCCGGTCATCTTCCGCAACACGCCGCAGTGGTTCGTCTCCATGGACAAGGACCTCGGCGACGGCACCACCCTGCGCACCCGTGCGCTGAAAGCCATCGACGATACCCGCTTCGTGCCCGCCGCCGGCCAGACGCGGCTGCGCGCCATGATCGAGGAGCGGCCGGACTGGGTGCTGTCGCGCCAGCGCGCCTGGGGCGTGCCCATCTGCGTCTTTGCCGATGACGACGGCGAGATCCTCAAGGACGAGGCCGTCAACGCCCGCATCCTCGAGGCCTTCGAGAAGGAAGGTGCCGACGCCTGGTTCGCGGAAGGCGCCCGCGAGCGCTTCCTGGGTTCGCGCGCCAACGAGCCATGGCATCAGGTGATGGACATCCTCGACGTCTGGTTCGATTCCGGCTCCACCCACGCCTTCACGCTCGAGGACCGGCCGGACCTCAAATGGCCGGCCGATGTCTATCTCGAAGGCTCGGACCAGCACCGCGGCTGGTTCCATTCTTCCCTGCTTGAATCCTGCGGCACGCGGGGCAGGGCGCCCTACGACACGGTCATCACCCATGGCTTCACCATGGACGAGGAAGGCCGCAAGATGTCGAAGTCGCTCGGCAACACGGTCGTCCCGCAGGACGTGATGGCGAAGTCGGGTGCGGATATCCTGCGGCTGTGGGTCGTCACCACCGACTACTGGGAGGACCAGCGGCTCGGCCAGAATGTGATGCAGACCAACATCGACGCCTACCGCAAGCTCAGGAACACCATCCGCTGGATGCTGGGCACGCTGGCGCATGACGGAGGCGAGGAGGTGCCCTTCGCCGAGATGCCGGAGTTGGAGCGCCTCATGCTCCATCGCCTCTCGGAACTCGATGAGCTCGTGCGCAAGGGCTACGACAATTTCGACTTCAAGCGTGTCATGCGCGCCCTGCTCGACTTCATGGTGGTGGAGCTCTCCGCCTTCTATTTCGACGTGCGCAAGGACGCGCTTTACTGCGACGCGCCTTCGAGCATCCGCCGCAAGGCGGCGATCCAGGTGGTGCGCAAGCTTTTCGACTGCGTGGTGACCTGGATGGCGCCGATGCTGCCCTTCACCACGGAGGAGGCATGGCTGGAGCGTTATCCACACACAGAATCCGTGCATCTGGCGCAGTTCCCCGCAGCGCCGGTCGAATGGCGCGACGACAAGCTGGCGGCCAAGTGGCGCAGGATCCGCCAGGTGCGCCGCGTCGTCACCGGTGCACTGGAGATCGAGCGCAAGGAGAAGACGATCGGCTCCTCCCTGGAGGCTGCTCCGGTCGTCCACGTCACCGATGCGGCACTGCGCGAGGCCATCGCCGGCCGCGACATGGCCGAGATCTGCATCACCAGCGGTATCGATATCCGCGACGACGCGCCCCCTGCCGATGCTTTCGCGCTGGACGACGTGAAGGGCGTGGCCGTGGTGTTCAAACGCGCCGACGGAAGGAAGTGCGCCCGCTCCTGGCGCTACACCGACGATGTCGGCTCCGATCCGGAATTCCCCGATGTCTCGGCGCGCGACGCGGCGGCCCTGCGCGAACTGCGGGCGCTGGGCCGGGTATAGCCTTGCCGGAGGGGCCGTTGCATCGCGCCTGTCCCTCCGGTAAAAGGCCGACAGGAGAAGAGCGCCATCATCTCGTCGGATTTTGGGGCGAGGAGGCACGTAACGGGGGCGGTGGACGGCCGCCTGCAGGCGCTGAGGAGAGTTGAAAAGTGAACAGTCTTGGCAGCGGCGCGCGCATTGGCGGCGGAAGGTCGCGCATGAAGCCGAAGGCGGTCGGCGCGGCACTTGCGGTATCCGTCATCATCCTTTCCGGCTGTTCCGGCACCACCTACGGCACCGGGACGACCGCCGAGACGCAGCTTGTGCAGGACCTGACGGGCGTCCTGTCGCTTGCGCCGAAGAAGAAGCCGCCCATCGATTATTCGCCCCGTCCGGGCATCGTCAAGCCGCCGTCGACGGAGGTCCTGCCGCCGCCGCAGCAGGATCTCGCCTCGGCCGAGAACCCCGCTTGGCCAGAATCGCCCGAGGAGCGTCTGGCGCGCGTCCGCGCCGAAGCGACGGCAAACCAGGACGATCCGTTCTACCGGCCCAACATCGTCCGCGACGTTGACAACGGCAACGCGAGCCGGGGGGCAGGGGGGACCGCCGCCCGCCTCAGCGAGAGCGGCTCGGTGAAGCCAGAGATCCTGGAAAGAAGTGCCCGCATGCGCAACGAGCAGCGCCTGGAGTTCCAGCGCCGCCAGCAGCTGGCCAGCCAGGGCAGCCCGACCACGCGGCGCTATCTGAGCGATCCGCCGACCGAATTGCGCCAGCCGGCCGAAACCGCGGCGGCCGGCGATCTGGGCGAGGACGAGTGGAAGAAGGAGCGCGCCGCCAAGAGGGCAGCGACCAAGGAGACGGGCGGCCTGCGCCGGCTCATTCCTTGGTTGAACTGAGGGCGGCTGGGCGCACTTCAGATGCGGCCACCGGGTGCGAGCGCCTTTCGTATATCACTCTTTAACGATGGCCAGTCTCCCGGGCGGAGAGACTGGCCGCTAGAGTATTTCGCCGACCGCCAGCTATATCTTGCCGCTTGCGGGCACGGGCAGCCGTCCATTCAAGGCAGATATTAAGGCTGGAAACGGATCGGCTCAATGGCTTCCACAGCGATGTGGTTTGTGCCCACGCTGCTTTGAACGAGTGCCTGAACAGTGTCGACGTGTTGCTGCGGAACGTAGATCACCTTTATTTTGTCTGCTTGCACATAATCTTGAGCTTCCGTCAGCCGGTAGTCGATCGGCTCTTCCAGTGGTAAACCGTCAGCATCGATGCCGTAGATAACCGGGAAGCGTTGATCGACGAGCCTCTGTTCATTCTCGGATAAGTTGCCCCATACGTCTAGTTGCGTCCGAAGCATCTCTCTCCTTTTCGTGAGCGTCTCCGTAGCTTGATCGAAATCTTCCCTCCTTATTAACTGCTGGTCCGCCAACTCTTCCAGGTATTGCCTCTGGACAGCCGGTTGGTTCTCAACAAGTTGCAGTTGGGAAAGCGCGTTTTCGATCCTGTCGAGCTGGGCACGGGGAGGAGACCATCCTAAGTGGTTTCTCGTCGCTACGATTGAATCGATAAGCGCCTCCTGGAGGTACTGGACCTTGCGGGCTTCAATTAAGCGCTCGGCATGTGTCTTCGGGGTCAACGGTTCCATACGCACCGCATTCCAAGTCGCACTTTCGTGACCTGACAACAGATCTCCGCGAACCGCTTCGGGAACATGTTCGGTGAAGGCCAGAAGACTGTCGGAATTGGCTCCATGATAGAGGCTGGCGCCATGGGCGGGGATGTCCCATTGAACGCCATGTTCATTAAAGGTGATCGTATCGCCGATGATGTAGGGGCGCCCTGGTTGGTGATCCCAGGACTGCATCCGATATTGCCCCCTGGGCATTCCTCCATTGAGAGCTGCTCCTTGGTGGAGTGCTCCAGGATCTTCCCCAAGATGTTCAAGCTCTATCGGCACGCTGTTTGCTTCACCACCAGGAAGTCCGGAGCCGGGGAGGCTGTCTTCGGGTCCGACTTGCCACCGCCCGTCCTCGAAGTGGGCGACGGGCGTGGTCTGCCTCACCGACGGCTCGCCGGGAATGCGCAGGTGCCATTCGTCCATTCCGTTGGGCTTCTCAATGGCATACCAGCGCTCGACGCCGTCAGCATCGGTCATGGTGATGTATTTGGTCTTGCCGTCCAGGCTGGCATAGAAATGTTGGTCGTTGATCGGCTCGATATTCTCCGGCCTGCCAGGGTAGGAATAGTTTGCCGCCCCCCACGCATCCAGGCGCGCTGGGTCTTCGGTCGAGATGCCGCTGAGATTGTCTCCGGTCCTCTGGGCGGATATGTCTCCGCCTTCCCTGGAGATCAGCTTGTCCGCCTCCTCGGCGGTGAGACGCGCGCCGTAGGAGCCGCCGGTTCGCGGGTCTGCCAGCGTATAGAAGCGCTCTCCGGCCTCGTCGTAATGCTCCTTGAGGAAAACGATCTCGTTCTCGTCGTTGCGGCCGAGCGCCAGCTCGACCTTGTCGAGATCGACGCTTGCCTCGCCGGCGCCGTGGGGAATGACCTCGATGGTCTCGACCCGTTCCGCGTCCTTCGTCACCCGCGCGCTGGAGGCAAGTGTCTGTTCGCCGTCGGCCCCGATGTCGATGAGGCGCGAGCGGCTGGCGGCGTCCTCCACCGTATCGGCCAATGCGGGAAGCGTGGCTCTGAGGTGCTCTGCGACGCGCGTGGCGTCCTTCACGCCGGCGACGGTGATATGGGAGGCAAGGCTTGGTGTCGGGATGGGCATGGCGCTTTCCAGGCCCGTCACGGCGGTTTTGAACAGCTGCTTGCCGAACGCGTGGCCGAAGGTGTCGGCGGCGTGGAGACCGGCCGAAAGGCCCATGCTCAAGCCGTCCTCGAGCGTGCTCCTCACGAAGGCGGATATGCCGGCGGAGACCATGCGGCCGCCCGCCTTCACGGCCTGGAGGCCTTCGCCCACGAAGGGGATGAAGGACAGGACGTCGAAGAAGCCGTTCGTGATTGCGCCCGCCACATCTCCCTTCTGGATGGCCACGACCATCGCGCGGAAGGGGATGAGATCGAGAAAGAAATTGCCGACCGCCTCGCCGGTTGTCTCGCCACGCAGTTGATCGCGGGACTTTTCGACTTCCTGCGTGTAGAAACCGAGGAACGCGGATTTGGCCTCTTCCATGGTTCCGCTGGCGACCTCTTTTGCCGCGTAGCTCAGCTCGCAACCCGGCGCGAGTTTGCCGTTCGCCTTTTCCAGCGTATTCGCACCGAAGACCGCGTTGGCGTTGGCCTTTGCCCATTCCTGTGCGGACTCGATCTTCTGCAGGCCCTTGCCTGCTTCTTCGAGCCGCAAGACGAAATGCTCGGGGTCGTTCGAGTTGGGGAAGGCGATGTCAATGAAGAACGAATTGTTGCTCGATAGGGGTAGTATAAGTAGTCCCCAGCTGAAGCCGGTCAACACCCAATACGGAACTTCAAGGACCGGCCGCGAAATCGTGATCGTGGCGTCCTCCAGATTCAGATTGTGCTGTTTCGCATAGAGCGCCACCGACTGGCCGATGAAGGTGGCCATGGCCTCCGAAAAGCTGTCCTTCTTCTCCTCAAACGTCTCGTCGAACACAGTCGCTGGATCCGGCAGGTCGGATGGAGGCGTGAAGTCGAGAATGTTGTTGAGATTCCCGTGCTGGAAATAGACTTCAGCGAGGGTTGTCCGCTTGGTGACAGGCCCACCGGCGATCATGTCCCCGCCTAGAATATAGTCGACCTCCTGGTCCGGGTTGAGGCCGTTATCCCGCAGGATTTCCCTGGCGATTTCCTTGCGGGAAGAGAGCGCGTCCCGGCCGATAACCTCCAGCGCCTCGGCAATCGCGAATTCCTCCTTGAAGACGTCGTGGGCGACGTCGGCGAGCGTTTTCTCCAGGTCGGCTTGGTTCTCCTCGGTTATGCTTGCTCCGTCGATTACGCCCCTGGCCCGGGCGATCAGGATGAGCAGCTTGGTCGCCCGGTAGGAAGCGGCCGTTGACGCTTCATCCCGCTTCTCTGCGCCGTCGTTCGCCGCGGGCCCTTCCGCCGCCGACTGCGTGTCCGCTCTATCCGCCGCCGGATTGACGGACGTGGCCGCCCGGCCGAGCGCCACGAGCTCATCGACCGACAGTTGCGCCGGATCGAGGCCCGCGCCCTCGGCATATTCCATGCCGATCCACAGTTGCGCCCACTCAAGGCTGCCGTAGAGGATCGTCTCCGGCGGTTCGGGCAAAGAGAGCGTTGGGTCGCCGATCAGGACGGGCATCAGCGCGTCGGCCATCGCCGCCGCCGGCGGCGTGGCCCAATTGAGCTCCTCCATAAGCGCGCCGCCGATCCTGTCGCTGGCCGCGTTTGCCGCCTGCGCGACCGTCATCGCGCCGGCCCCGTGCAGCACCATACCGTCGGAGGTCACCTCCTGCCCGTCGGCGGCCTGCGTGCCGAGCTCTGTCGCCCAGTCCACTTCGTCGGTCAGGGCCAGCAACAGCTGCGCGCGAAGATATTCCGTCTGGGCGGGCGAAACGTCGGTCTCGCCCTCCTCGCCGCCATAAAGGCCCGCCGCCTTGGCCAGCCGGCGCGACAACGCGTCGTCCTCCGGGCCGGGGAACGTGCCCATATGCGAGAGCACCTCGTTGAGGCTCACTTGCGCATCGCCCATCTCCTCGCGCCCGTAGGACAGGAACGCCTCGCGCAGCGTTCCGCCGAGTTCCGCATCGGCCTCGTAGGCGGCCTCGAATGCGTCCGCATCGGCCTCGTCCCCTGCCGCCCCGCTCTGTGCGCTGAGGAGATTGTCGTGGTCAGGATCCAGGCGGCTCAGGGCATCGTCCGATAACGAATCGTCCGCGGAAAGACTGGTCTCGACATGCGGATCTTCCGCCGCTTGCGGAATGTATGTGGTCTCGGGCGTGTAGGTAAGTGCCTGAATCATAAAGATCGGTTGGATTTCATGGTCTTGCGAGCCGCCGCGTGAGCATGCGGATGCTGGCGATGAGAACCCAGGCT
>NZ_WQNH01000030.1 GCF_009812055.1 Chelativorans xinjiangensis | reverse complement strand
TCCCTTATTCGCCCGTTCGGCGGAAAAAGTCATAAGACAAGCAATTCCAGGAAAAGTGGAAACCGGCTTTCCGTCCGGAATTGCGACAAGACAAAGAGTTAGATCAGTTCATCGATTCCATGAAACGATGAGCTGGTCTAGGCCCGAAACCGCACCGGCGGCAGCCCCTGGATGCCGACGTCCACCGCCAGCAAGCGCCCCGCCAGCGGCTGCGTTCGCGGCGCGTCCTCGCCCAGCCCTTCGCTGATCGTCGTGATGAAGATCGTGGTCAGATCCGCCCCGCCGAAGGCAAGCTTCGAGGGCCGCTGCACGGGGAGGCGGACGATCAGGTCGAGTTCGCCCGAGGGCGTGTAGCGCAGAAGCTGCCAGCCCGCGGCGGCGGCGACCCAGTAGCAGCCGGCGGCATCCACCGCCGCCCCGTCCGGCCGGCCGAGTTCCTCGTCGAGCTGCACGAAAGGCCGCTTCTCGCCCACCTCGCCGCCAGGATCATAGCGTGCGCACCACACCTGCCGCCGTGTGCGATAGGTGTCGGCCCAGTAGACCGTGCCGCCATCCGGGCTGAAGGCGATACCATTGGGGACATAGAGGCCGGTGTCGAGCGTTTCCGCAGCTCCGCGCCCGGCGATGCGGTAGAGCGTGCCGACAGGCTCAAAGCTGATCTCCGGCAGGTGCATGGTGCCGACCAGTAGCCGCCCCTGGCGGTCGCAGCCGGCATCGTTGGTGCGTGTGGCCGGATTGTCCGTTTCGAGCGGCAGGAAATCCTCCCGCGCGCCGGTTGCCGGGTCGAGGCGCAGGATGCCGTTCTCCTGGCCGACCAGCCATGTGCCGTCGTCGGCCGGCTGCACGAAACCCGTCTGCTCGGGAAACGCCCATTCGTCCGTGCGCCCGCTGCCGATATCGGTGCGCAGCACCTTGCGGCCGAGGATATCCACCCACAAGAGCGTCTCGTCCTCCGCCGACCAGCAAGCGCTTTCGCCGAGCACGGCCTTCGCCTCGCCGACGCACTCCACGTCCGGGTTGAGTACTTTCGTCATCCGTCGCCTACCTCAGATTGGAGGGTAATGCGCCTGGCGGCGCAAAGGTGACGGTATTGAAGACCCGCCGACCGCCGTCAAGCGGCATCGAGGCGCGAGGCGCGCAGCATGCCTTTTTCCTCCAGCACCGGATAGGCGCTCGAGGTCAGCAGCGAATTGATCTGCTTCAGGTCGCGGATCGTGTCGAGATGCAGTGCGCTGGTCTCGATGCTGTCGCTCTGCCGCTGGCGCAGCCGCTCGAAATGGTGCTCGCTCGTCTCCTTTTCGCGCTCGCGCAGCCGGTCCTTCTCCAGCACCAGCTGGCGCGCCGTCTGCTTGTCGCGCGACACCAGCACGTTGAAGGCCAGCCGCGCGTTCGCCAGCACGGCAGCGTGGAAGGCCGAGACCTCGCGCCAGCCCTCGGGCGTGAACGCCAGCCCCCGGTCGTGCTTCTTGCGCACATGGACGAGCATGTTGCGCACGATGATGTCGCCGGCCTGTTCGAGCTTTATGGAAGCGCCGAGCAGTTCCTGCACACGTCGGGCCTCCTTGTCGCTCAAAGTGGTCGAGGCCATCTCCGCCAGATACAGCTTGATGGCCGCGTGGCGCCGGTCGATCTTGTCGTCGAGTGCGGCCAGCGCCTCTGCGCCCTCGGGGCTGTAGTTCTCGTAAAGGTCGATGATCCGCACCAGCATCACCTCCACCGTCTCGCACAGGCGCACCACTGCGCGCGTCGCGTTGGCGAGCGCCTCGGCCGGCCTTTGCAGCGCATCCGGGTCGAGGGTGCTGACCTCGGTCTCGAAGGGCACTTCGTCGCTGCCATGCGTCGGAGCGCCGCTTCGCAGGAGGATCGCTTCGGCGGCGCGGCGGACGAGCGGCGCCAGCGGAAGGCCGAGTACGACCACCATCAGGTTGAAGGCGATGTGCGCATGGATCGCCTGCGAGGCCGGGCCGCCGCCAAGGAGGGCGGGCGAGGGCGCGAGCATGACGAAGGCAACAACGGCGGTAAGGGCGAACAGGCCGCGCAGCATCAGATTGCCCACCGGCACGGCACGCGCTGCCGCCGGCATCGTCTTCGAAAGCGCCATGGCGATCAGCCCCGCCCCGAGATTGGCCCCGAGCACCAGAACGATCGCCAGTTCGGCGGGCATGACGCCCCGCGCGGCAAGCGCCGCTATCAGCAGCACCGCGGCAACGCTGGAATGGAAGAGCCAGGTCACGATGGCCGCGATCAGGAAGGCTATTCCGGGGTCCTGGGCGAGATAGCCGGTGATGACCGGCAGGATCGTGCTTTCGCGCAGTGGCTCCGACGCCTCGCCGATCATCTGCAGGGACAGGAGGAGGAGCCCCAGCCCTACGAGGATGCGCCCGAACTGGCGCCATGTCCGCCGCTCGGTGGCGAGAAAGATGGTGGTGCCCGCGAACAGGCACACCGGGATCAGCAGACCGAGATCGAAGCTCAGGATCCGCACGACGAAAGCCGAGCCGAGATCGGCGCCGAGCACGGCGGAAAGGCCCGCCGTTCCGCCGACGATACCGGAGCCGACAAACGAGCCGACGAGAAGGCTCACGGCGGTCGAGCTTTGCAGGGCGACGGCCATGCTCGTGCCGGCCATGACGGCGATCAGCGGGTTCTTCAGCGCGCGCCGCAGCTTTTGCCGCAGAATGTCGCCATAGGCGCGGGTAACCCCGGTTCGCACCATCCGTGTTGCCCACAGGAGCAGCGCCACCGCGCCGGCAAGATGCGCGATCACCAGCGTTCCGCTCATCGCGCCTTCCCTTTTCTCATGGCGTGCATATCCGGCTCCTTGCAGCGCGAGGCGGCGGCTCGTGCATTCAGTGAATGCGGTCGGCGATCAATGTGTTCCGGCGATAGCGCCGCTACCCCCGCCGCCGGGGGCATCCCGCATCGCGCCGCGGATGGCGAGGCGGTCTGTCACGGCCGCCGGCATCATCCAGTTCGGCTCCTGGCCGACGATGCGATCGAGGAACGGAATGGCCATGGCCGGCATGTCGGCGACATTCTCCTTGAACGACCACCAGAAGCGGATTTCGTCGACGCATGCCGCAAGAGGCTTTGCCTTCCCGAACTCCTGCTCGTAAATGGTCATGATGCCGGAGATGCAGAAGCTCGTGTAGAGAAAGCCCTCAGGCCAGAAATGCGCGATCTCGGCCGTCTCGGCAAGGTCCTCGGGCACCTCCTTGCGCCCGCTGCCGGCGATATGCCGGGCAGGGTGCTCGCGCAGAAGCTCGCAGAGGACCGCGCCGGCACCGAAGACGATGACGTCGGGGCGGGCAATCCCGGCATACGGCCGCGCGCGCTCCAGCGCTTCCAGCCAGTTGAAGAAGGCGCGCGCCAGCTTCACGTCGTCGATCTCGTAGCGGATGCCGAAGGCGGAACGCACCTGCTCGGCGTTCTTGCGGAAGGCGACGCGGAACCACCGCCATTGCCGCAGCCGATGGCGCAAATCCGGAAGTGATGCCAACGCGTCGTGAAACATGATGCCCATTATGCCCTCCTTGCATCGACGGCGCCAGCGCAGGCACTCTCTTCAGATGCAATTCTCGCTCTTTTTATACATATTGACAACTTAGAAAACAGATGTTCTTGTATCACATGGAGGAATGGCGCCTGCGCGGCGTGCAGCCTGGGGAGGTTTCAATGGCAATCTGGCAATGGGCGATCCTCGCCCTGGCGGCGGTATGGGCCCTGCAGTCCTTCGGTGTGTGGCTGCAGATGCGCCACTACACCGACGTGATGAAGGGCATCTCCAACAAGTATTCCGAAGGCTATGTCGGCGCCGGCAACGCCAAAGGCCGGCTCGGCAAGGGCGTCATCGTTCTCGTCGTCGTGGACGAGGCGCTGCGGGTCGAGCGGTTCCTTGAGATGAGCGGCCGGTCGGTGTTCGCGAAATTCGCGCGGGTACCGGAATATGAGGGGCTCCGTCTCGACGCGCTGCGCGACGCCTCGGGTCCGCTCGGCAAGGCCGACGCCGGCCTCGCCGTGGCGACGGCACGCGCCATCGAGCAGATAGACAAGGCACGGGGAGCGGGCAAGGAGGCCACGCCGGCCGCGTTCAAAACAGCGGAAAATGGGGCTTAGCAAGCGTCGCGGCGGGTGTACCGCGAAAAAAGGGAGGTGACATGACCATTCTATCTATTCTGTCGCAACATGCCGACATGGCCACGGCAGGCCTGTCGCATGCGAGCGGCCTGGTATCGGAAGCCGTCATGCACGGCAAACAGGCCGTCGATCATGGCGGCAGCGACCTGATCGTTCTCGCCCAGGCGGAGGGCGGCATTTCGGTCGAAGAATTCCGCGAGCGGCTGCAGGAAGTCGAGCAGGAGGAGCAGGTCGGCTGGCTGTCCGCCGCCGGGCGCTACTTCATCGGCATCTTCCAGAAAGGCGGCGAGGTCTTCGCCGGCTTCGTGACCGGCATCATCCCCACCCTGGTGGTGCTGATGACCGCCTTCTACGCGCTCACCGAGCTGATCGGCGAGAAGCGCGTTCACGGCGCCGCCCAATGGGCCGGCCGCATTGCACTGACGCGCTACACCGTTCTGCCGGTGATTGCCGTCTTCTTCCTCACCAACCCGATGGCCTACACCTTCGGCACGTTCCTGGAGGAGAAGCACAAGCCGGCCTTCTACGATGCGGCCGTCTCCTACGTGCATCCGCCGCTCGGCCTCTTCCCGCATGTCAATCCGGGAGAATATTTCGTCTGGGGCGGCATCCTGGTCGCGTTGCTTGAGCTTGAGCGCAACGGCGCCGTGCCGACCGGCTATCACATCAACGTCGCTATCTGGTACGCCATCGTCGGCCTCCTCGTCATCCTGCTCAAGGGCATCCTGACCGAGCGCATTACGATGATCATGGCGCGCCGTCAGGGCGTCGAGCTCTAAGGGGCGGGGAGGGGAAAATGGTGAAGATCAAGGAATTCACGGCCGTAAAGGTCTCCAAGGGTGCCGGTGGCTGGGGCGGACCTCTGGTCATCAAGCCGACCATCGAGCGCAGCAAGATCGTCTCGATCACCGGCGGCAAGATCCACCCCGTCGCCCACCGCCTCGCCGAGCTGACGGGCGCCGACGTGGTCGACGGCTTCCGCACGCCGCCGGTGGAAGGCGAGATCGCGGTGGTGGTGGTCGACTGCGGGGGCACGGCGCGCTGTGGCGTCTATCCGCGCAAGCGCATTCCCACCGTCAACGTGATGCCGGTCGGCCAGGCCGGCCCGCTCGCCCAGTTCATCACCGAGGACATCTACGTCTCCGGCGTCACGCCGGGCGACATGGCGCCGGCGGATGCGGGCGAAGCCTCGGTCACGGCGGGTGCCACGGGCGGTACGACGGCCAAGTCCGCGGCCGACTTCTCCACCCCTTCGGCCGCGCCGAAGGTTACTGATGAGGAAAGCGGCGGCATCATCGGGCTCATCAGCTCGATCGGCCGCGTGATGGGGCGCGTCGTCGGCATCTTCTTCAATGCCGGCCGCAGGACCATCGACCAGGTGGTGCGCAACGTCCTGCCCTTCATGGCCTTCGTTACCATGCTGATCGGCCTCATCCTCTATACGGGCATCGGCGATCTTCTCGCCCAGCCCATGGGGCCGCTCGCCAACAACATCGTCGGCCTCTTGATCATCTCGGCCATCTGCGGCCTGCCGTTCCTGTCGCCGGTGCTGGGGCCGGGGGCGGTGATCGCCCAGGTGATCGGCGTTGCCATCATCGGTCCGCAGATCGCCAATGGCACCATCGCCCCGGCCATGGCACTGCCGGCGCTGTTCGCCTACAACACTCAGGTCGGCTGCGACTTCGTGCCGGTTGGCCTGGCGCTCGGCGAGGCCAAGCCGAAGACGATCGAGATCGGCGTGCCGGCTGTGCTGGTCAGCCGCCAGTTCATGGGCCCGGTCTCGGTGCTCATCGCCTGGGTGGCAAGCCTGTTCGTTCTGTAAGTGTAGGGAAGAAGAGGTCCTTCATGACAATCCATTACAAGACCCGATTGACGAGCATCGGGCCCGAAGTGGCGGACCTCGCCCAGGGCGGCGTCCTCATCCTGTTTGCCGATGGCGCGCCGCCCGAGCTTGCCGAAGTCTCGGTTCTGCATGCAGTGGAGGGGCCGGCCGGCCCCCCGCCGGCCGTCGGCTCGACCATCCGCATCGGCGATCTCGCTGCCACCGTGACGGCGGTCGGCGAGACGGCCTGGGCCAAGGTGACCGACATGGGCCATGTGGTCTTCAGCTTCAACGGCGCTTCCAAGGCTGAGCGTCCGGGCGAGATCTGCGTCGGCACGATCGCCGGCGCGGACCTCGCCGCGCGGCTCAAGTCGGGCACCGACATCGTCATAGAGAGCGCCGGCTGAAGCCGGCCAGCCGCCTGTAGGGAACGGACCATGGAGCGCTCGGCAATCGTCAGAGTGAAGGAAGGGCTGCACGCCCGCCCCGCGGCGCGCTTCGTGAAGCTCGCCAGGGCCTTCCAATCGGATGTCGAGATCGCCAAGGGCGGCAAGACCGTCAGCGCCAAGAGCTCCGTCAAGCTGATGCTCCTGACGGTCAAGGAAGGCGACGAGGTGACGCTCAAGGTCCGTGGGCCCGACGAGACCGAGGCCATGGGCATGCTCATGGCCTATCTCGAAAACCCGCAAGCCGGGCTGGGCGAGGAGCCTGAGCAACAACCGCCGTCCACAGCCGCGGCGGACGAAGCACCGCACCGGCCGGGCGGACACAAAGGCGCCGCCGCCAGCGCAGGCGCCGCGCTCGGTGCCGTATTCCCCTATTTCCCGCCGACGCTCGAACCCGTTGACGCGGACATTCTGCCCGCCGAGCGGGAGGCCGAGAAGGCGCGGCTGCGGACGGCGATCGCCGCTGTCACCGGCCGCATGGAATCCATGATTGCGGCTGCCGCCCCCGGATCGGCCGATGCCGAGATCGTCAAGGCGCTGATCGAACTCGCCGGCGACGAGGACCTCATCGCCCGCGCCGAGGAAACCATCGGCCGCGGGCTCGACGCCGTCTCGGCCATGCTCGCGGCGGGCGAGGCCCTTGCGGTGGAGTTCGAACGTCTGGACGATCCCTATATGAAGGCCCGCGCCGAGGACCTTCATGCGGTGACGCGCCAGATCTGCCTGGCGCTGACGGAGAAGGAGGATGTGGATCTTTCCGGAGTGCCGGAAGGGGCGATCCTGGTGGCCGAGGACATCGGCGCCTTCGAGCTGGCGCGCGCGCCGCTCAACCGCATCGCCGGCATTCTGTGCGGGCAGGGCGGCGCCACCTCCCATGTCGCCATCATCGCCCGCAACCACGGCATTCCCGCCGTCCTGGGGCTCGGCTCCGCCATCGAGGCCTTCCGCACCGCGCGGCGGGCCGCCCTCGATGGCGGCCGTGGCCTCGCCTTTGCCGACCCCGACCAAACGCTCGAACGCGATTTCGCCGCCCGCATCGCCCGCCAGGAGGAGGAGAGGCAGGCGCTTACCGCCTATGTCGACCATAAGCCGGTTCTGGCCGATGGCCGTGCGATCACCATCGCCGCCAATCTCGGCTCGCTCTCCGAGATCGACAACGCGCGCGCCGTCGGCGCCATGGGCGTGGGGCTCTTCCGCACCGAGCTCATGTTCATGGCTCACCCGATGCTCCCCTCCGAGGAGGAGCAGTACCAGACCTACGCAGCGCTCGCCGCCGCCTTCGCGCCGCAAGACGTCATCGTGCGCACGCTCGACATCGGCGGCGACAAGCCCGTGGCCGGCATCGATTTCCCTGAAGAGGAGAACCCGTTCCTCGGCTGGCGCGGCATCCGCATGTGCCTCGATCGCCCGGCGGTCTTCAAGCCGCAGCTACGCGCGCTGCTCAGAGCCAACCACGAGGGCAACCTCAAGGTGATGCTGCCCATGGTGTCGACCCTCGACGAGCTGCGCCGCACGCGCACCCTCATCGAAGAATGCGAAGCCGAACTCGAGCGAGAGGGCAAGGCCTTCCGCCGCTTTGCCCTCGGCGTGATGATCGAGACGCCGGCCGCGGTGCTGATCGCGCCGGAGCTTGCGGCCGAATCCGCCTTTTTCTCCATCGGCACGAACGACCTCACCCAGTACATCATGGCCGCCGACCGGCTCAACATGTCGGTGGCCGCGCTCGGAGACGTATCGAGCCCGGCGGTGATGCGGGCAATCGAGTTAACCGCCAAGGCGGGCGTCGAGGCGGGCATCATGGTGGGCATCTGCGGCGAGGCGGCGGCGGATACGACGCTCATCCCGCGGTTTCTGGAGATGGGGATCGGCGAGCTCAGCATGAGCCCCGCCGCCGTGCTGGCGGCCAAGAAAGCGGTCGCGGAGTACACCGCAAGGGCTGAGGTGTAGCGTATGGGTTCTGAGTCCCTTGATCGTACCCCTCCCCACCGCTCCTCTCAAGAGTGAGGGGGGGCCGAAGCCGAACAAAGATCCATATGCGACAGCGCTACAGGCCTATCGCGGCTCGGGCAGCTTGCGCGGGCGGGTGGGTTGCTCGGCGGCTTCGGTAGGCTGTTCGGTGAAGCCCTCGATGTCGGAGACCTCCTCCACGTCGCGTTCGATCTCCAGCGGGCTCATGACGTAGGCCGTCGTCAGCTCGGCCACCGAGCGCAGGGCGTGGATGTGAATGCGCTCGTAGCCGTGCGAGGCGTCTATGCCGAAGGCGATAAGAGCGGTGCGCACGTCGTGCCCGGCCTCCAGCGCGGAAGCGGAGTCGGAGCGATAGTAGCGGAAGATGTCCTTCTGGAAGCGGATATCCTCCTCTCGGCACAGGTCGACCATCTTCTTCGTCAGGTGATAGTCGAAGGGACCGGACTGGTCGGCCATGGCGATGGTGACGCCGAATTCGGACGAGTTCTGCCCCGGCGCCGTGGTGCCGTTGTCGATGGTGACCATGGAGGCGATCTCCGGCGTGACGATGGCCGCCGCGCCCACGCCCACCTCCTCGGAGATGGTGAAGAGCCAGTGGGTGTCGACCGGTGTGCGCGCGTCATGGCGCCGCATCGCCTCGAGCGAGGCGAGCGCGATGGCCACGCCCGCCTTGTCGTCGAGATGGCGCGAGACGATGAAGCCGTTCTCCAGGAACTCCGGCTGCGGGTCGATGGCGACATAGTCGCCGACATCGATGCCGAGCGATGCGGTGTCGTCGCGGCTCCAGGCCAGCGCATCGACGCGCAGCTCAATATGCTCCCAACCGATGGGCAGGTTGTCGACACCCTCGTTGAAGGTGTGGCCGGAGGCCATCAGGGGCAGGATTGAGCCACGGAAGCTGCCTTTCTCCGTGTAGATGGTGGCCCGCGCGCCCTCCGCGAAGCGGGCCGACCAGTGGCCGATAGGCACCAGCTCCAGGCGCCCCGTCTCCTTGATGAGCTTGACCTGGGCGCCCAGCGTGTCGACATGGGTGATGATGGCCCGCGCGCCGCGCCGACGGGCGCCGCGCCAGATGGCGCGGATGCCGCCGCGCCGCGTCAGCTCCGGCTCCAGGCCGAGCCGCTCCAGCTCCTCCGTGACGTGACGGACGATTGTGTCGGTGTATCCGGTGGGGCTGTCGATCGCCAGAAGGGATTTCAGTTGCGCAGTGAGGTAGTCGACGTCGATCTTCAGACGCGTCACGGATCACTCCTTGGAGCCGAGCGCCTGCTTCGCTGACTTGAGGCCCGTACGCGGAAACAGAAGATCGACGAAGCGTTCGGCGGTGGGTTGCGGTTCGTGATTGGCCAAGCCAGGCCGCTCATTCGCTTCGATAAAAACATATTCGGGCAGGTTTGGCGACCGCACCATGAAGTCGATCCCCACGACCGGGATCTCGATGGCGCGCGCGGCCGTGCAGGCCGCGTTCACCAACACGGGATGGACGTGCTCCGTCACATCGTGGATGGAGCCGCCGGTGTGCAGGTTGGCCGTCTTGCGCACCACCACCTCCTCGCCTTCCGACGGCACCGAATCGAGTGCGTAGCCGGCACCGGCGAGGCAGCGCCGCGTTTCGCCATCGACCGGAATCGTGCTCTCGCCGCCGGTGGCGGCGGCACGGCGCCGCGACTGGTGGGCGATCAGCTTCTCGATCGTGCTGCGCCCGTCCCCCACAACGCAGGGCGGACGGCGCACGGCGGCAGCGACCAGCCGATAGTCGATGACGACGAGACGCAGGTCCTCGCCGTCGAAGCAGGATTCCACGAGCACGCTATCGCTGACCTCACCCGCCGCCGCGATGGCCTCCTCCACCTCCTCCAGGGTCTCCAGCCCGACGGCCACGCCGCGGCCCTGTTCGCCGCGCGCCGGCTTGACCACCAAGCGCCCGTGTTTCTTCAGAAAATCCGCGATGGCTTTGCTGCCGCTTGCGGCATCGAGCTGCTCCGGCACGATCAGGCCCGCCCCTTCCACCGTGCGCCGCGTGACCGCCTTGTCGTCGCAGATCGACATGGCGACAGCGGAGGTGAGCTCCGAAAGGCTTTCGCGGCAGTGGATGGAGCGGCCGCCGAAGGACAAGCGGAAGAAGCCGCCGTCGGGATCCGTTATCTCGACGGCGACACCGCGGCGCTGCGCCTCGTCGACGATGATGCGGGCATAGGGATTGAGCTGGTCGTAAGCGGCCGGGGGATGGGTGAACAGCTTCTCGTTGATCGGGTTCTTGCGCTTTACGGCGAAGATGGGAACGCGATGGAAGCCGAGCTTTTCGTAGAGCGCGATGGCCTGCTCGTTGTCGTGCATGACCGACAGGTCCATGAAGCTGGCGCCCCGCGCCTGAAAGTGCTCGGCCAGGCGGCGCACCAGCATCTCGCCGACGCCCGGATGGCGGCTTTGCGGGTCGACGGCCAGGCACCACAGCGACGAACCGTTCTCCGGGTCCTGGAAGACACGGCGATGGTCGACGCCCGTCACCGTGCCGACGATGTCGCCGGTCAACTCGTCCTCGGCGACGAGGTAGGTGATGGCGCGGCTGTCGCGCTTGCTCCAGAAGAAGTCCGGCCTGACCGTCACCATGCCGCGGCTCTGGTAGATGGCGTTGACGGCATCGGCGTCTGCCTCGGAGGACAGCCTGCGGATGAAGAAGCCGCGCGGCTGGCGCTGGCTTGGCCGGTAGGTGGCCAGGTTCAGCCGGTAGGTGTGGGACGGGTCGAGGAAGAGCTCCTGCGGCGCGAGCGCCAGGAGCACGTGCGGATCGCGGATATAAAAGGCGATGTCGCGGCGGGCCGGGCCTTCCTCATGCAAGGCCTCGACGATCGCGGCGTTGGTGCTGAAGGTCTGGGCGAAGAGCAGCCTGCCCCAGCCGAGTTCGAGCGCGACCGATTTTGCCTGCTTGTCCTCCTCGCCCTCGCCATGGCCGGTCGCCGGCTTCATGGTCTCGCTGCGCAGCCGCTTCAGGCGATGGCCGAGCGCCTTGTCGGTGCGTCCCCGGTGGGCGCGCCCAGCCTGCTCGTCATGCTTTGCCATCGGATCAGATCCCGTGGGTCTGTAGCCACAATTCCAAAAGGCCGACCTGCCATAGCGCAGAGCCGCGCAGGGGCGTGATGTGGTCGGCGGGCGCGGCGTAGAGCTTGTCCAGATACTCCTGCCGGAACAGCCCGCGCTCTCGCGCCGGCTGAGAGCTTAACGCATCGCGCACCATATCCAGATAGGGCCCGGCGACATATTTGAGCTGCGGCACTGGGAAATAGCCCTTCGTGCGGTCGATCACCTCGCTGGGGACCACCTGGCGGGCGACGTCCTTCAGGACGCCCTTGCCGCCGCCTTTCAGCTTTTCCTCCGGCGGAATGCGGGCGGCGAGTTCCACGAGCTCGTGATCGAGGAAGGGCACCCGCGCCTCCAGCCCCCAGGCCATGGTCATGTTGTCGACGCGCTTGACCGGGTCGTCGACCAGCATGACGGAGGAATCGAGGCGAAGGGCGGCATCTACCGGCGTATCGGCGCCCGGCCGCGTCAGGTGCCTTGCCACGAGGGCGCGGCTGACGTCTTCCTCCGTCGTCCATTCGGGCGACAGTTGCTCCCTCAGCCGCTCGTGCGAACGGTCGAAGAAGACCTTGGCGTAGTCGCTGACGACGTCGTTGGAGCTCATCAGCGGCGGGTACCAGTGATAGCCGCCGAACACCTCGTCCGCGCCCTGGCCGGACTGCACGACCTTGATGTGCTTCGAGACCTCCTTCGACAGGAGGTAGAAGCCGACATTGTCGTAGGAGACCATGGGCTCCGACATCGCCTGGAAGGTGCCGGGCAGCGCGTCCATGAGGTCGCTCGAGGGGACGAAGATCTTGTGGTGGTTGGTGCCGAAGCGCGCGGCGATCATGTCGGAATAGACGAACTCGTCGCCCTTCTCGCCATGAGCCTCCTCGAAGCCGACGGAGAAGGTCATCAGGCCGGTCTGACCGGCCTCGGCCAGGAGGCCGACGATGAGGCTGGAATCGACGCCGCCGGACAGAAGAACGCCCACCGGCACATCGGCCACCATGCGGCGCTTGACGGCGAGGCGAAGCGCCTCCAGCACGCGGTCGCGCCATTCTTCCCCGCTGAGCGTGGTCAGCGCGGGGTCGCGCTCGTATGGCGGGTCCCAGTAGACGCGGTCGCGCTTCGCCCCGTCGGCCTCGATGACGCGGATGGTGGCGGGCGGCAGTTTCTTGACGCCGTTGAGGATCGTGCGCGGGGGCGGCACGATGGCGTGAAAGGTCATGTAATGATGGAGGGCTACGCGGTCGACGGAGGTATCGACGTCGCCGCCGGCCACCAATGCCGGGAGGGATGAGGCGAAACGCAAGGTGCTCGGCGTCTCGGAGAGATAGAGCGGCTTGATGCCGAAACGGTCGCGCGCCATGACGATGCGGCCGGTGTCGCGCTCGTGCAGAACGAAGGCGAACATGCCGTGGAAGCGCTCGACGCATCCCTCGCCCCAGGCATGCCAGGCCTTGAGGATCACCTCGGTGTCGCCGGTGGAGAAGAAGCGGTAGCCCTTCTCCTCGAGCTCGGCGCGCAGTTCCGGATAATTGTAGATGCACCCGTTGAAGCAGATGGTGAGACCCAGCTCGGGGTCCTCCATGGGCTGCCGGGCCTTCTCCGAAAGATCGATGATCTTCAGCCGGCAATGGCCGAAGGCCGTATTGTCGTGCAGCACCACGCCGGTGCCGTCCGGCCCGCGCGGGGCAAGGCTTTCCATCATCTTCGAAAGGGCGACGGGCGACGGCCGGCTGCCGTCGAATCTCAGCTCTCCGCAAATTCCGCACATGAGAAGCGGGTGTTCCCTCGTTACTTGTTGCGCCAGACAGCATATTAGTTATAGTTCTGATGATTTGATGTCAAATGAATGGCGTCGCCTCATGAACCCATTTTCGCAGAACGCGCAGGCTGCCGGCCGGTTCCCGTCCGAGGAACTGCGCGTCGTCGAGAAATCCATCCGCCGCATCCTGCGGGCAAGCGACCTGCAGTCGAGGGCGCTCATCAAGGCGATCGGCCTGACGGCGCCGCAGCTCGTGATCCTGAAAGCCATCGCCGCGCTTGGCGAGGTGACGACGACGGTGCTTTCCGCTCACGCCGATTTGAGCCCGGCGACCGTCATCACCATCCTCGATAAGCTGGAGGAGCGGGCGATCATCGAGCGCTACCGCTCGTCGCTCGACCGGCGCATCGTGCATACGCGGCTGACAGAGAAGGGCATGGCTCTCGTCGCCAACGCGCCGGAGCCGCTCGGCGGCACTTTCGCCACGCGCTTCGCCGCCCTGGAAGCAGGCAGGCGGCGCGAGATCGTCGATGCCTTGCAGGCGGTGGCCGACATGATGAGCGCCGGGGACGGGAAGAGCGGGCAGGATGTCGCCAAGGCCGCCGACGCCGATTTGTGGGGATGAGGAGGCGCGGAGGAGCCATCCTGGAGCGAAGGCGGTTGCGGGATTGCCGTTTGGACGGTTTACGGTTGCACGCGGGGCACAGCAGCAGGAGAAGTCGCAAATGCATCTTTCCCGTTCTTCCTCGGTCGCCGTCCTGGCGTTCCTCGCCTTTGCCGCGACTTCATGTGCCGACGAGCTTCCGCCTGGTGTCGAGGCGGCCATCGACGGTTATGCCGAGGAGTGCACGGCGCTGGGCGGCACCATGGAGGAAGGCGCCGACCGGCCGCGCATCCTGACCGCGGATCTGGATGGCGACGACCGCGAGGACTATGTGCTCGATCCATCGCAGATGGCGTGCGACGGGGCGGCCACGGCCTTCTGCGGCAATGGCGGCTGCAACATCGACGTGGCCCTTTCCAGCCAGGACTACCAGAACCCGACGCAAATTCTGGGCGGCGTCCCGACATTCGAGCAGGACGGCACGGTGCTGGAGGTGCAGGTGGACAGCACGAACTGCGACACCACACCCGACAAGGGCATCTGCAGCGCCAGCTACATCTACCGCTCCGGGGAGCTTCAGGCGACCTATGAGCTTGAGGAGCCCGCGCGTTAGTGTGTGGTGCGCCGGCTTGGCTCGGCGCCCCTTCGCGCCCCCCTCTGTCCTGCCGGACATCTCCCCCACGAGGGGGGAGATCAGCCGTCGTGACGGCTTTCGTTAATCGCCCACGTTGCAGGAAAGGTGCCGAAGTAAGCGGCCGGCTAATCTCCCCCCGTGTGGGGACCCTTGTGGGGGAGATGTCCGGCAGGACAGAGGGGGGCGCGAAGGGGCGCCTGTCTCTCCAAACTTCCTGATTCCGTCCAAACAAATTGTTCAGCCCGCCGGCAGCATGGCCTCCAGCGTCTCGATGCGGTCGGCCTCGTGGGCGGGTTTGTCCCAGCGGAGCCGGGAGATGCGGGGGAAGCGCATGGCGATGCCGGATTTGTGGCGCGTCGAGCGGTTGAGGCCCTCGAAGGCGATTTCGAGCACCAGGCCGTGGCTTAAGTCGGCGCGTACGGCGCGCACCGGGCCGAAGCGCTCCACCGTGTTGTCGCGCACGTATTTGTCGATCTGGCGGAGTTCCTCGTCGGTGAAGCCGAAATAGGCCTTGCCGACGGGAACGAGCACCGGGTCCTCCGTCGGCCCGGACCAGACGCCGAAGGTGTAGTCGGAATAGAAGCTCGAGCGTTTGCCGTGGCCGCGCTGGGCGTACATCAGCAGCGCATCGACGGTGAAGGGATCGCGTTTCCATTTGAACCATGGGCCCTTCGGGCGGCCGGGCAGGTAGGGCGAATCCTTGCGCTTCAGCATGACGCCTTCGATGACGGGGTGTGGCGGGTTGCAGCGCTTGTCGTCGAGCTCCTGCCAGCTTGCGAAGGGGATTTCCGGCGACAGGTCGAAGCGGTCGTCGGGGAGTTCGGCCAGGAAGGCGGCGAGTTGCGGGCGGCGCTCCGCATAGGGCAGCGTGCGGGCGTCGCGCTGGCCCAGAAGCAGGAGGTCGTAGCAGCGCATGAAGACCGGATAGTCCGCCAGCATGGCGCGCGAGACCGTCTTGCGGTTGAGCCGCTGCTGCAGGTCGGAGAAGGTGCCGGTCTTTAAGCGCGGGTCGCCGACGAGCAGTTCGCCGTCGAGCGCTGCGTCGAAGTCCATTGCCTCGACGAGGTCCGGGAAGGCGCCGGAGATGTCGTCGCCGGTGCGCGAATAGAGGCGGCGGACGCCGCCTTCGGCCACCGCCTGAACGCGGATGCCGTCCCACTTCCACTCGGCGGCATAGGCTTCCGGGTCGAGGGCGGAGAAGTCGGCCTCCGCCGCCGGGTGTGCCAGCATGACGGGGCGGAAGGGCGCTTGTGCCGCATTCTCGGGCTTCGGGCCCTTACCATCGAGCCAGGCGAACAGGTCGGTGTATGGAGCCGTCAGGCCGTGCCACAACTCCTCGATCTCCTGCACTTCCACGCCGCCGAACTCGGCCAGAGCCTGCTTGGTGAGCCGTGCCGAGACGCCGACGCGCAGGCCCCCGGTGGCGAGCTTGATGGCGGCGAAGCGGCCGGAAGGGGAGAGCTGGTCGAGGAGCCTGGCCATCACCGCCGGTGCGTCTGAACGGCTGGCGTGGGAGAGGCGCTCGACGACTTCCGAAAGGGCGGGCGCTTCCGTCCCGCCGTCCGCGGGCCAGATGAGGGAGACGGTCTCGGCAAGGTCGCCCACATAGTCGTAGGAATAGGCGAAGAGCACCGGGTCCACGCGCTCGGTCGTCAGCGTGCGCAGCATGGCGGGCTTGACCGCCGGGAAGTCGAGGCCGCCGGTGAGGGCGGCAAGGCCGTAGCCGCGGTCGGGGTCCGGCACGGTGGCGAAATAATCCGTGAGAAGCAGCAGCTTGCCGTTGCGCGCGGGCGTCAGCACCAGCCGGTCGAGGAGTTCGGCGAAGCGTTCCACTATTCCGCCTCGTCCTCGTAGCCGGCGATGTGCAGGGGCTTTGCGGCGATGCCGTTCAGTTCGCACCAGCGCACCAGCGCCTCCTCGCGGCCGTGGGTCACCCACACCTCGGCCGCGCCCGTCTCGCGGATGGTGTCTGTGAGTTCGCCCCAGTCCGCATGGTCGGAGATGATGAGCGGCAGTTCGATGCCGCGCTGGCGCGCCCGCTGACGGATGCGCATCCAGCCGGAGGCGAAGCAGGAGAGCGGGTCGGCGAAGCGGCGCGACCAGCGGTCGTCGGTCGCCGCGGGCGGGGCGACGACGATGGCGCCCGCCGGCGGGGCGGCGCCATCCTCCTCGACGGTCGCCGGCTGCAGGGGGCCGAGGGATACGCCGACGCTCTCGTAGTAGGCGCAGAGTTTGACCAGCGCGCCGTGGATGAAGACGGTCTCGTTGTAGCCGGCCTTTCGCAGGAGGGCGATGACGCGCTGTGCCTTGCCCAGCGCGTAGGCGCCGACGATGTGGGTGCGCTCGGGGAAGCGGCGCACCGAGGTGAGGAGATGGCCGATCTCCTCTTCCGCGTTCGAGTGGATGAAGACCGGCAGGGCGAAGGTCGCCTCGGTGATGAAGACGTCGCAGGGGACCGGCTCGAAGGCGGCGCAGGTGGGATCAGTGCTGCGCTTGTAATCGCCGGAGGCGACGATGCGCGTGCCGCCGGCCTCTACGGCGATCTGTGCGGAGCCGAGGACGTGGCCGGCCGGGTGGAAGGTGACGCGCACGCCGTCGATGGCAACCGTCTCGCCGAGTGCGGCCTCCTGCGTGGTGCCGGCAAAATCTTCACCGTAGCGCAGGCCCATGATGTCGAGCGTCTCGCGCGTGGCCAGCACCGAGCCGTGGCCGGCGCGCGCGTGGTCGGCGTGGCCGTGGGTGACGAGGGCGCGGTCGACAGGGCGCACCGGGTCTATGAAGAAATCGCCTGGGGGGCAGTAGAGGCCCTCGGGGCGAGAGCGGAGGAGGTCGCGCGGTTGCATCATGGGGTGGAGATTAGGCGATTTGGCGGGGAGTGGAAGGTGTTGGGGGCAGTCTCCTGAAAGGAGCGCGGGGGTAGTGGTCTCTCCGGCTGCGCATCCCGATCTTGGCGGCGCGTCTGTTCTGCATTAGTTCTATCGACTTGGACCAGGAAACCGATCTCACCGCCGGCGCCCGTGCCGCCACCCTGCCCGCGCCGTTCCGGGAATGGTTTGCCGCGCGTGGGTGGACGCCGCGGCGGCATCAGCTCGATCTTTTGGCGCGCACGCGCGAGGGGCGCTCGGTGCTCTTGATCGCACCGACGGGGGCGGGGAAGACGCTGGCGGGCTTCCTGCCTTCGCTCGTCGATCTTGCGGAGCGGGCGCGGCCGAAGCCCGGAGCGCCGCGCCAGGGTATCCACACACTCTATATCTCGCCGCTCAAGGCGCTGGCCGTCGACATCCAGCGCAACCTGACGCAGCCGGTGAGCGAGATGGGGCTCGATATCCGGATGGAGACGCGCACCGGCGATACGCCGGCGCACAAGCGGCAGCGCCAGAAGCATGTGCCGCCGGATGTTCTCCTGACGACGCCGGAGCAGCTCGCGCTGCTGATCGCCTCAGCTGACGCGGGGCGCTTCTTTGCCGGCTTGAAATATGTGGTGCTGGACGAACTCCATTCGCTGGTCACGTCGAAGCGCGGGCATCTGCTTTCGCTGGGGCTGGCGCGGCTGCGCAAGCTCGCGCCAGGGATGGTCGGCATAGGGCTCTCGGCCACGGTGGCTGAGCCGGAGGCGCTGCGCCGCTGGCTGGTGGGCCAGACCCCGCCGGGGGCGATGGCCGACATCGTTACCGTCGCGGGCGGGGCCAAGCCCGAGATCACGATACTGGAAACGGATGAGCACGTGCCGTGGGCTGGCCATTCGGCGCGTTACGCCATTCCCGCCGTCTACGAGGCGATCAGGCGGCACAGGACGACGCTGCTCTTTGTCAATACGCGCAGCCAGGCGGAGCTTCTGTTCCGCGAATTGTGGCACATTAACGCGGACAACCTGCCGATCGCGCTGCATCACGGCTCGCTCGACGTCGCGCAGCGGCGGCGGGTGGAGAAGGCGATGGAGACGAACAGCCTGCGGGCGATCGTCGCCACCTCCACCCTCGACCTCGGCATCGACTGGGGCGATGTGGACCTGGTGGTGCATGTCGGCGCGCCCAAGGGGGCGAGCCGGCTTGCCCAGCGCATCGGCCGCTCCAACCACCGCATGGACGAGCCGAGCCGGGCGATCCTCGTGCCGGCGAACCGCTTCGAGGTGATGGAGTGCCGGGCCGCAATCGAGGCCAATTATCTGGGCGCGCAGGACACGCCGCCGCTGAGCGAAGGCGCGCTCGACGTCCTGGCGCAGCATGTGCTGGGAAGGGCCTGCGCCGAGCCGTTCGAGGAGGCGGAATTCTTTGACGAGGTACGGAGTGCGGCGCCGTATTCCGGCCTGGACGCGGCCACCTTCTCGCGCGTCGTCGAATTCGTCGCCACCGGCGGTTATGCGCTCAAGACCTATGAGCGCTATGCCCGCATCCGCCGCATGAAGGACGGGCGCTGGCGCATATCCCATCCGCGCATCGCGCAGCAGTACCGGCTCAATGTCGGCACCATCGTCGAGGCGCCGATGCTGAACGTGCGGCTGACGCGGCAGCGCGGCGGTGCCATGCGCGGCGGCATGGTGCTCGGCAAGGTGGAAGAGTATTTCCTCGAGACGCTGGCGCCGGGGGATACGTTCCTGTTCTCCGGGCGCACCTTGCGCTTCGAGGGCATCCGCGAGAACGAGTGTTTCGTGACCTCCGCCGCCGGGCAGGACGCCATGGTGCCGTCTTATGCCGGGGGCAAGTTTCCGCTCTCCACCTATCTTGCCGGCGAGGTGCGCGCCATGCTGGGCGATCCCGCGCGCTGGAAGGCGCTGCCCGAACAGGTGGCCGACTGGCTGCGCATCCAGAAGGAGAAATCGGTGCTGCCGCGCAGGCAGGACCTGCTTGTCGAGACCTTTCCGCGTGCCAGCCGCCACTACATGGTGGCCTATCCCTTCGAGGGCAGGCTGGCGCACCAGACGCTGGGCATGCTTTTGACGCGGCGGCTGGAGCGCGCCGGGGCGCGGCCGCTCGGCTTCGTGGCGACGGACTATTCATTGGCGATCTGGGGGCTGGAGGATATGGGCGGCATGATCCGCAAGGGCGCGCTGTCGCTGGCTCAGCTCTTCGACGAGGACATGCTGGGCGACGACCTGGAGGCCTGGCTGGCGGATAGCTGGCTCTTGAAGCGCACTTTCCGCAATTGCGCGGTCATCTCCGGCCTGGTGGAGAAGCGCCATCCCGGGCAGGAGAAGACGGGGCGCCAGGTGACGGTTTCCGCCGACCTTATTTATGACGTCTTGCGCGCCCATGAGCCCGATCACATCCTGCTTCAGGCAACATGGCGGGATGCGGCCACGGGTTTGCTCGACATAGCGCGCCTCGGCGAGATGCTGTCGCGCACCCGTGGCCGAATCATGCATAAAGACCTGGAACGGATTTCGCCGCTGGCCGTGCCCGTGATGCTGGAGATCGGCAAGGAGCCGGTGCCGGGCGGCGCCAGCGAATCGCTGCTTGGGGAAGCGGTAGACAGCCTGATCGAGGAGGCCATGGGCGGCGCATGAACGTTGTGGAGGGGATCGGAGGGGTGCTGCCGGCGGTCGAGATCGTAATCGCCGGCGAGGGTGCTGTCTGCGATCCCTCGGGAGCGCTTTACCTGCCTGCCGACCGCCTGCTCGTCGTCTCCGACCTGCATCTGGAGAAGGGGTCGTCCTACGCCCGGCGCGGCCGCATGCTGCCGCCCTACGATACGGCCGCAACGCTGAAGCGGCTGGCCGCCGTCATCGACCGGCATCGGCCGGCGGCCGTCGTCAGCCTCGGCGACAGTTTCCACGATGCAGATGGCGCCGGCCGCATGCCCGAGGCCTTCCGCGAGCGGCTGCTTCTCCTGATGGCGGGGCGCGAGTGGTACTGGATTTCCGGCAATCACGACCCCCTGCCCCCGGAAGGCCTGCCCGGCCATTGGGTGGAGGAGCTTGGCGTCGGCGGCCTTATCTTCCGCCATGAGCCGTCGCCGGGCGAGGCCGAGGGCGAGATCGCCGGCCATTTGCATCCCGGCGCCCGCATCGTGCGGCGCGGCCGCTCCGTGCGGCGGGCCTGCTTCGCCTGCGACGGCGCGCGCCTCGTCATGCCCGCCTTCGGCAGCCTGACGGGCAGCTTGAACGTGCTCGACCGTGCCTTTGCCGGGCTGTTCCGCCGTGAGGCGCTGACGGCCTATATGCTGGGGGCCGAGCGGGTCTATCCCATTGCCGGCGCCATGCTGCGGCCTACCTAGACCAGTTCATCGTTTCATGGAATCGATGAACTGGTCTAACTCCTTGTTTGTCGCAATTCCGGACGGAAAACCGGTTCCCACTTTTCCTGGGATTGCTCCAGGCTATTCTTTCCTGAACACCAACCGCCCGAGCCAGCCGGTGACAATCGCCACGAAAACAGCGGCGAGGCCGTAGAGAAAGCTTTCCTCGTGCGCGTATTCGAATATGCGCTGCTCCAGCCCGGCTTTGCGGATCGTCAGCGCGGCCGACGTCTCCTCGACGAAGACACCGTTGCGGAACAGGAAGGCGCGCGCCCGGTGGGTGCCGACGGGCACGTTGGGCGCCAGGCGCAGCGTGGCGCGGAACAGCGTTCGCGATAGGAACTGCACCCCGCCCGCATACTCCACGTAGAGCCCCCTCGCCTCCTTGCGGGCGCGCAGCGCGGCGGTGAACTCCGCAAGGGTGCTCGCGTTCTCTTCAGGGTCGAGGGGCTGCAGATGAACGTTCTCCGTGCGCAGCGCCAATCGCCGGTAGTTGGCGGACGTGGTGATGTCCTGCGGCTGCCGGGTCATGGCGACCGAATAGGAGGCCGGCACATCGCGGAAGACCACCGACTGGGTGTTGATCCACATGCCAAGCACCCGCGTCTTCTTGCGCACCACAACCGTGCGCGGCGGCCCTTCCAGCACCACGACAACGTCGTAGCGGCCCTGCCGGCTGATGAGCGGGTCCACGCTCTCCAGAGCGCCGAAGATGGTGAGATTGGCGCCGGCGAAATCGGCTGTGATGGAGACGCGGTCGGTCGAGAGGCCGATCTGGATGCCTTCGTCTACCGGCTCCTGGGCATGCGCCTTGCCGGCGAGGGCAGTGACGAGGAGAAGCAGGAGGGCGCGCGGGAGGAGCATCGGTCAGACCGCCCCTGTCGCCAGCGAATACAAGCTTGCCGGGCGCACGAACAGATCGAAGGCCAGCCGCAGCGCGACGGCCAGCACCAGAACCGCCAGCAGGGCGCGCAACTGCTCGCCGCGCAGCTTCTGGCCGACCCGCGCGCCATACTGGGCGCCGGCCACTCCGCCCACCATGAGCAGGAAGGCGAGGACGACGTCCACCGTCTGGTTGGCCGTCGAGTGCACCACCGTGGTGAAGGCGGCGACGAAGATGATCTGGAACAGGGACGTGCCGATGACGACGTTGGTGGGCACCTTGAGCAGGTAGATGAGCGCCGGCACCATGATGAAGCCGCCGCCCACGCCCATGATCGAGGCGAGGAAGCCGATGATGGCGCCAAGGCCCAGCACCGGAATGACGCTGACAAAGATCTTCGAGGCGCGGAAGCGCATCTTGAGCGGCAGGCGGTGGATCCAGTTGTGCTGGCCGGGGCGGCGGAGCGTGGCAGCCTGGCCGCCCTTGGCGCGGCGGATGGCGCGCACGCTTTCGACCAGCATCAGGCCGCCTACGGCACCGAGAAAGGCCACGTAAAGCAGCGAGACGATGAGGTCGAGCTGCCCAAGGCTGCGCAGGTAGGCGAAGACATAGATGCCGATGGACGACCCGACGACGCCGCCGGTGAGAAGCACTCCGCCGAGCTTCATGTCGAGGGTGCCGCGCTTGAAATGGGCGAGCGCGCCGGAAAAGGAGGAGGCGATCACCTGATTGGCGCCGGTTGCCACGGCGATGGCCGGCGGGATGTTGTAGAAGATCAGGAGCGGCGTGACGAGGAAGCCGCCGCCGACGCCGAACATGCCGGAAAGGAAGCCGACCGCGCCCCCCATGGCGAGCAGGACCACCATGTTGACGGACATTTCCGCGATCGGGAGATAGATGCCCACCCGCGACACCTGGGATTGTTATGCACAAAGTGCGCAACGGGTCTGTTGCGCACGCTCAATGGTTGCCCTCGTTCTTGCGCCCACAATGCGGCGAAGTCAAACACGCGGGAGCGGAAAACTTTGAAAACTTGCAGGAAAATGGCCCGGCGGCGCATTCATGCCGTGGCCGCACCGTTCACTGCGCCTCTTCGTTGCGCGCCAGCAGCGCGCGCACCAGCGCATCGTCGACGGCGCCTGTCACTGCCAGGCCGTTCTCCTTCTGGAAGGCCTTGATCGCAGCCCGCGTCTTGTCGCCCATGACGCCGTCCGCCGGGCCGGCGTCGAAACCGTTCTTGTTGAGGATGACCTGGATGTTGCCGATGGCCTTCCTCATGTCGACACTTTTCGCATCGACGCTGCCGGTGGCAGCCCCGTCCGTGCGCCACTCCTGGGGGATGTCGACGGTGTTGGTCTCGGGGTCGGCTTGCCGGGCCTTCCAGAGCTTTGCCTTGCCCTGGGCCTTGACGAGGTCGGCCGGCGCCATCGCCTTGGCGATCTCGTCGCGCTTGGCGGCGGCATCCTCGTCGCCCGTCCTGGCGACGATGTCGAACCACTTGTAGGCTTCGCTCAGGTCGCGCTCTACGCCTATGCCCTTGGCGGCCAGGATGCCGAGGTTGAACTGGCTGTCGACGACGCCGAGATCGGCAGCTTCCTGGAACCAGCGCGCGGCCGACTGGTTGTCCGTCGCGCCGTCGGCGCCCATGGCGTAGAGGACGCCCAGATTGTGCATGGCGTTGGCGTTGCCCTGTTCGGCGGCGCGCTCGTACCACGTCTTCGCCTTGGCGATGTCGCGCTCGACGCCGGTGCCTTTTTCATAGAGGTTGCCGATGCGGTATTGCGCCGGGGCGAGGCCCAGTTCGGCGGCCTCCTCATACCAGCGGGCGGCCTCCGCCATGTCGGCCTTCACATCCACTCCGTCCGCATAGCGGTTACCGATTTCAAAGAGTGCGGCGGCGTTGCCTTCCGCCGCCGCCTGGCGCAACGACGCCGGCTCGATCTCCTCAGGCACTTTCGGCAGATCGCGCGCGGCCGGCTCGGCAGCCGCCTCGTTGGAGGCGGCTTCCCGCAGCGGCGCGGCCATCGGCAGGCTCGACGGGAGAACGGCATCGAGGCTTGCCGTCCGCGTCTCGCTCTCCGCGACCGGCGTGAGATCGTGCGGGGAGGCAACGGCAGCCGTTGCAATCCCTTCGTCTTCGCCCGCCTCATCGCGCGCGTCGATCACACGCACCGGTGCGGCCGGCTGCTCTGCCGCTTCAGGCTCGGTCGGCTCCGGCTTCACCACGGCCTCCTGGGGCTCGTCGGCCGGTTCGATCGCCTGCGCCAGGCGCACCGGTTCGCCATCCTGCCAGAGCGTCGTCCTGGCGTATTGCAGGCCGCCGGCGAGCACGATGGCCGTGCCGACGACGAGAAGCAGCTGCTTCTTGTGGCGGCCGAGAACTTTGCCGATACCGAGCTTGCCGCCCTTGCCGGCGGTTTCGGCGCGGCTGTCTTTCAGGATTTCCGCCTCAGCGGCCGCGGCCTGGGCGGCGCGACGTGCGGCGGCGATGAAATCTGCCTTCGCCGCATCCGCCGAGGCGGCGTCGCGGGTCCCGTGCTGGTCGCGCACGCGGCGCATGATGGAGTTGAGGTCGGGCGCTCCGGAGCCGGGTTCCAACGGCTCGTTGATCCGCTCCTCGTCGAGGGAGGGCTCGAGCGCGCCCTCCTCGGGATCGTCGTCAAGGACGGGTTCCTCGCGAGTGTTCTCTTCAGCGCGACCGCGCTTGCCGGCGATGGCACGCGAAAGTCCGCCCAGCATCGAGCGCTTCTGCTGTCCCCTTGGAGCGTCCGTCTCCTCGTCGAACAGTGCGGCCTCGGCGGCCGCCGCGGCGGCTTCGGCCGGCGTGCGCCCCGGCTCGGGATAGCGCGGCGCGGCCGCGTCCTCATGGCCTTCCGCTGGGTCGATGGACGGCGCGCGGGCGACGGCAACCTTGCTCGCCTCGATCGAGCCCAGGCGCTCGACGATCTTGAGCAGCGTGTCGTGGATCGCTTCGAAGGTCTTGGTGTTGCGCTCGTCGGACCTGCGCGTCAGCGCTTCCAGCGTCTTCAGGTCTTCCGTCAGACGGTCGTCCAGCGGCTCGGCGCGAGCGGTAGCCAGTGTCTGGACCGCCTGCCCGGCTGCCTGGCGCGCGGCATCGATCATGGCGGCGCGGCTTTCGCCGATCGACTGCTCGATCTTCTCCAGCCGCGGCGCCAGGTCCTCGAATTCGGGAACCTCGCGGCCGGGGCGCTCGAGGTGGGCCGAGAGGCTCGCCACCTGCGCCTCCAGATTGCGGATCACTTCGAGGTCCACACCCACGCCGGCGGAGGCGGAATTCTGCAGCCGGCCGGAGAGATCCTCCAGCCGCGTCTCCAGCGCGCGCAGGGCAGCGCCGTCGCCAGATTCCTCGCGCGCCTCGTCGATGCGGGCGGCGAGATCCGCGAAGCGGCTATCCATGGCCGCCATGAGGCCAGCGTCGTCCGAGCGGTAAACCGTGTCGAGCTTCTCCGAAATCCGGCTGATGGTGCCGGCCAGCCGCTCTACCGTCTGTTCCGGCACGTCGATGCGCCGGGCGACCTCGTCGATGCGATCGGAGAGCGCGTTGAGCCGCTCGGCAACGATGCCGTCCGGGCGGTCTTCGGCCAGCTCGTTGATCTGGTTCGCCAGGGAGGAGATGCGGGCCTCGATGCGCTCCAGCAGCCTTTCGTCGAAGCTCGACGAGTGGGCGAGCGCGGCCGACGCCGTGATGGCGCGCGAGATCTCGTCGAGGCGTTCCTCGATCATGGCGTAAAGGTCGTGCTGGCCGCTGGCGGGCTGCCCGGCGAACTGGTCGAGGGAGCCTGCCAGGGTGCGCAGACACTCCTCCAGCGTGCGCAACGAGAGCGACGCGGGCAGGCCCTCGACCGCCGCCCCGATTTCCTCCAGCCGCGCACCGAGCCTCTCGACGGCCGGGTCGGAGCCTGACGAGAGCCGGCTTTCGATGGTGTCCCAGCGCTTGCCGAGGGACCGTACGGTCTCCTCCCGCGCTAGGTTGTCGAGCGAAGCTTTGACCTCTTCCAGCTCCAGCCGCAGCATCTTCGTGCTCTTGTCGTCGCTGCGCTCGGCCAGAAGGGCAGTCGCCCTGGAAAGTCGCTCGAACTCCGCGTTCAGCTCGGCGGTCATGGGCGATTGCGGCGCGGCGGCCATGATGCCCGCCAGTTCCTCGCGAAGGGCGTTGAACTCGCGCCGCAGGCCGGTGCCGACCGTGGCGCGCATGTCTTCACGCAGCGCCTTCAACTCCTCCGCTATGCCTCCGATGGAGGCGAGCTGGTCTTCCTGACGGCGGGAACTTTCGATCTGGCGCGCGATGCGCTGCAACTCGTCACGGCCTTCGCTTGCGCCATGGGTGCGAGGGTCTACGGGATGGGGCTCGGCGGCAACTTCCGAAAGGCGCTGCATGCGCTGCGTGATGTCGCTTTCATTTTCGGGCCCGCGCTGGCGGGTCTCGGGATTCTGCCCCAGGCGTCTTTCCAGTTGGTCGAGGGTACGGCTGATGTCCTCAAGGGTGGTATCGGACCTGCGCTGCCGCCCCGCATTCAGGTTGTCCAGGTAGGACCGCTTGGTGTTCATCGAAACGCCCGCCTCTTCGCGGCTGATCGGCTCGCCGCACGTGGAACACGATATCGCGGGGATTTCAGTGGACCGCCGTGCCCGGTGGCGATGGCAGGTTCCGCAGAGAGCATCCCCCTCGGTCGGAACCCAAGATCTGTGCGAAGCAGAGCATGATGGCGTTCCGATGCCAGAACATTCACCAATCGTGGTAAACAAGCGGTTAATCTTTGTTACCGAAATATCGATCGCGCAGTGGCGGATGGCCATTGTTTGACGTTTACGCACACGTCAAACTTTGATATGAGGCCCTTCGGTGCCGGCTGGCGGACGTCGCCGCCGGTGTTGAGATGCGTGCTGGAGGAACCTCATGCCAACCTACCGGGCTCCCGTGCAGGACACGGTCTTCGTTATTCGCGACGTTCTTGGCTACCAACGCCACGACAACCTGCCGGGCTTTGCCGATGCCTCGCCCGACGTGCTGGAGGCGATCCTCAGCGAGGGCGCGAAGCTCGCCGAGAACGTCATGCAGCCCTTGAACCGGGTCGGCGACATCGAAGGCTGCGTCCGCCATGAGGACGGCACGGTGACGACGCCGAAAGGCTTTGCCGAGGCGTACCGCCAATATTGCGAGGGCGGCTGGATGGGGCTTTCGGTCCCGGCCGAATATGGCGGGCAGGGACTGCCCTATCTGGTGCATTCGGCCGTCGGCGAATATCTCGTCTCCGCCAACATGGCGCTGATGATGTATCCCGGCCTCACCCAGGGGGCGATTGCCGCCATCCTCGCCCACGGCACGGATGAGCAGAAGCAAAAGTGGCTGCCGAAGATGGTCGAGGGCGCGTGGACCGGCACCATGAACCTGACCGAGCCGCATTGCGGCACGGACCTCGGGCTTCTGCGCACCAAGGCCGTGCCCAACGGCGACGGCAGCTACAAGATCTCCGGCCAGAAGATATTCATCTCCGCCGGCGAGCACGACATGGCGGAGAACATCGTCCACCTGGTGCTCGCCCGCATCGAGGGCGCGCCGGAGGGGGTGAAGGGCATCTCGCTCTTCATCGTGCCCAAGCGGAAGGTGGACGGTGCCGGCAGCAACAGCGAGGAAAACGGCGTTTCCTGCGGCTCCATCGAGGAGAAGATGGGCATCCACGGCAACGCCACCTGTGTCATGAACTACGACGAGGCGGAGGGCCATCTGCTGGGGGCGGAGAACGGCGGGCTCAAAGCCATGTTCACGATGATGAACGAGGCGCGGCTGGGCGTCGGCATGCAGGGCCACGCCGTCGGCGAGGCGGCCTACCAGAACGCAGCAAGCTATGCTCGCGAGCGCCTGCAGGGCCGCTCCCTCTCCGGCGCCAAGGCGACGGACAAAAAGGCCGACCCGATCATCGTCCACCCCGACATCCGGCGCGGCCTGATGACCATGCGCGCCTTCAACGAAGCGGGCCGCGCGCTCATTCTGTGGACGGCGCTCCAGTCGGACATCGCTCACAGGAGCGAAGACGAGAAGGAGCGCCAGGAGGCGGAAGATCACCTGGCGCTGATGACGCCGGTCATCAAGGGCGTCCTGACCGACAAGGGTTTCGAACACGCGGTAGCCGCGCAGCAGGTCTTCGGCGGCCACGGCTATATCGAAGAGCACGGCATGAGCCAGTTCGTGCGCGACGCCCGCATCGCCATGATCTACGAGGGCGCCAACGGCATCCAGGCGCTCGACCTCGTCGGCCGCAAGCTGGCGCAAAACGGCGGCCGCGCCGTGCAGACCTTTTTCAAGACGGTCGGCGAGTTCTGCGAGGAGAACCGCGCCGACGAGAAGATGGCGCCCTACACGAAGGCGCTGAAGAAAGGGCTGAACGACCTGCAGGCGGCCACCATGTGGCTGATGCAGAACGCGACGCAGAAGCCGGAGAACGCGGGCGCCGCCTCTTATGACTACATGCACCTTCTCGGCCTGGTCGCGCTCGGCTACATGTGGGGGCGCATGGTGAAGGTGGCGCAGGACGGCCTTGCCGCGGGCGCAGACGGCAGTGCTGACTTCCTGGAACAGAAGCTGGTCGTCGGGCGCTATTTCATGGAACGGGTCATGCCGGAGACGGCCGCCCACCTCGCCCGCATCTCATCGGGCGCCGACACGATGATGGCGCTGCCGGCGGAGGCGTTTTGAGTTGGCTTTGCGGCGGCTTTCCTGTTCTCTTGGGTTCCATGCCGAAGTAGCGGTGTAGGAGGAGGAGGAACGACATGGCGACCGATCCCGCATCCGTGCTTGGAACCGCAAAGCCCGCCTGGGCGGGCGAGGACGTCGCCATGCTCTACGATATGGCGCGGCGGTTTCTCGCCGAGGAGATCGAGCCGCGCTACGAGGAATTCGAGAAGGCCGAGAGCTTCGACCGCGAGAGCTGGCGGAAGGCCGGCGAACACGGCCTCCTCTGCGCCTCCGTGCCGGAGGAATATGGCGGCGCGGGCGGCACCTATGCCCACGAGAGCGCCATCATCGAGGCGATCAGCCATGTCGGCGTCGACGGCTTCGGCATTGCCCTGCACAACTCCATCGTCGCCCCCTACATCCTCCACTACGGCTCCGAGGAGCAAAAGAGGCGGTGGCTGCCGAGGATGGCGACGGGCGAACTGATCGGCGCCATCGCCATGACCGAGCCGGGCGCCGGCTCCGACCTGCAGGGCGTGAAGACGCGCGCCGAGAAGGACGGCAACCACTACCGCCTCAACGGCTCCAAGACCTTCATCACCAACGGCCAGCTCGCCAATCTCATCGTCGTGGTGACGAAGACCGACCCGGAGAAAGGCGCCAAGGGCACCTCGCTCATCGTCGTCGAGACGGACGAGGTGGAAGGCTTCGAGCGCGGGCGCAATCTCGACAAGATCGGGCTCAAGTCCAACGACACGTCGGAATTGTTCTTCAACGACGTGCGGGTGCCGACGGCGAACCTTCTTGGCTCCGAGGAGGGGCAGGGTTTCGTGCAGCTCATGCAGCAGCTTCCGCAGGAGCGGCTGCAGATCGGCGCGACCGCCGTTGCCATGGCCGAGCGCGCGCTGGCGCTCACCATCGACTATGTGAAGGAGCGCAATGCGTTCGGCCAGAAGGTCATCGATTTCCAGAACACCCAGTTCAAGCTGGCCGAACTGAAGACCGAGGCAACGATCGGCCGTGTCTTCTACAACGACTGCGCGGCGAGGCACATCGACGGCGGGCTCGACCCCGTCACCGCCTCGATGGCGAAGTACTGGCTCTCGGACCTGCAAGGCAAGGTGGTGGATGAGTGCCTGCAGCTCTTCGGCGGCTATGGCTACATGAACGAATATCCGATCGCCCGCATGTACCGCGACGCCCGCGTGCAGCGCATCTACGGGGGCACCAACGAGATCATGAAGCTGCTGATCGCACGCAGCCTTTGAGGTTACCGAAGGAGACAGAAATGGCTGACGCATATGTCTACGATGCCGTGCGCACGCCGCGCGGACGCGGCAAGAAGGATGGCTCGCTGCACGAGGTGCCTGCCGTGCGGCTGGCGGCGAAGACGCTCGAAGCCGTGCGCGACAGGAACGGCGTCGACACCAGCCAGGTGGACGACATCATCTTCGGCTGCGTCGATCCGGTCGGCGAGGCCGGCTCCGTCATCCCGCGCGCTGCCGCCTTCGAGGCGGGTTACGACACGCAGGCGCCGGGCATGCAGATCTCGCGCTTCTGCGCCTCCGGTCTCGACGCCATCAATCTGGGCGCGGCGAAGATCGCCGGCGGCTCGGACGAGATCGTGATCGCCGGCGGCGTGGAATCCATGTCGCGTGTCGGCATGGGCATGTCGGGCGGCGCCTGGTTCATGGACCCTTCGGTGGGCCTGCCGTCCTACTTCATGCCGCAGGGTGTGTCTGCCGACCTCATTGCCACCAAATACGGCTTTACCCGCGACGATGTGGACGCCTATGCGGTGGAAAGCCAGAAGCGGGCGAAGAAGGCCTGGGACAAGGGCTATTTCAAGAACTCGGTCATCCCCATCAAGGACCAGAACGGCCTCACCATCCTCGACCATGACGAGCACATGCGCCCCACGACGGACATGCAGTCGCTGGCCTCGCTCAACCCGTCCTTCGTGATGCCGGGCGAGATGGGCGGCTTCGACGCGGTGGCCGTGCAGCGCTATCCGGAGATCGAAGGCGTCAGCCACGTGCATCACGCGGGCAATTCTTCCGGTATCGTCGACGGGGCGGCGGCGGTGCTTCTGGGATCGAAGAAAGCCGGCAAAACGCTGGCGCTGAAGCCGCGCGCGAAGATCCATAGCTTCACCAATATCGGCTCGGAACCCGCCATCATGCTGACGGGGCCGGTGGATGTGACGGAGAAGCTTCTGAAGAAGGCGAAGATGGAGCTTTCCGACATCGACCTGTTCGAGCTCAACGAGGCCTTCGCCTCGGTCGTTTTGCGCTACATGCAGGCCTTCGACATCGACCATGACAAGCTCAACGTGAACGGCGGCGCCATCGCCATGGGCCATCCGCTGGGTGCGACCGGGGCGATGATCTTCGGCACGGTGCTGGATGAATTGGAGCGGCGGGACCTCAACACCGCGCTCGTCACGCTGTGCATCGGCGCCGGCATGGGCACGGCAACCATCATCGAACGGGTCTGAACGGCGGCGGGAGAAGAATGATGACCGACTACAAGAACTTCACGTTTCAGACCGACGCCGACGGCATTGCGCTCGTCACCTGGAACATGCCGGACCGCTCGATGAACGTCTTCACCGAACAGGTGATGGACGAATTGGAGGCGATCGTCGACCGGGTGGCCGGCGAAGGGGCGATCAAGGGGGCGGTGATCACCTCCGGCAAGGAGACCTTCTCCGGCGGCGCCGACCTCACCATGCTGCAGAAGATGCTGGGGCTGTTCGAAAAGGAGAAGGCGAAGGACCGCGAGAAGGCGGTGAAGCTGCTGTTCGACGGTGCTGGCCGCATGAGCTGGCTGTGGCGGAAGCTAGAGACCAGCGGCAAGCCCTGGGTCTCGGCCATCAACGGCACCTGCATGGGCGGGGCGTTCGAATTGTCGCTCGCCTGCCACGGGCGCGTGGCGGCAGATTCGGACAAGGTGAAGATGGCCTTGCCCGAAGTGAAGGTCGGCATCTTTCCCGGTGCCGGTGGCACCCAGCGCGTGCCGCGGCTGGCGAACCCGCAGGAAGCCCTGCAGATGCTGACGACCGGCCAGACGCTCAGCCCGAAGAAGGCGAAGGCGATGGGCCTGGTGGACGAAGTCGTGGCGCCGCGGAAGCTCGTGGAAGCGGCGAAGAAGATGATCAAGGACGGGCTGAAGCCGGTCCAGCCGTGGGACGAGAAGGGCTTCAAGCTGCCGGGCGGGCCGGTCTATTCGGCCGCCGGCGCCAATCTCTGGCCGCCGGCCATCGCCATCCTGCGCCGCGAGACCTACGGCAACTATCCGGCCGCAACGGCCATCCTGAAATGCGTCTACGAAGGGCTGCTGGTGCCCTTCGACACCGCGCTCACCATCGAGCAGCGCTATTTCACAGAGATCATGCAAAGCCGCGAGGCGGCGGCGATGATCCGCTCGCTCTTCGTCTCGCTGCAGGAGCTCAACAAGGGCGCACGGCGGCCCAGGGATGTGCCTGCCAGGAAATTGCGGAAGGTCGGCGTTCTGGGCGCCGGCTTCATGGGCGCGGGCATCGCCTATGTGACGGCGAAGGCGGGCATCCCGGTGGTGCTGATCGACCGCGACCAGGAATCCGCCGACCGGGGCAAGGCGCATTCGGCGGGTCTGATGGACAAGCTCATTAAAAAGGGCCGCGCGACAGAGGCGGAGAAGGAGAAGCTGCTTTCGCTGATCACCGCCACGCCGGACTATGGCGCGCTCAACGGCGCCAATCTGGTGATCGAGGCCGTGTTCGAGGATTCGGCCATCAAGAAGGAGGCGACCGAGAAGGCGGAAGCCGTGCTGAAATCCTCCGCCGTCTTCGCCTCCAATACCTCGACCATCCCCATCACTTCTCTCGCGAAGAATTCGAAACGGCCGAGGAGCTTCATCGGCATTCACTTCTTCTCGCCCGTCGACCGCATGATGCTGGTGGAGATCATCATGGGCAAGAAGACCGGCGACAAGGCGCTGGCCGTCGCCATGGACTATGTGCGGGCCATCAGGAAGACGCCGATCGTCGTCAACGACACGCGCGGCTTCTACGTCAACCGCTGCGTGCTGCGCTATATGCAGGAAGCCTATTCCATGCTGATCGAGGGTGTGCCGGCGCCGATGATCGAGAACGCGGCGAAGATGGCCGGCATGCCGGTCGGCCCCTTGGCGCTCACCGACGAGACGGCCATCGACCTGGCGCAGAAGATCATGAAGCAGACGATCCGCGACCTCGGCGAAAAGGCCGTCGACCCGCGCCACATGGCGCTGATCGACGCGATGGTCGACAAGCATGGGCGCCACGGCCGCAAGAACGGCAAGGGCTTTTACGACTACCCGGAGAAGCCGGCTAAGAAGCATCTATGGCCGGGGCTGAAGGACCTCTATCCCCAGCAGGCGCCGGAGAAGATCGACGTCGAGGAATTGAAGTCCCGCCTCCTTGCCACCATCGCGCTCGAAGCTGCCCGTGTCATGGAAGAGGGCATCGTGACCGACCCGCGCGAGGCCGATGTCGGCTCCATCCTCGCCTTCGGCTTCGCGCCGTATACGGGCGGCACGCTGTCCTATATCGACGGCATGGGGGCGGACGCGTTCGTCGATCTCGCCAGGAGCCTGCAGAAAAAGTACGGCAAGCAGTTCAAGCCGCCGAGGCTTCTTCTGGAGATGGCGGAGAAGGGCCAGACCTTCTACACCCGCTTTGCGCCCGAGGGCGCAGGCGAGATGAGGAAGGCCGCCTGATCCGCTCATGTATGTCTGGATGCGGCTTCTGAAGGTCGCGGCGACCTACAAGCGCCGCGGCCGCGTAACGGTGGGCGAGGAGAGCCGGCTGGCGTTCCGCTGCCTGCCGAGCGATCTCGACATGAACTTCCACCTCAACAACGCCCGCTACATGATGCTGGCGGATATGGGGCGCATCGACATCTTCCTGCGCGGCGGCCTCGTGGCGGCGGCGAGGGAACGCGGTTGGGGGCCGCTTCTGGGCGGGCTGCAGGTGGCGTATGTGCGCGAAATCCGCCTGTGGCAGCGCTTCGAGCTCGTCTCCAGCATCGAGACCTGGGAGGACACGCAGATCATCGGCCGCCACCGCTTCCTCTTGCAGGACGGCCGCACGGCGGCGATCATCCTCACCACCGGCGGCATCTACGACTTCAAGGGCCGCCGTTTCGTGGGGGCCGGCGAGGTCATGGCCGCGATCGGCAACGACGCGCCGCCGCGCCCGCCCAGCGAGGCGGAGCGGACCTTCATGGCCTCGCATCGGGGGTTGAGGACGTTGGCGAAGAACGGTCGCTGAAGATCGCGCGTATCCTGCATTCCTCACGCGATGTTGATCCGTCGGCGCTGTTCAAAGCGTGAGCGCACGAATAGGACAGGTTTCGGAGGCTTCCATGTCCAAGACCATCGACTATTACATGACGGCGCTGTCGCCGTTCTCCTATCTCGGGCACAAGGCCCTGTGCGCGGTGGCAGAAAAGCATGACGTATCGCTCAGGGTGAAGCCGGTCAGCCTGATGGGCCTTTTCGAGAATTCGGGCGCCGTGCCGCCGGCGAAGCGCCCGGCTGTGCGCCAGCGCTACCGTTTCCTGGAGCTGCAGCGCGTTGCCGATTTCCGCGGCATGCCGCTCAACCCGAAGCCGAGATACTGGCCGGTGGACCCCGCTTTGGCGGACCACACGATCATCGCCCTGGTGGAGACCGGCCACGATCCGCTGGGCTACATGGCACAGGTTTTCGCCGCACTGTGGGTGCATGAGGAGGACATCTCCGACCGCGGGGTGCTCGCCGCCTATCTTCGCTCGGAAGGGTTCGATTCGGAGACCATCCTGCCGGCGGCCGATAGGCCGGAGATGGCCGCCATCCGCGCCCGCAACACGGAAGAGGCCATCGCCGCCGATGCCGTGGGCGTGCCTGCCTATGTGCTGAGCGGCGAGGTCTTCTGGGGGCAGGACCGGATCGAGTATCTGGACCATGCGTTGGCAAGCGGGCGGCCGGCATTTTCCGCGGCTCCGTTTATGGACAAGTAGTCCCTGGGAGATTAGAAAGGCCAGGCAGGTATTTTTTCCTGTTTCGGCTTTCTCGGGAGGAATATAGCGTGCTTTCGCACGAAAAGGTGTGGTCGGCCATTGACGCGCTTGCAGCGCGTTACGCGCTGTCCGCATCCGGGCTTGCCCGCAAGGCAGGGCTCGACTCCACCGCCTTCAACCGTTCCAAGCGCTATTCCGCCGACGGCCGGCCGCGCTGGCCCTCGACAGAATCGCTGGCCAAGGTGATGGACGCCACCGGCGCTTCACTCGACGAGTTCATGGCGCTGGTTGAAGGCGACGGCACGCCGGCGCGCGCCACCGTGCCGCTGATCGGCTTCGCCCAGGCCGGCGCCGGCGGTTTCTTCACCGACGCGGGCTTTCCCGTCGGCGAGGGCTGGGAGCATGTCGACCTGCCCGGCAAGGTGAGCGAGGGTGCCTATGCGCTGGAGGTGCAAGGCGATTCCATGCTGCCGCTCTACCGCGACGGCGACGTTCTCGTGGTCGAGCCGACAGCCCGCGTGCGCCACGGCGATCGGGTGGTCGTCAAGACCCTCGAGGGCGAGGTGATGGCCAAGGTTCTGCAGCGCCAGACGGCGCGCCAGATCGAGCTCCTGTCGCTCAATCCCGATCACCCCAACCGCGTGCTGCCGAGGCGCGATGTGGAGTGGGTTGCCCGGATCGTCTGGGCTAGCCAGTAAGGGCGGGTGAACGGCATCCCGCCATCGTGGTTCGACAAGCTCAGGAGAGGGCTGGCGCTTGCGTCGGCCCTTCAACGTAGGGCTATCGCATGGAGTCTTTAGTTCGGCTTCGCCGAACCCCCACCCTCAATCCCTCCCCTCAAGGGGGAGGGAGGCTTTCGTGCCTGGCATCAAGGTTAGAGCCAATCGCGCGACGCTGACGTCCCCCTCCCCCTTGAGGGGAGGGGTTAGGGGTGGGGGGCCGGTGAAGCCAGCATTCCACCTCGTTTCGACGCTTGGCAGCAAACGCTGGTCCGCTGTCCCTATCAGCCGGCCAGCTCGCCAGTCAGCGCCTTGTCGATCAGCGCGCGGGTTTCCGCGATGCCGTAGAGTGCGGCGAAGGAGCCGAAGCGGGGGCCGCGCTCCTGGCCGAGAAGCACCTGGTAGAGCATCTGGAAGAAGGCGACGGAGACGCCGGGGCCGCCGGTGGGGCTCTTCCGCGTGTGGTCCTGGTAGCGCTCGATGCCGCGCGCCACGTCGAGCGCCGCGTTCTGAATGTCCTCGCCGCTGGCGTCCGCCGGCAGGATGGAAAGCTTCTCGCCAAGCTCGGCGAGAGCTTGCCGCTCCACCTCGTCCGGCGCGCGAAACTTCTTTGCCGGCTTCACGAAGTCGTCGAAGTAGCGGATGGCATAGTCCGTCAGCCGGTCGAGCGCGGGGTGCGTGTCGGCGGTCACACCCGGCGCATAGCGCGAGATGAAGCCCCAGAGCACCTCCTTCTCGTGCGCGTTCGAAGCGCTGACGAGATTGAGCAGCAGCGCGAAGGGCACCGGCAGGTCGATATCCGGCGGGTTGCCGTCGTGAATGTGCCAGACGGGATTGCCGAGCCGGTTCCGCCAGTCCTGCGACCGGTAGGCGGAGAGGAACGAATAGTATTCTTCCACCGCCTTCGGGATGACGTCGAAATAGAGCTTCTTCGCCGTCTTCGGCTTCTGGAACATGTAGAGCGACAGGCTCTCCGTCGGCGCGTAGGCGAGCCACTCGTCGATGGTCAGGCCGTTGCCCTTGGACTTCGAGATCTTCTGGCCCTTCTCGTCCAGGAAAAGCTCGTAGTTGAAACCCTCGGGCGGGGGCGCGTCGAGCGCGCTGCAGATGCGCGCGGCCAGCTTGACGCTGTCGATCAGGTCCTTGCCCGACATCTCGTAGTCGACGCCAAGCGCGGCCCAGCGCATCGCCCAGTCCGGCTTCCATTGCAGCTTGGCTTCACCGCCGGTCACCGGGGTCTCGAAGCGCTCGCCCGTCTCGGGATCGCGCCAGACGATGGTGCCGGCATCGAGCTTGCGTTCCTCGATGGGCACCTGCATCACCACGCCGGTCCCAGGGTGGATGGGCAGGAAAGGCGAATAGGTCTGCGCCCGCTCCTCACGCAGCGATGGCAGCATGATGGCCATCACCTCGTCGTAGCGTTCCAGGAGCTTGAGAAGCGTCGCGTCGAAACGGCCGGAGGTGTAGTAGTCGGTGGAGGAGGCGAATTCGTAGTCGAAGCCGAACTGGTCGAGAAAGGCCCTCAGCCGCGCATTGTTGGCGGCGCCGAAGGAGGGATACTCGTTGGAGAACGGGTCGGGCACGCGCGTCAGCGGCTTGCCGAGGTGAGCACGCAGCATTTCCCGGTTGGGCACGTTGTCCGGCACCTTGCGCAGGCCGTCCATGTCGTCTGAGAAGCACAGGATCTTGGTCTTCACCCGGTCCTCGGTGAGGACGCGAAAGGCGTGGCGCACCATGGAGGTGCGCGCCACCTCGCCGAAGGTGCCGATATGCGGCAGGCCTGACGGCCCGTAGCCGGTCTCGAACAGCACGGTTTCGGGGAAGTCGCGTCCCTCGTAGCGTTTGACGATCCGCCGCGCCTCCTCGAAGGGCCAGGCCTTGCTCTCGGCCGCGGCCTCGCGCACCTCAGGCGTGAGTTCGAGCGCGTTTCGCGTGATGGTCGTCATCTTTGTTGTCCAGTGGTAGGGCTATATCCGCCGCTGGTCTAAGGCTGGCCTCGCGGTGCGTCAATCGCGACACCGATTTTTCGTTGCGATGGCGGGCGACGCTGCATAGGCTCGGAACCTTGGAGAAGGAAAGGGACGCCGAATGAGCCTGCAGCCGTCAGCCCATGAAGCGCTGATCTATCTGATGGTCGTCATGTCGGCGGCCGATCGCGACATGACCGATGCCGAGCTTGGCAGCATCGGCAGCGTCATCCATCGGTTGCCCGTCTTCAAGGGCTTCGACGAGAACCGCATCATCGAGGTCGCCCGCCAGTGCCAGCAGATCCTGCAGGAGGACAACGGGCTGGAGCGGATTCTCACCGCCGTGCGCGACGTCGTGCCGACCAGGCTGCACGACACGGCCTACGCACTGGCCGTGGAAGTGGCCGCGGCCGACGTGCACGTGGAGCCGGAGGAAAAGCGCATGCTACAGATCGTGCGCGGCCGCCTTCACATCGAACCGCTGGTGGCCGCGGCGATCGAACGCGCCGCGCGCGCCCGCCACCGGCCCCTCGTCTGACAGGCCTGCTCAAGCGCATGTGACTGGCCATCGGGCCGCAGGTGCGGAATATGAGCGCATGGAAAATCCGGTGCTTTCCGAGGCCGCTATCCGGCTCTTCGCCTTTGCCGCCATCTTCGTGGCCATGGCAGCCTACGAGCTGTGGTCGCCGCGGCTGGAGCGTAATGAGATGGTCGGCGCATGGAAGACGCGGCGTTGGGTGACCAACCTGTCGCTGCTTCTCATTTCCTCTGCGGTCATGCGCGTCGTTTTCCCGGCCGCCGCCGTGGGCACGGCGCTGTGGGCCGAGGCCAAGGGGTGGGGGCTTTTCCGCTATCTCGGCCTGAACGCGATGCTTGCCGGCGTGCTTTCCTTCGCGCTTCTCGATTTCGCCGTCTGGCTGGAGCATGTGGCAAGCCACAAGATCCCGCTTCTATGGCGCATTCACCGCATGCACCATGCCGACAACGGCTTCGACGTGACCACGGGGCTGCGCTTCCATCCATTCGAGATCCTGATCTCCATGTTGTGGAAGGCGGCGGTGGTGGCGGCGCTGGGCGCGCCGGTGCTGGCGGTGCTCGTCTTCGAGATCGTGCTCAACGGCACGTCGATGTTCAACCACTCCAACATCGACATTCCGCGGCCCGTCGACCGCCTCTTGCGGCTTATTCTCGTCACGCCGGACATGCACCGCGTGCACCATTCGAGCATCCGCCGAGAGACGGACTCGAACTACGGCTTCAACTTTCCGTTCTGGGACCGGCTGTTCCGCACTTATGTGGACCAGCCGCGGCTCGGCCACCGGGACATGGAGATCGGGCTCAGAGAGTATCGCGGCGCCGGCACGGCAAAGTTGCTATGGGCGCTCGTGCTGCCCTTCCTTTCCAACCGGCGTGATCAATAGAAACCCACGGGGAAGTAGCGCAGGTAGAGTTCGGCGAATGTGCCGCGCTCTTCGATCTCCTGCAATGCGTAGTCGAGTGCCGTGGCCAGCGCCGGTTGATCGCGGCGCACCGCGATCGCCAGCCCGTGGCCGAGATATTCCGGCGCCAGGTAGGGCCCGCCCGTAAAGACGCAGCAGCTTTCCGCTTCCGTGCCGGCAAGCCAGAAGCCGAGCCGCATGCCGTCGCCGAAAGCCGCGTCGAGCTTGCCCTCCTTCAGGTCGCCGAGGAGCCATTCCCGGCGCGAATAGGTGACCACCCGCGCCTCGGCGAACAGATCGCGCAGCATCTGTTCGTGCGCCGTGCCGGCCAGGACGCCGACGCGTTTGCCGGCGATCTTTTCATGAACGGGCTCCGCAAGGACGGCATCCTTGTCTGTGACGAAGCGGGCGGGGAACTGCAGGTAGGAGCGCGAGAAGAGGAATTTCTCGCGCGCCTCCCGCGTGATCGCCAGGCCGGCGATCAGCGCCTCGCCCTGGCCGTCGTGCAGCGCCTCTTCCAGTTCGTCGAAGGGCAGGGCCTGGATCTGGCAGCGATCCTCCAACGCAAGCGCTTCGCAGACGGCGCGCGCCAGATCGACGTGGAAGCCGGCAAGGCGGCCGTCGGAATCGAGAAAGTTGAAGGGGAAGAAATCCGTCGTCGTCAGGAAGCGCATGCGCTGAAGGGGCAAGACCTCCGGCTTCGGCAGGCGTTGCTTGGCATCCCATATCTGAGGAATCCGCGTCTCCGTGCCGCCGGGCAGCGCGCTGCCCAGCACCATGACGACGGCCAGAAACGCGACGGCAAGCATGCGCAAGATATCGATCCTCCATCCGATTTGCGCAAGCTATAGCCCAAACGGCCGACCAGAGGAACGCGCCCGCCGCTGCAACCATCGCCTGCATATGCCCTCATATGCGCGGTATTGACGGCTGCGTCGAAATGAAACAGTGTAAAATTGGGACATCAGTTGGAGCTTATTTGGCTCTACTCTGAAATCGGGGGCGAAAATGCAAACGGTACCTTCAAGGGGCCGGCGATGGTGCTGCCGCATCACTGCCGGAAGGGAAGTGCTGTCCGCTAAATCCAGCACGTCCACGCTGCATCTCAGTTTGCGGTTCCTTTTCCAGCGAAATCGAAGCCAGCGACGCTCTGCCTGCTGAGGCTCGGTTCGAGTTCCCGCGCTTTTGCGCGCATGTCGTTGGTGATGCATGTTTGTACCGAATAGCGTTGAGACGGCCGGCCAGGGAGCGCCGGCACTGCAAGGCGGTGCCAAGGGGCCTTCGGGGCTGGCCGAGTGGTGGCCGATCCTCGAGAAGCTGGGCCTTCCCTATAACGAACTTCGCAGCGTCGAGGGTCGCGCCAGCCTGGCTGGCGTTCCGTTTCAGGCGGAGCTCATGGCTTCCGGACTGGTGAGCGAGGCCAAGCTGTTTCGCGCTCTGGCGCGGCATCTCGGGCTCGGCTTCGTTGCCCGTGTCCGGCCCGAAAGCCTGCTCATGCGACAGCGTCATTGTCTGAGCGCCCTGCGCCGCGTCGGCGGCGTGCGCACCGCCGCCGTCATGGACGCCGCCGGCCGGCCAATCCTGTTGGTCGCTCCGGACGGTCTCGATATCGCGGCCATGCTGCATTATCTGGCGCGCTATCCGCGCATCGCGCAGGCGATGCGCATCGTGCCTCCCTCCGCCCTGAGGCAGGCCGTCATGGGCCGGGCGAAGGAGAGCCTGACGCGGATTGCCGTGCACGGTCTCTTCGAGACGCTACCGAATTTTTCCGCGCGTTTCGTCGTCAATGCGTGGCAGGGTGCCGCGCTCGGCGCGCTTGCGGTGGCCTTGGCGGCGAGCTTGCTTCTATGGCCTAGGCAGTTGCTGCTGGTGCTGCATGTCGTGCTGTCGCTTTCCTTCCTGTCCTGTGTCGCCCTGCGGTTGGCGGTCGCCAGCAGCATGCGTTACGCGCCGCCCCAAACCGTCCTCAAGGCCGTCAGGACGGAGGAGATGCCGGTCTATACGGTTCTCGTGGCACTCTACAAGGAAGCGGAGATCGTTCCGGATCTTCTGCTGGCGCTGGGGCGCCTCGTCTGGCCACGCAGCAAGCTGGAGATCAAGCTCGTCTGCGAGAGTGACGACCGCGAGACGCTGGAGGCCCTCCGCGCGCAGGAGCTGCGCTCCTATATCGAGGTGGTCGAAGTGCCGCCTGAGGGCCCGCGCACGAAGCCGAAAGCACTGTCCTACGCCCTGCCGATGACCACGGGCGAGCTTCTCGTCCTCTACGATGCGGAGGACCGGCCGCACCCTTTTCAACTCGTCGAAGCCTGGCAGCGCTTCCGCGAGAGCGGCGAGGAGCTGGCGTGCCTGCAGGCGCCGCTTGTCATCTCGAACCGCCGCGAAAGCTGGATCTCGGCGATGTTCGCCTTCGAATATTCGGCGCTGTTTCACGGCATGCTGCCGTGGCTCGCGCGCCATGGCCTGGTGCTGCCGCTGGGCGGCACCTCGAACCATTTCCGCCGCGCGATCCTGGAGCGCGTCGGCGGATGGGACCCGTGCAACGTCACCGAAGACGCAGATCTCGGCCTGCGCCTGCGGCGGCTCGGCTATGAGACGGACACCATCACCTTCCCCACCTACGAGGATGCGCCCACCGGCTTCCGCGTCTGGCTACCGCAGCGAACACGCTGGCTCAAAGGCTGGGCGCAGACATGGCTGGTGCATATGCGCGACGTCCGGGAGATGGCGCGGGATCTGGGGCCGCATTCCTTCGCGGTGACGCAAGTCCTGTTTCCGGGCATGCTGCTCTCGGCGCTGGGCAACTCCGTCTTCCTTCTGACGATCCTGGGGCTGTCGGCGTACTTCGCCGTCCATGGCGAGATACCCAGTCACTATGGCGCGATCCTCCTGCTCGACCTTTTCAACGTGGTGTTCGGCTACGGCGCCTTTCTGGCGCTCGGCTGGTGGACGCTTCCTGCTTCCGAGCGCCACGATCTTTGGAAACACGTGCTGCGGACGCCCGCCTATTGGACGCTTCTATCGCTCGCCGCCTGGCGCGCGCTCTGGCAACTCTACCGCCGCCCGCACCATTGGGAGAAGACGCCGCACCGGCCGAGGCGACCGGCGGGCGCCAGCGGTCAGCGCAGGAAGGCGGGACCTGCACCGACCACTTTCTTGTCCTCCTCACCGATCGCCTCGACATTGCGGCCAGGGTAGGACAGTGCGGCCAGCATGTGGCGGATCACCCCCAGGCGTGCCCGGCGCTTGTCGTTCGCCAGAACGACCGTCCACGGTGCATAATCGGTATGGGTGCGCTCGATCATGAGATCGCGCATGCGCGTGAAGTCGTCCCATCTCTCCATGGCGGCCAGATCGACCGAAGAGAACTTCCAGTATTTCAGCCGGCTGTGCCGGCGGGCGTGGAACCGCTTGAGCTGGGTCTCGCGGCCGATGTTCAGCCAGAACTTGAAAAGGTGGATGCCGTCATTGACGATCATGCGCTCGAACTTCGGCGCCTCGTCCAAGAACTTTTCGTGCTCTTGCGGCGTGCAGAAGCCCATCACGGGCTCTATGACGCCCCGGTTGTACCAGGAGCGGTCGAAGGTCACGAACTCGCCGGCGGTCGGAAGCTGCGCCGCATAGCGCTGGAAATACCACTGCCCGCGCTCGGTCTCCGTCGGTTTCACCAGCGCCACGTTGCGCGCGGTGCGCGGGCTCAGATATTCGCGCACGCGCTTGATGCTGCCGCCCTTGCCGGCCGCGTCGCGGCCCTCGAACACCGCCACCACCCGCTCACCGCTTTCCCGCAGCCAGTTCTGCACCTTCACCAGTTCGATCTGCAGCGCCTCGAGTTGCTTCTCGTAGGTCTTCTTCTTCAGCTTCTCGTCGTGGGGGTAGCCGCCTCCCGTGAGCGCATGGTCCTCGATCCACCCCGGAAGCTTGGGGTCGTCGATGTCGAACAGGCGCTCGACCCCATCGACGGACAGCATCAGCGACTTGCGGATTTCGGAAGTGTCGTTATCCAGAGCCTTGTTCATAAAAGTCGATCCCTCGCAGCGATAGTAGGTTGATGCTATTGGCGGTGCCCGGCAAGGTCTACCGCATCCTTCGTGCGTTCTTAGGGCACACGAAGGATGCGGTAGGTTAATCCACGCATCGTGCTTTCCGAAAATCGGTTCCGATTTTCGGGCCGATGCACCGGGGCCTGTGGACAGGGATGCACGCATGGAAGATGACGATAACGGCTCGTCACCCGGATGGCTAAAGGCAGTGATAAGGCGCCTTGGCCGCAATTGGCCGGTGCTGGCTGCAGCTTCGGCTGCGTTTCTGGCCCTCGATCTCTATTTAGGCGGCAACGGCCTGGCTGCCGCGGGCGCCGTCGCCTTCGTGTTTGCCGTGGCGATGCTGTTCCCCGGCAGGCGCGGCGAACATGTTGCCATGCAGCGAAGCGAAGGCCTCGCCCCCGATATAGACACGCTGCCGGCCATCCATCTCGCCGCGGCGGTCCAGGACCCGCTCTATATCTTCAACCGTGGCGGCGAGGTCGTCTACGCCAACGCCGCGGCGGCGGCGGCCTTCGGCCCCATCGCGCCCGGCGTTTCGCTGCAGCTCAAGTTCCGCGCACCGGAGATGCACGATTTCATCGCCCGCGTGCTTGCGGGCGGCGATGAGCCTTCGGCGACGGACTATGCCGAGCGCGTGCCGATCGAGCGCGTCTACCGCGTCTCGGCCATGCCCATTGGCGAGGGAACCGGGCTTTTCGTGCTGCTGTTCAAGGATCAGAGCGAGGCGCGCCGCATCGACCGTATGCGCGCCGACTTCATCGCCAATGCCAGCCATGAGCTGCGCACGCCGCTCGCCTCCGTCGCCGGCTTCATCGAGACATTGCGCGGGCCAGCCCGCGACGACCCGAAGGCGCGTGAGAATTTCCTGCAGATCATGCAGAACCAGACCGCCCGCATGGCGCGGCTGATCGACGACCTCCTGTCCCTATCCCGCCTGGAAATAAGGCCCTACGTGACGCCGAGCGAAAAGGTCGACATGCGCCTGCTCTTGAAGGGTGTTGGGGATTCGCTGGCCCACCTTGCGCGCGAATCCGGCGTTACCATCGCCTTCGAGCTGCCGGAGACGCCGCTGGAGGTGGCGGGCGACCGCGACGAATTGGTGCAGGTGTTCGAGAACCTGGTGGAGAACGCCTGCAAATACGGAAGCGCTGGCGGCCGCGTGGTCGTCTCGGCCGAAGATGCCGGGCCCGGCGCGGAGAAGACCGTCACCGTGACCGATTTCGGCCCGGGGATCGCAGAGGAGCACATTCCGCGCATCACCGAGCGCTTCTACCGCGTCGACGTGGAGACGAGCCGTGCCCAGAAGGGCACCGGCCTCGGCCTGTCGATCGTCAAGCACATCCTCACCCGCCACGGCGCGCGCCTGTCGATCAAGTCACGCGTGGGCGAAGGCTCGTCCTTCACGGTTCATTTCCCGCCGGCCCGATAGAGCGGCATTGGCAATCCTCGTGCACAGGCCTATTTCTTTTTCTCGTCATCTGGGTAGCCTACGAAGGACCATAGGTGATTTGCGCCAGCGGAACGGTAACCCATGCAAAGCCAGCACATCATGCGTTCGTTCGACGAGGAACTGCGCCTCCTGACCAACCAGATCGGCGGGATGGGCGGCTATGCCGAACGCATGGTGGAGCAGGCGGTCGCGGCGCTGGTGAGCGGCGATGCCGCGCTTGCCAAGAAAGTGATCGAGGACGACGCCTTCCTCGACGAGAAGGAACGCGAGATCGGCGAGAAGGCCGTCGTCATCATCGCCAAGCGCCAACCGATGGCGGCGGATCTGCGCGAGATCGTCGGTGCCATCCGCATTTCCGGCGATCTGGAGCGCATCGGCGACCTGGGCAAGAACATCGCCAAGCGCGTCGTCGCGGTAACGGAAGCGCGCCAGCCGACGCGGCTCTTCCGTGGCCTGTCGGCCTTATCCGACCTGGCGCTTACCCAGCTCAAGGAGGTGCTCGACGCCTACGCCTCCCACTCCGCCGATAAGATCAGCTTCGTGCGCGACCGCGATGAAGAGATCGACGCCATGTACACCTCGCTTTTCCGCGAGCTTTTGACGTACATGATGGAAGACCCCCGCAACATCACCGCCTGCACCCACCTCGTCTTCTGCGCCAAGAACATCGAGCGCATCGGCGACCACGCCACCAACATCGCCGAGACCGTCTATCACATCGTCACCGGCACCGTGCTGTCGCCCGAGCGGCCGAAGGAAGACAAGAGCCACAAGGTGGTGGCGCCGACGCAGCAGGAAAGTTGACGGACGCCGGCGCTTGTCCGCGACACGCGGAGGCGCCTATCTGACAGCGGACAAAAAAGAGGCGGCTTGCGCCGCCTCAGGATGTCCCCACCCCCGCGGTCGTCCCGCCCTTTGCTTGATCGCAATTCCGGACGGAAAACCGGTTTCCACTTTTCCTGGAATTGCTCTATCGGTTGCGGCGGCGCTCCGAGGCCGGCTGGTAGGCGAGCCTGGAGTGGTAGGTGCAGTAGGGGCTGCTTTCCCCCGCATCATTGCCGCAGAAGCTGAAATCCTCGGAAAGCGGGTCACCGTTCGGCCACTTGCATGTGTGCTCGGTAAGCTGCACCAGCTTGAGATTGCGGGAGATCGGAACCACGACATTCTCGACCGGGCGCAGGTGCTGGTAGGCGACCGCGTCCTCCTCGAACTGCACCTTGAGCGCGGTGGCTCCCACGGAAGCAGTGACCGGGCGGGAGCCGCTGCGCTGCCGCCGCGCACCGCCACCACCGCCGGTAGCCGCGCTCTTCTTCTGCCGCGCCGGGGAAGCGGTGGCGCGACCGCGGCTGGAAAGCTTCAGCCGGTGCACCTTGCCGATGACAGCGTTGCGGCTGACGCCGCCCAGCTGCGCGGCGATCTGGCTCGCGCTCAGGCCCTCGGCCCAAAGCTTCTTCAGCATCTCGACGCGCTCGTCTGTCCAGTTCATCAGGACACGCTCCTGTGCAAGCGTGCGGAATCCGGGTGGGCTTCCGCCCGGCACAAAGCCGGATGGACACCACATCTACTCGGGTATGATGATCGCCGCACGAAATGTAGTCGTTACAGGGGCAAGCTACATTATCGGTTGACTCGGTGACAAGAGTCCGACAGGCGCCGCGAATCTGTTTTCTCGGTTTTCCCCAACTTGAGCGAATCCTCGCCCTGCAGCGATGCCGAGGCTGATCTCGGGAATTGCCGCCGCGCGTTGACTTCGCGCCGGAAAACCCTGATAAAAGCCCGCGTGCCGCCCCCCGGGCGGCATTTTGGTTTCATCGGCCTGCCGGCGGCGTTTCCCATGCCGCCCCCACAGGCCCTCCGGAGAAAGTATTCATGAGCGGTTCGGCGCTTTACGATACGTTTGCTCGACTTCCCCTCGCCTTCGAGCGCGGCGAAGGCTCGTGGCTGATGACCGCCGACGGCACGCGCTATCTCGACTTCGCCGCCGGCATCGCCGTCAATTCGCTGGGGCACGCGCACCCGCATCTGGTGGCGGCGCTCGTCGGCCAGGCGGGCCGCCTCTGGCACATCTCCAATCTCTACGAGATTCCCGGCCAGAGCCGGCTCGGCGAGCGGCTGGCGGAGGCAAGCTTCGCCGACAAGGTGTTCTTCACCAATTCCGGTGCGGAGGCGCTGGAATGCGCCATCAAGACCGCCAGGCGCTACCACTTCGTCAACGGCGAGGAAAACCGCGTCCGCATCATCACCTTCGAAGGCGCCTTCCACGGGCGGACGCTCGCCACCATCGCCGCCGGCGGGCAGAAGAAGTACCTGGAGGGCTTCGGCCCGGCGGTCGAGGGCTTCGACCAGGTGCCGTTCGGCGATACGGAGGCGGTGGAGAAGGCGATCGGGCCGGACACCGCCGCAATCCTCGTCGAGCCGGTGCAGGGCGAGGGCGGCATTCGCCGGCTTTCCCTGCCGGCCATGCGCAAGCTGCGCGAACTGTGCGACAGGCACGGGCTGCTTCTCGTCCTCGACGAGGTGCAGAGCGGTGTCGGCCGTACCGGCAAGTTCCTGGCGCACGAGTGGTCGGGCGTGAACCCGGACATCGCGGCCGTCGCCAAGGGCATCGGCGGCGGCTTTCCCCTGGGTGCCTGCCTCGCCACCGAGGAGGCGGCCAAGGGCATGACGCCCGGCGTGCACGGCACCACCTTCGGCGGCAACCCGCTCGCCATGGCGGTCGGCAATGCGGTGCTCGACATCGTGCTGGAGGAAGGGTTCCTGGAGGACGTGGCGCGCAGGGGCCTGCTCCTGAAGCAGGGGCTTGCCGCCATCGCCGACGAGTTCCCCGAGATCGTCGAGGAAATCCGCGGCGAGGGCCTGATGCTGGGCATACGCTGCAAGGTTCCCAATGCCGTCGTCCAGAAGGCGATGCGGGAGGAGAAGCTTCTGTGCGCGCCGGCCGGCGAAAACGTGCTGCGCCTGCTTCCCCCGCTCAACGTCAGCGACGAGGAAATCCAGGATGCGCTGGCGCGCATCCACGCCGCCATGCAGGCGGTGACGGCCGCCGCCGAGCCGGCTGACGGCTGAGGGAAGGAAGGCCCATGACGAGCCCACGCCACTTCATCGACATTTCCGCCGTCTCCGCCGGCGATCTGCGCCTCATGCTCGACGACGCGCGCACACGCAAGGAGAAGCTTAAGGCGGGCGAGCGCGAAATGCCCTTCGCCGGCAAGGTGCTGGCCATGATCTTCGACAAGCCGTCGACGCGCACGCGCGTTTCCTTCGATGTCGGCATGCGCCAGCTCGGCGGCGAAACCATCATGCTGACGGGCGCGGAAATGCAGCTCGGCCGCAGCGAGACCATCGCCGACACGGCCAAGGTGCTGTCGCGCTATGTCGACGCCATCATGATCCGCACCACCAGCCATGGCCGGCTTATGGAGCTGGCGGAGAATGCCACGGTACCCGTCATCAACGGGCTCACCGACGACACGCATCCCTGCCAGATCATGGCCGATATCATGACCTTCGAGGAGCATCGCGGCAGCGTGAAGGACCGGCTCTTCGCCTGGACCGGCGACGGCAACAACGTGCTGCACTCCATGCTCGAGGCCTCCGCCCGCTTCGGCTTCCGGCTGAACGTCGCCGTGCCCGCGGGCAGCGAGCCGGAACCGCACTATATCGAGTGGGCCAAGGCCAACGGCGGCCGCGTCGCGATCTCCCATTCGCCCGAGGAGGCGGTGCGGGACGCCGATTGCGTGGTCACCGACACCTGGGTCTCCATGGGCCAGGAGCATCGCGCCCGCGGCCACAATGTGTTCCAGCCCTATCAGGTGAACGAAGAGCTCATGCGTCACGCCAAGGACGACGCCCTGTTCATGCACTGCCTGCCGGCGCACCGCGGCGAGGAGGTGACGGACGCCGTCATCGACGGGCCGCACTCGGTGGTCTTCGACGAGGCGGAAAACCGTCTTCATGCTCAGAAAGCGGTTCTTGCCTGGTGCCTCAATCCGTGAGCGAGCAGAACATCAGACTGGGAGAGTTCGGCTTCGCCGGCGACGACCATGTCGTCCCTTTCGACGTGGAGGCGCTGGACGTGCGCGGCCGCGCCGTCCAGGTCGGCCCGATGCTCGACCAGATCCTTGCGCGGCACGACTATCCCGAACCGGTGGCGCGCCTGCTCGCCGAGGTGATCGTGCTCACCGTGCTCCTCGGCAGCTCGCTCAAGTTCGACGGCAAGTTCATCGTCCAGACGCGCACGGACGGCCCGGTCGACATGCTGGTGGCCGATTTTGCCACCCCAGGCTCCGTGCGCGCCTATGCACGCTTCGATCAGGAGCGCCTGGACGAGGCCGTCGCCGAGGGGGAGGCTTCGCCCGAAGCGCTGCTTGGCGTCGGCGTGCTGGCGCTCACCATCGACCAGGGCGAGCATACCCAGCGCTATCAGGGCGTCGTCGAGCTCAACGGCTCCACGCTGGAGGACGTCGCGCGCACCTATTTCCGCCAGTCGGAGCAGATCCCCACCGAGGTGCGGCTCGGCGTCGCCCGCATTGTGGTGCCGGGCGACAGCGGCGCGGAGCGCTGGCGCGCCGGCGGCCTCATCCTGCAGTTCCTGCCGGCGGCGCCCGAGCGCAGCCGCATGGCCGACCTGCCGGGCGGCGACGGCGATGAGGACGGCAACGGCAACGGTCACCCGGAAGACAACGCCTGGCAGGAAGCGCTGGCGCTTTTGGAGACGGTGGAGCCGGACGAACTGCTCGACCCCTCCGTCGGCACGGAGCGCCTGCTTTACCGCCTGTTCCACGAACAGGGCGTTCGCGTCTACGAGGGCGTGGACGTGAAAGACGAATGCTCGTGCTCGCGCGACAAGATCAAAGCCATCCTCGATGGTTTCACGGCCGAAGAGATCGAGGAGAGCACGGAAGACGGCATCATCCGCGTCAACTGCGAGTTCTGCTCGAAGGAGTACGTCTTCGATCCGGAGGATTTCGAGTAAGGCCGGTAACTCCAGATTTCGGTTCCTGTTACAGCAGGCTCCATTTAGGTGGAATCAAAGAACAGAGAAGCCGGCGCTCTTTCGCGCCCCCCTCTGTCCTGCCGGACATCTCCCCCACAAAAGGGGGGAGATCGGCCGTCGCCATTGCTTTCGCCAATCGCCAAGGTTGCAGGTGCCGAAGCAAGCGGCCGGCGCGATCTCCCCCCTCGTGGGGGAGATGTCCGGCAGGACAGAGGGGGGCGCGAAGGGGCGCCGGGCTATCCGGGAAAGTTTACGCCAAGCTAACTGCAGAACGCTCTAACCCGATTCTCCCCCCTCAAGCAGCCGGCGGGCGGAGAACTCGTCGGTGATCAGGACATGCGGCTCGATCACCGCCAGGGCGCCGAACAGCGCCTCGGTCTTGTCGGCGCCGCCCGAGGTGAGGATCCGCCGCTTGCCGTGGCGGAGCTTGTCGAGGCCGACGGACATGACGAGCTCGTTGAGCGGATGGTCGACGATCCGGCCCTGACGGTCGATGAAATGGAAGAGGATGTCGCCCACCGCACCGGCCGCCTTCAGCGAATCCAGTTGCTCCTCCGTCAGAAAGCCCACCTGATGCGTGGTCGTCGTGGCGGCGGCCAGGCCGCCGACGCTCAAGACCACCATATCCAGTGCGCTGGCCATCTCGAAGATATCCTTCAGGCCGCAGCGCTCGATCAGTGCCTGCCGCGTCTCGGCGCTGTCGACCAGCGCCGGCGCCGGGATGAGATAAGCGTTGCCGCGAAAGGCCTGGGCGAATTGCCAGGCGAATTCGGCCGGGTTGAACCGGCGCGCATGGATGATGCCGCCCAGAAGCGAGATGACCTGCAGGTCGTCGAGCTGGCGTCCGGTGAGGAAGGGAAGGCAGTTCAGAAGTGTGCGGCCCCAGCCGACGCCGACCCTCAGGCCGGACTCGACGGCCTCGGAAAGATACCGCCCCGTGGCCGCTCCGATGGCGGGAGTGACGTCGGCCTCGGGGCCGGATGCCGGCGCCACGATGGCGCGCTCCAGGCCGAAGCGTTTTTCCAGGCGGCGCTCCAGCGCGACGATCTCGACCAGTTCGCCCTCGATGGCGATCTTCACCTCGTTGCGCAACCGCGCCTCTGCCAGCATGCGCACGACCGTGACGCGGCCGACGCCCAGCACATCGGCAATGTCGCTCTGGGTCATCTGTTCGATGTAGTACATCCAGGCGGCGCGCAGGCGCGTTCGGTCGGACCGCGACGGCGCGGCAGGTCGCTCGCCGGTCATCTCGGCGGCCGCCGAGTTTCTTGCCTTGCCGCCGCCCCTGCTCTGCCGTCCTGCCAACGAAATCTCCCCTGACGTGTGGCCGGCGGCCAGTTCCTTCTTCGCAACGGCGCCGATCCCCGCTAAATTGTTTTGCGAAATCTGTTTTCGGTATGCCCTTCGATGGATAGCAACAAGAGCCATGGTTGAGAACCCCGACGAAAAAGGGAGCACGCCCCTCGGCGGGCTGGGCGAGGAGTTGGCAAGCGTGGTCAGGGACCGCGTGCGCGACGCCCGCCATGTGGTGCGCAGGCTTGCCGCCGGCGGCGTTTCGAGGGATGTCGCCCTCAGCCGCCAGCCCTTGACGGCCGCCCCACGGGAGTTGCTGCGCGGGGTCGCGCGGCTCTCCGACACCGCCCTTACCCAGGCAGAGACGATCGCCGTCTCCTTCGCCCCGCCGCCCTTGCGGCCGCACCGGAAGGAAAGCGGCCTATTCGACCCGCGGCTTCATTTCGCGCCCGGCGGCATGCAGGGCGCGGCGCTGTTCAAGCGGGATATCTACGGGCTTGCCAAGGGCATCCTTGCCGCGCTCGGCCTTTCCGATCCGCTTATCCACGAGTCGCGCCTTGGAGACGCGCATCACGCGCTGGAGCGGGGCAGCGCCACGCTTGTGGCGGCGGCGCGCAACGGCGACGAGCAGGCAGCCTGCCGGCTTGCCGCCCGCCTGGCCCTGGAGCTGGCTCGGCGCGAGCCGGTCATACTCGCGCTCACCGGCGGCCCGGGCCGCCGGAAGGCCGAGATCGTCGATTTTGGCTATGCGGTCGTCGGCCTGGCGGTTGCCGTGGCGTGGACGAACGCCGAGGCGAGCGCGCAGGCAGAATTGATCGACGGCACCGTAACGGCAGCGCTGGCGCGGCAGGAGGAACTGGAAAACGCGATGGGCGCAAGCGAGGCGGAAGAGCGGTTGACGGAGATTTACGCGAAGCTCGCGCCACATCTGCCGTAGAGCGCGCGGCCTCGGCCTGGAAATAGCCTCCACATGCGGTAGCCCTCGGGAAAGGCCCCGCGGCACGTATCACCGCGCCTCAGGGCTTCGGAACAGGCAGAGTCACGTCGTCCTTCACCGTCTCCATCACCACATATGTATGGGTCTGCAGCACGCCCGGCAGCTCGGATATGGCGGCGCCGAGCACCTTGCGGTAGGCGTCGATGTCGCGCGTCCTCACCTTCAGGAGGTAGTCGTACCCGCCGGCCACCATGTGGCACGACTGGATCTCCGGCACGCGCGCGACCGCTGCGTTGAAGGCCTCCAGCTCGTCCGCCGTGGTGCCTTTGAGCTGCACCTGCACCATGACGATGTGGGCGGCGTTCACCACGGCAGGATTCAGCTTTGCGAAGTAGCCGGATATGACGCCGGAGTTCTCCAGCCGCCTCAGCCGCTCCGCGCACGGCGTCTTTGTCAGGTGAACCCGCCTGGAGAGCTCGACCACCGATATTCTCCCGTCTTTCTGGATCTCCTCCAGGATGCGGAGATCCGTCGAATCCAAGCCACCTGCTGCCATAACATTTTCCTACTATAACGCGAAACTATAGGCATATTGCCTATTTTAAGGCCGAATTTGGAGCCTTAACCTACTTTATTCCTGTTATTCTCCAGGAGAAAGACAAAACGCCATAAGACGTTGATCTTTTGCATTGTCAACAAAATGGGAGACATCCGATGTCCTCGACGGAAAGGGCTCTGCCCAGCCTGCCGCTGGCGCTCACGCCCGTGCTTTTGACGCTCGTTGTGCTGGGTTTGCAGCTTTTCTATTTCGGCGATTTCACCCCGCACGTGCCGCTGGCCATCGGCCTTGCTATCACCGGCCTTGTCGGCCTCAAGCTCGGCTTCAACTGGAGCGACATCGAGAAGGGCGTGTTCCACGTCATCCACGTGTCGCTGCCGTCCGTTTCGGTGCTGATCACCGTCGGCATGATCATCGGGGTGTGGATCGCCAGCGGCACCGTGCCGACGCTGATCTACTACGGCCTGACGATCCTTTCGCCGCAGATATTCCTGGCGGCGGCGATGATCCTGTGCGCGATTGTCTCCGTCTCGCTCGGCACGTCCTGGGGCACCGTCGGCACGGTCGGCCTCGCCCTGATGGGCATCGGCGCCGGCTTCGGCATCCCCATGTACTGGACGGCCGGCGCGGTGGTCTCCGGCGCCTTCTTCGGCGACAAGATCTCGCCCCTCTCCGACACCACCAACCTGGCGCCCGCCGTCACCGGCACCGACCTGTTCTCCCACATCAGGAACATGATGCCGACCACCGTTCCGGCGATGCTGATCGCCTTTGCGATCTACCTCTTCGCCGGCTTCGCCGTCATCGAGACCGGCGACGTCTCGTTCGCCAGGATCGAGAGCATCACCGCCGCGCTGCAGGACAATTTCTATATCTCGCCATGGCTGCTCCTGCCGGCGCTGCTGGTGATCGTCCTTGCCGTCAAGAGGATGCCGCCCATCCCCTCGCTCTTCGCCGGTGTCGTCGCCGGCGGCATCGCGGCAATTGTCGCCCAGGGCGAGGGCCTGCACGCCATCTTCACCTATTCCAACAGCGGCTATTCCATCGACACCGGCATCGCCGAGATCGACAATCTTCTCAACCGCGGCGGCATCCAATCGATGATGTGGACCATCTCGCTCGTCCTCATCGCGCTCGGCTTCGGCGGCGCGCTGGAGCGTACCGGGTGCCTTGAGACCATCATCCGGGCGATCATGACGAAGATACGCAGCTTCGCCGGCATCCAGACGGCGGCGATCGGCACCTCCGTGGCGACCAACCTCGTGGCCGGCGATCCGTACCTCTCCATCGCCCTGCCGGGCCGCATGTACGCCCCCGTCTACCGCGCCATGGGCTATTCCACGCTCAACCTGTCGCGCGCGGTGGAAGAGGGCGGAACGCTCATCTCGCCGCTCATCCCATGGAACGCCGGCGGCGCCTTCGTCATCAGCGCCCTGGCGCTCGGTGTGGCGAGCGGAAACATGGAGAACCTGCTCTATATCCCGCTGGCCTTCGCCTGCTGGCTGTCTCCGGTGCTCGGCATCGTCTACGCCTTCACCGGCATCTTCTCCCCGCGCGCCACCGAAGAGGAGATCGAGCGCTGGAAGGAGAGCGGCGAAGCGATTGCCGACCTCGACGCGGCCTGGGTCGGCGAGGAAGCACCCCGCCCCGCCGTCACCGGCTGACAAGCCCGGCCAACCGTCGTTGCAGAAAGGCCCTATCCCCGACGGGATGGGGCCTTTATTCATGCGGCATGGCATTGCCGCCGCGCCGCGCCACCCGCCGCCTCATTGAAAATGAATTTCACATCCATCCAAAAAGATACGGGGAAACGTTGACGGGCAGGAAAATATATCACAACGTAAGAAAATAAATTACGCCGTCCTCCGCTTCCAGGGGCCTGCCAAATATGAGAGTTGGAATTGTCGGGTTAGGGTTTCGTCTCGGCTATCTGGGGCATGTCTTCAGCGCACTCGACGACGATTTCGAGATAGCGGGCTACGTCGATCCCGCCCCCGCCGGCCTCCCCACCTTGAAGGAACACGGCATCTCCGCCGGCAAAGCCTACGCCACGCCCGAGGACCTCGTGGCGGCCGAAAAGCTCGATCTCCTGATGATCGGCTCGCCCAACCACATGCATCTGGAGCACATCCGTTTCGGCCTTACCACCGGCCTGAAGCTGTTCTGCGAAAAGCCGATCGTCGCCACCATCGAAGAGACCTACGAGCTTGCCGCTCTCCTCGCCCGCTACGGGCACGAGCGGCTGATGGTCGGGCTCGTCCTGCGCTACTCGCCCCATTTCCGGCGCGTCATCGCCGCCCGCGACGAAGGCACCCTCGGCGAGATCGTCTCCATCGAGGCGTCCGAGCACATCGAGCCCGAGCATGGCGCCTTCTTCATGCGCGACTGGCGCCGCTACGAGCAATATGCCGGCAGCTTCATGCTGGAAAAGTGCTGCCACGACCTCGACCTCTACAACGCCGTCGTCGGTGCCCGGCCGCAGCGCGTGGCGAGCTTCGGCGGCCGCAAGAGCTTCGTGCCGAAGAACTCCCCTGCCAACGAAGGCATCAACGACCTCAGCCTCTATCACCGCAAGCCGAGCGGCTGGCTCGGCAGCGACAAGGTGTTCGACAGCGACGCCACGATCATCGATTTCCAGACGGCGATCGTCGAATACGAGGGCGGCGCCTCCATGGCCTTCCACACCAATCTCAACGTCCCGGACCAGTTCCGCCGCTTCTGCATCATCGGCTCGAAGGGCATGGCCGAGGGCGACTTCATCCGCGGCTTCCTCGACATCCACGACGCCCGCACCGGCGAAAAGCTGGTCGCCGAGAAATACGCCGCGCGAACCGCCCTCTCCCAGCACTACGGCGCCGACGAGCAGATGGCGGCCGACATCATCGCCCATGTGAAGACGGGCGCCCCCTTGCCGGTCTCCGCCCTCGATGCGATGGAGGCGGGCATCCTGGCGCTCGCCATGGACGAGGCGCGGCGCACCAAGGCCGTCGTCGACCTTCGTCCCCTCTGGGATCGTTTCGACGAGGCCCTCAGGCCGCCGCGGGCTGCGTGAGGGGGCGATAATGACGATCAGACAAAGCGCCGTGGTCTTCGCCTGGATCCTGCTCATCCCGGCCCTTCTCTACGTGCTCGTGATCGTCGCCTATCCGCTTGCCGACACGATCAATCTCTCCTTCACCAACGCCTCCCTCCGGCAGACCTACGACTGGATCGGCTTCGACAACTACCGCAACATCTTCAAGCGCGGCTTCTCCGAGGTCATCCTCCGCACCCTCGTGTGGACGTTCTTCTCGGTCGGCCTGAAGATGGTCATCGGCACCTTCGGTGCCGTCATGCTCAACGCCGCCGTGCCCGGCCGCACCATGTTCCGCGTGCTCACCATGCCGCCCTGGATCGTGCCTATGGCCATCGGCATCTTCATGTGGGGCTGGATGTACAACGGCCAGTTCGGCATGATCTCCGGCCTCCTGCAGCGCTTCGGCGTGATCGACGGCCCAATGCCTTTCCTCGCCTTCGGCACCTCCGCCTTCTGGGCCACCATCGTCACCGACGTGTGGATCGGCGTGCCCATGGTGACGATCTACCTCCTGGCCGCCATCCAGTCGATCCCGAGGGACCTTTACGAGGCCGCCTGGGCCGACGGGGCAGGGCGCTTCTACCGCTTCCGCCGCATCACCCTGCCGCTCATCGTGCCGGCGCTCATCACCATGTCGATCATCTCGCTGATCTCGACCTTCAATTCCTTCGACATCATCTGGATCCTCACCCAGGGCGGGCCGTCCGGCAAGACGACGACGATGATCATCGACACCTACCGCACGGCCATCGGCTCCTACAAATTCGGCGAGGGGGCCGCCCGCGCGGTGCTGATCTGCATCTTCCTGTCGGTCTTCTGCTTCGCCTATTTCCGCCTCATCAGCCGCTTTTCGGGAGCGACCATGCGATGAAATCGAACGCCATGATCGACCGCTACCGCTGGTACGAGATGGTCGGCATCTATGCCGGCATAGCGCTCTTCCTCGCCTTCGTGCTCGCCCCCTTCGTCGAGGGCTTCCTCGTCTCGCTGAAGCCGCTCACCTACCTGTTCTCCTCGCCGTACAAGTTCTGGCCGCAGAACGCCTCCTTCGATGCCTATTTCACCATGTGGGAGCGCGTGCCGCTCCTCGGCCGCTACATCTTCAATTCCATCCTCATCTCCACCATCGGCACCGTCATCGGCGTCATCCTCATCACGCCGGCGGCCTACGCCTTCGCCCGCTTCGATTTCCGCGGCCGCGGCCCGCTGCTCGGCGCCTTCCTGGCCGTCAACATGTTCTCCGGCGCCGTGCTGCTCATCCCGCTCTACCGGCTGATGCGCAGCTTCGGCCTCCTGAACACGTATTTCGCGATGATCGTGCCCGGCGTTGCCTTCGTCATCCCCACCGGCATCTGGCTCCTGCGCACCTACATGCTGCGCATCCCGCAGGAGTTGGAGGAGGCGGCCCTCGCCGACGGCGCCAGCCGCTTCTACACCTTCCGCCGCGTCATCCTGCCGCTCGCCATGCCCGGCATCTCGGTGGTGGCGATCTACGCCTTCCTGACCATCTACGCGCAGCAGTTCATCTACGCGCTCACCTTCAATTCGAAGACGGAGTACATGCCGCTGCCGGTCGGCCTCTACGCCTTCTTCGGCCGCCAGGATGTCATCTGGAACGAATTGATGGCGGCGAGCTTCCTCGGCGTCCTGCCGGTGTTCGTCGTCTTCATCTATCTGCAGCGCTACCTGGTGGCGGGAATGACCGCCGGCGCCTTGAAAACATGAGAATCGGCGCGCGGGAAAGGCCCGCGCGGCAGACGGGCCGAAGGCGGGAGAGGAGTTGAAAAACCGCCGAAAGCCTCCAGCACTTGGGTAAAACAAGCCAGCACTTGGGTAAAACAAGAAAGGGAACACACATGACCAGGACAACACTGCTCGGCACGGCCACGCTCGCCCTTCTGGGGACGACGACGATGGCCCCCACGGCGATGGCACAGGACGAGACCGCCGTCACCATGATCCAGTGCGGCGACGCGCTCGCCGAGGGCTATGACGGCTTCATCAAGGAGTGGGAGGAGAAAAATCCCGGATACAAGGTCGATGTGGAGATCATCGGCTGGTCGCAGTGCCAGGACAAGATCACGACGCTCGCCGCCGCCGGCACGCCGGTGGGCCTCGCCTATGTCGGCTCGCGCACGCTCAAGCAGTTCGCCGAGAACGACCTGATCGTTCCGGTGCCGATGAGCCAGGAGGAGAAGGACTCCTACTATCCCAACATCGTCTCCACCGTCACCTTCGGCGACACCCAGTGGGGCGTCCCGGTGGCATTCTCCACCAAGTCGCTCTACTGGAACAAGGACCTGTTCGAGGAAGCCGGCCTCGACCCCGAGACCCCGCCGAAGACTTGGGCTGAGCTCTACGACATGGCCGCGACGATCACCGAGAAGACGGACGCCGCCGGCTACGGCCTGTCGGCCAAGACCTTCGACAACACCATGCACCAGTACCTGCATTGGGTTTACACCAACAACGGCAAGGTGATCGACGAGAACGACGAGATCGTCCTCGACAGCCCGCAGAACCTGGAGGCGCTCACCTGGTACGGCAAGATGGTGGATGTCGCCCAGGAAGGCCCGACCGCCTACGAGCAGGACGACCTCACCGCGCTCTTCAATGATTCGAAGGTGGCCATGATCCAGCAGGGTCCGTGGGTGCGCGTGCGTCTCGACGAAGGCCTCAACTGGGATGTCGCGCCGCTGCCGCTCGGCCCTAAGGCCGAAGGCCCCGGCACGCTTCTCATCACCGACAGCCTCGCCGTCTTCAACGGCACCGGCTACGAGGAGCAGGCCATCGACCTTGCCAAGTGGCTCACCAATCCGGAGCACCAGTTCTTCTACGAGAAGACCCACGGCCTGACGCCCCTGCGCCCGGTCGACGGCGTCGAGGAGATGGTCGCGGAAGATCCGACCTGGGGTCCCTTCCTCGACGGCATCTCCAACGGCGGTCCCGAGCCGCTCTTCACCGACTACAAGGCCTTCCAGAACGCCATGATCGACATGGTCCAGTCCGTCGTGACAGGCGACAAGGAGCCCGAGGTGGCCCTGAAGGACGCCGCCGAGGAAATCGACGCCTACAAATAGGCCGATCTCTCCTGAGACCAGTCCCGAGGAAGGGGAAGCCGTTCGCGGCTTCCCCCACCCCTCGGGCATCCCGCCCCTTGGACTTCGGCGCGGGATGGGCGAGTATGAAAGCGAAAGTCGCGCAATCGAGACAACACCGGCCGCTGCCGCGCCCACGGGCCCGTGGCCTTCCCGCCGGTGATAAGTGAGGCGCCTTGGGTCAGCTGAATTTTTCCAACATCCACAAGCGCTTCGGCGCTGCCGAGATCATCAAGGGCATCGATCTGGAGGTCGAAGAGGGCGAGTTCGTCGTCTTCGTCGGGCCGTCCGGTTGCGGCAAGTCCACGCTCCTGCGCATGCTGGCGGGCCTGGAAGAGGTCACCAAAGGCGACATCGTCATCGACGGCGTCAAGGTCAACGAGCTGCCGCCGGTCAAGCGCGGCATTGCCATGGTCTTCCAGTCCTACGCGCTCTACCCGCACATGACGGTGTTCGAGAACATCGCCTTCCCCCTGCGGGTGGAAAGGACGAAGGAGGAAGAACTTAGAGAGAAAGTGCACGCCGCCGCCCGCATCCTGCAGCTCGATCAGCGGCTGGAGCAGAAGCCGGGCCAGCTTTCCGGCGGCCAGCGCCAGCGCGTCGCCATCGGCCGCGCCATCGTGCGCGAGCCCAAGATCTTCCTTTTCGACGAGCCGCTGTCGAACCTCGATGCGGCGCTCCGCGCCGAGATGCGCATCGAGCTCACCAAGCTGCACAAGCGGTTGAAGGCAACGATGATCTACGTCACCCACGACCAGGTCGAGGCCATGACCATGGCCGACCGCATCGTGGTGCTCAACAGCGGCGAGATCGCGCAGAACGGGGCGCCTTTGGAACTCTACCACAAGCCGGAGAACCTGTTCGTCGCCGGTTTCATAGGCAACCCGAAGATGAACTTCCTGCCCGTCACCTGCAAGGGAGCGGGGCCGGACGGCATGAAGGTCGAGTATGACGGCCGCACCATCACCGTGCCCGTCGCCCCGCGCCAGGGCATTGAAGGCAGCCAGCTGACCCTGGGCATCCGCCCGGAGCACATCCACCTCGGCCAGGGCGACCTCGACATCCCCGTCACCCCCACCGTCATCGAGCGCCTCGGTGCAAACACGGTCGTCTATGCCGTGCTTCCGGACAGCGACACCGAAAACTACTGCGCCCTCATCCCCGGCTCCGCCCCGGTGCGCCCCGACGAGACCATGCAGACCAGCGTCTTCGCCAAGGACTGCCACCTGTTCGACGAGGACGGCGTTGCATTCGAGCGCCGGGTGGAAATGACGGAGGTCGACCCGGAACTGCTGGTGGCGACGGGGTGAGCGGCCTGGCGCCGATGACAGCGCCAAACCCAGGAAACGGCGTCGGCGGTGCGCTGTCGGACAAGCCCCGCGCCCCTCTGTCCTGAGCTTTGTCGAAGGGCCGGACATCTCCCCCGCACGAGGGGGAGATCGGCCGTCATGACAACTTTCGCCAATCATCAGCATTGCAGGAATGGCGCCAAAGCAAGCGGCCAGCACAATCTCCCCCCCCACGAGGGCAGGGCTATCGCATATGAGTAAAGAGCTCATGGAAGAAGTCTCTATTCCAGTTTGCGCGGCGCATTTTACTGGCGA
>NZ_WQNH01000003.1 GCF_009812055.1 Chelativorans xinjiangensis | reverse complement strand
GGCATGGATCCTCGGGTCAAGCCCACTGGTGTCCGGTTAAGCTGGCGCGAGGTTTAGGGTCATTTGCCGTGGATCGGGCGGCACTGGCGGCGGTGGGGTGTTGAGGGCGTCGATGGGCCGCCTGTGCATGAGGTTGAGGCGAACGAGGCGGGCGAAGGCGAGCGGCTGGGTGACGGCTTTCTGGGTTGCCTGGGCGGCGCGCAGCAGAATGTGGGCGATCAAGGCGACATAGATCTGGGTGCGCACGGCGTTCTCGGAAGTGCCGAGGAAGTGGCTGAGCTTGAGGTTCTGCTTGATCCACTTGAAGAACAGTTCGATCTGCCAGCGCTGCTTATAGAGATCGGCGATGTCCTCGGCCGGAGCATCGAGATCGTTGGTGATCAGGCGGATGGTCTTGCCGGTTTCGATGCGCACGGTGATCTCGCGCAGCGGCGCGGCGAAGGGGTTGCGGCGCGCACGGGCCATGCGCTGCGGCAACAGCCCGATGCGGTCTGCGAGGATGTTGCCGTCCGCGGGCACGGCCTGCTCGGCCGCAACGTCAAGCCCGGTGTTGCTCTTCAGCCGGGTGACGAAGCGGCAGCCCTTGGCATCCAGGGCCGCCCACCAGGCGAAATCGTAATAGGCCAGATCGAACACATAGGTCATTCCCGGTGTGACCGGCATGGCCTTGGCCGGGGTGATGTCGTTGACCCGCTGGCTGGTCATCACAACATTGAGCGGGGCATCGGCCGCCGGGTCGTAGGCAATGTGCAGCTTGATGGCGCGCCGGCCGTTCTGCGTCTCCAGCCAGCCCCGGCTCAGCGACGACATCTGCACTCTGGTGGCATCGAGGATTTGTGCAGCTTGATGGCGCGCCGGCCGTTCTGCGTCTCCAGCCAGCCCCGGCTCAGCGACGACATCTGCACTCTGGTGGCATCGAGGATGCGCACCGCATCCTTGAGGTGCCGGCGCGTGCGGCGGCTGGCCTGCGCCGCCATATGGGCGAACAACTCGCCATAAAGTGCTGCCGGCCGCCGGGCATTGGCGTCGGCCAGGGTGGAGCGCGCCACGCAGCCCATGCCCAGGTGGTAGAGACGGGCGGACTGGCTCATCAGCCCCGCCTCGATGTCGCGTAGGCTCGCCGCCCCCGCCAATTGCCCGAACAGGAGCGCCAGGAACTGGCTCTTGGTGTCGAGCCGGCGCACCCTGTGGTCGGCTCGGTGCTTGTCCACAAGCCGCTCGAATACCGCCCACGGAATATGCTTCTGAAGCCCGTGAAAAACGCTATTGTGGTGCCGCATGACATTGACCTTCTGCTCATGTCTCAAACGCCGCGAAACGTCTGAAACAGAGTAGAATCAATGTCATGCGCCGTGTCCAGAAAATTTAACCGGACACCAGTGGGCTTGACCCGAGGATCCATGCCTGAACAGTCCCAACCCGCAAGCGGTGAATATAAAGGACCGTTGGTTCGCTCTCCTTTCCGAGGTCAGCTACGGATATCGACATGTCACAAGAGAACGCGCTCTCCGGCCGCTGGGCCGTTGCGACCTTTTTCTTCGTCAACGGCTTCATGGTCGGCAGCTGGGCGCCGCAGATCCCGTTGCTCGTCGCGCGCTTCTCGCTGAGTGAGACGGTACTTGGCCTGCTTATCCTCATCTTCGGCCTCGGGGCTGTCGTGGCGATGCCCATGTGCGGATGGCTCATCAGCCGCTACGGCTCGCGTGCGGTGGCGCGCGTGTCCGGCGTCTTGTGCGCCTGCTCGCTTCTCGCCATAGCCGCGGCGCCGGGCATGCCGACGCTGATCGCGGCGCTTGTTGCCTTCGGCGGCCTTTTGGGCGGCATGGATGTCGCCATGAACTCCAATGCGGTGGTCGTGGAGCGCCGGCTGCAGCGTGCCATCATGTCCTCCTCGCACGGCTTCTGGAGCCTCGGCGGCTTCGTCGGCGCGGGTGTGGGCGGCGTTCTGGCCGAGCAATGGGGGCATCTGGCGCATGCCGGCGCCGTCACCGTCTTTGCGCTCGTGCTCGTGTTCGCCGCCATGCCGAAACTCATCGTCGAGCGCAAGCCGGCGGCGACGGGCGGCGGCCGGCTGAGCGGCTTTCCGCGCAATCCGCTTGTCTATCTTACCGGCATCGTCGCCCTGTTCTCGATGGCGCCGGAGGGGGCCGTCCTCGATTGGGCGGCCCTTTATCTGCGCCAGGAGATGGGCGCCGGCCTGGCTACGGCGAGCCTCGCCTTTACCGCCTTTTCCGGGGCCATGGCCCTGATGCGCTTCCTCGGCGACGGGGTGCGCAACCGGCTGGGCGCGGTAACGACGATGCGGCTCTCGGGCATCGTCGCCGCAGTCGGCATGCTGGGGGCGGGGCTGGCGTCCTCGCCGGCGGCTGCTACGCTGGCCTTCGCCCTGGCCGGGCTGGGGATTGCCAATATGGTGCCCATCGCCTTCTCGGCGGCAGGCAACCAGCCCGGCATCTCGTCGGCCGCCGGCATGAGCGTGGCCACCACGATCGGCTATTCCGGCATGCTCGCCGCGCCATCCATCGTCGGCTTCGTGGCCGAGCGGACGGGCTTCACACCGGTTTTCATCGGCTTTGCCGTGCTTCTGGGGGTGGTGCTTTTGATGTCGAACCTGGTGCGGCCGGCGGACGAAATCGCCGAACCCGCACCCTCGGCAGGCGCCTCGTAACGCTCCTATCGCCTTGAATAAACGACCGGCCTTCCCGATGGCCGGGGGCGGGCACGTCATATCCGGCCCATCAGGGCCAGGATCAGAATCACCAGGAGAATGACGCCGACGATACCGGAAGGGCCATAGCCCCAGGCGCGCGAGTAGGGCCATGTGGGTATCGCGCCGAGCAGGACGAGCAGCAATATGATGATGAGAATGGTGGTGACTGACATGGCATTGTCCCTGCCGTTGATAATGGAACGGCAAGACAACGCCCGGGTGCACGGCAGGTTCCCCCGCCGTGCCGGCGCGGGCTTTTACTCGGCGGCCTTGGGGAAGGCCGTGACGGGCACATCCTCTTCGGGTCTCCCGGCATCCGCACCCTCGTCGCGACGACGGAAGAGGCGGGCAAGCAGGCTGCGGCGCTTCTCACCCGCTGGCCGTGCCTCGCGGGTGAACACCATCAGCGCCGCCGGCGTGACGATCAGCGTCAACACCGTGGCAAAGCTCAGGCCGTAGACGATGGCCCCCGACAGCGAAATCCACCATTGCGTGGACGGTGCGCCGAAGGTGACCTCGCGGTCAGCCAGCTCCAGCCCGAGGGCGAAGGCGATCGGCAGAACGCCGAGGACGGCCGAGATCGCCGTCAGAAGCACCGGCCGGGCACGCTCACGGCAGGTCTGGATGATGGCGTCATACTTCTTCATGCCCTCATCGCGCAGCCTGTCATAGGTGTCGATAAGGACAATGTTGTTGTTCACCACCACGCCCGCCAGCGCGATCACGCCGATGCCCGACATGACGATACCGAAGGTCTGGCCGGTGATCAGAAGGCCGAGGAAGACGCCGATCGTCGCCATGACCACGGTCATCAGCACCAGAAAGACGCTGGTGAACTTGTTGAACTGGGCGAGCAGCACCACGAAGATGAGGAAGATCGCCGCGCCGAACGCCTTCGACAGGAAGGCCGCGGCCTCGTCGCTCTCCTCGCTCGATCCGGCGAGCTTCCAGCGCATGGCGCCGAAGTCCATGCCGTTGAGCTCTGAGATCACCTGTTGCTGGACCGCCGCTTCCTGATAGCCGCTGGCGATGTTGGCGGTGACGGTGATCGTGCGCTGGGCGTCGATGCGATTCAGGATGCCGCTGCTCAGCTCCGGTTCGCGGGTAACGAAGTTGGAGATCGGCACCGGTCCCTGCGCGGTCCCGATACGAAGCTGGTCCAGCGTCGACAGCGTACGCCGGTCCTCCGGCAGACGCAGGCGGATGTCCACCGCATCGTCGACGCCGGCCGGGCGGTACTCCGACAGCTTGAGGCCGTTGGTCACGAGCTGCACCACGTTGCCGACCGCAGTGGGGCTGACGCCGTACTGGGCGGCCTTGGGCCGGTCGACGCGGATCGCCCAGTCGATGCCCGGCGGGGGGAGGCCGTCGGCAATGTCGATGACGCCGTCGATCCCCCCCAGCATTTCCGCGACAGCCGCCGCCTGGTCGTTGAGACCCTCGGGATTCGCAGCGGAAAGCTGCACCTGGATGGGCTGGCCCGTGGGCGGGCCGGCATCGGGCACGCGCACCTCGACCTCGACGCCGGGCATGCTGGCCATCTCGGCGCGCAGATCGTTCAGGATCTCGCCCGCCGGCTTGCGCTCGCGCCAGTCGACGAACTCGTACTGCAGGACGCCGATCACATCCTCGTCGATGTCCTCGCCGCCGCCGCGCGTCTGGCCGACGCGGGTGTAGACGGTTTCGATGCCCGGCCAGCCGACCAGCTTCTCCTCGGCCGGCCGCACCAGCCGGTCCATCTCCTCGAGCGAGAGATTGCCGCGCGCATGCACGTACATCAGGCCGTATTCGGGCTCGACATCGGGGAAGAACTCGACGCCGGCGCCATATTGCGTATAGGCGACCTGCACGCCGACCAGGAGGGCGACCGTCAAGAGAAGCACGGTCTTGGGGAAGCGCAGGGCCTGCCTCACGAAACGGATGTACCAGCCGTCCGGCGGCGGCTCTTCATGCACGTGCGCCTTGGCGAATAGCGCGCCCAATGTGGGCGTGAATATGAGAGCGTAGATCATCGACGCGGCCAGCGTGACGATCAGCGTGATCGGCAGATACTTCATGAACTCGCCGACGATGCCCGGCCAGAACAACAGCGGCGAGAAGGCGGCGATGCGTGTCATGGTGGCGGCGATCACCGGGCCGGCCATGCGCTTGGCGGCGAGCTCGAAAGCCTGCGCCTTCGGCATCCCCTCCGTCATGCGCCGCTCGGCGAACTCGGTGACGATGATGGCGTCGTCCACCAGCATGCCGACGGCCAGGATGAGGCTGAACAGCACCACCATGTTGACCGTATAGCCGCCCATGGAGAGCGCAAAGATGCCCATCAGGAAGGACGCGGGCACGGCCAGGCCGATGAGGAGCGAGGCGCGGCCCGACAGCGTGTAGAGGACGATGATGAAGACCAGGATAATGGCGATCAGCACATGGTTCTGCAGATCGTCCAGCATGTCGCGGATGAAGACCGACTTGTCCTGGCTGTAGGACACCTGCACGCCCTCGGGCATGGTCTGGACGAATTCCTCCGACACCTTTTTCACGGCATCGACGGTGTCGACCAGGTTGGATCCGACGCGCTTCTTCACCTCGATGGCGATGGCCTTCTGGCCGTCAAGGCGCGTGATGGTCTCGGCGTCGGTGAAGGTGGAGCGGATGGTGGCGAGATCGCGGGCTCGCACCACGGCGTCCCTGGTCGCCACGATCGGCAGGTTGGCGATGTCCTCGACATTCTCGATGAGCGAAGGCACCTTGACGGCGTAGCGGCCTTCCCCGCCTTCCAGCGCGCCGGCTGCGACCAGGCTGTTGGAGGCGTTGACGCCGTTGATGAGCTGGTCGAGCTGCAGCCCGTAGGAGGACAGCTTGACGGGGTCGATGATGATTTCCGCCAATTCGTCGCGCGCGCCCTGCAGCGAACCTTCCAGAACGCCCGGAATCTCCTCGATGCGGTCGCGCAGGTTGCGCGCGGCGGTCGTCAGAGCACGTTCGGGAAGATCACCGGAAAGGGTGACGACAAGGACCGGGAACTCCGAGATATTGACCTCGTTGACGGACGGTTCGTCGGCGCCGGAGGGCAGATCGCGCTCGGCGTCCGACACCTTGGCACGCACATCCTCGATCGCGTTGGAAAAGTCGTAGCCGGCCTGGAACTCGACCAGCACAAAGCCGCCGCCCTCATAGGCGGCCGAGCGCATCTCCTTGACACCCTCCAGGCCCTTGAGCGCAGTCTCCACCGGCCGCAGCAGCAACCGCTCCGAATCCTCGGGCGAAATGCCCTGATAGCTCAGGCTGACATAGATGACCGGGATCGGAACGTCCGGCTCGGCTTCCTTGGGGATATCCACATAGGCGATCGCGCCGGCGACCACGAAAAACAGCAATATGGACAGCGTGAGCCGCGCATTGCGTATGGCAAGTCGAACAATATCCATCGATCGGTGTCCCCGTCGCGCGCGCTACTGCTGCATCGCCTTCTGCATGGCAGGGTTGCCGGCAAGGCCAAGCGTGCTTTCATCGACCTTTTCGGCGTTCACGGTCTCTCCGTCCGTCACCAGGTCCTGACCGGCGACGATGATGCGGGCGTCCGAAGGAATGCCGGCCAGGTAGAGGGCCTGCGGTGTGTCGTCGACGATGTCGATGGGATAGAAATCCACCTTTCCCGAAGGATCCACCGCGCGCACGCCCAACTCACCCTTTGCGTTCAGGGTTACGACCGAGCGCGGCAGAGCGACGGTCTCCACCCTCTGCGCCAGGATGTTGACCTCCGCCGTCATGCCGGCAGGGATGCGGCCGTCCGGATTGTCGATCGCCACTTCGATGCGATAGGTGCGGGTCTGAGGCGAGGCGGCACGGCGCATATGCCGTATCGTGCCGCGCAGCGTCTCGCCGTTGACAAGGCGCACCTCCGCCTCGTCGCCGCGCTGGATATTGCCGAGGTCGTGTTCGCTGACCTCGCCGACGGCGAGTATGGGGTCGAGCTTCAGCAGCGTGACCACCTCGGCGCCCTGCATCAGGGAGCTGCCTTCCTCCGTATGCACCTGGTCGATGATGCCCGAGAAGGGCGCACGCACGGTCACGCGGTCGAGATCCGCCTCTGCTGTTTCCAGTGCCGAGCGGGCGTTGGCAACGGCGGAACGGACTTCGTCGAGCCGCAGGGTGGCGATGTTGCCGCTCTGGGCCAGCCGCTCGGAGGCAGCGGCCTCGGCTTCGCGCTGGGCCAGCGTCTGGCGCGCGGATTCCACGGTCGCTCTCTTGCCCTCCGTTTCGAGCCGCAGCACAAGATCGCCTTCCTTGACGACGTCGCCTTCGGAGAAGGGGAGTTCCTCGACAATGCCGGCCGAGCGTGCGGCCAGGACCGACTGCTTGTCCGCCTCTGTCTGCCCGGAGACGCGGATGGTGCGTGCATGCTCGAGCCGCGGCGGCACCGCCACCTGGACCGTCTTGAGAACGGACGGGCGTTCCATCTCGGCTTCGGCGGTTCTGGCGGCCTCGGCTTCCTGGCTTGCACTGCCCACAGAGGAAAACTTTCCTGTCGCAATCCAGGCAGCGGTTGCGACGAGAACGACGACAGCCGCAACCTTGTGGAACTTTATCTTTGGCATGACGATTTCCAGTCTGCTGGACCCCTGCCGAACGCGGTAAAATTTGGTCCCATATGGGGTCGGCGGGTGGACGGTTCAATCTCACCGCAGGATATGGCTTATTCCCTTACAGCGGTCTTGCATTGCAAAAAAGCCACACGATCCACCACTCCTGACAACAGGCTGTCACCATGGTCGCGGTCGTGCTTTCCCGAGAATGCCCTGCGCTAGCACAAAGGCGGCATTTCGAGCAGCGACACATTGACAAATTGCGTAATTTTGTCAACAACCAATTGCACGATGGTAGTGAGCACTCCAAGAACAGCAGAGAACAGCGGGGCGGACGATCCGAGGCGGGCGCGTATTGTCGAAGCTGCAATGCAGGTTTTCCTCGCCTACGGCTTCTCGCGCACGACGATGGACGACATTGCGCGCGCCGTGGAGATTTCGCGGCCGGCGCTCTACCTTCTTTTCCGCAACAAGGCAGACATCTTCCGCGCCGTCGGCGAGACGATGCTCGCGCGATCGCGCGCAGGTGCCTCCGCGGTGCTGTTCGAGGAGGGGCCGCTCGACGCGCGGCTGATGGCGGCGCTCGACCGGGCACTTTTCCAGATGTTCCGCACGATCGAGCATTCGCCGCACGGCGACGAGCTCATCGACGTGAACCACAACATCGCCTCGGACATGGTCGCCGGCTGGAGGCAAGGCATGATCGGCTGCTTCGCCAGGGCGATCGGAGAAGAGGCGCAACGGCGCGGAGTGCGGCTGGAGGAGCGCGGGCTGTCCGCGGAATCGCTCGCGGAGATGCTGTTCGATGTGCTGGAGGGGCTGAAGGCCCGCGGCCTGTGCGGCACGCATGCCGAGGAGTCGGCGCGTCGGTTCGTCACGCTGATCGAACTGGCGCTAAGGGAAAAGTAGCCCCTAGATGTTTAGACCCGTTGTTTTGTCGCAATTCCGGACGGAAAACCGGTTTCGCTCTTCCTGGAATTGCTCTACCGCGCGGTCCAGCCGCCGTCGACCGAAAGCGTGGTGCCGGTGATCAGCGCGGCGTTGTCGGAGCACAGGAAGACGGCGGCGGCGCCGATCTGCTCGACAGTGGCGAATTCGCGGATCGGCTGCCGCGCCAGCATCACCTCGCGCACCACCGTTTCGCGGTCCATGTTATGCGCCGCCATCTGGTCGGGGATCTGCGCCTCCACCAGTGGGGTGAGCACGTAGCCTGGGCAGATGGCGTTGCAGGTCACGTGATCGTCTGCCAACTCCAGCGCCACCGTCTTCGTCAGCCCGACCACGCCGTGCTTGGCTGCGATATAGGCCGATTTGAAGGGCGAGGCGCGCAGGCCGTGGGCGGACGAGATGTTGACGATGCGGCCCTTGCCCTGGCGCTTCATGTGCGGCACGGCGGCGGCGATGGTGTGGAAGGCGGAGGACAGGTTGATGGCGATGATGGCGTCCCACTTTTCCGTCGGAAACGTCTCCACGGCCTCCACATGCTGGATGCCGGCATTGTTGACGAGGATATCGATGGCGCCGAAGCGCTCCACGGTCTCCTCAACAAGCCGGCGGCACTCTTCTCCGTTGGACATGTCGGCCTGGGTATAAGCCGCCGTCACACCGAACTCGCGGGCGATGCCGTCGGCCAGCGCATGGTCTTCCTTGCTGTCGGTGAAGGAGTTGACGACCACGTTGCAGCCGTCGGCGGCCAGCGCGCGTGCGATGCCCAACCCGATGCCCGAGGTCGAGCCGGTGACGATGGCGGTTCTTGCCTTGCTCACGTGAGATGCCTCCTTACCTGATGGTCGGGACCATATTGCAATGCATCATCGCTTGCCAAGCGGTCGCGGCGCTGCGCTGGGGCGGGGCAAGGGATGGTGACGGTGAATAGTGAATAGTGAATAGTGAATGGCGGGACTTCCTTAGCTGGTGAGGCTGCCGAAACCATCACTACTCACCATTCACTATTCACTACTCACTCCCACCCCCGCGATCTCCATCGCCGCATGCAGCAACAAATTCGTCCCTGCCTCGATATCGGCCCACTCCGTCCTCTCCTCCGGCGCATGGCTGATGCCGCCGACGGACGGCACGAAGATAAGGCCTGCGCGCGTGATCCCCGCCATCGTCTGCGCGTCGTGGCCGGCGCCGCTCGGCATCAGGGGCGCGTCGAGGCCGAGGCGTTCGGCGGCGCGCTGGAAGGCAGCGATTATCTCGGGATGGCAGGGGGAGGGGGCGAGCCAGCTGGTCTCCTCGATCGAGAAGGAGAGGCCGTGCTTCTTCGCCGCGGCCTCGATGCGCGCCTTCGCACCGTCCGCCAAGGCCCGCATCACCGTCTCGTCCATGTCGCGGGCGACCAGCGAGAACTCCGCATGGCCGGGCACCGTGTGCGGGAAGTTCGGCTCCACCGCCACCTTGCCGATGGTCACGCGGCTCGTCTCGCCGCCGCGCTCGGCGATCAGCTCGGGGATGTCATGGGCGAAGTCGGCCAGCCCCATGAAGGCGTCGCGGCGCATGTCCATTGGCGTGGTGCCGGAGTGGTTCGCCTCGCCGGAAAGGCGGACCGTCCAGTTGAAGACACCGGAAATGCCGGTGACGATGCCGGCCGGCTTCCCCGCCGCCTCCAGCACCGGGCCTTGCTCCACGTGCAGTTCCAGGAAGGCGGCGATGGAGCCTTCCGGCCGTTTCGCCTTCAGCGCTTCATAGGGTTCCAGCCCCTGCGCCCGCATGGCGTCGAAGAGCCGCGTGCCGCCATCATCGTGCGTCGTCTCCAGCCATTCGCGCGTCACCTGCCCGGCAAGCGCCTGGGCGCCGAACATGCCGCCGAAGCGACCTTCCTCCTCGGCCGTGGCGATCACCTCCACGGGCCGTGCCGGGGTCAGGCCGGCCTCTTTCATGGCGCGCACGCATTCGAGCGCGGCCACAACGCCCAACGCACCGTCGAACATGCCGCCGTCGGGCACGCTGTCGAGATGCGAGCCGAGCATGACCACGGGCCCGTCGCCCACCTCCCAACGGCCCGAAAGATTGCCTGCGCCGTCCATGGAAACGGCAAGCCCCGCCTCCTCCATCAGTTTTGCAATGAAACGCCGTCCCTCCATGTCCGCATCGGAAAAGCTGACGCGGTCGATGCCGCCCGTCACCGGGTTGCGGCCGATGCCGCCAAGGGTTTCAAGGTCCTGGCGCAGGCGCTGGGGGTCGATACGCGGTAGGCGGGCGGTCTCGCTGGTCATGATCGATGCTTAGCCATGGCTAAAATTTGGGCAAGGAGAGGCGGATTCAGGCTTGCGTATTTATCATGATAAATTACGATCTCAATCGATAATAACATTCCAAGAGAAATGTGGAGGTTGTCATGACAGGGTTTTCGCGCGTGCTAAAAGGCGCGCTCGCAGGGCTGGCCATGGCGGGCTTCGCCGCGGTCGGTCTCCAGCCGGCCGAGGCACAGACGCCCCCCAACGTGCTGATCGTCGGCCAGATCGCCGAGCCCAAATCGCTCGATCCGCATGCGGTGACGGCGGTCAACGACTTCCGCATCCTGATGAATGTCTATGACGGCCTCGTGCGCTATATCGACGGCACGCTGGAAGTGGAGCCGGCGCTGGCGACAAGCTGGGAGATTTCCGAAGACGGGAAGACCTATACGTTCAAGCTGCGCGAGGGCGTCACCTTCCACGACGGCTCGCCTTTCAACGCGGAAGCGGTGAAGTTCAATTTCGAGCGCTTCCTGAACGAAGACCATCCCTATCACGACACCGGCCCGTTTCCGCTCGCCTTCTTCTTCTCGGCGGTCGAGGAAGTGACGGCGGAAGACGAGCATACGGTCGTCTTCACGCTCAACGAGCCCTACGCGCCTTTCCTCTCCAACCTCGCCTATCCGATGGGGCTGATCGTCTCGCCGGCGGCGGTGGAGGAGCATGGCAAGGATTTCGGCCGCAACCCTTCCGGCACAGGGCCTTTCAAGTTCGCTGAATGGCAGAGCAATTCCCGCGTCGTGGTGGAGCGCAACGAGGATTACTGGAACGGCGCGCCGCCGCTCGATGCCGTCGTATTCCGCCCCATCACCGATGCCAACACGCGCGTCGCCGAGATGCTTTCGGGCGGCCTGGACCTGATGGTCGAGGTGCCGCCGGACAATATTGCACAGTTCGCCGACGATCCGGCCTTCGCCGTCTATGAGCAGGCGGGACCGCATGTCTGGTTTCTTATCCTCAACATGAAAGAGGAGCCGTTCAAGGAAAAGGCCGCGCGCCAGGCGGTGAACTACGCCATCAACAAGCAGGCGCTGGTGGAGAACGTGCTACAGGGCACGGCCGAGATCGCCGCCGGCCCGACGCCGCCGGCCTTCGCCTGGGCCTACAACGAGGCCCTAGAGCCCTATCCCTACGACCCTGAGAAAGCGAAGCAGCTTCTTGAAGAGGCCGGCTACGACGGCGAGGAGGTCGTCTTCTACGTCACGGAAGGCGGTTCCGGCATGCTCGACCCCGTCGCCATGGGCACGGCCATCCAGGCCGACCTCGCCGCCGTCGGCATGAACGTGAAGATCGAGACCTACGAGTGGAACACCTTCCTGGGCGAGGTGAACCCGGGCCTCGAAGGCAAGGCGGACATGGCCGAGATGGCGTGGATGACCAACGATCCGGACACGCTGCCCTATCTGACGCTGCGCACGGATGCTTTCCCCGACAAGGGCGGCTTCAACTCCGGCTACTACTCCAATCCGGAGGTCGATACCATCCTCCAGCAGGCGCGCCAGGCCACCGAATCGGAAGAGCGAGCCGCGCTCTACCAGCAGATGCAGGAGATCGTCCACGAGGACGCGCCCTGGGCCTTCATCGCCAATTGGAAGCAGAGCGCTGTCGCAAAGGCCGAAGTGCAGAACTTCAGCCTGCAGCCGTCCTTCTTCCTTATCCTGAGGGATGTGGCGAAACAGTAGCCGTTGCGAGAGTATAATGCTGCCCGCGACCAGCCCTTTCGCACCCCCCTCTGGCCTGCCGGCCATCTCCCCCCCAAGGGGGGAGATTACGCTGTTATCAGACTTGGCGCCTGCGCTTAACAAGAGGGCGCCGACATCACCGCCCCTGATCTCCCCCCTCGTGGGGGAGATGGCCGGCAGGCCAGAGGGGGGCGCGAAGGGGCGAGGGCGGAAAATCAAGTTTGGCGCTGCTTTTCAAATTGCCCCTTCGGGAGCCGTCTGATGCTCGCCTATTTCCTCAAGCGCCTGGCTATGATCGTACCGGTGCTGTTCGGCCTGACGGTCATCGTCTTTCTCATCATGGCGATGATCCCCGGCGACCCGGCGACGGCCATCCTGGGCGCCTACGCGACGCCGGAAAATGTCGAGCGGATCAACCGGCAACTCGGCCTCGATCGCAGCCTGCCGGAGCAATATTTCATCTGGCTCGGCAACCTCTTACAGGGCGATTTCGGCCGCTCCTATTCGCTCAACCGGCCGGTCATCGACGAGGTGCTGGAGCGCTTCAACGCGACGCTCATCCTCGCCGGCGCTTCCCTCGTCTTGTGCACCGTCTTCGGCCTTGTCGCCGGCATCGTCTCGGCCGTGCGCCAGTTCGGCTGGACGGACCGCATCGTCACCTTCTTCGTCCTCATCGGCATCTCGATGCCTTCCTTCTGGTTGGGGCTGCTTCTGATCCTTGTCTTCGCCGTCAACCTGCGTTGGCTGCCGCCGTCCGGCATGTATGCGATCTATGGCGGCGGTGGGCCGCTCGACCTGTTGTCGCATCTGGCGCTGCCGGCGATCACGCTGGCCGTGGTGGCGACGGGGGTGATCGCCAGGCTCACGCGTGCGGCCATGCTCGAAGTCCTGCGCCAGGATTATATCCGCACCGCGCGCGCCAAGGGCCTGTCGGAGCGCCGGGTGATCTACCGCCATGCCTTCAAGGCGGCGCTCGTCAGCGTCATTCCGGTCATCGGCATCCAGGCCGGCTTCGTGCTCGGCGGGGCGGTCTATATCGAGACCGTGTTCCAGTGGCCGGGCATCGGCCGCATGCTGGTGCAGGCGATTTCCACCCGCGATCTGCTTTTGGTGCAGGGCGGCGTATTGGTGGTGGCCGCCAGCTACGTGCTGTTCAACCTCCTCGCCGACATGGTTCAGCACATGCTCGATCCGAGGCTGAAGACATGAGCACGGCCACTGACACCGCAAAACCCGTCGAGCCGATAAGGAAGAGCGGGCGGCCGAGCTTTTTCGCGCTCCTGGTGGCGAACCGCCTGGCCGCCTTCGGCCTCGGCCTCCTGGTTGTGATCGCGCTCGCCGCCCTCCTCACGCCGTGGTTGCCCTTGCAACCGCCCGACATCACCAATCCGGCCAACCGCCTTCTTCGTCCGCTCGCGGAGGGCCACTTCCTGGGCACAGACCAACTGGGCCGCGACCTCCTCTCACGCCTCATGTGGGGCGCGCGCGTCTCCATCGCCGTTGGCCTGTCCGCGACGTTGGTGGCGGCGGTTGTCGGCTCGGCCATCGGCCTCGTCGCCGGCTACGCGGGCGGGCGCACGGACAATTTCATGATGCGCGGCATCGACATGCTGATGGCCTTCCCCTACATCCTGCTCGCGCTCGCCATCGTTGCCGTGCTCGGCCCGGGCCTGATGAACGCGCTCTATGCCATTGCCGTCGTCAACATCCCCTTCTTCGCCCGCAACATCCGCGGCGTCGCGCTGTCGCTCGCCCACCGCGAGTTCGTCGACGCGGCGCGCCTGTCCGGCAAAGGGCACCTGCGTGTCCTGCTCACCGAGGTGCTGCCGAATGTGCTGCCCGTCATCGTCATCACCATGTCAACCACCGTCGGCTGGATGATCCTGGAGACGGCGGGCCTCTCCTTCCTTGGCCTTGGCGCGCAGCCGCCACAGGCCGATCTCGGCTCCATGCTGGGCGAGGGGCGCAAGCTTCTGTTCACCGCGCCGCACGTCTCCATCGTGCCGGGCCTGATGATCTTCGCCCTCGTCATGAGCATTAATCTCGTCGGCGATGGCATCCGCGACGTGCTCGACCCGCGGCTCAAGTCCGGCGCGCTCAGCCGTCCCGCGGCGGCGACGGCGGTGAAGCGCGAGGACGTGCCGGCGATGCCGGAGACGCCCGCGAAAGCGGCGCTCGACGTGCGCGACCTCAGGACCGAGTTCCGCGTCGGCGGCGATGTCTACAAGGCCGTCGGTGGGGTGAGCTTCCAGCTCAAGGAACGCGAGTGCCTGGGCCTCGTCGGCGAATCCGGCTCCGGCAAATCCGTCACCGCCATGTCGTTGCTCGGCCTCGTGCCGACGCCGCCGGGGCGCATCGCCGGCGGGCGCGTGCTCTACCAGGGCCGCGACCTCCTGGAGGCTTCCGAAGCCGACTTGCGCAAACTGCGCGGTGGCGCCTTCGCCTATGTCTTCCAGGACCCGCTGTCGACGCTGCATCCGCTCTTCACCGTGGGCGACCAGGTGACGGAGGCGATCCGTGCCCACCAGCCGCTCTCCTATCGCGACGCGTGGAAGCGGGCGGTGGCGCTTCTTAAGATGGTGCGCATTCCCAATGCCGCCGAGCGCGCGGGTTCCTATCCGCACGAATTGTCCGGCGGCATGCGCCAGCGTGTCTCCATCGCCATGGCGCTCGCCAACGACGCGGAGATCCTGATCGCCGACGAGCCGACAACCGCGCTCGACGTCACCGTGCAGGCGCAGATACTGAAGCTCATGGACGCGCTGCAGGACGACAAGGGTTCAGCCCTCCTCTTCATCACCCACGACTTCGGCGTGGTCTCGGAGATCTGCGACCGCGTTGCGGTGATGTATGCGGGGCGCATCGTCGAGACCGGGCCGACGGATGAGGTGCTCAACGCACCCGCCCATCCCTATACGCGCAAGCTGATCGACTGCGTGCCGGTGCTGGGCGAGCCGGAACGGCGGCTCGACGCGATCTCCGGTCTGCCGCCGGCGGTCAACCGCCTGCCCGAAGGCTGCGCCTTCGCCGAGCGCTGCCCCTATGCCGAGGCGGCTTGCCGGGAGGGCGAGATCGCGCTGGAGAGCCTCGCGCCGGAGCGCGCCGTGCGCTGCATCAAGCCGCTGAAACCGGAACAGTCGGAGGCTGCCCAATGAGCGAGACGGTTCTGGCGGTCGAAGGCCTGACGCGCGTGTTCGGCGGCGGGCGCACGCTTCTCGGCAAGACAAAGCCACAAGTGCACGCCGTGCAGGGCGTCGACCTTTCCCTGAATGAAGGCGAGACCTTGGGCATTGTCGGCGAATCAGGTTGCGGCAAGTCCACGCTGGCGCGCATGCTGGTGGGCCTCGATGCACCCAGCGACGGCACCATCCGCCTGAAAGGCGAGGATGTGACGGCGCTCGCCAAAAGCTCGCCGCGAGGGCTCGCCCGCAGCATCCAGTACGTCTTCCAGGATCCGGTCTCCTCGCTCAACCCGCGCAAGACCATCCGCCGTATCCTCGAAGCGCCGATGAAGCATCTGCTCGGCTTCGACGCGCAGAAGCGCCGCGAGCGCCTTGCCGAACTGATGGACGCGGTGAGCCTCAGGGCCGAGTTCCTCGACCGCTACCCGCACGAGTTCTCCGGCGGTCAGGCGCAGCGCATCGGCATCGCTCGCGCGCTCGCGGCGGAGCCGGAAATCCTGGTGCTTGACGAGCCCGTCTCGGCGCTGGACGTTTCGGTGCAGGCGCAGGTGTTGAACCTGCTCGATGGCCTCAAGTCTCGCTTCGGCCTTACCTATATCTTCATAAGCCACGATCTGTCGGTGGTGGAGAGCGTCTCCGACCGGGTGGCGGTGATGTATTTCGGGCGCATCGTGGAAGAGGCCGCAGCAAGGGATCTCTTCGCCTACCCGCGCCACCCCTATACGAAGCTCCTGTTCAACTCCGCCCCGGTGCCGGGCAAGAAGGGGTTGAGGGGCGAAGAAGGCCTCGCCGAGCTCCCGGATCCCTACAACCCCCCGCCCGGCTGCGCCTTCGCGCCGCGCTGCCCGCGCGCCGACGGAACCTGCCGCGAAACCCGTCCGCCGCTCGAAGCGAGGGAAAAAGGGCGCCGGGCCGCTTGCTTCCACCCGCTCGAGGATGCAGCACTGGAGGCAGCCGGATGACGGGCATGGCTGAAAAGGGCAGGGCGCGACCGCCGCGCGGGCCGAAACGGCCGGCCGTCATCTCCGATGAGATCAAGGATTGGATCGTCACGCAGAACCTCAAGCCCGGTGACCGGCTGCCGCAGGAAAAGGCGCTGATCGAGCGCTTCCGCGCCTCCAAGGGCACCATGCGCGAGGCGCTGCGCTCGCTGGAGGCGCAAGGGCTGGTGACCACCCGCACGGGGCCGGGCGGCGGCATCTTCGTCGCAGCGCTCGAAGACACGCGGGCGATGGAGCTTCTCGCCAACTACTTCTTCTTCCGCCAGCCCTCCATTGCCGACATATACACGGTACGCTGCCAATTGGAGCCGGAGCTTGCGGCTAGTCTCGTCGGCCGCTTGAGCGAGGAGGACTACCAGCGGCTGGAAGAGACCATGCGCGTCTACGACCACCCGGCGGAGACGGTGGGCGAGGAATACCAGCAGCGCATGGCCGAACTCGACTTCCACGCCGTGCTGGCGGAGCTGTGCCCCAACCCCGTGCTCGGCTTCATGTGCGGCTTCCTGCAGAACCTGTTGCGCAACCTCACCGTCTGCCGCCGCATCTACGACCGCCCCAACCCGGCGCTGCGCGAGACCGGGCTTTCCTACCAGACACGGCTGATCGCGGCGCTGAAGGCCGGAGACGGCGAAAGCGTGCGCTCCATCATGTACAAGCATATGCTGAGCGCCTGGCGCTACATGGAAGCGTGCGAAGCGGAGATGAAGACGGATTTCCTGCGGTTGGGGAGGTAGCCTCACCTGCATCATCCCGGACAACCTGCGCTACCGCTCCGGTTTCCGGGATGACGACGGCCGGTTGGCGGCTCTCTGTTAGAAAGCCACCATTGACATTCGCGCGCCATTTCGCCACCTCACTGGCAACAGGTTGAAAACGGGGCAGGTCGATGACCGCCGAAACCATTTCCGGGTACTTCTCTTCCCCCTTCCCCCGCCGGGGTTCCGTCGGGGTCGAAGTCGGCAGCGTCATGGTCGGCGGCGATGCCCCCGTGGTCGTGCAGTCCATGACCAACACCGACACGGCGGATGTGGACGCCACGGTGGCGCAGGTCGCCGCGCTTCATCGCGCCGGCTCGGAGATCGTACGCATTACGGTGGACCGCGACGAGGCGGCCGCCGCCGTGCCGAGGATCCGCGAGCGGCTGGAGCGGCTCGGCCATGACGTGCCGTTGGTCGGCGATTTCCACTATATCGGCCACAAGCTTCTGGCCGATCATCCCGCCTGCGCCGAGGCGCTGGCGAAATACCGCATCAACCCCGGCAATGTTGGCTTCAGGGAAAAGAAGGACCGCCAGTTCGCGGCGATCGTCGAGACGGCGATCCGGCACGACAAGCCGGTCAGGATCGGCGTCAACTGGGGCTCGCTCGACCAGGAGCTTCTGACGCGCCTGATGGACGAGAACCAGGCCAAGGGGTCGCCGCTCACCGCCCAGGAGGTGACGCGCGAGGCTATTGTGCAGTCCGCGCTCCTTTCGGCGGAGCTGGCGGAGGAGATCGGCCTGCCCAGAAGCCGCATCATCCTATCGGCCAAGGTCAGCCAGGTGCAGGACCTGGTCGCCGTCTATACGGAGCTGGCGCGGCGCTCCGACCATGCGCTTCATCTCGGTCTCACCGAGGCCGGCATGGGCACCAAGGGCATCGTCGCCTCGTCGGCGGCCATGGGCATCCTGCTTCAGCAGGGCATCGGCGACACGATCCGCATTTCGCTGACGCCGGAGCCCGGCGGCGACCGCACGCGCGAGGTGCGGGTGGCGCAGGAGCTTCTGCAGACCATGGGCTTCCGGCAGTTCGTGCCGGTGGTGGCGGCGTGCCCCGGCTGCGGGCGCACCACCTCCACCGTGTTCCAGGAGCTGGCGCAGAAGATCGAGGCCGACATTCGCAAGAACATGCCGGTGTGGCGGGAGAAGTATCCCGGCGTCGAGGCGCTGCAGGTCGCCGTCATGGGGTGCATCGTCAACGGACCGGGCGAATCCAAGCACGCCGATATCGGCATTTCGCTGCCGGGCACCGGCGAAACACCAGCCGCCCCTGTCTTCATCGACGGAAAGAAAGCCGCCACGCTGCGCGGACCGACCATCGCCGCCGATTTCGAGAAGATGGTGGCCGATTACATCGAGCACCGCTTCGGGCGGGGAAGCGCGGTGGAAGCGGCGGAGTAGGCGGCTGGACAGGCCCTAACCCCTACTCAAAGGGTAGGGCTATCGCATATGGATGGAGTCGTTGTTCGGCTTCGCCGAACCCCCACCCTCAATCCCTGCCCTCGAGGGGGAGGGAGGCAGGCCGAGCACGGCTTCGTGGGGGGTGGGGGTCAAACAAGCTGCACGAAAACCATAGCGATCACCCTGCAAGGGAAACGAGGAACGCCTCATCCAGGATCGAGCAGGCGCGGGCCGGGGCCGGCTTCGCCGAGTTCGTCGTACGGATTGCGCAGCGGGCAGGTGTCGACGGAGAGGCAGCCGCAGCCGATGCATTCGTCGAGACTGTCGCGCAGCCGTGTGAGCTTCTGGATGCGGGCGTCGAGATCGGCGCGCCAATGTTCCGAAAGCTTGCGCCAGTCGGCGGCGGTCGGCGTGCGCGCCTCGGGTAGCGTCTTCAGCGCGTCGCCGATGATGGCGAGCGGCACGCCCAGCCGCTGCGCCACCTTTATCACCGCGACCCGCCGCAGGACGTCGCGGCCGTATCGGCGCTGGTTGCCGCCGGTGCGGTGGCTGGTGATCAGCCCCTTGGCTTCGTAGAAATGCAGCGCCGAGACGGCGACGCCGCTACGCCGCGCCACTTCGCCGACGCCGAGTTCGCGACGCGGGATTCGCGCATCTTGCCCCATTCGGCGGCTCCCTTGAAATAAACCTCAACTAGACTTGAGAGCGAAGCGCCGGCCGGTCAAGACGCGTGGGCGAAAACACCGTTTCCCGCGCACCCAGGCGCCATCTTCACCATCGTTAATCGCCGCTTAAGCGGTATGCTCGATCTTTAGGGGACCGGGAAAGCGGATTGGGGCACCGTCGATGTCAACTGTGGTAACGCGTCGCTACATGCGTGGGCGAATGGTCGCCGTGTTGGTCGGTTTCGTTCTGGCCGTCATCCTGGGCACCGGTGTGGTGCTCTGGCAGATGGAGAGGGCCAAAGACCAGGTTCGCTTCAGCGCCCTGCTGAACTATATGGCCGATGCCACGGGGGACGTCCTCTACAACGCCCTGCGGCTGGAGCATGCAAGCGCGCACAGCGAGGCCGCGCACGAGGCCGTCCATCCGGCAAGCGACCATCAATACGGCCCCCAGCCGGCAGGAGATGTCGGCGAAGCAGAGCTTCTGGAGACGGCGCGGACGGACCTGAGTGCGGCGCTGGCACGTCTGGAAAAGGGCTACACAGCCATGGAGATGGCGGCCAGCGGCGACATCGCCATGCTGGAAAGCCGCCGCATCACCATGGACGACGGCACCGGCCTCGCAGGAGAAGAGCAGGCGGACCCGCTTATCGACAGCGTCGCCGGGACGGCAGTTCCCGAATCGGTACGCAAGGTCTGGGACGGCGGACAGGGCCGAGCCTCGCTGAAGCAAGAGCTCGACAGCGTGATGACGCTGGCCAACCGGCTGGACATTTTTCGCGACTATTCCGTCCCCGCCGCACGCCGGGTCTTCACCGAGCTGCAGGTGCTGGCCAACCAGAAGGTCAGGCCGCACATCAATGCCGTCTCCAAGGCGCTGCACGAAGAGACGGTCTCGACCTACGGCGCGCTTGAGTTCACCCTCGTGCTCGTCGCCTTCTTGATGATCCTGGCGACGCTGCTGGTCGGCGTGCGCGTCTTCCTTCCCATGATCCGGCGCATCCACGACGCCCATCAGGAGCTGCACGATGCCAACGTGTCGCTGGCGGCCGAAAAGATGCGCGCGCAATCGGCCGACAGGACGAAGTCCGAGTTCCTGGCCAATATGAGCCACGAGATCAGGACGCCGATGAACGGCGTCATGGGCATGGCGGAGCTGCTGGCACGCACCGAGCTCGACCAGCGCCAGTCCATGTTCGTGGATGTCATCGTCAAGTCGGGCGCGGCGCTTCTGACCATCATCAACGACATCCTCGATTTCTCCAAGATCGATGCCGGGCAGTTGACGCTGGAGCCGGCGCCCTTCCGTCTCGGCGAGGCGATCGAGGACGTGGCGACGCTGGTCTCCCCACGCGTTGCCGAGAAGGACCTGGAGCTGATCGTGCGCATCGATCCGGCGCTTCCGCTCTCCTTCGTCGGCGACATGGGCCGCTTTCGCCAGATCGCCATAAATCTCGTCGGCAACGCCGTGAAGTTCACCGAGCGTGGACACGTTCTGGTGGACGTTTCGGGCACGGCGAACGGCGGGAAGGCGGAGATCACGGTACGCGTGGAGGACACCGGTCCCGGCATACCCGAGGACAAGCTCCAGGCGGTGTTCGAGAAGTTCGCCCAGGTCGATTCCTCCTCCACCCGCCGGCACGAGGGCACCGGCCTCGGCCTGGCGATCGCCTCGCGCCTCATCGACCTGATGGGCGGCACCATGGGCGTGGACAGCAAACCGGGCAAGGGCTCCGTCTTCTGGTTCACCATGACGCTCGACATCGATCATACCGACGCCAAGCCGCGTCCCGTCCCCATCGACGTTTCCGGTGCCCGGGTGCTGGCCATCGACGACAATCCCATCAACCGCGACATCCTTATCGAGCAGATGAGGAGCTGGGGCTTCGACTGCGCGGCCGTCGAAAGCGGCGAACTGGGCCTTGCCTTCCTGCGCCGCTCGGCCGAGCTGGGTGCTGCCGTGGACTGCATCATCCTCGACTATCAGATGCCGGAGATGAACGGCGCCGATGTGGCTCGCCGGCTCAAGGCGGACCCGGCGAGCGCGGCCATTCCGATCGTGCTTCTGACCTCCGTCGACCAGGCCGAAACCGGCCGGCTGGTGGCCGAGGGCCATATCGCCGCGCAACTGAACAAGCCCGCCCGCTCGTCGGCACTTCTGGAAACCATCGTCGCGGCCATGCAGGCCGCCCAGACAAGCGAGCCGGGCACGGCGGCGCCGCGCCCGCTTCCCCGGCCGCGCCTGGTCAGCCCCGTTGAGCCGGCAGCGCGGCCGCAGCGGCCGGAACGGCCTTCCTCGGCGGTGCTCGACGTGTTGGTCGCCGAGGACAACGAGGTGAACCAGCTCGTCTTCAGTCAGGTGCTCGACCAACTCGGCCTCAACTACCGCATCGCCAGCAACGGCAAGACGGCGGTGAAGATGCACCGCGCCCTCAAGCCGCGCATCGTCTTGATGGATGTCTCCATGCCGGAGATGAACGGCCTCGAGGCGACGGCCGCGATCCGCGAGGCGGAGAACGGACTGAACCACCGCACGCCGATCATCGGCATCACCGCGCATGCGCTGACCGGCGACCGCGAGAAGTGCCTGGAGGCGGGCATGGACGACTATCTGTCGAAGCCGATCTCGCCGCAGAAGCTCTCGGCCAAGATCGCGCAATGGCGAGGGCGGGTGGAAGAGCTGGCGAGTGCGTAGGCCGTAATTTGACCATAGACGGCGGCGAGGTCTCCCCTCGTTTCGAGGCAGGAGATTCGCAATGCGGAAATTTCTGATCGGCCTCTTCGTCATCGTGGCCGCCATCTATCTCTGGAACGCGTCCTGGCTGGCGGCGCGGCCGGCGGACCAGGCGGTGAGGCTGATCGCCCACCGCGGCGTGCACCAGACCTTCGACAGTGCCGGCATCCAGAACGACACTTGCACGGCAACGCGCATCTTCCCGCCGGAGCACGATTTCATCGAGAACACCGTTCCCTCGATGCGGGCGGCGTTCGCGGCCGGGGCGGCTGTGGTGGAGATCGACGTGCACCCGACGACCGACGGAAAGTTCGCGGTGATCCACGACTGGACGCTCGATTGCCGGACCGACGGCGCCGGCGTGACGCGCGAGCACGACATGGTTTTCCTGAAGACACTCGATGTCGGCTACGGCTACACGGCCGACGGCGGCGCCACCCATCCCCTGCGCGGCAAGGGCGTCGGCTTGATGCCGTCGCTTGATGAGGTTTTCGAGGCCTTTCCCGACGGGCGTTTCCTGATCAACTACAAAAGCCGCGAGGCGCGCGAGGGCGACATGCTGGCGGCAATGCTCGCCGACCGGCCCGACTGGCGCGGCCGTGTGTGGGGCGTCTATGGCGGCGACGCGCCGACGGACCGCGCGGTGATGCTGGTCGATGGCCTCAAGGGGTTCGGCGCCGGCGCGATGAAGGATTGCCTCATGCGCTATCTGGCGCTCGGCTGGACGGGCCACGTGCCCGAAGCCTGCCGCAACACCTATGTGATGGTGCCGGTCAACTATGCCTGGCTGATGTGGGGCTGGCCCGACCGCTTCCATGCGCGCATGGCGGCGAACGGCAGCGAGATCATCCTTATAGGCCCCTATTCGGGTGAGGACGCGGGGACATCCGGCATCGACACGGTCGAGGATCTCGCGCGGGTGCCGGAGCATTTCGGCGGCTACGTGTGGACCAACCGCATCGAAACGGTCGGCCCCATGCTGAAGGCCAACTGAAGCCGCGCGCTGCATTACCCCTTCCCCCAAGAGTAGTCCTCAGGCGCACATGAACCCACACGTGAATCGTCTATGATGGAAGGGGGTGCGCCTCACCGTTCTCGCTCGGCGACGAAGCGCGCTGCTTGGCACAGCACGGCGGCCTTTTCGCCGAAGGGCTCCAGCAGCTCCTCGGCTTGCGCGACGAGGCCCGAAAGCTGCCGGCGCGCCCAGTCCTCGCCGTTGAGGCCGGCCAGCGTCGCCTTGCCGGCCGCCGCGTCCTTGCCCGTGGCCTTGCCCATGGCTTCCGGGCTTGCCGTCAGGTCGAGAAGGTCGTCGGCAAGCTGGAAGGCGAGGCCGACGGCCGCGCCAAAGGCGGAAAGCCGCTCGCGCTCGATCTCGCTCGCGCCGCCGATCACCGCGCCCGCCTCGCAGGCGAAGCGGATGAGGGCACCGGTCTTCATCGCCTGCAGCTCGACGATGCCTTCCTCGCCGGGCGGCTCGCGCTCCGCGGCGAGGTCGAGCGCCTGGCCCCCGGCCATGCCGCCGGCGCCGGCCGCCCGCGCCAGCCGCGCCACGAGGTCGAGCTTGGTCGTGGCGGGCAACTCCGTCTCTTCGCCGGCGATGATGTCGAAGGCGTAGGTCAACAGGCTGTCGCCGGCGAGGATCGCCATCGCTTCGTCGAAGGCGCGGTGCACCGTCGGCTGGCCGCGGCGCAGATCGTCGTCGTCCATGGCCGGCAGGTCGTCGTGGACGAGCGAATAGCAGTGCACGCACTCGAGCGCGGCGGCCACGCGCAGCGCCGCCTCACCCTCGGCGTCGAAGAGGCGGGCGCTTTCGACAAGCAGGAAGGGTCTCAGCCTTTTTCCGCCGTTCAGCACGCCGTGCCGCATGGCCGCCATCAGGCGCGCCGGCCGCACGATCTCTCCTTCGCGCGGGCGCGCGTCGAGCAGGCGGCGCAGCATGGCCTCCACGGCTTCGGCGTTCAGCGCAAGCAGGGCCTCGAAGGGGGGTGTCGCGTCTTCCATGGCGGGAGCGATGGCGCTATTCGTCGCCGTGGTCAAGGGCGGGGTGCCCATTCCCCGTTGCCAGCCTCATCCATGGCCGGTATTCGAAGGCGGGAAGCCGATTGGGAGAAGAACTTGCCGGCGCCGATGGTGAAAGGGGAAAGACGGCCGGCTGGCGGGCGCCGGCGGAAGCGGTCGCGCGCGCGCCGGTGGGGCAGGGCATGGTTGCGCCGGCTTGTCGCCGCTCTCGTCATCCTCGCGCTGCTGCCGTTCGGCCTCACGCTCCTTTACCGCGTTTCGTGGGTGCATCCGGTGTCGACCCTGATGCTGGCCGACTTAGTGACGCTGCAGGGCTATGACCGCCGCTGGATGCCGCTCGAGGATATGGGTACCGCCGTCGCGCACGCCGTCATGATGTCGGAGGATGGGCAGTTCTGTGCCCATTCCGGTGTCGATTGGGGGGCGCTCAATACGGTCGTCAGCGATGCGCTTTCCGGCGAGCGCCCGCGTGGGGCCTCGACGATCCCCATGCAGACGGTGAAGAACCTTTTCCTGTGGTCCGGCCGCTCCTACGTGCGCAAGGTCATGGAGGCGCCGCTGGCGCTCTATTTCGATGCGGTGGTGCCGAAGCGGCGCATCATGGAGATCTATCTCAACATCGCTGAATGGGGCCCGAATATCTATGGTGTGGAGGCCGCTTCCCAATACCATTTCGGCCGCCCGGCCAGGGACCTGTCGGCGCGGCAGGCGGCGCTTCTGGCGGTCACTCTGCCCAATCCCGTCGGGCGTAACCCGGCAAGACCGTCTGCGGGGCTGGGCAGGCTGGCCTCAATCATCGAAAGGCGCGCTGCAAGGGCTGGCGCCTATGTCGGCTGCCTCGACTGAGCGCGGCGGAGGTACGGTATGGTAAAACGCGGCTCCTCCATCGGCTTCTTCGGCATTTTCGGGCGCTCTGAGGACATGCGCCGGCTGGACGAGGCGCTGCGGGATGCGGGCCTCCACCCCGCCCAGGTGCCCGAGGGCGTGAAACTTGCAGCCGTCGGCTTGATGACGAGCGAAGAGACGCCGGAGCCGCCTCCTGCGGCCTATCCTTCCGTGGGCGAGCTGATGGCCTTCTGTGCGCTCGGCGGCGAACTCTTCGCCCACGAAAACGGCGAGGCGCGTCTCGCCGCGGCCACGCGGCGCATGGAGACGGCCCTGGAGGCGGGGGAGGGCCGGGATGCCGAAACCGTCCTTCTCATGCTGCACGCGAAGCTCATCCATCCGGCGCTCGTCGACCGCTACGCCATACGCGCCGAAAGCGAGGATTGAGCCGGTTTGCTCGGCGCCGGCGCAAAAAATCGCCGCGCCCCACTGGCCAAAGGGTCGATTGCCGTGTATAGGCGGCGCGAATTCCAAATTGCACGGCCGCATTGCAAGGCCCCTGAACGAGCGGGGCCACAAGAGCAGTTGACCGAATAGCGGAGAGCACAATGGCTGTACCTAAAAGAAAGACGTCGCCGTCGAAGCGTGGCATGCGCCGCGCGGCCGATGCGCTCAAGAAGCCGACCTATGTCGAGGACAAGGATTCGGGCGAGTTGCGCCGCCCGCATCACATAGACCTGAAGACGGGCATGTATCGTGGCCGTCAGGTACTGGAACCGAAAGAAGCGTAAGCTTTTCGGATCTCAGGCAACATGTGGAAGGGCCGGCCTAGCGCCGGCCTTTCCCTTTTTTGGCGGCGCGTTAACGCGGGTTAATCCTTCGACCCGGAAGTTGTTAATCCTTCGACATCGAGTCGATCTTGCGCTGCATGGCCGCCACCTGCTCGCGCAGCTCCTTCAGGTCGCCCGCCTCGCCGGCCTCCTCGCGCGGCCCGTTGGAGCCGCCGGGTGGCGTCGGCGAGAACATGCGCATGGCCTGTTGGAACATCTCGATGTTGCGCCGCGTCTGCTCCTCGACCATCTTCATGGGCGCGTTCATCTGCATCATGTCGCCCATCGGCGTCTTGCCGAAGGCCTGCGTCATCTGTTCGCGCAGGCGCTCCTGCTCCTTGGCGAAGGCCAGCATGGACTGCTCAAGGAAGCTCGGCACCACCATCTGCATCTGATCCCCGTAAAACGAGATGAGCTGGCGCAGGAAGGAGATGGGCAGCATGTTCTGCCCGTTCTTGTCGTTCTCCAGCTCGAAGATGATCTGGGTCAGAACGGAATGGGTGATGTCATCGCCCGTCTTGGCATCCTGCACCACGAAATCCTCGTCGCGCTTGACCATCTCGGCCAAGTCCTCCAACGTCACGTAAGTGCTGGTGCCGGTGTTGTAGAGGCGGCGGTTGGCATATTTCTTGATAACCACCGGATCATCTTTTCCAGGCATTCGCAGACCTCCCCCTGCGCTACTTCACAGCGGATCCTCACGGTCCCGCTTGGCAGGCAGGATATGCGAAAGAGTGCGGCAATTGAAAGCGGTTTTCGCTGCAAGCGCGAACGCAATTTCGCGCGCGCCGCATTTTCACCGATCGTGGAGGCAGCGTGCGCTTGACGCGCTGCCGAATGAACGCAACAAAAGCAGTTATGCAGTGATCATCGCCAAGTAGGGAGTGAGCCATGCCGTCTTCCAACGCCATCGTCGTCGCCAGCGCGGCGCGCACGCCCGTGGGTGCGTTCAGCGGGTCCTTTGCCCAAACGCCCGCGCACGAGCTCGGCGCCGTGGTCATCCGCTCCCTCCTTGAGCGTGCGAAGGTGGAGGGAGGGGAAGTCGACGAGGTCATCCTCGGCCAGGTGCTGACGGCCGGTCAGGGCCAGAACCCGGCACGCCAGGCCGCAGTCGCCGCCGGCCTGCCCAAGGAGACGACGGCCTGGGGCATTAACCAGGTGTGCGGCTCCGGCCTCAGGGCGGTCGCCATCGGCATGCAGCAGATCGCCTGCGGCGACGCGAGCGTCATCGTCGCCGGTGGCCAGGAATCCATGTCGCTGTCGCCGCACTGCGCGCACCTGCGCGGCGGCGTGAAGATGGGCGACTACGCCATGGTCGACACCATGATACGCGACGGCCTGTGGGATGCCTTCAACGGCTACCACATGGGGATCACCGCTGAGAACGTCGCCCGCGCTTTCCAGATCACCCGTGAAGAGCAGGACGCCTTCGCGCTCGCCTCGCAGAACAAGGCCGAGGCCGCCCAGAAGGCGGGCCGCTTCAAGGACGAGATCGCGGCTGTCACCGTCAAGACGCGCAAGGGCGACATCGTCGTCGAGGACGACGAGTATATCCGTCACGGCGCCACACTCGAGAACATGCAGAAGCTGCGCCCCGCCTTCGACAAAGAAGGCACCGTGACCGCCGGCAACGCATCCGGCATCAACGATGGTGCGGCCGGCGTCGTCCTGATGAGCGAGGAGGAGGCCGCCCGCCGCGGCGTCGAGCCGCTGGCGCGCATCGCCTCCTGGGCGACCGCCGGCGTCGACCCGGCGGTGATGGGCACCGGCCCCATTCCGGCTTCCCGCCGGGCGCTGGAGAAGGCCGGCTGGCGCGTCGAGGATCTCGATCTGGTGGAGGCCAACGAGGCCTTCGCCGCGCAGGCCTGCGCGGTCAACAAGGACATGGGCTGGAATCCGGAGATCGTGAACGTGAACGGCGGCGCCATCGCCATCGGCCACCCCATCGGTGCCTCCGGCGCTCGCGTGCTCAACACGCTTCTCTATGAGATGCGCCGCCGCGGCGCGAAGAAGGGCCTCGCCACGCTGTGCATCGGAGGAGGCATGGGCGTGGCGCTGTGCGTGGAGCGGTGAGAGGGTGAATAGTGAATGGTGAATGGTGAATAGATTTGTGGTGGCGAATAGAAACTCGCGCGATTGAAGCGATTCTATTCACCATTCACTATTCACCATTTATCAGTGCCATATTGGGAGGAGACACATGTCCAGAACGGCACTCGTGACCGGTGGCACCCGCGGCATCGGTGCGGCCATTTCGGTGGGACTGAAGGAAGCGGGCTACAAGGTCGCTGCAAACTATGCCGGCAACGAGGAGGCGGCGAAGCGCTTTACCGAGGAGACGGGCATTCCCGCTTTTCGGTGGTCGGTGGCCGATTACGGGGCTTGCGCGGCCGGCATCGCCCAGGTGGAGGCTGAGTTGGGGCCCGTCGACGTGCTGGTGAACAACGCCGGCATCACCCGCGACGCCATGTTCCACAAGATGACGCCCGAGCAATGGCGCGAGGTCATCGACACCAATCTGTCCGGCGTCTTCAACATGACGCACCCGCTGTGGTCCGGCATGCGCGAGCGCCAGTTCGGCCGCGTCATCACCATCTCCTCCATCAACGGCCAGAAGGGCCAGATGGGCCAGGCGAACTATTCGGCCGCCAAGGCCGGCGATCTCGGCTTCACCAAGGCGCTGGCGCAGGAAGGCGCGCGCACCGGCATCACCGTCAACGCCATCTGCCCCGGCTACATCGCCACCGATATGGTGATGGCCGTGCCGGAGGCGGTGCGCGAGAAGATTATCGCCCAGATCCCCGTCGGCCGGCTGGGCGAGGCGGCGGAGATCGCCCGCTGCGTCGTCTTCCTCGCCTCCGACGAGGCCGGCTTCATCACCGGCTCAACGCTGACGGCCAATGGCGGGCAGTACATCGCCTGAATAGGCGCATGTGCCCCATAACGAGACGAAACTGTTAACAGCCCCGCGGGCCCACCTGTGGGAATCCTGTGGAGCGTCGGTCGACAAGCTATTGAAGACACAACATCTTGTGTGGAACGAAAGGGGAATATTCTCCGATAGCTGATTCGTCGCCGTTTCGTTCCGGGTTTGGCCGGAACGTTAACGGCGAGCCGTTCCGAGGGCACGAAGCCGTTAACGAAGGCTTTGGAAACATTAATGAAATCTGAAGCTTCGCTATAGTGGCACCGCGCCGGCATCGAACGGAAGGGCAAAAGTTAACGTGCGGCAGCGGAATCGTGCAGAGCGCCGGAACAGCGATTCACGATGTGGCTGTGAGCGACGCTTGGAGCCCCATATATTGTGGTGTACAAACAGAGAACATCGTCAGGTCGGTGATTCGTCGCCGATTCGTTCCAGACTCGTTCCAAAGATTAATCGGGAGCGTTTTTTGCCTTTCGCTCCCCGGGTCACTTCCTATATGTCTGCGGCGGTAGCGGGGGCTTTGCGCTTCCGCACCACGCATGCGAGATCAGGCTGCGGATGAACATTCAGCCAAAGTACAGCGAACCTGCCGTCCTCGACGGGCGCGGCGTGACGGCGGTTCTGGGACCCACCAACACCGGCAAGACGCATCTGGCCATCGAGCGGATGGTGGCGCACGAGTCCGGCCTCATCGGCCTGCCGCTGCGCCTCCTGGCGCGCGAGGTCTACGGCCGCGTGGCGAGCCGCGTCGGCGAGCGGAACGTGGCGCTGATCACCGGCGAGGAGAAGATCGTGCCTCCTGGCGCGCGCTACTCCGTGTGCACGGTTGAGGCGATGCCGCGCCAGACCGACGCCGCCTTCGTCGCCATCGACGAGGTGCAGCTTGCCGGCGACCTTGAGCGCGGCCACATCTTCACCGACCGCATCCTCCACCTGCGCGGCCGGCAGGAGACCCTGCTTCTGGGCGCGGCCACCATGCGCGGCATCCTGGAGAGGCTTTTGAGAGGCATCTCCGTCGTCACGCGCCCGCGCATGTCGGTGCTCACTTACGCGGGCTCGAAGAAGATCACGCGCCTGCCGCGCCGCTCTGCCGTCGTCGCCTTCTCGGCCGACGAGGTCTATGCCATCGGCGAGCTCATCCGCCGCCAGCGCGGCGGTGCGGCCATCGTTCTGGGTGCGCTTTCCCCGCGCACGCGCAATGCCCAGGTCGCGCTCTACCAGTCGGGCGACGTCGATTACCTCGTCGCCACCGACGCCATCGGCATGGGGCTCAACCTCGACGTCGACCACGTGGCCTTCGCCCAGAACCGCAAGTTCGACGGCTTCCAGAACCGCGACCTCTCGGCGGCAGAGCTCGCGCAGATCGCCGGCCGCGCCGGCCGCCACGTGCGCGACGGCACCTTCGGCGTCACCGGCAGGGTGGATCCCTTCGCGGACGCCCTGATCGAGCGCATCGAGACGCACCAGTTCGAGCCGGTGAAGATGCTGCAATGGCGCTCGGCCGACGTCGATCTCTCCAGCATCGACGCGCTGAAGACCTCGCTCGAGGCCGCGCCGCCGGCCGAGGGCCTGACGCGGGCGCTGCCGGCGGCGGATTTGCGCGTGCTCGATCACCTGTCGAAGGACGAGAATATCTGTGCGCTTGCCGCCAGGCGCAACGAGGTGGCGCTTCTGTGGGATGCCTGCGCGTTGCCCGATTACCGCAAGATCGCGCCTGCCCAGCATGCGGAGCTGGTCGGCGCCATCTTCACGGATCTCGCCCGCAGCGGCCATGTGGACGAGGACTATCTGGCCGACCAGGTGCGCCGCGCCTCTTCCACCGAGGGCGAAATCGACGCGCTGTCGGCACGAATCGCCCAGATTCGCACCTGGACCTTCGTTTCTCACCGTCCTGGCTGGTTGTCCGATCCGACACACTGGCAGGAAAAAACACGCGAGATCGAGGACAGGCTGTCGGATGCCCTGCATGAACGATTGACGAAACGTTTCGTTGACCGCAGGACTTCCGTGCTCATGAAGCGCTTGAGAGAGAATGCAATGCCCGAAGCAGAAATCAGCCCCGCCGGCGATGTCCTGGTCGAAGGCCACCACGTGGGCGAGATGCAGGGATTCCGCTTCACCGCCGATAAAAGCGCGGAGGGTGAGGACGCCCGCGCCGTCAAGACGGCGGCGCAGAAGGCGCTTGCTGCGGAGTTCGAGACCCGCGCCGAACGCTTCGCCGCGGCACCCAACGGCGACCTGGCGCTCGGCTCCGACGGAATCCTGCGCTGGCTCGGCGCGCCGGTGGCCACATTGGCGGCGGGCGACGACGCCCTGAGGCCGCGCGTGATACTGCTCGCCGACGAGCAGCTCACCGGGCCGGCACGCGACAAGGTGGCGGCGCGTGCCGAGCGCTTCGTCAATTTCCAGATCGAAAGCCAGCTAAAGCCGCTTCTCGACCTGAAGAATGCCGAGATGCTGAGCGGCATCGCACGTGGGCTTGCCTTCCAGCTGGCGGAGAATTTCGGCCTTTTGAACCGCCGCGACGTGGCCGAGGAGGTGCGTTCGCTCGATCAGGAGGCGCGGGCGGCGCTGAGAAGGCTCGGCGTGCGCTTCGGCGCCTACCACGTCTTCGTGCCCGCCCTCATCAAGCCGGGGCCGGCCGGGCTCTCGACGCTTCTTTGGGCGCTCAAGAACGATGCAAGGGACAAGTCCGGCTACGGAGACGTGGTGGGGGCGCTTGCTGCCGGCCGCACCTCCATCGTCACCGAGCCCGGCTTCGAGCGCGCCTTCTACCGCCTCGCCGGCTTCCGCAATCTCGGCCGCCGGGCAGTGCGTGTCGACATCCTGGAGCGGCTGGCCGACCTCATCCGCCCGGCGGTCAACTGGAGACCGGGGACCGGCAAGCGGCCCGACGGCGCCTATGACAGCGGCGCCTTCGTCGTCACTCCCGCCATGATGTCGATCCTGGGCGCGACCGCCGAGGACATGGAAGCCATCCTCAAGGGGCTCGGCTATCGCGGCGATGCGAAGCCGGCTGAAGAGGTGACGGCAAGGCTCGAAACGCTGGACCGGAGCGCCGAGGCCGAGATGGTGGCAAAGGAAGCGGCTGCGGCACCTGCCGAGGAAAAACGGGCGGAGGAGACACCGGCCGAGAGCGGGGAAGAGACTGCCGCGGAAGAACCGGCGGAGCGCGAGGGAGAGACCGCCGCGCTCGACCCTGCTGCTGAATCGCAGCGGACGACGGAGACGGCGCCCGTGGAGGCGCCATCGCCGGATGGCTCCGCTGTCGAGAACGAGGCCGTGGCCACGCAGCCGGAGCAGACCGTCGCGCCGGCCGGCGAGGCGGAAGGCCTTGCCAGCGGCGAGGGGCCTGCACAGCCCGTGGAGGTCGAAGCCGGCGAGGCATCCGCGGATGCAGACGCCGAGGAAGTGCCGAAGCCCGTCACCGTCTGGCGGCAGGCGCGCACCGAGCGGCGCCACCCGCCGCGCGGTCGCGACAAGCAGGACGGCGACCGTCAGGCGCGCGGCAAGGGCCGCCCGCGCCACGCCGACGAGGGCCAGCGCAAGGGGCCGCGCAAGGGTAAGGACGGCCAGCGAAAAGGCCCGCCCGACAACCGGCCGCCACGCGGCGACCGCCCGGCGAAGGTCGATCCCGATTCGCCCTTCGCCAAGCTCGCCGCCCTCAGGGACCAACTCACCAAGTAGGGACCGCGCCACCCGTGACCGCCGAAGGACGCCAGCGCATCGACAAGTGGCTGTTCTTCGCGCGTGTGGTCAAGTCGCGCTCGCTCGCCGCCAGGCTTGCCCAGGCGGGCCGCGTGCGCGTCAACCGCAACAAGATCGACCAGGCCTCGTACCTGGTGCGGCCGGGCGACGTGCTGACAATCACGCTCGACCGCCGCATCCTGATCTACCGCATCCTCGAGGCCGGTGAGCGGCGCGGGCCGGCAGCCGAAGCCCGCCTTCTCTACGAAGACCTCACGCCCCCCGCCCCGCCGGCGGCAGCCTCTGCGCTGCAGCCGCTGCGCGAACGCGGCGCCGGCCGCCCGACGAAGAAGGAAAGGCGAGAGCTTGATGATTGGAAGGGCGAGGGGTGAGCGATTGGGGGCGCGAGACGCCTGCCGTTTGGCGCCTTGCCTGTCTCCTCCCACGCGCCGGGGAAAGCTGTTCCCCCGCGACCTTCGGCAGGGGAATGGCGACCCTTGCCACGGCCCTGTAAAGGGTCTACCTCACGCGCCGACGCCATAGACGACCCGAGAGCCCGAAATGACCTACGTCGTGACCGACAACTGCATCAAGTGCAAGTATATGGATTGCATCGAGGTGTGCCCGGTCGATTGCTTCTACGAGGGCGAGAACATGCTCGTTATCCACCCGGACGAGTGCATCGACTGCGGTGTGTGCGAGCCCGAGTGTCCCGCCGAAGCGATCAAACCCGACACCGAGCCGGGGCTCGACAAATGGCTGCAGATCAATACCGAATATGCCGACAAATGGCCAAATATCACAGCCAAGAAAGAGCCGCCGGCAGACGCCGAGGAGTTCGACGGCGTCGAAGGCAAGTTCGAGAAATACTTCTCGCCCGAGCCCGGTGAAGGCGATTAGAAACGGGCCGCGCGGCCGCAATCAGCGCCGCGTCACCATGTCGCAAGCGAAAGACCGGCTGGGGATCGCCCACCGGCTGCGACTGTGCACATGCAGCAAATAGTTGATTCTTTCAGCTTTTTGTGTTACTTTTTTTCAACATGCCGGTGACAATACGTCTTTTGATGGCGCAGACGAAATAATCACTGAAAGGTGGGGTTTCACATCCGGGCCAAGGCTACTTGGCCATGGCGACGTGCGTGAGCAGCAGCAGGGTCGCCCGGAAACCATCTCCTCCAGCGCCTTTCAATTGCGAACCGGCCTTCAGCACGGGCGGGCGCGGGCGTACTCCGCCCTATCGAGAACAGGAGTGTTTAAGCGTATGGCAAACCAGCAGAAGAAGTCGGCACAACGGCAGGGGTTCAAGACGGGTGAATACATCGTCTACCCCGCGCACGGGGTCGGACAGATCGTGACGATCGAGGACCAGGAGGTGGCCGGGCACAAGCTGGAGCTGTTCGTGATCGATTTCCAGAAGGACAAGATGCGCCTCAAGGTGCCGGTCGCCAAGGCGACCTCGATCGGCATGCGCAAGCTTTCGGAGACGGATTACGTGGACCGTGCACTCAAGGTCGTGCAGGGCCGTGCCCGCGTCAAGCGCACCATGTGGTCGCGCCGGGCGCAGGAGTATGACGCCAAGATCAACTCCGGCGACTTGATCTCCATCTCCGAGGTGGTGCGCGACCTCTACCGCGCCGAAAACCAGCCGGAGCAGTCCTATTCCGAGCGTCAGCTCTACGAGGCCGCGCTCGACCGCATGGCGCGCGAGATCGCCGCCGTCAACCGGGTCTCGGAGACCGAAGCCGTTCGCCTGATCGAGGTGAACCTCGCCAAGGGTCCGCGCCGTGGCGCCAAGGCCGACAACGAGGAGACGGAGAAGGAAGAGGCTGCGTAAGCTTCTTTCTTTCACGGCATCGCCGATTTGAATACCAGGCCCGGCCGCTTTGCGGTTGGGCCTTTTTAATTTTCCGGCTACTTTTTTAGCAGACGGAGGGCGGCCCTTCGCTTTGACCATTTTGTCTATCGGGACCGTTCAGGCATGGATCCTCGGGCTTGACCCGAGGATCCATGCCTGAACATCGACGCGCCACCAGCGGTCAAACATAAAGGCCGACGCCGGGCTCCGCATAAGCCTTTCAAACTGCATATCCCGTCTCGGGAAGGCAGTTCACTTCATAATCACTGTTTCGTGCCGTTGGAACTTTTGCCTTCCACTTGGGTTATTCTACACGAGCTTAACTGGGTGCGGGCCGGGTGCGGGAATGGGCTGTTGCAGCCGGCCATCATCGGAGACCGCAGGAGCGCTTAGGAAGATGCAGCAGAGCGCTGGGCGAAGGCTTGTTAAGGCAGCCATGAAGGCGCCCTACCTGGCGCGCGAGGAAGAGCACGCGCTTGCCGTCCGATGGAAGGAATGCCAGGACCAGAAGGCGCTTCACCGGATGACCATAGCGCATATGCGGCTCGTCATCTCAATGGCAAGCCGTTTCCGCAATTTCGGCCTGTCGATGAGCGACCTCATCCAGGAAGGGCATGTCGGCCTGCTCGAGGCGGCCGCGCGCTTCGACCCGTCGCGTGAGGTGCGCTTCTCGACCTATGCTACCTGGTGGATCCGAGCCTCCATGCAGGACTACATCCTGCGCAACTGGTCCATCGTACGCGGTGGCACGAGTTCCGCCCAGAAGGCGCTGTTCTTCAATCTTCGGCGGCTGAGAGCCAAGCTTCAGAAAGCCGGCGGCGCTACGCCACCCGAGGAGATCTACCGCGAGGTGGCGCTGGCGCTGCGGGTTTCGGAGGACGACGTGGCGCTGATGGACGCGCGACTGGCCGGCTCCGACACCTCGCTCAATGCGCCGCTGAAAAGCGATAACGATCTTGCCTCCGAGCGCATCGAGTTCCTGATCTGCAACGACCCCTCGCCCGACGAACTGGCGCGCGAGACGATCGACGGCGAGCGCCGTGCGCAATGGCTCAACCAGGCGCTGGAGACCCTCAACGGGCGCGAACTGACGATCCTGCGCGAAAGGCGGCTTTCGGAGGAGGGCGCCACGCTGGAGGCACTGGGCGCCACGCTCGGCATCTCCAAGGAGCGCGTGCGCCAGATCGAATCGCGCGCCTTGGAAAAGCTGCGCACCGCATTGGTGAAACGGCACCCCGAGATCGCCGCGCAGGTCGGTTGAGACGCGTAGATACAAAGACTTAGAGCGTCCTTGTGTAGCGCCCGAACGGACGCAGGGTGCTCTATCCACCTATCGATCCGTGACGATCTTCACCTTGTCGCCGACCGACAGGGCCGAACCGGGGCCGAGCCCGTTAAGCATGCGGAATAGCTCCAACTTGCGGTCAACGCCCCTCATCCGGTTGGCGAAGGTGGCCACGGTGTCGCCGGCTCCCACCGTCTCCACGCGCACCCTGAGCGGCTTGAGCGCGGCGATCTCCGCCTTGTCCAGCACGCGGAAGCTGTCGGCGATGGTGCGCGCCACGGCGTCCAGCCGGTCGCTGTCCAGCGGCGCGACGGTCAGCAGGCGGTAGACCTGCTCGCCGACGCGGATCACCGTCACGTCGAACTGCCATTCGTCCGTATAGGCGCGGGCAGTGGCGGCCTCGCGACCATTGATGCTGGTCTCGCGTATGGAACTCGGGTCCAGCCCGCTCAGCCAGTCGCCCTGCAGGTAGTCCTTCAGCGTGGTGCCGCGAGAGACCGTAGTGCCGTCGAAGCGGAAGGCGAGGTCGTCCGGGCCCTTGGCCGTCACCTCACCGGTGGAATTGTCGATCATGAATCCTTCGGGCACCGAAAGGGCAACGCCGAGGGTGGGGTGCAGGAAGTCACGCCCGCGTACGTAGCCCTCGTCCGGCTTGTCGCCGTACACCATGCCGTCGATGCCCTGGAGATAGGCCTCACGGTCGCGGGCACCGGTGCCCGGCGCGCCGAACTGCCGTGCATGCTCCTGCGCCAGCTCGATGCGGCGCGGCGTGTTCGGGTGGCTAGCCAGGAAATCGAGCGAGGATTCGCCGGTGCCGCTGACGTCACGGAAACTCTGATAGGCGTCCATGGAGCGAAGGAAGCGCGACGCCGCATAGGGGTCGTAGCCGGCGCGGCCGATCGAGCGGATGCCGATCCTGTCGGCCTCCAGCTCCTGGTTGCGGGAGAACTGGGCGAGCAGCAGCTTGCCGCGCAGGGCGGCGGCCCGGGCATTGACGTCGGAGCTCACCACCTCGTCGACCACGCGATTCGTAAGATTCGCCTCGGCTTCCCTTTTTTGGCGCTCCAGCCCGTGGTTGGCCGTCACATGCGCCATCTCGTGCGCCAGAACGGCGGCCACCTCGGCCGAATCGTTGGCCAGTGCCAGGAGCCCGCGCGACACGTAAAGATAGCCGCCGGGAAGCGCGAAGGCATTGATATTGGGTGAGTCCAGAATGGCGATGCGGTAGGCCTGCGAGGGGTTGTCCGGATCCAGCGTCAGCTTGCCCACCACCCGCGCAAGCGTGCGCTCCAGCTTGGGGTCGGAATACTCGCCGCCATAGGTCTGCAGGATCTTCGGGTGCTGGCGGCGGGCGATGTTGGCCAGCCGGTCGCCGCGTGTGACCGTGTCGACGGTCACCGGATTGGAGGAGGGAACGAAGCCCGCCTCGGTGAACTCCATCGCCTGGCACCCGCCCAGCCCCGCCGTCAGGAGTCCGGCAAAAAGCACCCGGCGCAGGGAGGTGCCCCGCGTGCGGCCCGTCGCCGTTCTCGTGACCTTCCGGTGAAGCAGCGCGATATCCTTTCGACAGCTCGTTCGGCGGTGTGCCGCCTCCTTGCGGACCTAGCCACAGTCTTCCGTCGAAGACAAGAATCAGCACGTAGGGGGCTTCGCCTGTGACGGTAAATAATGGCAAATTCGGGCTGGGCAATGGCCTCCGCCTATTCCGGCGCCTTCCGCGCGCCCAGATAGCGGTCAAAGGCCGCCGATCCTCTTCTGCCCGAAAGGAAATCCGTCGTCGCCCCCACACCGGCGATGGCGCCGTTTTCCAGGAAGATCAGCGTCTTCGACAGGCGCTCGGCGTCGCGCGGGTCGTGGGTGGCCATGAGGATCGTCATTGCCTGCCCGCGGTGAAGCGCGGCGATCAGGTCCAGCATCTCGTCGCGTAGGGCCGGGCCCAGCGAGGCGAAGGGCTCGTCGAGCAAAAGCACCGGCCGCTCGCGCACCAGCACCCGCGCCAGCGCCACGCGCTGCCGCTCACCGCCGGAAAGCGCGTGCGGCAGCCGTTCTTCCTTGCCGGCAAGCCCGGTGCGGGCGAGGGCGTCCGTGATCGCCATCTGGTCGGCCTTGGAAAGGCGCAAGCCCGCCGAGCGGCCGAGCCCGACATTCTGCGCCACGGTGAGGTGGGCGAAGAGGTTGTTTTCCTGGAACACCATCGAGACCGGGCGCCGGTGCGGCGGCAGGTGGGTCACGTCCTCGCCGCCGATCAGCACCCGGCCGGTATCGGGCGCCTCGAACCCGGCGATCAGGTTCAAAAGCGTCGACTTGCCGGAGCCGCTCGGCCCCATCAGCGCCACGATGTCCGAGGCGCCGATCTTGAGGTCGAAGCGCATCGCCGCCCCGCCGGGATAGGCGAAGCGCAGGCCTTCCAGCCGGATGGCGGCGCCGCCGGGATCGTCATGCCGCGTCATCCCCTTCCCTTACCCCAGCGCGTGGCGGCGAACATCAGCCCAAGGCACAATAGCCCCAGGAAAAGCGCGATGCCGGCGGCATCCGCGGTGCGGTAGCTGCCCATGCGCTGCAACAGCAGATAAGGCAGCGTCTGCACCCGGTCGCTGCCGAACAGCGCGATGACGCCGAGGTCGCCGAGCGACAGCGCCATGGCGAAGGCGAAAGCGGTCGCGGCCGGCTTCCTCAGCGCCGGCCAGTCGACGAGGCGAAGCCGGTTCCAGCCGGAAATGCCAAGCGCGGCGCACAGTTTCTCATGCCGTGCGCTCGCTGCGTCGTAGGCGGGCCGCACGGCGCGCATGGCAAAGGGCATCGCCATGACGGCGTTCACCGTCACCACCATCACCGGCGCGAAGGCGAAGACGTCGCCGAAATGCCGCAGCAGGATGAACCAGCCGGCGCCGATGACGATCGGCGGCACGATCAGCACCATCGCCGCGCCGGTGTCGCTCATGCGTTCGAGAAGGCCCGGCACTGGGGCCGCGCGGGCAAGCTCCAGCGCGCGGCGCGCCATTACCAGCGATAGGGACAGAAGCAGGCACAGAAGGGCGGCGAGGGCGGAAAGCACGAGGCTCGTCGCCGTCGCCGAAAATACGGCGTTCTCGCCGGCAAGGCGGCCAAGGTCGGCCTGCAGCCCGGCAATCACCGTCGCCGCCATCGGCCCCGCCACGAAGCCGAGCGCCAGGAGGATGACGGCGGCGTTGAGGCCCCTTTCCCCACGTCCGGGAAACAGCGCCCGGCGCGGCGCCACCGGCAGGCTCGCATCGCCCGTCATGGCGGCGCCCAGGCGGGCGAGCGCCAGCACGATCGCCCCCGTCAGCGCCACCTGCACCAGCGTCAGCGCAATGGCCCGCGCGGGGTCGAAATCGAAGCGCAGCGCCTGGTAGATCGCCACCTCGAGCGTCGTCGCCCGCGGTCCGCCGCCCAGCGTCAGAACGATGGTGAAGGAGGTGGCGCACAGCATGAAGACGAGCCCCGCCACGCCGGGAAGGGCGGCGCGCAGGGCCGGCCACTCTATGAAGCGGAAGGAGGAAAAGGCTCCCATGCCGAGTTGCGCGGAAAGCCGCCACTGGTCCGCCGGCACGTTTTCAAGCGCGGCCAGGAAGAGGCGCGCGGCAAGCGGTAGATTGAAGAAGACGTGGGCGACCAGAATGCCGGAAAGACCGTAGATGCCCGGCCAGCGCTCTTCCGACAGGACGGAGAACAGCGGCGCGAAATAGCCGGCCCGCCCATAGAGCGCCAGCACGCCGAGGGCGGCGACGATGGCCGGCAGCGCCAGGGGCACGGCGAAAAGCTGCAGGATGAGGCCGCGCCCGAAGAAGCGCGGATGGCGGGCCAGCGCCCGCGCCACCAGGGTCGCCGGGGCAACCGAAAGCAGCGTCGAGAGTGCCGCCTGCCACAGCGTGAAGCGTGCCACCCGCAAAAGATAGGGATCGAACGCCGAAAGCGCGCTCCGCCAAGCCGTCAGCGCTTCCTGCCCGAGCCCGAAAAAGGCCCCACTGATGAGAAGGCCGATCGCCGCCAGCGCCAGCACGCCGGCGGTGATGCGGCCTTGTCCCTGTCGCCGTGCCGTCACCGGCTCATCACGGACAGCCACTCGTCGACCCAGGCCTTGCGGTTCTCCGCCACCTCCTGCGGGGAGAAGAGCAGCGTCTCGGCCGGCTCCACCAGTTCATCGAAGACCGGGTTCAACGGCTTGGAGGTCTCTCCCGCCGGGAACATCCAGTTGGTCTCGGGAATGGCGTCCTGGAAGCGGGGGCCGGTCATGAAGGCGAGGAACTCTTCGGCAAGCGGATTGTCCGCCCCCTTCACCGTCTTCGCCGCCACCTCCACTTGCAGATAGTGCCCTTCCCCGAAGGCCGCGGCCGCGTAGCGCTGGGTCCCCTCGGCGATCCGGTGATAGGCGGGCGAGGTGGTGTAGGACAGCACCATCGGCACTTCGCCGCCGGTGAACAGCCCATAGGATTCGCTCCAACCCGGCGTCACCGTCAGCACCTTGTCCTTCAGCTTCGCCCAGGCCTCGGCCGCCTCGTCTCCATAGACCGCCTTCACCCACAAGAGCAGGCCGAGCCCCGGCGTGGAGGTGCGCGGGTCCTGGATGGCAATCTTCAGGTCGCTGTCCGCCTCCACCAGCGCCTTCAGGCTCTGCGGCGGGCTGTCGAGGGCTTGCGTGTCATAGACGAAGGCGAAATAGCCGTAGTCGTAGGGCACGAAGACGTCGTCGGAAAAGCCGCCCGGCACCTCGACCCTGGAAAGATCGATGCCGTGCGGTGCGAACAGCTCCGTCTCCTTCGCCTCATGGGTAAGGTTGGTGTCGAGGCCGAGCACGATATCGGCTTGCGTGTCCTCGCCCTCGAGCCGCACCCGGTTGAGCAGCGCCACCCCGTCGGCCACCGAAACGAACGCGAGGTCGCAGCCGCATTCCGCCTCGAACGCCTTTTCCACCACCGGGCCGGGGCCCCAGTCGGCGGTGAAGCTTTCATAGGTGTAGACGGTGAGCTTTTCCTGGGCTTGCGCGCCGCCAGCGGCAACCAGGCCCAATGCGCATATCGAGCTTGCAACAATCCAGCGCATCAGCGCCTCCTCTCTTTCGTTCCAGGGGAATGAGGCGCCTTGATCGCAGCGTCTAATCCCTCCGCCGGTGCAAACCGGATCAGGTTCAGCGGGTTGGCACATGCCTCTCAGCCGGTCGGCAGCCGGCACCCCGTTAGAGCGAACGGGAAGATAGAGCGGGGTGGTGTGGAGCGCAAGTGGACACGCCGCTTCCGCTTCCCCCGCCCGCCGTGCTAATGCCCGCGTCCATGAGCCGATTTGCCATCCTGCTTGGCGGCGAGCTTCGCCGCACGCCCGAACTCGACGCCCAGATTGCCGGGGCTCGCGTCATCGCCGCCGATTCCGGCATGCGCCATGCCGAGACGCTTCGTATCACCCCGGAACTGTGGACGGGGGATTTCGATTCGGTGTCCGACGGGCTGAGTGAGGCGTTCGCGCACGTGCCGCGCGAGGTCCACCCTAGAGATAAGGACAAGACGGACGGCGACATCGCCATCGAGGCGGCGCTTGGCCTCGGCGCCACGTCGCTGGTGCTCGTCGGCGCCTTCGGCGGGGCACGCCCCGACCACGGCTACCTGCACCTTACCCAGGCCGTGCGGCTTGCCGAGGCCGGCGTGCCGACACTGCTCACCAGCGGCGCGCAGGAAGGGCAGCCGCTCACCACCGGCCGCCGTCACAGCTTCGACTATGCCGAGGGAACGCTGTTCAGCATTCTCGCGTTCACCGCGCTTTCGGGCCTCACCGTCGAGGGGGCGAAGTGGCCGCTCGACGCCGTGGAGGTTCCCTTCGGCTCCTCGCTGACTCTCTCAAACGAGGTGCGCGGCCAGCTTGCCGTCACGCTGCGCCAGGGCCGGGCGCTGATCATCGTGCATCTCCACAGGCCGGAAAAGGGCTGACATGGCGCCGCCGCTTCTGAAGCTCGACGATATCCACCTCACCTTCGGCGGCACGCCGCTGCTTGCCGGCGCCTCGCTGATGGTGGGGCCGGGCGAGCGCATCGCACTCGTCGGGCGCAACGGTTCGGGCAAGTCCACCCTCTTGAAGATCGCGGCAGGCCTCGTGGAGGCGCAATCGGGCGAGGTGTTCCGGCAGCCGACGGCCACCATGCGCTATCTGCCGCAGGCGCCGGACTGGCAGGGCTTTGCCACCGTTCGCGCTTATGTCGAGGCGGGGCTGGGGCCGGCCGACGATATAAACCGCGTGGCGCTGGTGCTGGGCAAGCTGGGGCTGACGGGCGAGGAGGAGCCGGCTTCGCTCTCCGGCGGCGAGGCGCGGCGGGCCGCACTCGCCAAGGTTCTCGCACCGCAGCCGGACCTGTTGCTTCTCGATGAGCCGACGAACCACCTCGACCTCGCCACCATCGAATGGCTGGAGGAAGAGCTTTCCCGCTCCTCCTCGGCGCTGGTGATGATCTCCCACGACCGCCGCTTCCTGGAGCGCGTCAGCCGCGCCACGGTGTGGCTCGATCGTGGCACGACGCGGCGACTCGACAAGGGCTTTGCCCATTTCGAGGATTGGCGCGACAAGCTCCTGGAGGAGGAAGAGCGCGACCAGCAGAAGCTCGGCCGGCAGATCGCCCGCGAGGAGCACTGGTTGCGCTACGGGGTGACGGCCCGGCGCAAGCGCAACGTGCGCCGGCTCTCCGAGCTTCAGGACCTGCGCGCCCGCCACCGCTCCCATCGCGGGCCGGAGGGCATCGCCGTCATGACGGCGAGCGATGCTGCAGAATCAGGCAAGCTCGTCATCGAGGCCAGGGGGATCGAGAAGCGCTTCGGCGACCTCACGGTGGTGCGCGACTTCTCCACCCGCATCCTGCGCGGCGACCGGGTCGGTCTCGTCGGCCCCAACGGGGCGGGCAAGACGACCTTGCTCAAGATGCTGATCGGCGTCACCGCGCCCGATGCCGGCACGCTGCGCCTCGGCGCCAACCTGGAAGTCGCTACCCTCGACCAGAACCGCGCCGCCCTCGATCCGAACGAGACGCTGGCCCGCTTCCTCACCGACGGCCGCGGCGACAGCGTGGTGGTCAACGGGCAGGAGCGGCACGTCGTCTCCTATATGCAGGACCTCCTCTTCAAGCCCGAGCAGATGCGCACGCCCGTGCGCGAGCTTTCCGGCGGCGAAAAGGCGCGGCTGGTGCTGGCGCGGCTTCTCTCCCGCCCCGCCAACCTGCTGGTCCTCGACGAGCCCACCAACGACCTCGACATGGAGACGCTCGACCTCCTGCAGGAACTGGTGGAAGGCTTCCCCGGCACTGTCATCCTGGTCAGCCACGACCGCGACTTCCTCGACCGCACGGTAACCACAACCGTTGCGCCGGAGGGCGATGGGCGGTGGACGGAGTATGCGGGCGGATACTCCGACATGATGGCGCAGCGCAAGGGCGTCGGGCTGGCAGGCCGTAAGGCGCGTGTGCCCGAGCAGGCGGACAAACCGGCCGCGCCGCGCCGGGAGCCGAAGCCGGGGACGAGAAAACTCTCCTACAAGCAGAAATTCGTCCTGGAGACCCTGCCTTCGAAGATCGAAGCGCTCGGGGCGGAGATCGGCGGGCTGGAGGAAAAGCTCGCCGACCCCACGCTCTATGCCCGCAACGCGGCCGCCTTTTCACAGCTCACGAAGGAGCTTGATGAAAAGCGAGGCGAGCGTGGGCGGCTGGAGGAGGAGTGGCTGGAGCTTGAAATGCTGCGCGAGGAGATGGAGGGCGGATAAAGACGGGCTGCCTGCCGAAGTTGCCTGTGCTATCCTTCGAGCTTCCAGCCGCAGTGTGTCTCATGCCCACCGCCGTCGCCAGATCGACCATCTCACTGTGTATCGCGCTTTCGCTCTTCCTCGCGGCAAGTGTCCGCGCACAAGAACCGGATCGGCTCTACAGTGCCATGACCATCATCACCGGCACGCTGGCAGCGGAAAAACAGCGCGGCTTTGCCGCCTGCCTGGAAGAGGTCCTGGTGAAAGTCTCCGGCGACACGAGCCTTGCCGGCTCACCCGAGGCGGCGGAACTGGGGAAGCGGGCGGCGGAGTTCGTCGAGACCTATTCGCTGCGCGACCGCATGGCGGGCATTCCGGTGCACGACGAGCAGGGGACGCGTGAGCGGCCGCACGTCCTTGAGGTGGACTTTTCGCCGGCAAAGATCGATGAGGCGCTCGATACGCTGGGCCGCGCGCCATGGACGGAGCGACCGGTCATCACGCTTCTCATCGGTATCGACAACGGCGCGCGGCGGTTCGTGCTGGCGCGCGATTCCACCCTCGGCATCGGCCAGCGGGAGGCGCTTTCGGAGATTGCAGGGCGCCTCGGGCTGAAGGCGAAGCTGCCGGGCGAGGCGATGCTTGCGGCGGTGCCGATCGACCACGCATCATTGGGCGCGACGAGGATCGACGGGCTGGAGACCGTGCGCGAAGCGCTCGGCGGCGAGGTCGTTTTGAGCGGGATGCTGGTGTGGGACGAGACGGCTTTTCGCTGGACATCGACCTGGCAGCTCGTTTCGGAGAACGGGGCGGAAGCGTGGGAGGCCACCGGCGTTTCCTTCGATGCCGTCTTCCGCGAGGCCCTGGCCGGGGCGATGCGGATCCTGTCGAGCGAGAGCCAGAGATAGCAAGGCATTCTTCACCCGATGCTAACCCCAAGGGGCGACAGTGCCTGCCTGACGGCAGGACCATCGCCCCTGAGGTTTAGCATCGGGTGAAGAATGAGCGAAGAATTTCTCGTTTCCGCAAAGCCCGACCTGCAAAGGGCGCGCGCTGCGTGGCTGACCGCGCTCAGCCAAGAGCGGCGGCTGGCGCGGCTGACAGTGGAAGCCTATGAGCGGGACACGCGGCAGCTTCTGCAGTTTCTCACCGGCCATTGCGGCGGTGCGCCGGGGATCGCCGAGATCGCCGACCTGCGGCCGGCGGACCTGCGCGCTTTCCTGGCCTCGCGGCGCAACGGCGGCGCCGGGGCGCGCACGCTCGGCCGGGGGCTTGCCGGCATCCGCTCGCTGCTGCGCTATCTGGAGCGTCGCGGGCTGGTGAATGCGGCGGGCGCCGGGGCGCTGCGCGCGCCACGGGCGCCGAAGGGCCTGCCGAAGCCGCTGACGGCGGCCGATGCGCGGCGCGTCGCCTCGGGCGAGGGGCAGCTTGCGGAGGAGCCGTGGGTCGCCGCGCGCAATGCCGCCGTGCTTGCGCTGCTCTACGGCGCGGGCCTGCGCATCGGCGAAGCGCTTGCCCTTAGGGGCGGAGACGTCGCGACGGCCGGAGACAGCACGCTGCGCGTGACGGGCAAGGGTGGTAAGACCCGGGTGGTGCCGGTGCTGCCGGTGGTCTTCCAGGCCGTTGCCGAATACCGCCGGCTCTGCCCTTATCATCTCAGCGCCGAGGCGCCGCTTTTCCGCGGCGTACGGGGCGGAGCCCTGCAGCCGGCCATCGTCCAGCGCGAGATGAAGAAGATGCGCTCCGCGCTCAACCTGCCGGAGACGGCAACGCCGCATGCGCTCCGCCACTCTTTCGCCACCCATCTGCTTGGCCGCGGCGGCGACCTGCGCGCCATCCAGGAGCTTTTGGGCCACGCCAGCCTGTCGACGACGCAGGTTTACACGGCAGTCGATACCTCGCGGCTCCTGGAGATCTACGACAATGCGCATCCGCGTGCGTGAAGAGCGCAATTTGCATGGCCGGCTTAACGGTTTTTGCCGCTTTCATGCGGTAACAACGAACCCATGAAACGAACCCGTGCCCTCGCCGACCGCGTTGCCGCCCTTTCGCTGAGCCTCGTGGCGGCGGTCAATCTCCTGTTCGTACTGTTCTTCGCAGCGGTGCTGGTTCTTGTCAGCGGGCGTGCCCGCGCCGAGGAGGTGGCCTGCGAGGGCACCAATCTCGTCGAAGCGCTTTCCGAGCGCGATCCGGCGCTTTTGCGGCGGATGCGGGAGGAGGCCGCGGCCACGCCCAATGGCGAGGGGCTGTTGTGGCGTGTCGAGGGGAGGGGCGGCGCGCCCTCCTTCCTGTTCGGCACAATGCACATGACGGACCCGCGGGTGGTGGCGATGCCGGCCGCGGCACAAGCCGCCTTCGCCGCAGCGGATACCGTCGCCATCGAGACCACGGACGTGCTCGACCAGAAGGTGTTGATGGCGGCTCTGGCGGAAACGCCGGAGCTGATGATGTTCCCGCCCGGAGAGGCGCTGACCGACCATCTGACGCTCGAAGAGCAGGAGCGGCTTCGCACCGCTCTTCAAACCTACGGCGTGCCGCTCCAGAGCGTCGTCAAGCTGAAGCCGTGGATGCTTCTCTCGCTCGTCGCGCAGCCGGCCTGCGAGGTGGAGCGGCAGGAGGCGGGCGCGGTGGTGCTCGATGACAAGCTTGCAAGGGACGCGAGGGCGGCGGGCAAGCGGCTTGTCGGCCTCGAAACGGCGAGAGAGCAGTTTTCGGCCATAGCCTCGCTGCCGATGGAGATGCATATCGAGGGGCTTATCAGCACGATCGACCTGGGCGAGAACGTGGACGACGTCACCGAAACCATGATCGGGCTCTATCTCGACGGTGATATCGGCATGGTCCTGCCGGCGATCACGAGCCTGCTGCCGCAAGGCGCACAGTTCGCGGCCGGCTCCGCGGCCTTCGAGGAGAAACTGATCAAGGCCCGCAACAGGGTCATGGCCGAGCGGGCCATTCCCCTGCTCGAGGAGGGCGGAGCCTTCATCGCCGTCGGCGCGCTGCATCTGCCGGGCGAGACGGGGCTTGTCGCGCTGCTGCGCGAGGAAGGCTACACGGTCAGCCGCGCCGACTAACGCATCGGCTCGAAAATCGGAATCGATTTTCGAGAAGCACGATGCGTAGATTCAATCACCTACAGCGTCCTTTGTGCGTCCTAAAGGACGCACGGCGCTGTAAGGTCGGCGCGCTTCCAGTCAGGAATGGATCGGCTTGGCGAAGGTGGCGAGCGCGGCCTCCTTGACCGCTTCCGACATGGTCGGGTGGGCGTGGCAGGTGCGGGCGAGATCCTCGGACGAGCCGCCGAACTCCATCAGCACCGCCGCCTCGTGGATCATCTCGCCGGCGCCGAAACCGACGATATGCGCGCCGAGCACGCGGTCGGTCTTCTTGTCGGCGAGGATCTTCACGAAACCGTCCGTGTGCAGCATGGAGCGGGCGCGGCCGTTGGCGCTGAAGGGGAATTTGCCGGCGTTGTATTCCACGCCGGCTTTCTTCAGCTCCTCCTCCGTCTTGCCGACGGAGGCGATCTCGGGGCTCGTATAGACGACGCCGGGGATGACGTCGTAGTTCACGTGGCCGGCCTGGCCGGCGATGATCTCGGCAACGGCGACGCCCTCGTCCTCGGCCTTGTGGGCGAGCATCGGACCGGCGATCACGTCGCCAATGGCGTAGATGCCCTTCACGTTGGTTCCCAGGTGCCCATCGGTCTTCACGCGGCCGCGCTCGTCCACCTCCACGCCCGCTTCCTTCAGCCCCAGCCCGTCGGTGAAGGGCCTGCGGCCGGTGGCCACCAGAACGACGGCGGCCTCGACGGTCTGGGAGGCATCGCCGTTGGTCGGCTCGAAGGTCACCTTGGCGCCTTTGCCCGCCTTGGAGACGTCCGTCACCTTGGCGCCCAGGTGGAAGGTGAAGCCCTGCTTGGACAGCATGCGCTGGAACTGCTTGGCCACCTCGCCGTCCATGCCGGCAAGGAGGGTGTCGAGATATTCGACGACCGTCACCTTGGCGCCCAGCCGCGCCCACACCGAGCCCAACTCCAGCCCGATGACGCCGCCGCCGACCACCACCATGGTCTCCGGCACCTTGGTCAGCTCCAGCGCGCCGGTGGAGGAGACGATCACCTTCTCGTCGAACTTGACGTCGACGCCGGGGATGCCGGCGACGTCCGAGCCGGTGGCGATGACGATGTTCTTCGTCTCGACCGTCTCTTCCTTGCCGTCCTCGCCGGCGACCACCACCTTGCCGGCGGCGGCGATCCTGCCGGTGCCGCGGAAGACGTCGATCTTGTTCTTCTTCATCAGGAAGTCGAGGCCCTTGACGTTCTGCTCGACCGTCTTGTCCTTGTGGGCCAGCATCTTTTTCAGGTCGAATTTCGGCTTTCCGACGTCGATGCCGAGGTCGGCAAAGGAATGCCCGGCCTCGGCGAACATCTCGGTGGCATGCAGCAGCGCCTTCGACGGGATGCAGCCGACATTGACGCAGGTGCCGCCATGGTTCGGCCGCTTCTCCACCACTGCCGTCTTCAGGCCGAGTTGGGCTGCCTTGATGGCGCAGACATAGCCTCCGGGGCCGGTTCCGATCACGACGACGTCGTAGGTGGTGGGCATCGTTCTCTCCGTTTGGGGTGGAAGGCGGCGTGTTGGTTCGGTGAGGATTATCGGTCAGCGAAGGCGAGGCGCAGGCCAAAGCCGGCAAAGGCGGCGGCCGTCGCGCGCCGCATCCACTTCATCACCGTCTCGCTTCTCAAGACCTTCTCGCCGACGAGGGCGGCGAAGCCGCCATAGACGAGGAAGACGGCAAAGGTCATGGCCATGAAGACGGCGCCGAGGATGAGCATCTGGCTGACCGAGCCGGCGGCGGGATCGATGAACTGCGGCAGGAAGGCGAGGAAGAAGAGGGAAAGCTTCGGGTTGAGGATGTTGATCAGGAAGCCGGTCCTGACGACCGCCATCGCGGCCAGCGGCCGGCGTTCGCCGGCATTGATCCTGAGCGGGCCTGCTTCCTTCAGGGTCTGCCAGGCGAGATAGAGAAGATAGGCGACGCCGGCGAGCTTGATCGCCTGGAACAACAGCGCACTCGTGTGGAGAAGGGCGGCAAGGCCGACAACGGAAGCAAAGAGGGCCGGCAGGATGCCGAGCGTGCAGCCGAAGGCAGCGGCGAAACTCGCCCTGCGACCGGCCGCAAGGCCCGTAGCGACGGTGTAGACGACGCCGGTGCCGGGGATGAGGATGACGATCAGGGAGGTGACGAGGAACTCGATGCTCATCGGCGGGACTCCGGGAAGGTGGGGCGGGACGGTCGGCTATCCGGAAAGGTCAGCGCCCCTTCGCGCCCCCCTCTGCTCTGCCGGGCATCTCCCCCACGAGGGGGGAGATCAGCTGTCATCGATGGCTTCGCCAATCTTCGGCGTGGCAGGAGAAACGCAGAAGCACGTGGCGGGAGAAACGCCGAAGCACGCGGCAGGCGCAATCTCCCCCCTCGTGGGGGAGGTGCCCGGCAGGGCAGAGGGGGGCGTGACAGAGAATCGTCGTCTCCGGACATGAGCAAGTCCCCCTGACCCTTCCTTATCCTAAAGATCGAGCACCAGCCGCTCCGGATCCTCCAGCACCTCCTTGACGCGCACGAGGAAGGTCACCGCTTCCTTGCCGTCGACGATGCGGTGATCGTAGGAGAGCGCCAGGTACATCATCGGGCGGATCTTAATCTCGCCGCCGACGACCATCGGCCGTTCCTGGATCTTGTGCATGCCGAGGATGCCCGACTGCGGGGCGTTCAGTATTGGTGTCGACATCAGTGAGCCGTAGACGCCGCCATTGGAGATGGTGAAGGTGCCGCCCTGCATCTCGGCCATCGACAATTTGCCGTCGCGGGCGGCCGCGCCCAGCCGGCCAATCTCCTTCTCTGCCTCGGCGATCCCCATGCGGTCGGCATCGCGCACGACGGGAACGACAAGGCCGCGCTCTGTGCCGACGGCGACGCCGATGTGGCAGAAGTTCTTGTAGACGATGTCGGTGCCGTCGATCTCGGCGTTCACTGCCGGGATCTCATGCAGCGCGTGGCACACCGCCTTCGTGAAGAAGCCCATGAAGCCCAGCTTCACGCCGTGCTTCTTCTCGAACAGGTCCTTGTACTTCTTGCGCAGGTCCATCACCGCCGTCATGTCCACCTCGTTGAAGGTGGTGAGCATGGCAGCCGTCTGCTGCGCCTCCTTGAGCCTGCGGGCGATTGTCTGGCGCAGGCGCGTCATCTTCACGCGCTCCTCGCGCTCCTTGTCTTCGGCCGGCGCGGGCGCGCGGGCGACCTTCGGCGCCTCGGCGGGCTCGCTGGGCGCGGCGCGGCCGCGCTGCTCCATCGCCGCCAGCACGTCTCCCTTGAGCACCTGGCCGTCCTTGCCGGTGCCGGTCATCTCGGAGGCCTTCAGCCCCTGCTCCTTCAACAGTTTGGCGGCGGAGGGTGCGGGCGGGCGGGCCGTTTCCTCGGCGCCGGTCTCTTTTTCGGCGGGCGCTGCCGCTGCCTCGCCGCTTTCCCTCTTCACGGCGGTGGTGTCTGCCACGCCCTCCTCGATGCGGGCGAGAAGGGCGCCGACCTGAACCTCATCGCCCGTCTTCACCATGAGTTCGCGCAGCACGCCGGTGACGGGCGCCATGATCTCCTGAGCGGCCTTGTCGGTCTCCAGCTCCAAGATGGCCTCGTCGGCCTTCACCACGTCGCCGACCTTCTTGTAGATCTCGCCGACCTCGGCCTCGGTGACGGATTCGCCGGCCGAAGGCACATTGACCTCGACGAGCTTGCCGCCCGCGCCGGCCGGTCCCTCGACTTTCTCCGCCTTCACCTGTCCCTCTGCCTTTTCCTTCTTCGCGGGCTTTTCCGCCGGCTTCTCGGCGCCGGCCGCCTTGCCGTCGGCGATGGCACCCAGAAGCGCACCGACTTCCACCGTTTCGCCTTCCTTGACGGCGACCTCCTCGAGCGTGCCGGCGGCGGGGGCGGGGACCTCGACGGTCACCTTGTCGGTCTCCAATTCGACGATCGGCTCATCGATCTTGATGGCGTCGCCGACATTCTTGAACCAGCGGCCGATGGTCGCCTCGGTGACGGATTCGCCCAGTGTGGGAACGCGGATTTCGGTGGCCATGGATCTGTTTCCGTTGGTTCTGTTCGATCGGTTGCTAGATCGTGATACCTCTTCGTGGATTCGGTATCACGATCTATCTCATTGTTTCAGCATGATCTTATCCGAAACTATCCACTTTCGGGATCATGCTCTAGCTGCCCAACGCGTCTTCCAGGAAGGCCGCGAGCTGCTCCATATGTTTCGACATGAGCCCCGTCGCCGGCGAGGCGGCGGCGGGACGGCCGGTGTAGCGCACGCGCTGGTGTTTGGCCTCGATGTGCTGCAGCACCCATTCCAGATAGGGGTCGATGAAGGACCAGGCGCCCATGTTCTTGGGCTCCTCCTGGCACCAGACCATCTCCGCATTGCGGAAACGCGACAATTCGGTGATCAGCGCCTTTGCCGGGAAGGGGTAGAGCTGCTCGACACGCAACAGGTAGATGTCGTTGATGCCGCGCTTCTCGCGCTCCTCGTAGAGGTCGTAGTAGACCTTGCCGGAGCACATGACGACGCGGCGGATCTTCGAATCCTTGACGAGCTTGATCTCCTTGTCGAGATACTGCGCATCGTCCCACAGGAGCCGATGGAAGGAGCTCTCGCCGGACATTTCCGGCAGGGTGGAGACCGCCCGCTTGTGGCGCAGGAGCGATTTCGGCGTCATCAGGATGAGCGGCTTGCGGAAGTCGCGCTTCAACTGCCGGCGCAGGATGTGGAAGTAGTTTGCCGGCGTGGTGACGTTCGCCACCTGCATATTGTCCTCGGCGCACATCTGCAGGAAGCGCTCCAGGCGTGCGGAAGAGTGCTCCGGCCCCTGGCCCTCATAGCCGTGCGGAAGCAGGCAGACCAGGCCCGACATCCTGAGCCACTTGCGCTCGCCGGACGAGATGAACTGGTCGATGACCACCTGGGCGCCGTTGGCGAAGTCGCCGAACTGGGCTTCCCAGAGCGTCAGCGCGCGCGGCTCGGCCAGCGAATAGCCGTATTCGAAGCCAAGCACGGCCTCCTCGGAGAGCATCGAGTTGATGACCTCGTAGTAGGACTGCTGGGGCCCCAGGTTGTTGAGCGGGATGAAGCGGTTCTCGTCGCGCTGATCGTAGAGCACGGAGTGGCGCTGGGAAAAGGTGCCGCGCTCGGAATCCTGGCCGGACAGGCGCACCGGATTGCCCTCCAGAAGGATGGAGCCGAAGGCGAGCGCTTCGGCCGTCGCCCAGTCTATGCCTTCGCCCGACTCCATCATCTTCTTGCGGTTGTCGAGGAAGCGCTGGGCGGTGCGGTGGACCTCGAAATCCTCGGGCACCTCGGTCAGCTTCTTGCCGATTTCCTTCAGGGTCTTCACCGGAACGGCAGTCTTGCCGCGGCGCTGCTCGTCCTCGTTGTCGGCTTTTCTCAAGCCGGACCAGGCACCGTCCAGCCAGTCGGCCTTGTTGGGCTTGTAGGACTGGCCGGCCTCGAACTCGGCCTCCAACTGGGAGCGCCAGTCCGCCTTCATCTGCTCGATCTCGTCGTCGGTGACGAGGCCCTCGTCCAAGAGCTTCTTGGAATAGATCGCGCCGGTCGTCGGGTGCTTGCGGATCTCGCGGTACATGATCGGCTGCGTGAACGCCGGCTCGTCGGCCTCGTTGTGGCCGTAGCGGCGGTAGCAGAACATGTCGATGACGACAGGCTTGTGGAACTGCATGCGGAACTCGGTCGCCACCTTTGCCGCATAGACGACCGCCTCCGGGTCGTCGCCGTTCACGTGGAAGATCGGCGCCTCGATCATCTTCGCCACGTCCGAGGGGTAGGGCGAGGAGCGCGAGAAGCGCGGATTGGTGGTGAAGCCGATCTGGTTGTTGATGATGAAATGCACGGTGCCCGCCACGCGATGGCCGCGCAGGCCGGAAAGCCCGAAGCACTCGGCCACCACGCCCTGCCCGGCGAAGGCGGCGTCGCCGTGCAGGAGCAGCGGCATGACGCGGGCGCGCTCGGGCAGCGGTACGACCTCCTCGCGCGTGCGGCCATAGACCTGGTCCTGCTTGGCGCGCGCCTTGCCCATGACGACCGGGTTGACGATCTCCAGATGCGAGGGGTTGGCCGTCAGCGACAGGTGCACCGTGTTGCCGTCGAACTCGCGGTCGGAGGAGGCGCCGAGGTGGTATTTCACATCGCCGGAGCCCTCCACGTCGTCGGGCGCGGCGGAGCCGCCCTTGAACTCGTGGAAGATGGCGCGGTGCGGCTTGGCCAGGACTTGGCTAAGCACGTTGAGGCGGCCGCGATGGGCCATGCCTAGCACGATCTCCTTCAGGCCCAATTGGCCGCCGCGCTTGATGATCTGCTCGAGCGCCGGGATCAGCGCTTCGCCGCCATCGAGGCCGAAGCGCTTGGTGCCCTTGTATTTCACGTCGATGAATTGCTCGAAGCCTTCCGCCTCGATCAGCTTCTGCAGGATGGCCTTCTTGCCGTTGGCGGTGAAGTCCACCCCTTTGTCCGGCCCCTCGATGCGTTCCTGGATCCAGGCCTTCTCCTCGGGGTTGGAGATGTGCATGAACTCGACGCCCAGCGTCGAGCAATAGGTGCGCTTGAGGATCGCCAGCATGTCGCGGATGGTGGCGGTCTCGAGCCCAAGAACGTTGTCGATGAAGATCGGCCGGTCGAAATCGGCCTCGGTGAAGCCGTAGGCCTCGGGCGAGAGCTCGTTGTAATCCTCCAGCGGCTTGGCGATGCCCAGGGGGTCGAGATCGGCGTGCAGATGCCCGCGCATGCGGTAGGCGCGGATCATCATGATGGCGCGGACGGAATCCCGCGTGGCGCGCTGCACCTCGGCTTCCGTCATCGCGGCGCCTATCTTGGCCGCCTTTTCCCTTATCTTGTTGTCGAAATGGCTCTCCAGCGGCCCCCAGTCGCCGTCGAGGGCCGAGACCAGCTCGCCATTGGCGGTGATCGGCCAGCCCTTCTTCTTCCACGAGGCGCCGGCGGCGGCCTTCTTCACGTCCACCGCACTGTCCTTGAGCTGGCTGAAATAGGCCCGCCAGTCCTCGTTGACCGAAGCCGGATCGGCCTCGTAGTCGGCGTAGAGTTCCTCGATATAGGCGGCGTTGCCGCCGTAGAGGAAGGATGTGAGGGAGAATTCGTCGTTGGCCTGATCTTGCCGCGCCATCGCCATTTCCGGAGCCTTTCGCTCCGTCTCCTTATGTTTCGGCCTTCAACCCCGGCCGTTGCGGACGCTTTTCGTCCTACTCGTTACACTCACTTTACCGGACGCCAACCGGATTGCGCCGGTCGGCGTTCCAGAACTTTTCAACCCTTGATCGCCTCGACAAGGGTTTTTCCAAGGCGCGCGGGCGAGGGCGAGACCCTGATGCCGGCGCGCTCCATGGCTTCGATCTTGTCTTCGGCGCCGCCCTTGCCGCCGGAGATCACCGCGCCGGCGTGGCCCATGGTGCGTCCGGGAGGGGCGGTGCGGCCGGCGATGAAGCCCGCCATCGGCTTCTTGCGGCCCTTTTTCGCCTCGTCCAGGATGAACTGCGCTGCATCCTCTTCCGCCGAGCCGCCGATCTCGCCAATCATGACGATGGATTCCGTCGCCTCGTCGGCCAGGAACATCTCCAAGACGTCGATGAACTCCGTGCCCTTCACGGGATCGCCGCCGATGCCGACGGCTGTCGTCTGGCCGAGCCCCTCGTTGGTGGTCTGGAACACGGCCTCATAGGTAAGCGTGCCGGAGCGCGATACAACGCCCACCGAGCCCTTCTTGAAGATATTGCCCGGCATGATGCCGATCTTGCATTCGTCGGGGGTAAGCACGCCCGGGCAGTTCGGCCCGATCAGGCGGGAATTCGACTTGTCGAGCCGCGCCTTGACCTTGACCATGTCAATCACGGGAATCCCTTCGGTGATGCAGACGATGAGCGGGATTTCCGCCTCGATCGCCTCGATGATGGCGGCTGCCGCCCCTGCCGGCGGCACGTAGATCACGGAAGCGTTCGCCCCCGTCTTCTCCTTGCCCTCGGCCACGGAGGCGAAGATGGGAAGCTGCGCGCCGCTTTCGACCGAGCCCCAGGTCTCGCCGCCCTTCTTCGGGTGGACGCCGCCCACCATCTTCGTGCCGTTATAGGCAAGCGCCTGCTCGGTATGAAAGGTGCCGGTCTTGCCGGTAAGGCCCTGGACGAGAACCCTGGTGTCTTTGTTGACGAGGATGGACATTCTTTCTCCTAAAGCCGCTTCAACTCGGTGACAGTCAAATCACTCTCGGCGTTGCCCGTGTTGAGGGTCGTGGCAGGCTCGAACATGAGGACGACGGGCTCGGGAGTGAGCGAGCGGGGGCGGTGCTCGACGGTCTTCGGCACGACGACGAACTCGCCCTCGTCCAGCTCAACGGAGCCGTCACGGAAGTCGATGGCGATGCGGCCGCGCAGGACGAGAAAGGCCTCGTCCTCGTTGTCGTGGGCGTGCCAGTCGAACACCTCGCCGAACTTGGCGATCTTGACCTGCGAATCGTTCACGTCGCCTGCGATGTGGGGATCGAAGACCTTGTGAATCTGCCGGTCGGCGGCGTCCAAGAGATTGATCTTTCGGGGTGGCATCAGGCTCGTTCTTCTGCGATGGCTATCACTGTTCGAGAAACGGGTTCACGGCTCGGACAGACCCGTAAATCTGGTTGTGGTTGAGGTCTTCGGTGTAGAAAACGGGCGCACCGAGCCGCTCCGCCGCGCCGAGCAGCGCCGCGTCATGGTATTTGAGCTGGTACCTTCTGGCCATGCGAAGCCCCGCGGCGACATAGGCCTGATCGACTGGCACGAACGGAAGCTGCCCGAGAAATGCCAACCACCGGTCCACCACACCGTCATTGGCGAGAGACTTGCGGCGCGCGACATTGGCAAACTCGGCAAGCGTCTGACCCGATACGCCGAAAAGCGTCCCGAGAACGAGGTCATGTGCGATGTCGTGACGAAGCGGATCACGTGTCCTCTCCGAAGCCGCGTAGAGGAGGACGTTCGAGTCGAGAAAGCATTCGATCCTCTCGTTCGGCATAGATCTCGTCCCGGTTCCACTCATAGGCAGGCCCTAAATCGAGAGGCCTTTCTTCCATCAGCCGCCGCATGCCTTCCTTCGCCCACGCGATCCGATCTTCCTGCTCGACCTCGTGGGCAAGCAGGCCGCGGACCATCGCGTTGAGCGTGGTCTTCCGCTTCTCGGCGAGCTTGCGGGCTTGCTCAAGCAGTGTCTCGTCAATGGCCAGCGTCACGTTCTTCATCGCAACCTCCACATAATCACACAGTCTTAATATGTGTGATTATGTGTAAAATCTCAACTCCCCACCGCCGCCACGATCTTCTTCGCCGCGTCGTCGAGATCATCGGCGGGGATGACGTTCAGCCCGCTCTCCGAGATGATCTTCTTGCCGAGCGCGACGTTGGTGCCCTCAAGCCGCACGACCAGCGGCACCTTCAGGCCCACTTCCTTCACCGCGGCGATGACGCCCTCGGCGATCACGTCGCAGCGCATGATGCCGCCGAAGATGTTGACGAGGATGCCCTTCACGTTCGGGTCGGCGGTAATGATCTTGAAGGCGGCCGTCACCTTCTCCTTCGAAGCGCCGCCGCCGACGTCGAGGAAGTTGGCGGGCTCGGCGCCGTAGAGCTTGATGATGTCCATGGTCGCCATGGCAAGCCCGGCGCCGTTGACCATGCAGCCGATATTGCCGTCGAGCGCCACATAGGCGAGGTCGTATTTGGAGGCCTCGATCTCCTTCTCGTCCTCCTCCGTCGTGTCGCGCAGCGCGACGACGTCCTCATGGCGGAAGAGGGCGTTGTTGTCGAAGGAGACCTTGGCGTCGAGCACGCGCAGGCGGCCGTTCTCCATGACGATCAGCGGGTTGACCTCCAGAAGGCTCATGTCCTTCTCGGTGAAGGCCTTATAGAGGATGGGGAACAGCGTCTCGCCGTCCTTCGCCGCGTCGCCTTCGAGCTTCAGCGCGGCGTTGAGTTTGGCGATATCCTCCGCCGTCACGCCTTTATCCGGGTCGATGGCCAGCGTCAGGATCTTTTCCGGCGTCTCCTCGGCCACCGCCTCGATGTCCATGCCGCCCTCGGTGGAGACGACGAAGGCCGGGCGGCCGACGGTGCGGTCGATCAGGATGGAGAGGTAAAGCTCGCGGTCGATGTCGGCGCCGTCCTCGATATAGAGGCGGTTCACCTGCTTGCCCTCGGGGCCGGTCTGCTTGGTCACCAGCGTGTTGCCGAGCATCTCGCTGGTGTGGGCAACCACCTCCTCGACGCTCTTGGCAAGCCGCACGCCGCCCTTGGCGTCGGGGCCGAGCTCCTTGAACTTGCCCTTGCCGCGCCCGCCGGCGTGGATCTGGCTCTTCACGACATAGAGCGGGCCGGGCAGTTTCCTGGCGGCGGCCTCCGCCTCTTCCCGCTTGAAGACCGGAACGCCCTCGGCGACGGGGGCGCCGTAGCCCTTGAGCAGTTGCTTGGCCTGGTATTCGTGGATGTTCATGGGCCGGGTCCTACTTCTTCAGGTTGGGCGCGATCTCTGCGCAGGCCTCGCACAGGCCGACGACGGCTCCGACCGAGCTTTCGAACATCTTCTGCTCGGCCTTGTTGAGGTCGATCTCGATAACACGCTCGACGCCGTCGGCGCCGATCACGGCCGGTACGCCGACATAGAAATCCTTGACACCGTACTGGCCGGAAAGGTGAGCCGCGCAGGGCAGGACGCGCTTCTTGTCCTTCAGGTAGCTCTCGGCCATGGCGATGGCCGCGGACGCGGGAGCGTAATAGGCGGAGCCCGACTTCAGGAGGCCGACGATCTCGGCGCCGCCGTCGCGCGTGCGCTGGACGATCTGGTCGATCTTCTCCTTCGAGGTCCAGCCCATCTTGACGAGATCGGGGATGGGGATGCCGGCGACCGTTGAGTAGCGGGTGAGCGGCACCATCGAGTCCCCGTGGCCGCCCAACACGAAGGCCGTCACGTCCTCGACGGAGACCTTGAATTCCTCGGCGAGGAAATGGCGGAAGCGGGCGGAGTCGAGCATGCCGGCCATGCCGACGACATGGCTCTTCGGCAGGCCGGAGAATTTCTGCAGCGCCCAGACCATGGCGTCCAGCGGGTTGGTGATGCAGATGACGAAGGCTTTCGGCGCGTATTTCCTGATGCCGGCGCCCACCTGCTCCATCACTTTCAGGTTGATGCCGAGAAGGTCGTCGCGGCTCATGCCCGGCTTGCGCGGCACGCCGGCGGTGACAATGCACACGTCGGCCCCCTCGATCGCCGAGTAGTCGTTGGCGCCCAGGAACTTGGCGTCGAAACCTTCGACCGGGGAGGACTCGGCGATGTCGAGCGCCTTGCCCTGCGGGATGCCTTCGGCGATATCGAACAGGACGACATCCCCCAGTTCCTTCAGGCCCGCCAGATGGGCGAGCGTGCCGCCGATCATGCCGGAGCCGATGAGAGCGATCTTATCGCGAGCCATGTGGTGAAAATCCCCTATTCCATTTGGACGCGCCGGGAGTGTGAAAATCCGGCAATTACAGGGTTTCGGGCAGGACGAGGAGAAGCCCGAGGATCCCGATTGGCATAGTTGGTCACGGAAAGAAATTCAACCGATTATTTTCGCCTCTATGTTTTCAATCGGTTAGATGTATTTTAATTTACGTAAACGTCAAAAAATTTCCTTGCTCAGGCGACGGAAGCCGCTGCCCGGGCGCCTTTTTCCATCCAGTCGCGGCTCTGCATTTCCATGAGGCGCGAGGCGGTGCGCGAGAACTCGAAGGCCTCCGTGCCGGAGGGTGCGCTGTAAAGCTGGTCGGGGCCTGCTTCCGCCGAGAGGAAGAGGCGGACGCGGCTGTCATAAAGGGTGTCGATAAGCAGGATGAAACGCTTTGCCTCGTTGCGCTGCGCTGGCGCCATCACCGGCACGCGGTCGATGAAGAGCGTATCGAAGCGGTCGGCGATGGCGAGGAAGTCGCGGGCGCCCAGCGGTTGCTGGCAAAGGTCGGCGAAGGTGAAGCGGGCGGCGCGCCCGGCGGCGCGCGGGACCCTCGCCTTGCGGCCCTTCACGGTCAGTTCCTCCGCGCCTTCTTCCCGCCCGTCCGTCGCCGTCTCCCACGCCTCGTCCATCATGCGCTCCGTCTCGGCGTTCAGCGGGGTCATATATACCGGCAGGCGATTGAGCTTTTCCAGCCGGTAGTCCGTTGTCGCGTCGAGGTGCAGAACGGAGGTGTAGCGCTTCAGGATGTCGATGAAGGGTTCGAAAAGGCCGCGGTTCAGGCCGTCGCGGTAGAGGTCCTCCGGCGCCACGTTGGAAGTGGCGACCAGCACGACACCCTTGGCGAAAAGGGCGGAGAAGAGGCGCGACAGGATCATGGCGTCGGCGATGTCCGTCACCGAGAACTCGTCGAAGCAAAGGACCCAGGCTTGCTTGGCCAGGTCGGTGGCAACCGGAGGGATAGGGTCCGTCTCGCGCGCCTCGCCGTTCTTCAGGGCTTCGCGGTGGCGGGCGATGCGGTCGTGCACATCGGCCATGAAGTCGTTGAAATGGGCGCGCCGCTTGCCACGCACGGGGAGGAGCTCGAAGAAGAGGTCCATGAGCATGGTCTTGCCGCGTCCCACGCCGCCGTGGATATAGAGCCCGGTGACGGGGCCGTTCTTGCGGCGTTTCGCGAAGAGCCAGCCGAGCGCGCTCGACTTGCGGGCCAGCCGCCGCTCCTCGATGCGGTCGATCAGACGGTCGAGCGCGGCCGCCACCTTCTCCTGCGCGGCATCGTGGGTGGCCGCGCCGGTTTCCACCATATGGGTGTAGCGCTGCGCGACGGTGAGATGCGTCACAAGGCCGTCGCGCAGGGACATGGGCGTTACCGGAAAGAGGCTGGCGGGTTCATGGGCATGGCGGGGTTGCGCCCCACCTGCGGTTCAGCGGGAGAGCGAGACGGGCATGCCGGTCGTGGTCTGGCCGTCGAGCCGTTCGCCGCCGCTCGAATAAAGGCGCGCGATCGTGTCACCGGCATCGTTATATATCTCGAGCTGCTTTCCCGCGAGGTCCCAACCACGCATATCAGCGAGCGCTCCCGAACAGCCGCGCGTGCCGCCGCGGGAAGCATTGCCGTATTTGGTGAGCGTCAGGAACATCTGGCAGTTGGAGCCGCCAGAGCTGACCGACCACGAGCCGAGCAGGCTGTTCTTGTCGATCGTGGGTGCCGCCGCTGCTGCTGCCGCTTGCGCTTCAGGATCGAGCGCCGCGACGTCGGTCCCCGGCTGGTTGGGCGCGGCGGGAAATGCGCCGGCGTCGGCCGGTGCGGTCGGCGGGGGAAGCTGGCTTCCGCTTACCGTGCCCGAAGGCGCGGCTGGCAACGGCGCGGGCGCCTGCGCCGTGCCGAAGCGGCCGGACTGGCAGCCGGCCAAGCCAAGCGCCAACAGCGAGATGGCGAGAATTCCGGTTTTCGAGTGTAGCATCCCTCTCTCCGTTTTGGGCCGAAGGTCCGCGCCCTCGATCGCACTCCTGTTTGCGCTCAATCGTGGCGAAGATTGGAAATTATCACACACCGTCATGGTTAAGAACCGGTTTCCGTAGAGAAATTACCCACTATTGCACGCGCTGCGTGTACCGAAAAGGCAGGGAACCGGCTGCGGGAGATCGCGTTATCGCAAGGCGTTCGTTCTTGCGAAGGACATTTCCATGCTCAAATGGGTTCTCATCCTTCTTATTATCGCGGCCATAGCGAGCCTTTTTGGCCTCAACAGCATTGCCGGCGCGGCTATGGCCGTGGCAAAAATCCTCATCCTCCTCGTCCTTGTCCTGTTCCTGCTCGCCGTCCTCGGAATCATCGCCATCGCCTAGACCAATTCATCGTTTCATGGAACCGATGAACTGGTCTAACTCGTTGTCTTGTCGCAATTCCGGCCGGAAAGCCGGTTCCCACTTTTCCTGGAATTGCTCTAAGACCCCGCGTGTCTGGTAATTTGCGGCGTCATCCGCCATATAGGCGCCAAACCCCGACGGGATCGGAACCCATGGCGGAACTGGCGCAATTCGCAAAGATGAACGGGCTCGGCAACGAAATCATCGTTGCCGACATGCGCGGGCGCGCGGATCGCGTGCTGCCTGCCGCAGCCGTCGCGCTCGCCGCCGATCCGGCAACCCGTTTCGACCAGATCATGGCCATCCACGATCCGAAGGCACCGGGCACCGACTATTATGTCGAGATCATCAATTCCGACGGCAGCATGGCGCAGGCCTGCGGCAACGGCATGCGCTGCGTCGTGCAGGCGCTTTCCGCCGAGACCGAGCGGAGCCGCTTCACCTTCGAAACCGTTGCCGGCGTGCTCGACGCCGAGGAGCATACGGACGGGCTGATCTCCGTCGATATGGGCCGGCCGCGCTTCGGCTGGCAGGAGATCCCGCTGGCCGAAGAGTTCCGCGACACGCGCATGATCGAATTGCAGGTGGGGCCGATCGACGCGCCGGTGCTGCATTCGCCCTCCGTCGTATCGATGGGCAATCCGCACGCGGTCTTCTGGGTGGACGGCGACGTGAACGCCTACGACCTGGAACGCTTCGGGCCGCTCCTCGAGCATCATCCGATGTTTCCCGAGCGCGCCAACATCACCATCGCCCACGTGACGGCGCGGGATGCCATGACCATCCGCACCTGGGAGCGTGGAGCGGGGCTGACGCGGGCCTGCGGCTCGGCGGCCTGTGCGGCGGCCGTCGCGGCGGCACGCACGGGGCGCACGGGACGGCAGGTCACGGTCACCGTTCCGGGCGGGCCGCTCGACATCCTCTGGCGTGGAGACGACCACGTGGTCATGACCGGGCCGGCGGAATGGGAGTTTTCCGGCCGCTTCGACCCGGCAACGGGCGAATGGGAACGCGAGAAGGAGGGGGCGGCCTGATGGCGGTGGATGTCGTCACCTTCGGCTGCCGGCTCAACGCCTACGAGTCCGAGGTCATCAAGCGCGAGGCCGGCGCTGCAGGGCTCGATGCGCTCGACGGCGGCGCCGTCGTCATCAACACCTGCGCCGTGACGGCGGAAGCCGTGCGCCAGGCGCGGCAGGCGATCCGCAAGGCCAGACGCGAGAGGCCGGAGGCGCGCATCATCGTCACCGGATGTGCGGCGCAGACGGAGCCGGCCACCTTCGGCGAGATGGAAGAGGTGGACCTCGTTCTCGGCAACGAGGAGAAGCTGCAACGCCATAGCTATCGCGCGCTGCCGGATTTCGGCGTCAACCGCTTCGAAAAGGTGCGCGTCAACGATATCATGGAGGTGCGCGAGACCGCCTCGCACATGGTGGATGCCATCGAGGGGCGGGCACGCGCCTTCGTGCAGGTGCAGAACGGCTGCGACCACCGCTGCACCTTCTGCATCATCCCATACGGGCGCGGCAATTCCCGCTCCGTGCCCATGGGCGCGGTGGTGGACCAGGTGAAGCGCCTGGTCGACAACGGTTATACCGAGGTGGTGCTGACGGGTGTGGACCTGACGAGCTATGGTGCGGACCTGCCCGGCAGCCCACGGCTCGGCCGGTTGACCCGGGCGATCCTGCGGTATGTACCGGAATTGAAGCGGCTCAGGCTTTCCTCCATCGACTCCATCGAGGCGGACGCCGACCTTATGGCGGCGCTCGCCGAGGAGGGGCGGCTCATGCCGCATCTGCATCTGTCGCTGCAGGCGGGCGACGACATGATCCTGAAGCGCATGAAGCGGCGGCATCTGAGGGCCGATTCCATCCGTTTCTGCGACGAGGTGCGTCGGCTCAGGCCCGACGCCGTCTTCGGCGCGGACATCATCGCCGGCTTCCCGACCGAGACGGAGGCGATGTTCCAGAACTCGCTCAGGATCGTCGAGGAATGCGGGCTCACACATCTGCACGTCTTCCCCTTCTCGCCGCGCGAGGGCACACCGGCGGCGCGTATGCCGCTACTGCCCCGCGCGGTGGTGAAGGAGCGCGCGGCACGGCTGCGGGCGGCGGGCGACGGGGCGTACCGGTCGCACCTTATGGCGCTCGAGGGCACGCGGCAGCGCGTTCTCGTTGAGCGTAAGGGCCTCGGCCGCACGGAAGGCTTCACCCTTGCCGCCATAAAGGCCGGCAAGCCCGGCGAGATCGTCGACGCCTTTATCACGGGACACGACGGCGCGCGGCTGACGGCGGTTCCCGCTGAACGGGTAGCGGCTTGAGAGCATAAGGAATTCATGGCGTTCGGTTTCATCAAAAAGGTCTTCTCCTTCGGCAAGAAGACGGTCGAGGAACGGTCGGCGGAGGGGGAGACCCCGGCCACCGAGCCGAGGCCGGAAACCGTTCCGGAGCCGGAGCCCAGGCCCGAAAAGCCCGCCGACGTGCCCCCGGCGCCGGAGCCGCCGGAAACACCGGGCGAGCCGGAGCCCACACCCGTTCCGGTACCCGACGAACCGACCGAGCCGCAGCCCGAAATCCCGGAGCCCGCGCCCGAGGTCCCGCAGGAGGTGCCCGAGCCGCCGCGGGAAGTTCCCGAACCCGCCCCGGAGCGGCCGTCCACGCCTGCGCCCGAGGTCCCCGCTACGCCCGAACCGAGGCCCCCTTCCCCGCCCCCGGAGGCAACGCCTCCCTCGACCGGGGAAGAGGCAACGCCTCCCTTGACCGGGGAAAAGGAGCCGGCCGAGGCTCTTCCAGAGCCAGAGCCAGAGCCAGAGCCAGAGCCAGAGCCAGAGCCAGAGCCAGAGCCAGAGCCAGAGCCAGAGCCAGAGCCAGAGCCAGAGCCAGTCAGGCAGGATGCGGCGCTCGACGCTTCACCTCATCCTGAGCCTGCCGAAGGGCATCCTGAACCTGCCGAAGGGCGAGGTGAGGCGGGCGCGGGCGATGAAGGTTTGCGCGCAGCCAGGGTTACCGTTTCAAAGGCCGTCGAGCGCAAGGCCGAAGGAGCACCGCTCCCGGTGGAGCAGGCGCCGCGCAAGCCGTGGTTCCAGCGGCTGCGCGAAGGCTTGTCGCGCTCCTCGAAGGAGTTGCGCGAAAACATTGCCGGCATCTTCCTCAAGCGCAAGCTCGACGAGGACACGCTGCAGGACCTGGAGGACGTCCTATTACGCGCCGATCTGGGGCTGGAGACGGCGATGCGCGTGACGGACGCGCTGTCGGTCGGCCGCTATGGCAAGGACATCTCAGGCGCGGAAGTGCAGGCGGTGATGGCCGAGGAGATCGAGAAGGTGCTCGATCCGGTGGCGGTGCCGCTGGAGCTCGATCTTGGCCACAAGCCGCACGTCATCCTCGTCGTCGGCGTCAACGGCACCGGCAAGACGACGACCATCGGCAAGCTGGCGGCCAAGCTCAGGGAAGGCGGCCTGTCGGTGACGCTGGCGGCGGGCGATACGTTCCGCGCGGCGGCGATCGAGCAGCTCAAGATCTGGGGCGAGCGGACGAATTCGCCCGTGGTCGCCTCCAAGCTCGGGGCGGATGCGGCGGGGCTTGCGTGGGATGCCTACGAGCAGGCCAAGCAGGCGGGCAGCGACGTGCTCATCATCGACACGGCCGGCCGCCTGCAGAACAAGGCCGAGCTTATGGCGGAACTGGAAAAGATCGTCCGCGTGCTCGGCAAGCACGATGCGGAAGCGCCGCACACGGTGCTGCAGACGCTGGACGCGACGACAGGGCAGAACGCCCTTAATCAGGTCGAAATCTTCCGCAATGTTGCGGGGGTCAACGGGCTGGTCATGACCAAGCTCGACGGCACGGCGCGCGGCGGCATCCTCGTCGCCATCGCGGCAAAGCACAAGCTGCCTGTCTACTTCATCGGCGTCGGCGAACAGGTCGACGATCTGGAACCTTTTTCGGCGAGCGATTTCGCAAAAGCGATCGCGGGAGTTGCTGAGTGACTGACAAGACCATATTCGAACGCGATCCGTCGGACCCGAAGCGCAAGGCGGTCAACCCGCTCCTCAAGCTGGTGCTGGAGCTCGGCCCGCTCATGGTCTTCTTCTTCGCCAATGCGCGCGGCGAGTGGCTGGCGGAGCGCCTTCCGGCGCTGGGCAGCCTCGGCGGGCCGCTGTTCATCGCCACGGCGCTCTTCATGGTGGCGACGGCGCTCGCGCTCAGCGCCTCCTGGCTCCTCACGCGCACGCTGCCCATCATGCCGCTGGTATCGGGCGTCGTCGTCTTCGTCTTCGGCGCGCTGACGCTCTACCTGCACAGCGAGATCTTCATCAAGATGAAGCCGACCATCGTCAACACGCTGTTCGCCGCGGTGCTTCTCGGCGGGCTCGCCTTCGGCAAGTCGCTGCTCGGCTACGTGTTCGATTCCGCGTTCAAGCTGGATGCGGAAGGCTGGCGCAAGCTGACGCTGCGCTGGGGGTTGTTCTTCATCTTCCTGGCGGTCGCCAACGAGGTCGTGTGGCGGTCCTTCTCCACCGACGCCTGGGTGGCCTTCAAGGTGTGGGGCATCATGCCCATCACCCTCATCTTCACCATGAGCCAGATGCCGCTTATCATGCGGCATTCGCTGGAAGAGAAGCAGCCGGGCGAGTAAGCGCTCAAGCGCTTTCCTTCTCCCGCCTCGCGGCGGCGATGGCGCCGTCGAGCTTGCTGTAGAACCGCACATGGGGCGGGCGCACGCCGTGGGTGCGCAAGAGGTGGCGGATCGCCGGGCTGGCGCCGACGAGATAGACGGTGGCGCCCTGGCCGCGCGCCTTGCGGGCGAAGCCTTCGATGGTCGCGGCGGCCGTGGAGTCCAGAACGCTGACGGCGGCGATGTCGATGACATAGGCCTGGGGTTGGCCGCCGATGCGGTCGAGAGCTGCGGCGACGCTTGCGGCGGCGCCGAAGAAGAAGGCGCCCGAGATGCGGTAGACGACGATGTCGTCGTCGGTGGCGATCTCCGCCGCATAGGGCACCTCGCCGTTGTCGGCGCGATCCGCCTGCGTGATGGCGTTCGCGCGGTCGACCTCGACCGCCTGCGACATGCGGTGCAGGAAGAGCAGCGCCCCCAGGCCGAAGCCGACGAGAATGCCCTCGGTGAGGTCGCGGAAGACGACGAGCAGGAAGGTCACCATCAGCACGACGGCGTCGCCGCGCGCGCCGCGCAGGAGAGCGGCGAACTGGTGCTTCTCCGCCATGTTCCAGGCGACGATCACGAGGATCGCGGCGAGCGCTGCAAGCGGGATGAAGCTCGCCAGCGGTGCTGCCGCAAGCATGAAGACGAGCAGGAAAGCCGAGTGCAGCATGCCGGAAACGGGCCCGCGCGCGCCGGCGCGGATATTGGCCGCCGTGCGGGCGATGGTGCCGGTGACGCAGAACCCGCCGAAGAGGGCGGCGGCGACATTGGCGGTGCCTTGGGCGACTAATTCGCAGTTGGAGCGATGGCGGCGCCCGCTCATGGAATCGGCAACGACGGCCGAAAGCAGGCTTTCGATGCCGCCCAGAAGCGCGAAGGAGAGGGCGGCCGGCAGGACGGAGGTGATCTTCTCCACCGTCAGCTCCGGCAGGTGCGGCAGGGGCAGCGTCTGCGGGATGCCGCCGAAGCGCGTACCGATGGTCTCCACCGGCAGGTCGAGCAGCCAGGCGGCAAGGGTGGCGAGCGCGACCGCGATCAGAAAGCCCGGCCAGTGAGGCCGGTAGCGGCGCAGGACAAGGATGGTGAGGACGGCAAGCACGGAGAGCGCCACGGCGGAGACGCTGACGGTCGGCAGTGCGGCACCGAGCGCCTGAAGCTTGGGAACGAACGGCCCCGGCTCCGGGCCAATGAGCGAAAGGCCCAGGAAGTCCTTGATCTGGCTGGCAAGGATGATGACGGCGATGCCGGAGGTGAAGCCGACGGTAACCGGATAGGGCACGTATTTGATAAAGGTGCCGAGCCTCAGGAAACCGATGGCGAAAAGGATGAGGCCGGACAGGAAGGTGGCGAGGATCAGCCCATCCACGCCGTGCACCTGCACGGTGGCGAGCACGAGGACGATGAAGGCGCCGGCCGGACCGCCGATCTGAAAACGGCTGCCGCCAAGCGCAGAGACGAAGAAGCCGCCGACGATGGCCGTATAGAGCCCGCGCTCCGGCGAGACGCCCGAGGCGATGGCGATCGCCATGGAAAGCGGCAGGGCGATGATGGCAACGGTGAGGCCGGCCAGCACATCGGCCTTGAATGCCGCAAGGCCGTAGCCTTCGCGGAAGACGGTGACGAGCTTTGGCGTGAAGAGTTCGATGAAGCCGGGTTCACGCGTACGGGCAAGCATCCCTGTTTATCCCATATAGGCAGCGGGCCATGTGGGCAGCGGATCGTGGCGCCTGCCCGGCGGTCGCCGTTGCACGTTCCTCGTCAGCCGGCCTTGCCCTTCACCGCGGCTTCCTTGAAGCGCACGCCGCGCCCGCTGCCGGTGCTTGGTGCGTTTTCGCCGATCAGCTCGATGCCGGCGGCATCGAGCGCCTCGACGACCTTGGAAAGCGTATCGACCACGCCGCGCACATTGCCCTCGCTCGCCTCCATCCTCTGGATGGTGGGGAGCGAGACGCCGGAAAGCTCGGCAAGCCGCTTCTGGTCGATGCCCAAAAGGGCACGCGCGGCGCGCATCTGTGCTGCCGTGATCATGGACGCTCCGTCTGACGACGTGTCATATACGATAGATGAATGCTGATGTCTAGAACATCAGTGTTGATGCCTACGCCCTGCTTTTCCGCGTGGAGAGCTAAACCCCGAACCAGCCGATGATGCCCCCCATCAGCAGCGCCACGCCGAGCCAATGGCCCGCATCGATAAGGGTGAGGTCCCAGCCGAAGCCCTGGTAGCGGTGGTTGACGGCGATGATCGTCGCCATGAAGCCGAGCCAGATGAAGGCGCCGGAGATCACACCGTTCCAGAGGGTCACCTGGCCCGTGCCCAGATGGCCGATGACACCGGCCAGAACCCAGGCCATGATCAGCTCGGCGGCGAAGGAGGTGATGAAGGGCCCCGGACTCATCTTCATCTCTTCCGGCTTCAGCCGCGCGGCTTTCATCCAGGGCTTGCCGAGCGCCATATAATAGACCGCGCCGAAGGCGAAGGCGGCGACGGCCGCCGCGAGGATCGCCAGATAGTTCATTCCGCCGAAGTCCATAGGACCCCTCCGCGTATTTTATGCACGGCGGGATTGAACGCCCGCGCGCTTATAGCGTCAAGTGAAGCGCCAGACCGTGGTGCGCTTGACTTCCGCATCCTCCAGGGCGCGGGTGACCGGAACGGAGTAGCTGGCGAGGGGCTGCATGCGCGCCTTCGGCAGGTAGGCGCGGCCCGGATCGCCAACGAGGACGGTGGTGCCGCCCGCGGTAAGATGTGTGAACCAGGGGGCGAGCACTTCGGCAAGGGTGCGGTCGTAGAAGACGTCTCCGGCAGTGAGCACCTCGCATCCCGGGTCGCTGCCGATGAGCTCGTCGGCGGTCAGATCGAAGGCAACGCCGTTCGCCGCCATGTTGAGATGGCAGGCGATTGCGGAGAAGGGGTCGGTGTCGGCGGCCGTCACCTGCGCCGCGCCTGCCCTGCAGGCGGCGATGGCGACGAGGCCGGAGCCGGTGGCGAAGTCGAACACGGTGCGGCCCCGCACCGTCTCGGGGTGGTCGAGCAGATAGCGGGCGAGCCCCTGGCCGCCGGCCCAGGCGAAGGCCCAGAAGGGCGGCGGCAGGCCGATCGCCTCAAGCTCCTCCTCCGTGCGCTGCCAAAGATCGTGCGCCTCGTCGGCAAGGTGGAGGCGGATTTCCGGCACATGGGGCGGGGCGCGGAGCGTGGTGTTGGCGCGGATGAAGGCTTCCGCGCCTTCACGTGTCAGCTTTCGGGTCACGGCGCCTTTTCGAGGCCGCCCATGCGGCAGACTTCCTGCCATTCCGCCGCGCTCACGGGCTGCACGGAAAGGCGCGAATTGTTGACCAGAACCATGTCCTTGAGCTTCGGATTGGCCTTGACGTCGGCAAGGGTGACGGGCTTCGGCACGTCGCGGACGGCGCGGATGTCCACGCACTCCCAGGCGGGGTCGTCGGCGGTGGAGTCGGGATGGGCCGGTGCGATCACCTCGGCGATGCCGACGACGGCCTTCTCCTTGCCCGAGTGATAGAAGAAGCCGAGGTCGCCGACCTTCATGGCCCGCATGTTGCTGCGCGCCTGGAAGTTGCGCACCCCGTCCCACTCCTGGCCCTCCTCGCCCTTCTTCTTCTGCATCTCCCACGACCAGGTGTCGGGTTCGGATTTGAACAGCCAATAGGCCATCACGCGTCCTCCGGTTTGTTGAAGACCCAGTTCCAGGGGCGTATTTCAACGGATTCGAAGAGGCCGGCAAGAGCATAGGGGTCGGCCCTGGCGATCGTCTCGGCCGCGGCGCCGTCCTCCGCCTCGATGGCGACCATGCTGCCGCAGGGCTTTCCCTCGCCGTCCAGAAAGGGACCGGCGAACTTCAGCGTGCCCTCGGCATTAAGCTTGTCCAGATAGGCGACATGCTCGGGGCGCGTGTCCATGCGGACATTGAGATGGCCGGGCTTGTCCCGGCACAGGATGACGTAGATCATTGGGCGGTTCCTTTCGGTTAGTGAGTAGCGAGTAGTGAATAGTGAGTAGTTAATAGTTTTTGGCATATGCCATATCTATTTAGTAATTAATATTCACAACTATTTTCTACTCACTACTCACTACTCACTACTCACTAATCACTACTCACACTTCTCTCTTCAACGGCCGTGCAAGCAGCGCCTGCATGGCAGCTTCCACCGTGAGCCGGCCTTCGAGGATCTCCGTCACGCTCCCGACGATGGGCGCCTCCAGCCCACGCTCGCGTACAATCTTGGCAGCGATGCCGGCGGTGAAGACGCCCTCGGCAAGCGGCAAGCCCGCAACGCTTTCACCCCGGCCGAGCGCCAGGCCGTAGGCGAAATTGCGCGATTGGGCGGAGCCGCAGGTGAGGATCAGGTCGCCGAGGCCCGACAGGCCCATCAGCGTCTCGGGCTCGGCACCGAAGGCGGCGCCGATGCGCCTCAGTTCCACGAAGCCGCGGGTGACGATCGCGGCAACGGCGCTGGCGCCGAGGCCGGCGCCGCTGGTTGCGCCGGCGGCGATGGCGAGCACGTTCTTCAGCGCCCCGCCGATCTCCACGCCGGTAAGATCGGCGCTGGAATAGCAGCGCAGGTTGGGCGCGGAGAGGCGAGCGGCGAGTTCGGCCGCCAGCGCGCCGTCATGGGCGGCGACGGTCACGGCCGTCGGCAGGCCAGCTGCAACGTCGGCGGCGAAGCTGGGGCCGGAGAGCGCGGCGAGCGGGTTCTGCGGCAGCACCTCGCGGGCAACCTCGGACATCAGCCGCCCGGTCTCGCGCTCGATGCCCTTGGCGCACAGCACCACGGGCACGTCCGGCGCAAGCGTATCGCGGGTGGCGCCGAGCACGGCGCGCAAGGTCTGCGCCGGCGTGGCCGCTAGCACGCAGTGCGCGCCGTCGAGGACGGCGGTAACGTCGCTCAAGGCGGCGAGCTTTGGGTCGAGCTTCACGCCCGGCAGGTAGCGGCTGTTCGTATGCGTGTGGTTGATCTCGTGGGCAACCTCGGTGTCGCGTGCCCACAGCGTTGCCTTGTGGCCGGCGCGGCGCGCGGTGAGGGCGAGGGCCGTGCCCCAGGCGCCGGCGCCGAGAACGGCGATGTTCCAGGTCTCGCTCATGCCTTGGCTCCTCGCTTGCCGGCGCCGAAAAGCGGCTGCGATGCGGTGTCGAGCGGCCAGCGCGGGCGGGGGGCGAAGGCGAGGGCGCCTTCTTCCGGCAGCCCCGCTTCCAGCCGCTCCAGCCCGGCCCAGGCGATCATCGCGGCGTTGTCGCCGCACAGGTTCAGCGGCGGCGCCACGAGGCGAAACCCTTCGCGCTCGCACAGGGTTTCCAGCGCCTTGCGGATGGCCGCGTTGGCGGCCACACCGCCGGCCACCACCAGCGCGGGCCGCTGCGGCTTCGGGTGCGCTTTGCGGAAGCGCTTGAGGCTCAGCGCTACCCGGTCGGCGAGGGTCTCCGTGACGGCGAGCTGGAAGGAGGCGCAGATATCGGCGATGTCGGCCTCGGACAAGGGCGCGCGTTCCGTTGCGGCGCGGCGCACGGCGGTCTTGAGGCCGGAGAAGGAGAAATCGGGCCGCGCCTCGCCCTTGAGCGGCCTTGGGAAGGCGAAGCGTTTGGGATTGCCCCCCAGCGCGGCCTTCTCGACATTGGGGCCGCCGGGATAAGGTAGGCTCAGGAGCTTGGCCGTCTTGTCGAACGCCTCGCCCAGCGCGTCGTCGATGGTGCTCGCCCAGCGCTCGTAGCGGCCGAGACCGGCCACATGGACGATCTGCGTATGGCCGCCGGAGACGAGCAGCAAGAGGTAGGGAAAATCGAGCCCGTCGGTCAGGCGCGCGGTCAGGGCGTGGCCTTCCAGGTGGTTGATGGGCAAGAGCGGTTTCCCCGTGGCCGCGGCGATGGCCTTGGCCGTGGTGAGGCCGACGATCAGCCCACCGATCAAGCCGGGGCCGGCGGTGGCTGCAACGGCGTCTATGTCGTCGAGCGCAAGGCCGGCCTCGGCAAGGGCGGCGTCTATGACGCCGTCGAGCGCCTCGACATGGGCGCGGGCGGCAATCTCCGGCACCACGCCGCCGAAGGCCGCGTGCGCCTCGATCTGGCTCAGCACGATGTTGGACAGGATCGAAGGCCGGCCGTCGTCCGAACGCGCGACGACGGCGGCGGCGGTCTCGTCGCAACTCGTCTCGATGCCCAGAACGCGCGTCATTCGGTCCAGCCTGCCTTTGTTGCCGATGCGGGCGATCCCCGATAGGTAGGGGAAGTATCCCGCGTTCACGAGATGCGGTTAGCACGGACATGACGGCATGCAAACGGATGTGGTGAGGATTGGAACGCGCGGCAGCGCCCTGGCGCTGGCCCAGGCGGCGGAAACGCGGGCGCGGTTGATGGCGGCGCACGGGCTGCCGGAGGGCGCGTTCGAGATCATCGTCATCCGCACCTCGGGCGACCGCATCCAGGATCGGCCCTTGTCCGAGGCCGGCGGCAAGGGCCTTTTCACCAAGGAGATCGAGGAGGCGCTGATCGACGGGCGCATCGATCTCGCCGTGCATTCCTCCAAGGACATGCCGACCGTCTTGCCGGAGGGGCTGGAGATTTCCGCCTTCCTGGAGCGCGAGGACGTGCGCGACGTCTTCATCGGCCGGCGGGTGAAGCGGCTCGAGGATCTGCCGCGGGGAGCCAAGCTCGGCACCTCGTCGCTGCGCCGCCAGGCGCTGGCGCTGAGGCTGAGGCCGGACCTCGACGTCGGCATCTTCCGCGGCAACGTGCAGACGCGGCTCAGGAAGCTCGAAGAGGGCGTTGCCGAGGGCACGCTCCTGGCGCTCGCCGGGCTGAAGCGGCTGAAGCTGGAGCATGTGGCGAGCACCGTCATGGATCCCGCCACCTTTCCACCGGCGCTGGGGCAGGGGGCGATCTGCATCGAGAGCCGCATCGGCGACGGGCGTATCCTGCCGCTGGCGAAGGCGATCCACCACGAGGCGACGGGGTTCGCCCTTATCTGCGAGCGGGCCTTCCTCGCCACGCTCGACGGCTCCTGCCGCACGCCGATCGCCGGGCTGGCAAAGGTTAAGGGCGGCAGGGTCGGCTTCACCGGCATGATCCTGACGCCGGATGGGCGCGAGGCGCACGAGATCGCCGGCGAGGGCGAGGCGGCGGATGCGGCGAAGATCGGCGCCGAGGCGGGCGCGCGCATCCGCGAGAGGGCGGGAAGCCACTTTTTCCAGGGCTGGGAATGAGGGATGCGGCGCGTCCTCGTCACACGGCCTGAGCCCGGCGCCTCGCGCACGGCGGCCCGGCTGAAGGCGTTGGGCTTCGAGCCGGTCGTCCTGCCGCTGACGAAGATAGAACCCTTAAGGCCAAGCGCGCCGCCGGCGGCCGGGCAATCGAGCGCGGTGGCGATTTCCAGCGCCAATGCCATACGCCACGCACCGGCCGATCTTCTGCGGAAGATCGCGCATCTGCCGGCCTATGCGGTTGGCGAGAGGACCGGGGCGGCGGCGCGGGAAGCGGGGCTCACGGTCGCTGACGCCGGCGCCGGGGATGCGGAAAAGCTCGTGCAGCGCATCGCCAAGGGCGTGGAGCCCGGCGGCCGCGTGCTCGTCCTCGCCGGACGGGTGCGCCGCGGGACGCTGGAGCAAGGGCTTTCTGAAGCCGGATTTGCGGTCGAGATTATCGAGACCTACGACACGCTGCCGCTCTCACCGTCGCCGAGGGAGATCGATGCGGCGTTTGGCAGCGCCCCCGTCGATGCGGTGCTTTTCTACTCCGCCGCGGCGGCGGAGATGTTTGGGCGGCTCGTCGAGCACACCACGGCCGGATTGTTCGAAGGCGCTGTCTTTATTGCCATTTCCGCGCGCGTCGCCGAGCGTCTGCCCGAGGCCTCGCGGCGCCGGGTATCCATTGCCGCGGAACCGACCGAGGAGGCGATGTTTTCCCTCATCGAGGCAGGAATGTAACGTCGGCCTCTTCTCTTGCCCTTTCCCTGTGCTAGGGAAGGTGCTGCGCCGCACAAGCGGACAAGAACTGGAACTGCCAGCGGAGCTGCCTGATGGCCAAGACACCGAGGACGCGCCACTCCAGAACCAAACGGGAGCCGGTGACGATCGATCTCGAAGCCGACGAAGTGAAGCGCGAATCGGAAGAAGCCGAGGCGGCCAAGGCTGAGGAGGCGGCCGCAGCGGAGACGCCGGACGCGGCCGGGAAAGAAGAAACACAGGCCCCGGACGACCACGAGAGCGAGGTCACCGGCGCCACGGACGAAGCCCCGATGGACGAAGCGGGTGCCGCCGATACGGCCGACGCAGGCGCACGGGACGAACCCGTTTCGGAACCCCCGCCCACCGGGCAGCGCTCGGGCGGCGGGGCCGGCCATGCGCTGGCGGCGGGTGTTGCCGGCGGCGTCATCGCGCTGGTTCTGGCGGGCGGTCTGCAATGGGCGAACGTGCTGCCCGTACCGGGCGCCCCCGACGATGTCCAGGACCCGGCCGTGGACGGCCTCCAACAGGACGTCGAGGCGATGCGCGGCGAGATCTCGCGGCTGCGTGAGGCGGCTTCGGCTGGTGTTTCCGACGATACGGTGGAGCAGGCGCTGGCCGAGCCGCGTCGGCAGATCGCCGAGCTTCGCGAGACGGTGTCTTCGCTGCAGGAAAGCGTCTCCTCGGGTGGGGCGGGCGAGACCGCCGGCCTCGAAGCGCTCGATACGCGCCTCTCCGGCCTGGAAAGCCAGTTGGCAAGCCTTTCCGAAACGACCGGGCAGCCGGGGGCCGGCAATGCATCGGCCGAACGTCTGGCGGCTCTTCAATCGGCCGTGGAGGACGTCCGCGAAACGGTCTCCGCCGCACAGGAGGCGGCCTCCGCCAACGCGGGGCGGCTCGATACGCTTATCGGCGATCTGCAAGCGCTTTCCGAACGGGTGGCGAGCCAGGACGAGGGGCCGCGGCTGGCGCTGGTCGTCGCGGCATCGGCGTTGCGCTCGGCGGTGGAGCGAGGCGAGCCCTTCGCCGGCGAACTGGAGACCTATTCCGCCCTTGCGCCCAATGCGCCCGAGCTCGAGCCGTTGCGGCAATATGCCGACACGGGCATTCCCACCCGCGCCGAACTCGCCGAGGAGGCGCCGACGGTGGCTTCGCGCATCGCCGCCGTGGCGTCCGCCCCGCCCGCGGAGGCGGGTTTCTTCGACCGGCTGATGGCGAGCGCGCGCTCTGCCGTCACGGTGCGCCCCGTGGGCGAGGTCGAGGGCGAGGCGCCGGAGGCCATCGCCGCGCGCATGGAAGCGGCCGTGCTCAAGGGGGACTACGCCGAAGCGCTCGCCGAATACGAAACCCTGCCGCCCGAGGCGCAGGGGGCCGCAAGCGGCTTCGCCGAGAGGCTGCGCGCCAGACAGGCGGCGGACCGGATCCTCGAACAGGCGCTTTCCGATGCGCTGAAGCCGGCTTGAGGAAGGGCGCTCATGTTTCGCATTCTTTTCTTTCTCGTCGTCGTCTTCCTGCTCGGCCTCGGCTTTGCCTGGCTGGCCGAGCGGCCGGGCGACCTGGTGATCACCTTCGGCGGATACCGCTACGAGGTGACGCTGATGGTGGCGGCGGTGCTGGTGGTGGCGGTCGTTGCCGTGGTGATGATCGTGTGGTGGCTGATCCGCAGCATCTGGAACAGCCCCTACGCGGTGGCGCGCTACTTCCGCGTGCGGCGCCGCGACCGGGGCTATCAGGCGCTTTCCACCGGCATGATCGCCGCCGGCGCCGGCGACGGCGGGCTTGCCCAGCGCATGGGCAAGCAGGCGGCGAAGCTGATCTCGTCGGACCAGGAACCGCTCATTCACCTGCTCGACGCGCAAGCGGCCCTGCTCGAAGGCGACCACGAGGCGGCGCGAAAGAAATTCGCCGCCATGGCGGACGACCCGGAGACGCGGCTTCTGGGGCTGCGCGGGCTCTATCTGGAGGCAGAGCGGCTGGGCGAGCGCGAGGCGGCCCGCCACTATGCCGCCCGGGCGGCCACCCAGGCGCCGCAGCTCGGCTGGGCGGTGAACGCCACGCTCGAAGCCAAGACCGAGGAGGGCGACTGGCCGGGCGCGCTGGCGCTCGTCGAGGCGCAGAAGGCGACGCACAAGGCAGACCGCGAAAAGCAGGCGCGGCGACGCGCCGTCCTTCTCACCGCGCAGGCGATGGAGCAGCTCAGCACCGACCCCACCGCGGCGCGCGCGGCGGCGCTGGAGGCCAACCGCCTGCAGCCGGATTTCGTGCCGGCGGCGGTGACGGCGGCGCGCGCGCTGTTCCGGGAAAACGACCTGCGCCGCGGCTCGAAGGTGCTGGAAGCGGTGTGGAAACAAGAGCCGCATCCCGAGGTGGCGGACCTTTACGTGCATGCGCGGTCGGGCGATTCCACCCATGACCGGCTGGCGCGGGCGAAGCGGTTGTCGCGGCTGAAGCCGAACCATGTCGAATCGGAACTGGTGGTGGCGCGTGCCGCGCTCGACGCAGGCGAGTTCAAGGAGGCGCGTGCCGCGGCGGAGGCAGCCGTGCGGATCGCCCCGCGCGAGGGCGCCTTCCTGCTTCTGGCCGATATCGAGGAGGCGGAGACCGGCGACCAGGGCCGGGTGCGCCATTGGCTCGCCAAGGCCGTGCGCGCCCCGCGCGATCCGGCCTGGGTGGCCGACGGCGTCGTCTCGGAGCGCTGGGCACCCGCCTCGCCGGTGACCGGGCAATTGGACGCCTTCGAGTGGCGTGTGCCGGTGGAGCGGCTGGGCCAGGTGGTGGAAGGCGAAGAGGCGCTCGCGGCGCTGCCGGCGGTGGCCGCTGAGCGGCCTGCCGAAGAGCCTGCCGAGGCCGAGGCTGTCGTGACGGTCGACGCCGAGCCTTTCCCCCGGCCGCCGGCCGAGGGGGAGGCGCCGGCGGAGCCGGATGACGCACGGCGTATGCCGGAGAAAGCGGTCCCGCCCGCCGACGGAAGCGGCGAGGGCGGCGAAAGACCGGGGGTGCCGGACGAGCCTGCCGAGGAACGACCGCCGATCCCCGATGATCCCGGTGTCGAACCGGACGAGGCGAAGCCAAACGGGTCTTCCCGTTTCCGGCTGTTCTGATGGACAGGTCGGGACGGTTGGGGAACCTTGGCGATCATTTTTTCTTTATCAGTCGTGGCAAGCGCAAAAAACGCGCTTGTGCGGCTTGTCGCCTGTCCGCAACATATCCACTATGATTCCATAGGAATTCGATGTTCGACCGTATCCTCTTCTTTCTGAAAGACCTGCCGGCAGGCGGCGATACCTCACGGCACCTCGACGCGGACGACCCGCGCGTGGCCGCTGCCGCCCTGCTCATCCACGTGATGGCGGCCGACGGCGAGCGCAGCAAGGACGAGCAGGCGCGGTTGAAGAAGACGCTGTCGCAGGCGTATGACCTGCACGGCGCGGAGCTCAAGGCGCTGATGAAGGCCGGTGAGGAGGCCGAGGCCGATGCGGTCGATCTCTACACTTTCACCAGCGTTCTGAAACGGCATCTCGACGAGGACGCGCGCGCCGAGTTCATCCGGCTGATGTGGGAGATCGTCTTCGCCGACGGCGAGCTGCACGAGCTGGAGGACAATCTGGTGTGGCGCGTGGCCGAGTTGATCGGCGTCGATACGCGTACACGCGTGATCATGCGCCAGCGCGTGAAGAAGACGGAAGATGGGGAAGGGGACGAGTAGCCGCGAAGATGGCCAGGGGGACCGATAAGAAGATCCTGATCGTGCTGCATCAGGAGATGTCGAGCCCTGGCCGGGTCGGCCAGCTTCTGCAGCGCAACGGCTTCACGCTCGATATCCGCCGCCCGCCCCTGGGCGACCCCTTGCCCGAAACCCTTGCCGAGCACGAGGGCGCCGTCATCTTCGGCGGGCCGATGAGCGCCAACGACCATGACGACTTCGTGCGGCGCGAGACGGAATGGCTTTCCGTGCCGCTCAAGGAGGAGAAGCCCTTTCTCGGCATCTGCCTCGGAGCGCAGATGCTGGTCAACCACCTGGGCGGGCAGGTGAAGAGCCACGACGACGGACTGGTGGAGATCGGCTGGTATCCGCTCAAAGCCACCGAGGAGGGACGGCGGCTCACGCACTGGCCGGAGATGGTCTACCAGTTCCACCGCGAGGGCTTCTCGCTGCCCTCCGGCGCCTCCCTTTTGGCCACCGCCGACCACTATCCCAACCAGGCCTTCCGCTACGGCCGCAACGCCTGGGGCATCCAGTTCCACGCCGAGCTGACGCGGGTGATGATGCAGCGCTGGGTGGTGCACGGCGTGCACCGCTTCGTGCTGCCCGGCGCCCAGCCGGGGCGCGACCATCTGGGCGGACGCCTCATCTGGGACACGCACCTGAAGCAATGGCTGGTCGGCTTCCTCGACCTCGTCTTCGGCTGCGGGGCGGAAGAGCGCGTGACGGCGGGGGATGAAGCAGAGGCGCAAAAGCCCGCCGGACGGCGCCAGGTCGGCCGGCGGGGTGTGGCGTAGGCCCAACCCGGCGGTGCCGCCGAGGCTGCCGGGTCGTGTCTCAGTTTGAATTTCGGCTGTGGGTGGGAAGGAGACGGCCCGGTTTGTTCAGGATTTTCAAGAAAGCTGACACAGGACGATGATCTTGGCTGTCGCGAAAGTCATTGGCGGAATGTCGAGTTTTGCGTCCGAATTTTGCGACGGAATTTTTCCTGACGTTTCAGTGTCGCGATCTGGTCACAAAATTTAGGATTTCCGCGACAATAGCAGCGCCAAGCTGGCCGAGATCGCGCCGAAAGCGCATGTTCCGGTCCAGCCCCACGCCGCATAGGCTGCACCGCCAGCGCCAGCGCCAACCGCACCCCCGAACAACATGGTCGCCATGAACACGGTGTTGAGCCGGCTGCGCGCTGTCGGATCGAGGGTATAGACGCGTGCCTGGTTGGCGACCTGCGAGGATTGCACAGCGAGGTCCATGACCAGAATACCGATGACGAGGCCAACCAGGGAGCCTTGCCAGAAACCGAAGATGGCGAAAGCGATCACCATGAGGCCCGCGCCGATCGAGACAACCATGGCCGGCCCACGCCGGTCAGCAAAACCGCCTGCAATAGGAGCCGCGAGAGCGCCGGCGACACCGACGAGCGCCAGAAGGCCAACCGCCGTCCCGCCGAGTTGATAGGGCGGCTCGATCAACAGCAAGGCTAGGTTCGACCAGAATCCTATGAAGGCCGCGAAGATCAGGAACTGCACGGCGACTGCTCGCCGGAGGACGCGGTGCGTCCGCACCAGTGTCCATAAGGAACCGATGAGGCGCGGATAACTCAAATCCGTGGTGGGCTGGACGCGCGGCAGCCAGAGCGCAAGCGCCAGTCCGATCAACGTCATCAAACTGGCCGCGAACCAGAATACGAAGGGCCAGCCCATGTAGTCCGAGATCGTGCCGCTGGCGGTTCGCGCCAATAGAATGCCGATCAGGATGCCCCCCGTCACCTTTCCGAGAATGCGGCCGCGTTCCTCTGGCAGTGCCAGATGCACCGCAAGTGGGACGATCTGCTGTGCGACCGTGGCAAACAAGCCGACCGCGAGGCTTGCGATGGCAAGCCAGATGAAGCCCGGCGAGAGCGCCGCGCCGATCAACGCCACCACCAATGCGGCGATTGTCATGAGGATCAGAGACTTTCGTTCCAGCCGGTCCCCGAGCGGGGCGAGGAACAGCACACCAGCCGCATTTCCGGTTTGTGTTAGAACGGGAATGATGGCGGCGGCTCCGGCCGCCAATCCGAAATCCGCCGTGAGATGGCCGAGGAACGCCTGATTGTAGTAGCTGTTGGCGACGGCCGCTCCGGCTCCTATCGCCAGGAGACGAACAAGGGCGGCCGACAGATGCTCGGATCGTGCGTGTGAGTTTGTTTGCATGTCGGCAGACATACATTTCGTCGTCATCCGCACAAACCATATCTCTTGCTGAATGATTTAGTTAAGCTAAACTCAGGAGCATGACTTCACCTGTTTCATTCAGCGCGCTACGCACCTTCGTCGAGGTTGGCCGGCAAGGCAGCATCAAACGCGCCGCGCGCGAGCTGAACGTGACACCGGGGGCCGTGAGCCAGCAGGTGAAGGCGCTGGAATCGCGTTTCGGCGTCCAGCTTCTTGAGCGTGGCAATCGGGAGGTGAGACTGTCGGCCCCTGGCCTGCGCCTCTTTGGCAAGATCGCAACCAACTTCGAGCAGATCGACGCGGCCGTGCAGCTTCTTGAGGATCGCCGACCGGGGCCGCAAACCCTTGTCGTCAGCACCGTGCCGTCATTTGCCGCCTGCTGGTTGACCCCACGCCTTGGCCGTTTCACCGTGCTGCATCCGCAGATCGAGGTTGAAATTGAAACTTCGGTGCAGCTCGCGGATCTGACGAATGGTCCGGCGGATATGGCGATCCGGCATGGCTCCGGAAATTACCCCGGTTTTGATGTCGTCCGCTTATTTGCGCCCCGACTTGTAGCCGTCGGAAGCCCGTCGCTTTTGGCAGATGGTCCACTAAGCTCGCCGGGGGACTGCCTGCGCTATCCGTTGCTGCAAGACCGGGACCGTGCCGACTGGACGACATGGCTTGAGGCGAATGGCGCTAAGCCGACCCGTAGCGCGGCGAAAGGCCCGAGCTACGCCGACGACGCGCTTCTGATCCAAGGTGCTATCGCAGGACAGGGCCTTGCCATCGTGCGCGATGTCTATGCCGCGCGAGCCTTGGAAGCCGGGAGCATCGTGCTCGCAATCGACGCATCTGTTTCGACGCCGGCGGGATACTTTGTCATTGTTCGGCCAGACAGGATCACAATTCCCAAGATCGCTGCATTCCGGCAGTGGATCATGCATGAAGCAGGAGTCGCATAAATCCCGATTAAAACGACAGTTCTGCACCCGACTTCTGCGACAGATATGATCCATGACGACGGCCACCTGCATGGTCTACTTTCAGGGCCGTCACTCCTTGCCATGAACGGCCGAGATGAGGTCGAACTGAGACACTACCGACTACCGCTGATACTTGACGAAGGGCGTGAGCCTGGCCACGCGGTCATAGAGCTTGCGGGCGGTGTGGTTGAATTCCTGGGTCAGCCAATAGGTCTGCGCGGCTCCCTCGCGGTCCGCTTCCTCGTAGACGGCCTCGATAAGAGCGCGGCCGATGCCTTGGCCGCGCGCCGCGGGGTCTGTGTACAAGTCCTGCATGTAGCAGCGGGGGTTCCAGTCGGAGGTCGAGAAAACGAAGAAGTAGTGGGCAAAGCCCACCAGCACGCCGCCTATCTCCGCCGCGAAGCCGTACGGCTCGCCGGCATTGTCCAGCAGCCGTGACCACACGCGCTCGCTCACGCGATCCTCGACGCTGCGCTTGTAGAAGACGTTGTAATCCCGCCAAAGCGCGTCCCAGCGCGGACGGTCTTCGGCTGAAAACCGGCGAATGACAATTCCCGACATCGTGCTTCCCAATTTTATCGCGGCGATCTTGTCGGTACGCACGGGAATGGCAAGGACCAATCGTGCCCGGCCGTTATGCCTGGCCCCCCGACAAAGGTCATTTCCTTCAAGGGCACCACCTGCCGCGATGCCGGGCGCCACTCCTCTCTCCGTTATCTCGACTCCACCCGCGCGCGCGTCATCCCGGAAGTCGGAGCGAAGCGGAGACTGTCCGGGACCCATTCCGGAAGGTGGACGAGTCACGGAATGGGTCCCGGACAAGCCTTCGGCTTTCCGGGATGACGCGCGCGGGTGGGATGACGCGCGGGTAGGGATGACGCGCGTTGGAAAGGCGGCGGGCGCCCTTCACCTCAGCCGGCGGTGCCTTGCCTGCGCGGGGATAAAATGTGGCGACAAAGATTTTTTCTTTCCCGACAACCCATTGTTTCCGTTCACTCCGACCAACTTTTTTGATTTTTTTCCCGCCAATTTTATTCACGCTCCCCGCCGCCCCCTTATCATGGTCCCCATCGCTCTTACGGGAACCGGGTCCGGACCGGGGATCAGGGAGAGCGGCGGAGACCTCTCCCTTCGGGCTCGGTACCCGGAGGCCTGAGGGCCCGCGACAGGCCGGCGGTGCCGGGAGCGCTGGGTGACAGCGTTGCCGGCATTGCGGAGAAGCCGCCAGGGCTTCTCGTCCGGCCCGGCAAAGCCCCCAATTGGGTGCAGCCGGGAAGAACGGGAAGCCCGAGTGATCGGCCGACTGTCGGGACAGACTCCGGCGGGGCGCGTTGGACGCGCCTTATTTGAGGCGCCCCCAAAGCGCCTCCTGCGGTGCCGAAGACGCGCCCCGCTTCCCACGTTCTTTGACATAGCCCGGCTTCGGATGAAGCGCGGCAACGGATAGGCACGTCCTTCGTCAGGGAGGGCGCGGCGCTAGCAACTCCCCTCCCCCCCTTCGACAAGCTCAGAATGGGGAGGGGTAAGGGGTGGGGGTCGTGGCGACGCGCACCGGCGCATCCGTAGTGGCGAGAAAAGACAATCACCAACGACGGCACCCGAGCGCGTCCACCCCCACCCCTTACCCCTCCCCATCCTGAGCTTGTCGAAGGGGGGAGGGGAGCCGCCATCGCCGCGCCCTCCCCAATTCACCCGATTGCAACCGTCTGCCACTGGCGCGGCCCCTGCGTCCGGCCTATATTGCGTCTGCGGTCTGCGCCTCGCGACAGGAAATCATATCCCCGGGGCCTTATCGATCCTTAAGGGAGCTGTCCCTGGCCTCGCTCGTGGGCTTGGCTATACGGCGCCCACCTACTTTGTAGGTTCCCGGGATCGACATTCCATCGGTTGCGTGGATCGCATCTTTTCCCTTCTCCCCTGTCGCCCTCCTTCGCCTGCATGTCGTCTCTCGGCCTTCCCGCCGAGCGAACGGCCCCCTATTGTCCCGGGCGTTGAGAGGACCGGCGGATGGCAGTGACGGCACGTGAGACGAAGAGGGTGTTGAGGGGCGAGGCGCTGGCGCGGCGCGATGCGCTCGATCCAAGGTGGCGGGTCGAGGCTTCGCTGGGCTTTGCCGCGTGGGCGGAGGAGATTGCGCCAAGGCCCGGCGCGGTGGTGTCCGGCTTCTGGCCCATGCGCTCGGAGGTCGACGTGCGGCCGCTGATGGCGGCGCTCGGCGACAGGGGCGCGCGGCTCTGCCTGCCGGCGATCCTCGACAAGACCACCATCGTCTTCCGCGAATTGATGCGCGGGGCGCCGCTCATCGACATGGGCTTCGGCACACAGGGGCCGGGCGAGGAAGCGGCGGTGCTGGAGCCGGAATTGATGCTGGTGCCGCTGGCCGCGTTCGACCGGCGCGGCCACCGTATCGGCTACGGCGCGGGCTATTACGACCGGGCGATCGCGCGTATCCAGAAGAACGGCGCGGCGCTGCGTCTCATCGGCATCGCCTTCGACTGCCAGGAGGTGGCCCGGGTGCCGGACGAGGCGCACGACGTCGTCATTCCGGAAATCCTCACCGAAAGCGGCTTGCGCCGCTTCCCCCCATCCCTGTAAGAGCGGGAGATGCGACTTCTTTTCCTTGGCGACATGGTCGGGCGGTCCGGCCGCACAGCGGTTTGGCAAAAACTGCCCGGTATGATCTCCGACTTCAACATCGATTTCGTGGTTGTGAACGGCGAGAACGCGGCGGGCGGCTTCGGTATCACCGAGGAGATCTTCCGCGAAACGCTCAACGCCGGCGCCGACGTGGTGACCACGGGCAACCATGTCTGGGATCAGCGCGAGGCACTGAGCTTTGCCCCCTATGAAGAGCGTTTCTTAAGGCCGGCCAACTTCCCCAAGGGCACGCCGGGCCGGGGCTCGGGGCTTTTCATTGCCAGGAACGGCGCACGCGTGCTGGTGGCAAACATCATGGGCCGCGTCTTCATGCATCCCGATCTGGACGACCCCTTTCGCGCGGCCGAGGAGGAGCTGGCCGCGTGCCCTCTCGGCGAGCAGGCGGACGCCGTGCTGATCGATTTTCACGCCGAGGCGACGTCGGAGAAGATGTGCTTCGGCCATTTCGTCGATGGGCGGGTGAGCGCGGTGATCGGTACCCACACGCATCAGCCGACGGCGGACCATCAGATCCTCAATGGCGGCACGGCCTATATCTCCGACGCCGGCATGTGCGGCGACTACGATTCCTCGCTGGGGATGGAAAAGGAGGAGCCGCTCAACCGCTTCATCGCCAAGGTGCCCAAGGGGCGCTTCGAGGCGGCGACGGGGCCGGCGACGCTGTGCGGTGTCGGCCTGGAAATCTCCGACCGTACCGGACTTGCGGAAAAGATAGCGCCCCTCAGGCTGGGTCCGAGGCTGGAGGAGACGATCCCCGCCTTCTGGCGTTGACGGGAGAGGGAGGCGGCCCTACCTGTGCGAGGCTTTTGCCTTTTCATAAAGAGAGACGGTTGCCGCCATGGACTGGCTCATTTCCCACTTCGCATTCGTGTCAAATCCCGAGGGCTGGGTCGCGCTGGTGACCCTTGTCGTCCTGGAGATCGTCCTCGGCATCGACAACCTGATCTTCATCTCCATTCTCACCAACAAGCTGCCTAAGGCGCGCCAGGCGTTTGCCCGCCGGCTGGGCATCAGCGCGGCGCTCATCCTGAGGCTGGCGCTGCTCGCCACCATCTCCTACATCGTCCAGCTCACCGCGCCGCTGTTTACGCTTTTCGACCACGGCTTTTCCTGGCGCGACCTCATCCTGATCGCCGGCGGGCTGTTCCTGGTCTGGAAAGCGACGAAGGAAATCCACCACTCGGTCGATCCGGGAGATCCGAAGGAAAACATGATGGGCGGCGTGGTGACGATGTCGATAGGCGGGGCGATCGTGCAGATCTTGCTGCTCGACCTCGTCTTCTCCATCGATTCCATCATCACCGCCGTCGGCATGACCGACGAGATCGCCATCATGTTCATCGCCGTCATTGCGGCCGTCACCGTCATGCTCCTGGCGGCCGAACCGCTGTCACGCTTCATTGCCGCCAACCCGACAGTGGTCATGCTGGCGCTCGGCTTCCTTCTGATGATCGGCATGACGCTGATCGCCGACGGCTTCGGCTTCCATGTGCCCAAGGGCTATATCTACGTTGCCATGGGCTTCTCGGCGATGGTCGAGGCGCTCAACATGATGGCGCGACGCAAGCGCGCGCGCCAGAAGGCGGTGCGGGAGGAAGAGGCGTGAGACGCTACACCCCTTCGAGCACGATAATCGTCGGCCGGCGCGGCAGCGTCGTCAGCGAGACGGTGAGAGAGCGGGAATCGCGGAAGTCGAGGTCGAAGCCTTCGCCCATGCGCCGGGTGAAGGAGTCTAACGGCGTGGCGTGGCGGTGCATCGGCAAGATGACCGAGGACGACAGCCGCCGCGCGATCTCGCTCATGCCGTCGAGCGACATGGTGAGCCCGCCGTCCACCGGCACCATCACCACGTCGAGCCGGCCAATCGCGGCATAGTGGGAGTCTTCGAGGCGATGGTGCAGGTGGCCCAGATGGCCGATGCACAGGCCGGCGACCTCGAAGATGAAGATCGAGTTGCCGTCCTCTTCCATCACGCCGAAGCGGTTGATGTCGGTCGTCACGTTGCGGATGTAGACGTCGTCGACCAGCAGGGAGTGTTCGATCGGCCCGCCGTCGGGGTTCCACCCCGTCAGCACGTGCTCGATCGCCGGATCGGGAGTGGACGTGAAATGGGTGGAGTGCGCCTTGTTCATGGTCACCACACGCGGCGTCGGGCGTGTGCCATAGGCGCCGGAAAAGTCCGTGGCGATCGTCACGCCGGCCGGCGTTTCGATGACATAGGTGGAATGGCCGGCATAGGTGATCGACACCTCCTCGCCGGCTGCCGGCTGGAGGCTGACGAAGGTCACATTCGGCAGTGCCTTGGCCATGGCGAGGCAGGTGCTGGGCCGCGTCTCCTGCGCATGGGCGGCGAACGGCATCAGAAGAAAGGCGAACATAGAAGCAATCAGGCGGAAGGCGGACATCGGCATCTCCCGGGATCGGCAAGGCCGGCATCCTAACCGATGATGGCGCCTCCCGCCACGGAGGGCGCCGTAACCATTGCGTGAGGACGCACGCCGTCGCGCCTTCTGGACGTTGCCGGCCAATTTCACTATAAGGCCGCCAATCCGTGAAAGCGCAGGAATATTCCGACGAAGGAGCCCCATGGCCGGCCATTCCCAGTTCAAGAACATCATGCACCGCAAGGGCCGCCAGGACGCGGCGCGGTCGAAGGTCTTTTCCAAGCTGGCGCGCGAGATCACCGTCGCCGCCAAGTCCGGCTTGCCCGACCCGGACATGAACCCGCGTCTGCGGCTTGCCGTGCAGAACGCCAAGGCACAATCGATGCCCAAGGACAATATCGAACGGGCCATCAAGAAGGCCACGGGTGGCGACGCGGAGAACTACGAGGAAGTGCGCTACGAGGGCTATGGGCCAGGCGGCGTGGCGGTGATCGTCGAGGCGCTTACCGACAACCGCAACCGCACCGCCTCCAACGTGCGCGCCGCCTTCACCAAGGCCGGCGGGTCATTGGGGGAGACCGGCTCGGTGTCCTTCATGTTCGACCGGGTGGGCGAGATCGTCTATCCGGCGGGGGCCGGCGACGCCGACAAGGTGATGGAAGCGGCGATCGAGGCCGGCGCCGAGGACGTGCAGTCGGACGACAACGGCCATGTGATCACCTGCGTATTCGAGGATATCGGCGACGTGACCACGACACTGGAAAAAGCGCTCGGCGAAGCGGAATTGATAAAGGCGGTGTGGCGGCCGCAGACCGGCACACCGGTGGACGAGGATCGCGCGCAGTCCGTGTTGAGGCTGATCGCCGCACTCGAGGACGACGACGACGTGCAGAACGTCTACGCCAACTTCGAGGTCGACGACGAGACCCTCGCCAAGCTGAGCGCGGCCTGAGGAGATGGGCATGACCGATCACCGCGTGACCATCGCCTATTGCTCCCAGTGCCATTGGCTGCTGCGCGCCGGCTGGATGGCGCAGGAACTGCTATCCACCTTCTCCACGGAATTGGCCGAAGTGACGCTGAAGCCTGGCACCGGCGGTATCTTCGAGGTCCATTGCGACGGCGAACTCATCTGGGAGCGCAAGCGCGACGGCGGCTTTCCCGACGCGGCCGAACTCAAGCGGCGCGTGCGCGATCTGATCGATCCCGAACGTGACATGGGGCATCTAGACAAAGAGCGCCCCGCGGCCGGATAACAAAAAGCCCGCCGAACGGCGGGCTTTTTCGTTTTCCGTGAAGGCGGGGCTTAGATGCCCAGGCCCTCGTAGCGCTTCTTGAAGCGGGAGACGCGGCCGCCGCGGTCCACCAGCGTCTGCGCGCCGCCGGTCCAGGCGGGGTGCGTGGTGGGGTCGATGTCGAGCTGCAGCGTGTCGCCCTCCTTGCCCCAGGTCGAGCGCGTCTCGAATTCGGTGCCGTCCGTCATGACGACCTTGATCATGTGGTAGTTGGGATGAATGTCGGCTTTCATCGGTCTGTCCTGAATCTGCGTCCGCATTTAGGCGCTGCACTTGCGCTGCGGCAATCTCGCCCATGCTGAAAACTTGAAGCCGCGGCCATTGACCGCTACGGCTTCGAAAAGGTTCGCGTGCCTATACATCAGGCGCCCGATGGACACAAGGCCGGCACCGTTCGAATCTTCGACGGGTGCCGGAGGGGCATGTCATGGCAGAGATCAGTGCGGGATCGGACGGGAAGGCGCGGCGCTCGCTCCATCCGCTCTGGCGCCTGGCGCCGTATGTTGGCCGCTATCGCGGCCTCGTCGTCGGCGCCTGCCTGTTCCTGCTTCTTGCGGCGGCCGCCACGCTGACGCTGCCACTGGCCGTCAGGCGGATGATCGATCACGGTTTTTCGGAAGCCGACAGCACCTTCATCGCCAACTATTTCTCCATGCTGATCGTCGTGGCCGCCGTGCTGGCGGTGGCCTCGGCCTGCCGGTACTATTTCGTCGTTACGCTCGGTGAGCGGGTGGTGGCCGACCTGAGGCGCGATGTCTTTGCCCATCTCACGCGCCTTTCACCGGCTTTCTTCGACCGTGCGCAGTCTGGGGAGATCGTGTCGCGGCTGACTGCCGACGCCACGCAGATCAAATCCGCGGTCGGCGCAACCGCCTCGCTGGCGCTCCGCAACACCATCATGGGGCTGGGTGCCCTGGCGATGATGGTGATCACGAGCCCGCGCCTTTCGCTGCTGGTTGTCGTTGCCATTCCTTTCATCGTCCTGCCGCTCGTCGCTTTCGGCCGCTCGGTCCGGCGGCGAGCGAGGCGCGCGCAGGATACGCTGGCGGAGGCGACGGCCTATGCGAGCGAGCAGATCGGCGCCGTGCGGGTGCTGCAGGCATTCACCAGCGAGAAAAGCGTGAGGGCGCGATTCGGCGCGGCGGTGGAGGCAGCGTTCGCGGCGGCGCGCTCCTCCATCTTCGCGCGCTCCTTCCTTACCTTCTTCGCCATCTTCACCACCTTCACCTCCGTGGTCGCGGTGCTGTGGGTCGGCTCGCACGACGTCCTCGCCGGCACCATGACCGCCGGCACGCTCGGCCAGTTCCTGCTCTACGCGGTGCTGGCGGCCGGGGCGCTGGGCGCGTTGTCGGAGGTGTGGGGCGAGCTTTCACAGGCGGCGGGCGCTGCCGAGCGGATGGGCGAAATTCTGGACGAGGAGCCGGCGATTGCCGTGCCGGAGGCGCCTGTCGCCATGCCCTCGCCGCCGCGCGGTGCCGTCTCCTTCCGCAACGTGAACTTTTCCTACCCTTCCCGGCCGGATCGCTCGGCATTGCACGGATTGTCGTTCGATGTCGCGCCGGGCGAGACGGTGGCCATCGTCGGGCCGTCCGGGGCGGGCAAGAGCACAATCTTCTCGCTGCTTCTGCGCTATTACGACCCGGTCGAAGGCCAGGTGCTGGTCGATGGCGTCGACATCAGGAAGGCGGACCCGCAAGCGGTGCGCGGGCGGCTCGCTATCGTGCCGCAGGACGTGACGGTGTTCGCCGAGAGCGCGGCGGAAAACATCGCCTTCGGGCGGCCGGGCGCGAGCCGGGAAGAGGTGGCGGCGGCGGCGCGGGCAGCACTCGCGCACGATTTCATCGTGGCGCTTGAAGACGGCTACGATACGCAGGTGGGCGAGCGTGGGGTGATGCTGTCGGGCGGGCAGCGCCAGCGGCTGGCGATCGCCCGGGCCATTCTGCGAGACGCGCCGATCCTGCTCCTCGACGAGGCGACCTCGGCGCTCGACGCCGAAAGCGAGACACTGGTGCAGAAGGCGCTGGAGGGGCTGATGGAGGGGCGGACCACCATCGTCGTCGCGCACCGGCTGGCGACGATCCTGAAAGCCGACCGCATCCTGGTGATGACGGATGGAAAGATCGTAGAGGAAGGCACGCACGCCGAGCTGGTCGGCCGGGGCGGCATCTATGCACGGCTCGCAAGCCTGCAGTTCGAGGCGGGTGCGGATGTGTTCAAGGGCGCGGCGGAGTAACGCCTACAGCGCCTTCGCCGCATGCCGGCCGGCGTTGCGGCCCGAGAAGAGACAGCCGCCGAGGAAGGTTCCTTCCAGCGCGTTATAGCCGTGATAGCCGCCGCCGCCGAAACCTGAAGCCTCACCTACGGCATAGAGGCCGGGCACCGGCTCGCCTTGAGTGTCCAGCGTCTGCGCGTCGAGGTTCGTGTGCAGCCCGCCCAGCGTCTTCCGCGTCAGGATGTGGAGCTTCACGGCGATCAGCGGGCCGTTTTGCGGGTCGAGGATCTTGTGCGGCTTGGCGGTGCGGATGAGCCGGTCGCCCAGATAGGCGCGGGCGCCGCGGATGGCGATGATCTGCGCATCCTTGGCGAACGGGTTGTCGATCTGGCGGTCGCGGGCGGAGATCTGCGCTTCGATGTCGGCGTGGTCAAGAAGGCCGTCGCCGGCAAGCGCGTTCATCGCCGCCACCAGGTCGCGGAGATTGTCACGGACGATGAAATCCTCGCCCTTTTCCTTGAAAGCCTCGACGGGTGGCGGCGCGCCCGAGCCGCGGCGGCTTTTCAGCACCTGGAGCCAGCTCCTGGAGGTCAGGTCCGGGTTCTGCTCGGAACCCGAAAGTGCGAACTCCTTTTCGATGATCTTCTGGGTCAGCACGAACCAGGAATAATCGAAGCCGGTCGAAAGAATGTGCCTCAGCGTGGACAGCGTGTCGAAGCCGGGGAGACAGGGGGCGGGAAGACGGTTGCCGCGGGCATCGAACCACATGGAGGAAGGGCCGGGCAGGATGCGGATGCCGTGGCCCGGCCAGATGGGCGACCAGTTCTTGACGCCCTCCGTATAGTGCCACATACGGTCGGTGTTGACGGTGGCGGCTCCTGCCTTTCTGGCGATCTCGATCATCCTGCCGTCGACGTGATGGGGAACGCCGGAGACCATGGATTGAGGCGGCGGACCGAGGCGGTCCGTGGGCCAGTTCTTGCGCACCAGATCGAGGTTGCCGCCGATGCCGCCGGAAGCGACGATGACGACGGGCGCCTTGAAGGCGAAATCGCCGACGACGGTGCGGCCGGATTTCTCGCCGCGCTTCACGGTGGAGGGTTCGAGGATGTCGCCGGCAACGCCCGTTATCGCGCCCTTCGCCTTCATGAGCCGGGTTGCCCTGTGGCGGAACTTCAGCGTGACCAATCCCTCCCCGACATGCGCGCGTACTCGGCGCTCAAACGGTTCCACAACGCCAGGGCCGGTGCCCCAGGTGATGTGGAAGCGGGGGACGGAGTTGCCGTGGCCGTGAGCCTGCGCCCCTCCGCGCTCGGCCCATCCCACCACAGGAAACCAGCGCATGCCCATTTTATAGAGCCAGGCGCGCATCTCGCCGGCGGCGAAGTCGACGAAGGCTTCGGCAACCGTTCTCGGCCAGCGATCCTCCTCGCGGTCGTAGCCGGCTGAGCCCATCCAGTCCTGAAGCGCAAGCTCCCGGCTGTCGTGGATACGCATGCGCCGCTGCTCGGGACTGTCGACCATGAAGAGCCCGCCGAGCGACCAGAAGGCCTGGCCGCCGAGCGAATTCTCGCCTTCCTGTTCGAGAATGAGGACGCGCTTGCCGGCGTCCGCCAGCTCGGCCGCTGCCGTCAGACCGGCAAGCCCGCTCCCGATGACGATGGCGTCGGCATCGCCGGCCATGATTCCCCCTCCGTTTCGGCCAGCCTAACTGGAGCCGTTGGAAAGGGGAAGCTGCTCACTTTTCGGTCAGCTTCAGCTCGATGCGGCGGTTTCTGTCGCGCGCCTCCGGCGTGTCGGCCGCATCGAGCGGCTGGAACTCGCCGAAGCCGGCGGCCACCAGCCGGTCCGACGGCACGCCGTTTTCGATCAGGAATTTCACGACGGCCGTGGCGCGCGCGGTGGAGAGCTCCCAGTTGTCGCGATAGCGCCCGGTGCCGGACAGCGGTACATTGTCCGTGTGGCCGTCGACACGCAGCACCCAGTCGATCTCCGGCGGGATCTCCTTCTGCAGATCGAGGATGGCGTTGGCGAGCTTCTGCATCTCCTCCTGGCCGTTTTCGTTGATCTCCGTGGCGCCGGATGCGAACAGCACCTCCGACTGGAAGACGAAGCGGTCGCCGACGATGCGGATATTCTCGCGGTCGGAGAGGATCTCGCGCAAGCGGCCGAAGAAGTCGGAGCGGTAGCGGTTCAGCTCCTGTACGCGCTGGGCCAGCGCCACGTTGAGCCTGCGGCCGAGGTCGGCGATCTTGGCCTTGGCTTCGACGTCGCGCTGCTCGGATACGTCGAGCGCGGCCTCCAGGGCGCCGATCTGCTGGCGCAGCGCGGATATCTGCTGGTTCAGGAGTTCCACCTGGGAAAGGGCGCGCTGGCTGACCTGGCGCTCTTCTTCGAGTTCGCCGGTGAGCGTGCCGATCTGCTGCTGAGCCGCCTCGCTGCGGCCGGTGCCGCTCGCCAGAAGCTGCTCGAGGCGCGACTGCTCGGCCTCGGCATCGGCCAGCGAGGCGCGCAGATTGGCAAGCTGATCCTCGGCGTCCTGCACATTGGCCTGCTCCAGCGCCAGGAGCTGCGTCAGCTCGTTCACCTGTGCGTTGAGACGGTCGAGAACGGCGTCCCGGCTGGTGATCTCCTGGCTCAGGAAAAACTGCGCCAGCACGAAGACCGACAGCAGGAACATGATGGCAAGCAGCAGCGTCGCCATGGCGTCGACGAAGCCAGGCCAGTAGTCGACTGCTCTCTCACGGCGACGCGCGCGTGCTAGCGCCATCAGTTATTTTCCCGTTTCTTCAAGGAAGCGGCGATCTTGTCGAGCGTTTCGCGCAGCGCCTTCTGATCCTCGGCCTGCGCTTCCACCCAGTCGCGCATCATCTGCTGCTCCTGGCGCATGTTCTTCACCAGGCCGGAAATGCCCGAGGCGAGGGACGCCATGGCGGCGGCGGTGCGCGGGTTGCTGCCCCCCGTCTCCTGCACGGCGCGCAACTTCTCCGCCAGCGCGCGCAACTCTTCCGACGTGCCGTTCTTGGCGCTGTCGGTAAGGTCGGAGCTCAAGTCGGTGACGGTGGACAGCCAGTTCTCGAGCTCGGTGTAGAAGCGGTTCTGGGCGCGGCCGGCCTGCAGGTCGAGAAAGCCGAGGACGAGCGAGCCGGACAGGCCGAAGAGCGAGGACGAGAAGGCCGTTCCCATGCCGCCCAGGGGCGCCGACAGTCCCGCCTTCAGCGAATCGAGAATGTCGTTGGCGTCACCCGAGCCCGGATCGAGCGACTGGATCGTGTCGCCGATGGAGCTGATGGTCTGCAACAGGCCCCAGAAGGTGCCGAGCAGGCCGAGGAAGACGAGCAGGCCGATCAGATAGCGCGAGATGTCACGGCTCTCGTCGAGGCGGGTGGCGATGGAATCGAGGATGGAGCGCATGGAGCTGGTGGACAGCGCCATGGCGGAAGAGCGGCTCAACAGCGCCTTCATAGGGGCGAGGAGGACTGGGTCCGTGGCTTCGGTCCCGGCCAGGAACGAGTTGATCCAGCGCACCTCGCGAAACAGCCTGATGACCTGCGCGAAGGCCAACAGGATGCCGACCGCGAGCACGCCGAGAATGAGCCCGTTAAGTCCCGGGTTGCTCTGGAACGCTGAGGAAATCTGGCGATAGAGGATTGCCGCCACGAAGCCGGTGATCGCCAGGAAGATCAGCATCGAATAGAGGAAAACATGAGGGCTGGAAAGGCTTCGCGGATCGTATCTCTCCTCGGGGGTGAGACCGTCTGCTCCCAACGATTTCAGCAAGGCCATATGTCCCTCGAGTTCGTTAGGCCGTGTGGGCGGATCGTGCTGCGGGCACGGAGCGCTGCCCGACATGAATGTAGCCTACATCGCCCGCCCCGGGGGCACCAAATACAATCCATCGCCCGACCTCCACCTGAGACTGGCCGAGACTCTAAACGGAATTGTGACGAAATTGAAATAAGCCTTATTGCCTCCTCCTGCCGGGAAAATGTACACGCGGCCAACCAGCGAGGGCAAGTTCCATGGCGAAAGTGCTCGTCACCGGCGCTTCCGGCTTCATCGGTCGCCATCTTGCGCCGCTGCTGGCGGCACGCGGCCACGAGGTCGTGGAGGCGGGCAGGCGCCCGCGCAAGGGGGCGGAGCGCTTCTTCGCGGTTGGCGAGATCGACGCCGCCACCGACTGGCAGGCGGCGCTTGCCGGGGTCGAGGCCGTTATCCACCTTGCCGGGCTGGCGCATCGGGACGATGCAAGCGAGGCGGATTATCTCGCCGTCAACGACGCGGGGACGGCGAGGCTCGTCGAGGCGTGCGCGGCTACCGGCGTGCGCGCAGTCGTTTTTATCAGCAGCATCGCGGCGCGTGAGGGCGTCAACGCCTATGGGCTTTCGAAACGCGCCGGCGAGGACCATGTGCGGCGTTTTGCCGGGGCGAAGGGCAAGGCCGGGATAGCGCTGCGCCCGCCGCTCGTCTACGGACACGAGGCGCCGGGCAACTGGGGACGCCTGCAACGCCTCGCGGCCACGGGCGCGCCTCTGCCCTTCGGGCTGGTCGCCAACCGCCGCTCCCTGTGCTCGGTGGGAAACCTCTGTGACGCGATCGCCGTTGCGGTGGAGGCGGGGCTGCGCGGTGTAGGCGGCGGGGCCTATGAGGTCGCGGACCGGGAGCAGGTATCGCTCCGCGAGATACTCGCGCTGCTCAGGACGGGGATGGGGCGGCCGAGACGGCTCTTGCCCGTTCCTCCGGGCCTCTTGCGGCTGGCCGGGCATCTGATCGGCAGGCAAAAGATGGTGGCGGCGCTGCTCGACGATCTGACGCTCGACCCGTCCGATTTCATGCGGGTTTTTGCATGGAGCCCGCCCGAGATAGCGCAGGATGCGATCGTGCGCTGCGGGCAGTCTTATGTGAAGCAGTCCCGGCGCGCGGCATCCCGCCCTCGCGGTTCGGTCGAACCACGAAGGTGAAGTCACGCACAGGCAGAATCAGCGAACCGGCTTCGCGAGAGCCTTGAGGAGGCCGCGGTGGATGGCTTCGTTGCCGGCGACGATGGAGCCCGTGCCGAACATGTCCTGGCCACCGGATCTGTCGGTGACGAAGCCGCCGGCCTCACGCACCATCAGGATGCCCGCCGCCGTGTCCCAGGGCTGCAGCGCGTCTTCCCAGAAGCCGTCCATGCGGCCGGCTGCGACATAGGCAAGGTCGAGCGCGGCCGCGCCCATGCGGCGGATGCCGGCCGTTTCGGCCATCACGTTGCGCAGGTCGAGGAGCGCCTGGCCGTGGTGGCCGCGGCCGAGATGGGGGATGCCGGTGCCAACCACCGTGTCGGACAAACGGGTGCGCGCGGCCACGCGCATGCGCCGGTCGTTGAAGAAGGCGCCGCCGCCGCGCTCGGCGGTGTAGAGCTCGTCCATAGCCGGGTTGTAGATGACGCCGGCGACAAGCTGGCCCTGCCGTTCGAGCGCGATGGATACGGCGAAGATGGGGATGCCGTGCAGGAAGTTCGTGGTGCCGTCGAGCGGGTCGACCAGCCAGCGGTGCTGGGCGTCCTCGCCTTCCACCACACCGCGTTCCTCCATGAGGAAAGCGTAACCGGGACGGGCGCGCGAAAGCTCGGCGTGGACGATCTCCTCGGCGCGGCGGTCGGCCTGACTGACGTAGTCGCCGGGGCCCTTGAGCGAGACCTGCAGGTTCTGCACCTCGCCGAAATCGCGCGCCAGCGAGCGCCCGGCCTTCATGGCGGCTTGAACCATGACGTTTATGATGGCCGAACGCGGCATGAAGAATGTCCCTGGTGTTGTGTTGTAAGACGCGCCGTCAGTCGGCGCGGCGTATATAGGTGATGTCGTTGGTGTCGACGACGATCTTCTCGCCGGAGGTGACGAACGGCGGCACCATGACGCGGATGCCGTTTTCCATGACGGCCGGCTTATACGAGGATGCCGCCGTCTGGCCCTTGACCACGGGGTCCGCCTCGACCACTTGCAGCGTCACCTGGTCGGGCAGCGAAATGCCGATCGGCTTTTCCTGATACAGCTCCACCGTCACGGTCATGCCGTCCTGCAGGAAGGCGGCGCGGTCGCCGACGAAATCCTTCTGCAGCTCAAGCTGCTCATAGGTCTCCGTATCCATGAAGACCAGCGCGTCGCCCTGCTCGTAAAGATAGGAGAAGTCCTTCTGCTCCAGCCGCACTTTCTCGACCGTCTCGGCGGCGCGGAAGCGCTCGTTGAGCTTGGTGCCGTCAATGAGGTTCTTGAGCTCGACCTGGTTGTATGCGCCGCCCTTGCCGGGCTTGACCGCATTCGTCTTCACCGCGACCCACAGGCCGCCATTGTGCTCTATGACGTTTCCGGGACGGATTTCGTTGCCGTTGATCTTCATCGTGACCTGTCCTGATACGTGTCCGCGTCGCATGGGCGCGAGCCGGCGCCCCCAAGACCACAAAACACTTAACTAAGCAAGACGGGCTGGAAGGGAACAAGTGGGTGAGGCAAGAAGGCAGTAGCGTAGCAGGGCAAAGCTCCCTCACTGCCGTACCGCGTTATCGCAACCTGTTGGCGCGCTCCAGGGCAGCCTTCAACTGCTCGTTCGTCAGGCCATCCATGAAATCCTCCATCTCACGGTCCGTGAGGCCGGCGCGGCGCGCCAGAATATACCAGGCGGCGGCCTCTACGGGGTCTGCCTCGACGCCGACGCCGGCGCGATAGAGCTTGGCGACGCGGTTCTGGGCGGCGACGTTGCCGCCATCGGCGGCGCGCTTCAGCCATGCAAAGCCGTCCTCGGGCTTTGCCTCGCCGCCGCGGCCCTCGACGAGCCAGGTGCCGAGGTCCAGCTGTGCGGTGTCATAGTTCTGGCGGGCGGCCCGCAGCAGCCAGCGCCGCGCAGCGGCCGCGTCTTCCGGTTTGCCGCCGATGCCATGGGCATGCACCTGTGCCATCGCATATTGTGCGTCGGGCAAGCCTGTCTTGGCGGCGCGCTCGTACCAGCCGACCGCCTCCTCCATGGAGGCGCCCTCTTCAGTCATCATCTGCGCGAGGTTGAACTGGGCGAGCGGCTTTCCGGCTTCGGCCGCGCTGCGCATCAGGGTGTAGGCCTTTTCCCGATCCTCCTCCACGAAACGGCCGTCTATGAGCATGAGGGCGTATTGCATCTGTGCCTCGGGGTCGCCCTGCTCCGCCGCTCTGCCATACCACTTGGCCGCTTCCTCGGCGTTGCGGGCGACGCCGAGGCCACGGGCGTAGATCTCCGCCATCAGCGTCTGCGCGGCGGAATTCCCCGCTTCGGCGCGGGGGCGGGCGAGATTCAGGGCGGTGAGATAGTGCCCACGCTGGAAGGCGCCGAAGGCAAGGTCCGGCACCTTGCCGAAGCGCTTCGGGTCAACCTCGCCGGGCGGAGGTTCCTGGAGGCCCGGTCTGGCCTGCGTCTCTTCAGCCGTGGTGCCGTCCTCCTGCGCCCACGCGGCCTGGCGGCCCATTGCGAGCGCAAGCAGGAGGATCACGAGGAAGAGCTTGGCGGCTTGGTTCATGTCACCTGTCTTCGAATGCGGGCGCGTGCCGGTCGAGCAGCCTGTTGGCTTCCGCCACTATGCGTGCCGGGTCCGCATCCGGCGCGAAGACGGCGGTACCGAGGGCGACGAACTCCGCGCCGGTCCCGGCCACCGCCTGCACGGATTGGACATCGGCGCCGGCCATCACGATACAGGGTAGCTCGATCATCTGCGACCACCATGCGCCGAGCGTGAGATTGCGCGGATGGGGCTCCGGCTTGTTGTCGTAGCCGAAGCGGCCGAAAAAGATGTAGTCGGGCTGCGTCTCGCCAAGCTCCAGTGCGTCGTCACGGGTTTTTGCGCCGCCGCAGCCGACCGTCATCCGGTCCTGATATTTACGGACGGTATCCGCCAACTCCGACTTCGAGCCCTCGACATGGATGCCGTCGGCCTGGACGCGGGCGGCAATGCGCGGCTCTCCGGCGATGATGACGGCGACGCCGCGCGCCTGGGCAAGCCGGGTCAGCCGTTCGGCATGGGCCTGGAAGGCCGCTTCGTCGGCGCCGTAGTCGGGCAGGATGAGCGAGGCGACGTCGCCGCCCGACAGCGCGGCCTCGAGGCGGGCCGCATCGTCGGCGCCAGCCGGCGGGGCGATGAGCACGACGCGGCAGCGGTTGGGCGTTTCCACTTCACTCATGGCGTTCCGATATGCTTTCGGCACTGGAGGGCAGCCGGTTCTGCCCGCCGTTTTTGGTATGATTGGGGCATAGCGAAGGGGCGGTAAGCCCACAAGAGAAATCGGAAACTTCGCCGCCGCCCCTCGTCAAGCGGCGGGAATGAGTCTATGCCGCTAGTGGTCTGATCCAAACAGATGGTACCCATCTGTTTGGGTAAGTCAGCCCGCAAGCTATTGATCTGGTGGGGCGATTTGCCCTGACAGATGGGTACCATCTGTCAGGATCGCACCACTAGCGCACAATCGACGTCTCGGCATGGCTCCCATTCTTAGCGATCCGCTGTTCTACCTGGCCGCGATCCCGGCCGTCATCCTGGTCGGCCTGTCCAAGGGCGGGTTCGGCGGGGCGATGGCGCTGCTCGGCGTGCCGCTGATCGCGCTGGTGGTGCCGCCGGTGCAGGCGGCGGCCATCTTGCTGCCGATCCTCATCGTCATGGATATCGTCTCGCTGTGGGCCTGGCGCGGCTTCTTCGACCGGCGGCTGCTCGCCATCATGCTGCCGGGCGCGCTTCTCGGCATCACCATCGGCTGGCTGACGGCGGCCGTCGTCACCGAAGGGCACGTGCGGCTCATCGTCGGCATCGTCACCTTCCTGTTCTTCATGCGCTGGGTGGTGGACACGGTGCGCAGCGGCGAACGCATCGCCAGCCACAATCCTCCCAAGGGATTCTTCTGGGGCACGGTTTCCGGCTTCACCAGCTTTGTGGCCCACGCGGGCGGACCGCCTTACCAGGTCTATGCCCTGCCGCTGAAGCAGGACCCGAAGCTCTACACCGGCACGAGCGTTATCTTCTTCGCCATCGTCAACGCGGTGAAGCTGATCCCCTATTTCGCGCTCGGCCAGTTCGACGCGACAAATCTGACCGCCTCGCTGATTCTGGTGCCGGTGGCGCCGCTTGCCACGCTCGCCGGCGTGTGGGTCGTCAAGCGCATGAAGCCGCAGGTCTTTTATCCCTTCATGTACACGATGGTGCTGATCGTTTCGCTCAAGCTCATCCACGACGGCACGGCAAACCTTTGGGGCTGGTGAAGAGCACCTCCCGTGCTTAAGAATGAGGGAAAAGCCTGGGAGGAAAACGTGAACGACAATCCTTACGCGCAGAATCTCGACAGGAACCCCGCCAACCATCAGCCGCTGACGCCGCTGACGCTGATGGAGCGGGCGGCACGGGTCTTTCCCGACCATCCGGCCATCATCCATGGCAAGACCCGGCGCACGTATGGCGAATTCTGGCAGCGCTCGCGGCAGCTCGCCTCTGCCCTTGCCCGCCACGGTATCGGCAAGGGCGACACGGTCTCGGCGATGCTGTCCAATACGCCGCCCATGCTGGAGGCGCATTTCGGCGTGCCGATGACGAGGGCCGTGCTGCATTCGATCAACACGCGCCTCGACGCGGCCATCATCGCCTTCCAGCTCGACCACGCCGACAGCAAAGTGGTGATCGTCGACCGCGAGTTTTCCGGCGTCATGAAGGAGGCGCTGGCCAGGGCCAAGGTGAAGCCGCTGGTGATCGACTACGACGACCCGGACTATCCCGCCGATGCGCCCCATCCCAAGGGCGAGCCGATCGGCAGCGTCGAGTACGAGGCGTTCGTTGCCTCGGGCGACGCCGATTTCGCCTGGGCGATGCCGGACGACGAGTGGGACGCCATCTCCCTCAACTACACCTCGGGCACGACAGGCAATCCCAAGGGCGTCGTCTACCATCATCGCGGGGCGGCGCTGATGGCCTTTGCCAATACGATCCATGCCGGCTTCGGGCGGCATCCGGTCTATCTGTGGACGCTGCCCATGTTCCACTGCAATGGCTGGTGCTTTCCCTGGACGCTGGCGATCCAGGTCGGCACCCATGTGTGCCTGCGCTGGGTGCGGGCGAAGGCCATGTACGACGCCATCGCCGACCATGGAGTGACGCATCTGTGCGGGGCGCCGGTCGTCATGGGCACGTTGGTCAACGCCGAGGAAAGCGACCGTCGCGACTTCCCGCAGACCGTCATCTTCAACACGGCCGCCGCGCCGCCGCCCGAATCGGTTCTGGCGGCGATGGCGGATGCCGGTTTCATCGTCAATCACCTTTACGGGCTGACGGAAACCTACGGCCCGGCGGTGGTGAACGAGTGGAAGATGGCGTGGGACGGCCTCGATGGGCCGGAGCAGGCGACGCGCAAGGCGCGGCAGGGCGTGCGCTATGCGACGCTGGAGGGGCTGACGGTGATGGATCCCGAGACCATGAAGCCCGTCCCGCCGGATGGCGAGACATTGGGCGAGGTGATGTTCCGCGGCAACATCGTCATGAAGGGATACCTGAAAAACACGGAGGCGACGGACGAGGCCTTTGCCGGCGGCTGGTTCCATTCCGGCGATCTCGGCGTGCTGCACCCCGACGGCTACATCCAGCTCAAGGACCGCTCCAAGGACATCATCATCTCCGGCGGCGAGAACATCTCCTCCATCGAGGTGGAGGACGCGCTTTACAAGCATCCGGCCATTGCCGCCTGCGGCGTGGTGGCGCGCGCGGACGACAGATGGGGCGAGACGCCGGTGGCTTTCGTCGAATTGAAGCCGGGGAAAGAAGCAAGCGCGGAGGAGATCATCGACCATTGCCGGCGGCTGCTCGCGTCGTTCAAGTGCCCGCGTCACGTGTTTTTTGTGGAAATCCCGAAGACGTCGACGGGGAAAATCCAGAAATTCAAGCTGCGCGATCTGGCAAAGACGATGTGAGGAGGAGGACATTTTCCCATGGTTTTTAATCGAAGATCCGCAACTTCGTTAACCTCCTGTTAAGCTTTACGGGTGTTTACTGTGTTTATCCAGTGATCTGGATTCTTACCGAGTGGCTGGAGCCATTCTGTTTGACGCCTCCCTGTTAAACTCCTGAGAGCCGCAACCGCGGCTCTTTTTTTGTTTCAGTCATCGCTATTTTCGCCGGAATCGGCCGTTAACGCTTTATTAAGCGAGGGCTTGCGTTCAGGCTTTTCAAGGCGCATTTTCAGCTCTCAAGAAGGCAATAAAGATGGACATGCGCCGGATCGGGCGCGTTGGGATTGGGGCGTGATACGCATGATCACGGGCAGTACGGGCAGCGCCAACATGGTCAAGTTGGCCGAGAGGCGGGTTTTCTCCCATTCATTCAAGCCGCTCTACAACGAGGGCATGGGGCTGGTCGAAGAGGCGGCCGAATATCTCGATGGCGACGGGCGCCTGGCCGCCAAGGAGCTGCCGCGGGCCGCGGCAGGGCTCTATGCGGCTGAATCAATGCGCCTGACGACGCGACTCATGCAGCTTGCCTCGTGGCTGCTGCTGCAAAGGGCTGCCAACTCCGGCGAGATGACGCGGGAACAGGTCGCGGTCGAGAAGGCAAAGGTACGGCTCGACACCGCCTCCGTCCACGAGGATACGCCGGGCTGGGCCGAGCTGCCCGAGGCTTTTCGCAGCCTGGTGCGGCGCTCGCTGCGGCTGGAGGCGCTGGTGCGGCGCATGGACGAGGAAATCTACGGTCCGGAAGCGGAGCGGCCTTTCGATGAGCTCTTCGCGGTCAACCCCGTTTCCGATCAGATCACCCTTCTGCAAACCGCCTTCGGGCGCGGTTGAGTCAGTCCTCAGGCGGCAAGGGCGCCTATTGCTGCCCTGCCCACGCCGTCTGCTGTGCGATTTTTCTTCCCATTGTTCCTGTTCGCAGCGTTGGTTGATGGCAACAGGCCTGGCGGCGGCTATGGTAGTGCCATGGCAGGCGCGATTCGCATCATTGGCATCGACCCGGGGCTGAGGCGCACCGGCTGGGCAATCATCGAGACGCTGGGTAACTCGCTGCGTTTCGTGGCGGCGGGCACCGTGCGCTCGGATGAGAAAACCGATCTCGCCACGCGGTTGTGCCAGCTTCACGACGGCCTCTCCGGCATATTGCATGCGCACATGCCGGAGGAGGCTGCGGTGGAGGCGACTTTTGTCAACAAGGATGCGGCCGCAACGCTGAAGCTCGGCCAGGCGCGCGGCATCGCCATGCTGGTGCCGGCACGCGCCGGCCTGCGGGTGGCCGAGTATGCGCCGAATGCGGTCAAGAAGGCGGTGATCGGCGTCGGCCACGGCGACAAGAAGCAGATCCACATGATGGTGAAAGTGCTGATGCCGAAAGCGCAATTCGATACCGACGACGCGGCGGACGCCATCGCCATTGCCATCTGCCACGCCCATCACCGGCAGTCGGTCGTCTCCCGCCTGGCGCTGGAAGCGGTAAAATGATCGGCAAGCTGAAGGGCATCGTCGACGAGATGGGCGAGGATCACTGCATCGTCGACGTCGGCGGCGTCGGCTACGTGGCCTATTGCCCGGCGCGCACGCTTGCGGGCCTGGACGGCGTCGGCACGGCTGTGACGCTGTTCATCGAGACCTATGTGCGCGAGGACATGATCCGCCTCTACGGCTTCCGCACGGCGCTGGAGCGCGAGTGGTTCCGCCTGTTGCAAAACAACGTGCAGGGTGTGGGGGCGAAGGTGGCGCTGTCGGTGCTGTCGACGCTGTCCGCGGCAGAGCTTGCCAACGCCATCGCCCTCAAGGACGTGGCGATGGTGGCGCGGGCGCCGGGCGTCGGCAAGAAGGTAGCCGAGCGCATCGTGACGGAACTGAAAAGCAAGGCGCCGGCCTATGCGGGCGAGGCGATGGGTACCATCGGGCTCAAGCAGGAGCTCGGCGAGGGTGTTGCCTCGGCGCCCGTCTCCGACGCGGTCTCCGCGCTCGCCAATCTCGGCTATTCGCGTGATGTGGCGGCGAATGCGGTGGCTGCGGCGCTTAAGACGGCCGGCGAGGGCGCGGAGGCGGGCACGCTGATCCGGCTGGGGCTGAGGGAACTGGCGCGGTGAGCCTTGTAATGCCGCATATTCCTTACTATTTTCATTGGTAAGGAATATCGATAAGGTAAGGAAAGATGGGTGTGCTGGCAAAAATCACTGCCAAGGGACAGGTCACCTTGCCCAAGGAAGTTCGCGATCGGTACGGCTTGAAACCGGGGGATCGGATCGAATTCATCGAGGAGAACGGGAAGACCTGGGTCAAGCCACGCAACGTCAGGGCCGTCGATCTCTTAGGTATTCTCGGTCCGGCGCCCAACCACGTGACGCTGAACGACGAAGAGTTGGAGCGGGCGATCGAGGAGGCTGCCCAGGAAGCTGCCGCTGAAGAGGACGAGCGCATCATGCGTGAGTGGCGCAAGGGGATCGAGTGATCGGCATCGATACAAATGTACTGGTGAGGCTTCTTGTTGCCGACAACGCCAGTCAGGCGGATGCTGTGCGCCATTTCTTCGCCCAGCGAAGCGGGGCCGATCCGGTCTTCGTGAGCACCGTGGTGCTGCTCGAGGCGCTTTGGGTGCTAAGGCGGCGATTCGGCTATTCGCGTCAGGCCGTGCTTGACGCTCTTCGTCAGATGGTGGCAAGCGCCGAGTTCACGTTCCAGTACGGCGAACGGCTGGCAGAAGTGTTGGAAGCGGGAGACCCGTCTTCTTCCGATATCGCGGATCACCTCATCGCAAGCGCGGCGCTGAGCGCGGGCTGCTCGCACACCGTGACCTTCGACAAAAAGGCCGCAAACCGCGTCCCCGGCATGGAGCTTCTTTCATGAGCGAGGCCGACCGCCTCATCTCCTCCGACAAGCGCGGCGAGGATGTCGACACCACCATGCGGCCGCAGACGCTCGACGAGTTCGTCGGACAGAGGGCGGCGCGGGCGAACCTCAAGGTGTTCGTGGAGGCGGCGCGTGGGCGCGGGGAAGCGCTGGACCATGTGCTCTTCGTTGGGCCGCCGGGGCTCGGCAAGACGACGCTGGCGCAGATCATGGCGCGCGAACTCGGCGTCAACTTCCGCGCGACGTCGGGTCCGGTGATCGCCAGGGCGGGCGATCTGGCGGCGTTGCTCACCAACCTGGAAGAGCGCGACGTGCTCTTCATCGACGAGATCCACCGGCTCAACCCGGCGGTGGAGGAGATCCTCTATCCGGCGATGGAGGACTACCAGCTCGACCTCATCATCGGCGAGGGGCCGGCGGCGCGCTCGGTGAAGATCGATCTTGCGAAGTTCACCCTGGTGGCGGCGACGACGCGGCTCGGATTGCTCACCACACCGTTGCGCGACCGTTTCGGCATTCCCGTGCGTTTGGAGTTCTACACGGTGGAGGAGTTGCAGGCGATCGTCACCCGCGGGGCGCGCATTCTCGGTCTGCCCTTGACCGAGGACGGGTCGGAGGAGATTGCCCGGCGCGCCCGCGGCACGCCGCGCATCGCCGGCAGGCTCCTGCGTCGGGTGCGCGACTTCGCCTCCGTCGCGGGCGCGGAGAAGGTGACGCGCAAGGTGGCCGACGAGGCGCTGTCGCGGCTGGAGGTGGATGCGCTCGGCCTCGACCAGCTCGACCGGCGCTACCTCACCATGATCGTCGAGAACTTCGGCGGCGGGCCTGTCGGCATCGACACCATCGCGGCAGGTCTTTCCGAGCCGCGCGATGCCATCGAGGACATCATCGAGCCCTATCTCATCCAGCAGGGCTTCATCCAGCGGACGCCGCGCGGGCGCGTGCTGGCGGCGCGGGCGTGGAAACATCTGGGGCTGACGGCGCCGAAGGAGCTGACACAGGCGCAGATCAGCCTGTTCCAGGAGGAGGAATAGCAGTCCTTGTCCGACGCCGACCGCAACGACGCGCTGATCGCCGGCCTCAGCGGCCAGCTTACGCCCGAGGGTCATCGCCTGCAGGCGCGCATCTATTTCGCCGATACGGATTTCACCGGCGTCGTCTATCACGCGCGTTATCTCGAATTCCTGGAGCGTGGGCGCTCGGATTTCCTGCGTCTGGCCGGTGTCCACCACACCGAGCTTGCGCACGGCAAGCATGGGGAGCGGCTTTCCTGGGTGGTGCGGCGCATGGATATCGAGTTCCGTCAGCCCGCCCGCATCGACGACATCGTGACCGTGGATACGCGGGTAGAGCGGATTTCCGGCGCGCGCATCTTCATGGCGCAGCAGCTTTCGCGCGATGGCGAACTCTTGGTGGAGGCGCGGGTGGAGGCGGCGATTATCGGCGTTTCGGGCAAGCCGCGACGTTTTCCCAAGGAGTGGGCGGCGGCTTTTCTGCGCCGTCCAGAGTAAGGTGCGGGTGCACAGGCCCTTGAATAATTGCGATTTCCGACAATTATCGGTTTATCCGTAATACACCGTTAACCATGACTCCCCATATGATCTAGGCATAACCAGCGGCACGCGCGCCTTCCTTTGACCAAAATTTCCCGGAAAAAGGCGCGAATGAAAGCTCGCGGGGGGCGCTGCGGCTTCATTGGGGTGACGCGGCCACGCGGGCGGGACGGATCGGCACAGATGCTGCCCAGATTTTACGAGGATGTTTGTCCATGGAAAGTGTAGCGCTCACCGCGCCGGGTGGGGATTTGTCCATCTGGGCGCTGTTCTGGCAGGCAGGATGGGTCGTCAAGCTGGTGATGATCGGCCTTCTCGGCGCCTCCATCTGGACCTGGGCCATCATCGTCGACAAAACGGTTGCCTATGCGCGCATGCGTGTTGCGCTCAACCGCTTCGAGCAGGTGTTCTGGTCCGGGCAGTCGCTGGAGGAGCTCTACCGCTCGCTCTCGGAGCGCAAGACGGCGGGCATGGGCTCGATCTTCGTGGCGGCCATGCGCGAATGGAAGAAGAGTTTCGAGAAGGGTGCGCGCTCGCCGCTCGGCCTGCAGACGCGTGTCGACAAGGCCATGGACCTGGCGCTGACGCGCGAGATGGAGCGGCTCGAAGGCAAGCTCGGCTTCCTCGCTTCGATCGGCTCCTCGGCACCCTTCATCGGCCTGTTCGGCACGGTGGTGGGTATCATGACCTCTTTCCAGGCCATCGCCGGCTCCAAGTCCACCAACCTCGCCGTGGTGGCGCCGGGTATCGCCGAGGCGCTGCTGGCCACCGCCATGGGGCTTCTGGCGGCTATTCCCGCGGTCATCGCCTACAACAAGCTGACATCCGACGCCGGAAAGCTGGCTTCCAGGATGGAAGGCTTCGCCGATGAGTTCTCCGCCATACTGTCGCGGCAAATCGATGAGAAAGCTGCGCCGAAGCAAAGGACAGAGGAGTACGCCTGATGGCCATGTCGGTTTCCTCGGCCCGCGGGGGCGGAAACGGGCGCAGGCGCCGCGGGCGCCGGCACGCTCTGATGTCGGAAATCAACGTCACGCCCTTCGTTGACGTGATGCTGGTGCTGCTCATCATCTTCATGGTGGCCGCTCCGCTTTTGACGGTCGGCGTGCCCATCGACCTGCCCGAGACGCAGGCCAGGGCGTTGAATTCCGAAACGACGCCGATCACCATATCGGTCAACAACGAGGGGCTGATCTATCTCCAGGAAACAGAGATCCCGATCGACGAGGTGGTGCCGAAGCTGGAGGCCATCGCCCAGGCCGGTTATGACGAGCGCATCTATGTGCGCGGCGACAGGTCCGCGGATTACGGCACGGTGATGCGGGTAATGGCGCGCATCTCGGCCGCCGGCTTCCGCAATCTCGGCCTCGTCACCTTGCAGGAACAGGACAGCTGATCTTCATGAAGACCGGTCTCGTCACATCGGTCACGATGCACGCGGTGCTTCTCGGCTTCGGGATATTCTCGTTGTCGGCGCCGCGCGCCTATGAAGTGGCCGATGTCGAGGCGCTGCCGGTCGACATCGTTCCCGTCGACAGCTTCTCACAGGTTCAGGAAGGCGACAAAAAAGCGCCGTTGGAGAAGCCTACTCCGACGCCGACCAAGCGTCCCGACCCGGTGGAGAATGCGCAGAAGGTAGGCGAGGCGGATACGGATCAGAAGACGCCGCCCACGCCGGAGGCGAAGCCGAAACCGGTGGAGCGGACGGCCGAACCGCCTCCGGGCCCCGAGCCCCAGCCGAAGCCCGTGGAGAAACCCGTCGAGGAGACGCAGCAGGCAGAAGCTGAAGATGTGCCCGCGCCGGCCACCGAGCGCGAGCCGGAGCCGCAGCCTCGACAGGAAGTCACGCCGGAGCCGGCCGAAGAGCCCCTGGTGGCGGAGAACACGGAAGACGAAAGCGTGAGCCTGCCCCAATCGGCCCCCGTGCCGCGGGCGCGTCCGCAGCCGCCGAAGGCGCAGACGGCCAAGGCGCCGGAACGCAAGGAGACGGAAAAGCCGACGGCGCGCGAGCAGGCGAGGAGCGAGGAGAAGGATGACGAGCTGTTCGATCAGGTTGCAGCGCTCCTGAACAAGGAGCAGGCTTCCGGCGGCGGTGCCAAGCGCTCCACGGAAGAAGCAGCGCTCGGGGGCGAGCGCACGACCGCCGGTGAGACGCTGACGCAGAGCGAAGAGGACGCTATTCGCCGGAAAATGGAGCAATGCTGGCAGGTGCCGGCGGGCGCCATGGGCCTGGAAGGCGTGAGGATTTCGATCCAGTTCCGACTGGACCCAAGCGGTGCGGTCGAAGGCAACCCCGAGATCGTTTCCAGCGTCAGCTCAAGCGTGGAGCGCGCGGTAGCCGACTCGGCACGGCGTGCTATCCTGCGGTGCCAGCCTTACAACCTGCCCGCCGAAAAATACAACGCCTGGGCCGAGATGAAGATGAATTTCGACCCCACGGATATGTTCTGACGCAAGCCCGTACCGGGCGCCTACCCGAGAATTCAAGAGGCATGAGCTGATGCGGAAATTCGTGAAAACGACCCTCGCCGTTGTGGCACTCGTCGCAGGCATTGCCGCGCTGGCGGTCGTCCCGGCGCGGGCGCTGGTCGAAATCGACATCAACAAGGGTGTCGTCGAGCCGGTGCCGATCGCCATCACCGATTTTCTGTCGGGCGATGCGATGGGCGTCGAGATCGCTGGCGTCATTTCTGCCGATCTCAGGCGTTCGGGCCTCTTCGCGCCGATCGAGAAGAACGCCTTCATCGAGAAGATATCCAACCCCGACGTGACGCCGCGTTTCGAGGATTGGAGGGTCATCAACGCCCAGGCAGTGGTGACAGGACGCGTGACGCAGGAGCCGGACGGCCGGCTGCGCGTGGAGTTCCGCGTGTGGGATACCTTCGCGGGCCGGCAGCTCTCGGGTGAGCAGCTCTTCGCCAACCAGGACAACTGGCGCCGCGTCGCGCACATCATCGCCGACACGATCTACGAGCAGTTCACCGGCGAGAAGGGCTATTTCGACAGCCGCATCGTCTATGTCAGCGAGTCGGGGCCGCGGGACAACCGCGTCAAGCGGCTTGCCATCATGGACCAGGACGGCGCCAGGCACGAGTACCTCTCCGACGGTCGCTCGATCGTGCTGACGCCGCGCTTTTCGCCGCAGCGTCAGGAAATCACCTACATGTCCTACGAGAGCGGCAATCCGCAGGTTTATCTGCTGCAGCTCGAAACGGGTCAGCGCGAGCTGGTGGGCAACTTCCCCGGCATGACCTTTGCCCCGCGCTTCTCGCCCAACGGCGACAAGGTCATCATGAGCCTGCTGCGCGAGGATGGCAATTCCAATATCTACACGATGGACCTGAGGACGCGGAACACGGCGCGGCTGACCGACACCAACGCCATCGACACCTCGCCTTCCTATTCGCCGGACGGCAGTCAGGTGGTCTTCACCTCCGATCGCGGCGGGCGGGCGCAGATCTATGCCATGGGCGCCGACGGCAGCAACCAGCGCCGCATCTCCTTCGGCGACGGCAGCTACTCGACGCCGGTCTGGTCGCCACGCGGCGATCTCATCGCCTTCACCAAGCAGAGCGGCGGGAACTTCCAGATCGGCGTGATGCGCACCGACGGCTCGGGCGAGCGGATCATCTCGTCGGGCTTCCTGCAGGAAGGGCCGACATGGTCGCCCAACGGCCGGGTCATCATGTTCTTCCGCCAGGATGCCGGCGCGGTTGGGCCGAAGCTCTATTCCATCGACCTCACGGGCCGCAACGAGCAGCCGGTGGCGACACCGAATTTCGGCTCCGACCCGGCGTGGTCTCCACTGCTGAAATGATTTCCGCCGCCTTTCAGCCGCATTTGCCACTACCGTCCGAATCACGGCTTTTGTAATGTGGTGCGGGCGGGGGTAAAGCGAAAGCAACGAAGTGTTAACCTCGTTTTTTGAGCGCGCGTTAACCGCACCATGGTTACTAGGTGTTGAAGAAATCCACTCGAATGCCAAGGAGTGACGGCAATGCGCCGTATCGCAGCCCTGACTAGAAATCCCGTTGCCATCGCCCTTTTCGCCGCCCTTGCGGTTGCCGGATGTCGGTCGCAGCAGCAGGTTCCCAACACGGCGGCCGAACTCGGCCTGGGGGGCGCGGGGTCGGCAACGCCAGGCTCCACGCAGGAGTTCACGGTCAGCGTCGGCGACCGCATCTTCTTCGATACGGATTCCTCGGTCATTCGTTCGGACGCGCAGGCCACGCTTACCCGTCAGGCACAGTGGCTGAACAAGTATCCGTCCCACTCCATCACCATGGAAGGCCATGCCGACGAGCGCGGCACGCGCGAATACAACCTGGCGCTGGGCGCCCGCCGCGCCGCTGCCGTGCGCGATTTCCTGGTGTCGCAGGGCGTGCCGGCGAACCGTATCCGCACGATCTCCTACGGCAAGGAGCGGCCGGTGGCCGTCTGTGACGACATCTCCTGCTGGTCGCAGAACCGGCGCGCCGTCACGGTGTTGGGCGGGGCGGGAAGCTGACGCCCGAGCGAGAGTGGTTCCCGAGGGCGGCAAACGATGCCGCCCTTCTTGCATAGCGCGTGCAATCAAAATTTGGCCGAAGTCTCACGGCCTGATAAAGGGGAGGCGGTGGCCGCTGCCGCCGCCTTTATCACTTCCTTTTCGAGAGCGAGACAGGAATGCTGTTCCGAACATATTTGAGCGGTCTGGCCGTCGTAACCTTCTCCCTCGCCGCCACGGTGGGGAACGGCGAAGCGGGATTCCAGCCGCGTCTGCCCGATTCCCCCACCATCGGCCAAGAAAGCCGGCATGGTGCACCCGTCATCCTGGCCCAGGCGAGCGACCCGCGCCTTGTCGCCCTCGAGGAAGAGGTGCGGCGGCTGAACGGCCGGGTGGAGGAGCTCAACTTCCAGCTCCTGGAGACGCAGGACCAACTGCGCCGCATGCAGGAAGACAACGAATTCCGTTTCCAGGAGCTGGAGGGCAAGCGCTCCGAGGCGACGGGCGCCGAACCGGTTGAGAGGGCTGAACGTCCTGCGGTCCCCTCCGACGACCCAGCCACGGGCACGGCCAGCACGGCGGATACCACCGCTCCGGCACACGGGGATCCGCCGCGTACGCTCGGCACCATCACCCTCGACGAGGACGGCAATCTCGTCTCCAGCGGCACCGGCGGACCGGTGGATCTCTTGCAGGGCGGCCAGGGGGCCGACAGCGGCGGCTCCGTCGTCGCCGCCGTGCCACCCTCCGACGATCCGGATGAGATTTACCGCAACGCCTACGAGTTCGTTCTTTCCGGCGACTATGGTACGGCGGAGGCCGGCTTCCGGCAGTATCTGCAGCGCTTTCCCGACGGGCAGCACACCGCCGACGCCAGTTTCTGGCTGGGCGAAGCGCTCTTGGGGCAGGACCGCCACCGTGAGGCGGCGGAGGTCTTCCTGCAGGCCAACCGCGACCACCCCAACGCCGGCAAGGCGCCGGAGATGCTCCTGAAGCTCGGCGTCTCTCTTGCCGCGCTCGACCAGATCGACGTCGCCTGTGCGACTTTCACCGAGATCGGCCAGCGCTATCCGCAGGTCTCCGACGCGCTCAGGGAGCGGGTCAGGCGGGAACAGGCTACCGCCGGTTGCTGAGCCAGGTGTCCCCGTCCGCGGCGGCTCCTCTCCTTTCCGCGATCGATCTTGCCGGGCGCAGATGCGTGATCGCGGCAGTTTCGGGCGGCGGCGATTCGCTCGCCCTTCTTCTCCTTCTCCACGATTATCTGAAAAGCGCGCAAAGCGGACCGTCGCTTCTGGCCGTGACGGTAGATCATGGCCTGCGCGCCGAGGCGACCGAGGAAGCGCGTGCGGTCGGCAGGCTGTGCGCAGCGCACGGCATCGCGCACCGTGTTCTTCGATGGGAGGGGCCGAAGCCGGCGACGGGGCTTTCGGCCGCGGCGCGAGAAGCGCGGCTGCGGCTTCTGGCGGGCGCGGCGGGCGAGGCCGGCAGCGACCTCGTATTGACCGGCCACACGGCGGACGACCAGGCCGAGACACTGACCATGCGGCTGAAGCGCGGAGGCGGGCGGGGGATCGCCGGCATCGCCCCGGCGACACTCTACGATGGCCGCGTCTGGTTTGTCCGGCCACTTCTCGACGTGCGCCGAAGCGCGCTGCGCGGCTTCCTTGAGGCGCGAGGCATCGGCTGGATCGATGATCCGAGCAACAGGGACAGGCGGTTCGAGCGGGCGCGCGTGCGCCAGGCGCTGGGCGAGGAGGATATCGAGCGGCTGGTCGGCCAGGCGCGGGAAGCGGCCCGCGCACGGGCGGAGGCAGGGGAAAGTGCCGCCACTCTTATCGCCGGCGCGGCGCGGCTCGGAGCGCCCGGCCTCCTTTATCTTCCGCATTCGGCGCTGCAAGAGGCGCAGAGGGGCGCCGCCCTCTACACACTCCGCATCCTGCTGGCCGTTGCCGGCGGCACGCCGCATCTACCCGATGAGGCGCGCACCGCCGCTATCCTGGCGCGTGCGGGAGACGACGGCTTTCGCGCCACTCTGTCGCGGGCGGTGATCGCCGTAAGGCGTGGGCGTCTCTATATATACCGGGAGAGGCGCAACCTGCCGCGGCTTGCATTGGCCGACGGCATGATCTGGGACGGGCGATACCGCGCCTTGGTGCGTGGGGAGCGAAAGGATCTGGCGCTTGCTCCGTTCGGAGCCGAAAACGCGCGGGCAGCCGAGATTGCCGATGTGGGCGCACCCGCCGGCCTAATGCGCTCGGCCCTTGCGGCCGAACCGGCGCTTTGGCGCGATGGGCGGTGTCTCGGCCGCGCAAGCGAAGGAGCGGCGGTTTCCTTGCAGCCGGTGGCGGGGCCGTGGGCGCGGCTTTTGCCCTCGTTCGATCTCGCTCCGGCGCGGGCGGTCGCCGGGGTGATCGGCGGTGCGACTATTCCGCCTTTGCCATGGCGCGGCCACAAAAAGGAGAACAGATAACCATATCGGTTGGGATACGGGTGCAATAGTGGGCTTGCGCTTGGCAATGTTGCGCACGCTCCCTATGTTAGTTGAAACCAGTGCTTTGGATGATGCCGGCCTCGGCGCACTTACAGGACGCACATGAATCCGAATTACAGAAACTTTGCGCTGTGGGCGATCATCGCCGTTCTGCTCATCGCGCTGTTCAACCTCTTCCAGGCGCCGCAGCAGCGGGGGGCGACGCGCGACATCGCCTATTCGCAGTTCCTTCAGGAACTGTCGAACGGCCGCGTTGAGAGCGTAACGATCACCGGGGACCGCATCACCGGCACCTACACGGACAACCAGACGCCCTTCCAGACATATTCTCCGGGAGATGCGAGCCTCGTGCAGCGGCTGGAAGAGCGTGGCGTGACCATCAATGCACGGCCGGAATCGGACGGCTCCAACTCCATACTGGGCTACTTCATCTCCTGGCTGCCGATGATCCTCATCCTTGCCGTGTGGATATTCTTCATGCGGCAGATGCAGTCGGGCTCCGGCCGCGCCATGGGCTTCGGCAAGTCCAAGGCGAAGCTTTTGACCGAGGCGCATGGCCGCGTCACCTTCCAGGACGTGGCGGGCGTCGACGAGGCCAAGGAAGATCTCGAGGAGATCGTCGAATTCCTGCGCGACCCGCAGAAGTTCCAGCGGCTCGGCGGCAAGATCCCGCGCGGCGTGCTCCTGGTCGGCCCTCCGGGAACGGGTAAGACGCTGCTTGCGCGCTCTGTCGCCGGCGAGGCAAACGTGCCGTTCTTCACCATCTCCGGCTCAGACTTCGTCGAGATGTTCGTCGGCGTCGGTGCTTCCCGCGTGCGCGACATGTTCGAGCAAGCCAAGAAGAACGCGCCCTGCATCATCTTCATCGACGAGATCGATGCGGTCGGCCGCCATCGCGGTGCCGGCCTGGGCGGCGGCAATGACGAGCGCGAGCAGACGCTGAACCAGCTCCTGGTCGAGATGGACGGCTTCGAGGCCAACGAAGGCATCATCCTGATCGCCGCCACAAACCGGCCCGACGTGCTCGATCCGGCGCTCCTGCGTCCCGGTCGCTTCGACCGGCAGGTCGTGGTTCCGAACCCGGATATCGCCGGCCGCGAGAAGATACTGAAGGTGCATGTGCGCAACGTGCCGCTGGCGCCGAACGTTGACCTCAAGATTGTGGCGCGCGGCACGCCGGGCTTCTCCGGTGCCGATCTCGCCAACCTGGTCAACGAGGCCGCTCTGATGGCGGCGCGCCGCAACAAGCGTCTCGTCACCATGGCCGAGTTCGAGGACGCCAAGGACAAGGTGATGATGGGCGCGGAGCGGCGCTCGCACGCCATGACCCAGGAGGAAAAGGAGCTGACGGCCTTCCACGAGGCTGGGCACGCCGTGGTGGCGCTCAACACCCCATCCTCCGACCCGGTGCATAAGGCGACCATCATTCCGCGCGGGCGGGCGCTCGGCATGGTCATGCAGTTGCCCGAGGGCGACCGCTACTCCATGAGCTACAAGTGGATGATCTCGCGGCTCGCCACCATGATGGGCGGGCGCGTGGCCGAGGAGATCAAGTTCGGTAAGGAGAACATCACCTCGGGTGCCGCCTCCGATATCGAGCAGGCGACCAAACTTGCCCGCGCCATGGTCACGCAGTGGGGCTTTTCCGACAAGCTCGGTCAGGTCGCCTATGGTGAGAACCAGGAAGAGGTGTTCCTCGGCCACTCCGTGGCGCGTCATCAGAACATGTCGCAGGAGACACAGCAGAAGATCGACGAGGAGGTGCGCAGGCTTATCGACGAGGCCTATACCAAGGCGCGCGAAATCCTGACCAAGAAGAAGAAGGAATGGATCGCTGTTGCCGAAGGCCTGCTCGAATACGAGACGCTGTCGGGCGACGAAATCCGTGCCATCATCCGCGGCGAGAAGCCGTCGCGCGACCTCGGCGATGATACACCGCCGTCGCGCGGCTCCACCGTGCCCAAGGCGGGCGCGCGCAAGGAGAACAAGAAGGGCGGCGAAGAGCCCGACGCTGGGATGGAGCCACAGCCGCAAGGGTAGGATCCCTCGCAACGGACAGATATTCCACAGAGCTGCGGGGCCTGGCGCTCCGCAGTTTTGGTATTGCACCTTCTCTCCCCGTATCAAGCTTGTTTACCTACCGTTAATCATGGTGGGCAAGCGCCTGTTCATATAGATCGGTTACGATTTCTGACATAAAGTGATGCGCATAAGCACCCGAACCTGTGGCAAATGAAGATGGGGACCGCAGTTTTGCGACAAACTTCCAAATCGGTGCGGGCAAAAAAAGATATGACGAAGAGATATTTCGGGACCGACGGCATCCGCGGTCGTGCCAATCGATTTCCCATGACCGCCGAGGTGGCCATGAGGGTGGGGATGGCCGCCGGCCTTACCTTCCAGAACGGCAACCATCGCCATCGTGTGGTGCTTGGCAAGGACACGCGCCTTTCCGGCTATATGATCGAGAACGCGCTCGTCTCCGGTTTCTGCGCGGCGGGCATGGACGTGTTCCTTCTGGGGCCGATCCCGACGCCGGCGGTCGCCATGCTGGTACGTTCGCTGCGGGCCGATATCGGCGTCATGATCTCGGCCTCGCACAATCCGTTCGAGGACAACGGCATCAAGTTGTTCGGGCCCGACGGCTACAAGCTCTCCGACAAGATCGAAGGCCGCATCGAGGCGATGCTCGACAAGGACATCGAGCTGGCGCTGGCCGATGCCGAGATGCTCGGTCGGGCCAAGCGCGTCGATGGCGTGCATGATCGCTATATCGAGTTCGCCAAGCGCACACTGCCGCGGGCGATGTCGCTTGCGGGCCTGCGCATCGTCGTCGACTGTGCCAACGGTGCCGCCTACAAGGTGGCGCCCGCCGCCCTGTGGGAACTGGGGGCGGAGGTAGTGTCCATCCACGTCGACCCGGACGGCCTCAACATCAATCGCGATTGCGGCTCGACCAGCCCCTTGAGCCTTGCCAAGAAGGTGCACGAGGTGCGTGCCGACATCGGTATCGCGCTCGATGGCGATGCCGACCGGGTGGTGATCGTCGACGAGAACGGCACTGTGGTCGACGGCGACCAGATCATGGCGCTGATTGCGCAGTCCTGGCATGAGAGCGAGCGGCTGGCCGGCGGCGGCATCGCCGCCACGGTGATGTCCAATCTCGGCCTAGAGCGCTTCCTGAAAGGCCGCGGGCTCGATCTGCATCGCACCAAGGTGGGTGACCGCTACGTGGTGGAGCACATGCGAGCCAATGGGCTCAACGTGGGCGGCGAGCAATCCGGCCATGTCATCCTTTCCGACTTCGCCACCTCGGGTGATGGGCTGGTCACTGCGCTGCAGGTTTTGGCTTGCATCAAGCGCGAGAACCGGCCGGCCAGCGAGGTGTGCCGCAAGTTCGAGCCGGTGCCGCAGGTCTTGAAGAACGTGCGCATCAGCGGCGGCAAGCCGCTCGATCGGGCGCCCGTCAAGGCGGCGATCGCCGAGGCGCAGTCGCGGCTTGGCGAGAGCGGCCGCCTCGTCATCCGCCCCTCAGGCACCGAACCGCTCATCCGCGTGATGGCCGAGGGAGACGATCCCGATCTGGTCCACGCCGTGGTCGACGATATCATCGGTGCCATCGGCGATGCTCGGACGGCGGCCTAGGATTTATCGATCTTCAGCCTGTAAGCCGGAGTAGTCTCTTAAGGCTTCGACCCTTTGCTCAACCAAGAGCAAGCATAACGCGACCGCCGCAGGAAACTGCGCGTTAGGGTTAAGTGGGGCTTAACTTTTTTGCTTCAATCTTCGCCATGACTCAACCAAGCGGGGCGCCAAACCGTGCAGCCGTCGCATTTCTTGGGGGATGGAAAAGATGCTGAAGACGATGAAGCCGGTTGTCGCGGCTGCCGCGTTTGCCTTCGCCACTGGTGCCTACGCCGCCGATATCTATGAACCGCCGGTGGTGGAGATGCCGCCGCCGCCGTTCGTTGAAAAGGAGGTGGCCGCGGGCGGATGGTACCTGCGCGGGGACATCAACTATCACTGGTCGAAACTGCGCGGCACCGAATACATCACCTACGGCCCGCCGCCCGGCACGGACGATTTCGACAACACGGATCTCGACGGCGCCATGTCGCTTGGCGCTGGCGTCGGCTACCAGATGACGCGTTATCTACGCACCGACTTCACGGCGGACTACTGGTTCAAGTCGGACTTCCGCGGCACGACCTCGGGCGAGTGCGGCGATCCGCCCGTGCCTTGCACCTCGACCGACAAATCCGCCTATTCGGCGCTTCTCCTGATGGCCAACGCCTACGTCGACCTCGGCACCTATCGCGGCGTCACACCCTACGTCGGCGCTGGTATCGGCGGCGCATATGTGAAGTGGGACGACCTCGAAAACACGATCGACGGCGATACGGATGTGCACAGGGGTGCCAAGAATTGGCGCTTTGCCTGGTCGCTCATGGCGGGTGCGTCCTACTGTTTGACCGAAAACCTGCAGCTCGACGCCGGCTACCGCTTCAGCCGCATCGAGGGCGGGCGCATGTTCGAAGAATCGGGCTTCGGCGTTGGTCCGGGCTACGACGACGGCTTCAACGTGCACGAGGCGCGCGCGGGTTTGCGCTATTCGTTCGGCGGCGGCAATCCAAACTGCGTCGTGCCGCAGATGGTGGCCTACGACCCGCCGCCTTACGAGCCGCCAGTCTACAAGTAATACGTCTTCCACCGCTCCTGTCGGCCGCCCGGCTTTCCGCCGGGCGGCCTTTTTTGTGTCGCTCGCACTATCGCATCGGCCGGTTCTTCCCGTTCACTCACTGTTATCCTTAACCATGGCTTAACCGAAATGGTTAACACTGCTTCTCGACTGGCGGCGGGGGCGAGCAACTGCTCCGGCGCACTTCGGGGAGCAGGTCACTATGTATAGGTTTTCCAGCAGTCTGGTTCTGGTCGTCACGGGTGCTGCGCTGGCACCGGCGACCTCCGCCGGTGCGGCAGATTACGACCCGCCCATCGTCATCGAGGAAGCGCCGCAATACGTGCCGGTGGAGTTCGGTTCCGGGTGGTACTTGCGCGGCGACGTTACCTATAGCGTCAACGATTCGGTCTATGACTTCAGCCTCTTCGGCGAGGAGGCGGACAACAATCGTTTTGGCGGCAGCATCGGCGTCGGCTATCACTTCACCGACATGCTGCGGGCGGACGTCAATCTTGCCTATATCGGGGACGACAGTTTTGACTATGACGACGGGGTCAACCTCGTATCCGGCGAGAACCGGGTCCTGGGCGCGATCGTCAACGGCTATGTCGACCTCGGCACCTTTGTCGGCTTCACCCCTTATGTCGGTGCCGGCGCCGGTCTCGTCTTTTCCAAGCACGAGCTGGAGGTTGATTCACCGCTGCTGAATACGCCTCCCTCTCCACCGGACCGGCAATACGAGTTCGCCTATACCCTCAACGCGGGCGTCAACTACCAGGTGACGAAGAACATGTCGCTGGATGTGGGGTATCAGTATCTGAACTCGCCGAGCCTAGAATATCTCGACGTGTCCTCCAATACCATCGAGGAGGGAGTGGACTATCACCAGGTCAAGGTCGGATTGCGCTACGATCTCTGGTAAGTCCGGCAACGGCTCAAAGTTTCTGCGATGGCGGGCCCGACGGCCCGCCATGCGCTGTTCTGTCTCGGGAAGAACATGCTTGACGCGGCGGCCCTGACAGCATAACCCCGTCCGTGGGCCACCCCTTCCCACCGAGGGGCGAGCTATCTGGAAGGGTAGAATATCATGAGCACACTCCCCAAGCCGGACATCCGTCCGGCCAATCCCAATTTTTCGTCAGGACCTTGCGCAAAGCGCCCCGGCTGGACGCCCGAGGCGTTGAAGGATGCCGCGCTCGGACGCTCCCACCGTGCCAAGATCGGCAAGGAAAAGCTGGGGCGGGCCATCGAGCTCACGCGTGAAGTTCTCAAGGTTCCCGCAGACTACCGCATCGGCATCGTGCCGGCGTCGGACACCGGTGCCGTCGAGATGGCGCTTTGGTCGCTCCTGGGCGAACGCGGCGTCGACATGGTTGCCTGGGAATCCTTCGGCTCCGGCTGGGTGACGGATGTCGTCAAGCAGCTCAAGCTCGGCGACGTGCGCCGCATCGAGGCGGACTACGGCGAACTGCCGGATCTGGCGCAGATCGATTTCGACCGCGACGTGGTCTTCACCTGGAACGGCACGACCTCTGGCGTGCGCGTACCGAACGGCGACTTCATCCCCGCCGGCCGTAAGGGATTGACCATCTGCGACGCCACGTCCGCCGCCTTCGCGCAGCGGCTCGATTTTTCGAAGCTCGATGTCGTCACCTTCTCCTGGCAGAAAGTGCTGGGCGGTGAGGCAGCGCACGGCATCCTCATCCTCAGCCCCGGTGCGGTCGAGCGGCTGGAAAACTACACGCCCGCCTGGCCGTTGCCGAAGATCTTTCGCCTTACCAAGGGCGGCAAGCTGATCGAGGGCGTCTTCAAGGGCGAAACCATCAACACGCCCTCCATGCTGTGCGTGGAAGACTATCTCGACGCGCTTTCCTGGGCGCAGTCGGTGGGCGGGCTCGACGCGCTGATTGCCCGTGCCGATGCCAACTTCGCCGTCATCGACCGGTTCGTTGAAAAGAGCGATTGGCTCGCGCATCTGGCGCGGGACCCGGCCACGCGCTCCAACACGTCCGTGTGCCTGTCGATCGTCGACGAGACGGTGGCACGGCTCGATGCCGACGCCAGGGCGGCCTTCGCCAAGGGCATGGTATCCCGGCTCGACAAGGAGGGCGTGGCCTACGACATCGGCCACTATCGCGACGCGCCTCCGGGCCTCAGGATCTGGGCCGGCGCGACCGTCGAGACCTCCGATCTCGAAGCTCTGATGCCTTGGCTCGACTGGGCATTCCAGGAGCAGAAGGCGGCGCTGCAGAGCGCCTGAAACCGTCCGGCGCCGGCGCCGGCGCTGATCCTTCCCATCGCATTCGCTTAATTAGGAGCCCTGAAATGGCACCTCGCGTTCTCGTTTCCGACAAGCTTTCGCCCATGGCCGTCGACATCTTCAGGCAGCACGGCATCGAGGTCGATTACCAGCCGGATCTCGGCAAGGACAAGGAAAAGCTTGTCTCCATCATTGACCAGTACGATGGCCTGGCCATCCGCTCGGCCACCAAGGTGACAGAGAAGCTGATCAATGCCGCGACCAACCTGAAGGTTGTGGGCCGCGCCGGCATCGGCGTCGACAACGTCGATATCCCCGCCGCCTCGCGCCGCGGCATCATCGTCATGAACACGCCCTTCGGCAACTCCATCACCACGGCGGAGCACGCGATTGCCATGCTCTTCGCGGTGGCGCGGCAGATCCCCGAAGCCAACGCCTCCACCCATGAAGGCAGGTGGGAGAAGAACCGCTTCATGGGCGTCGAGATCACCGGCAAGACGCTGGGCGTCATCGGCTGCGGCAACATCGGGTCGGTGGTGGCCATGCGCGCCATCGGACTGAAGATGCACGTGGTGGCGTTCGACCCATTTCTGTCCGTCCAGCGGGCGGAGGAGCTGGGCGTGGAGAAAGTGGAGCTGGACGAGTTGTTCGCCCGGGCGGACTTCATCACGCTGCACACGCCGCTGACCGACAAGACACGGGGTATCATCAGTGCCGAGGCGATCGCCAAGATGAAGGACGGCGTGCGCATCATCAATTGCGCGCGCGGCGGCCTGATCGTCGAGGCCGATCTGGTCGCGGCACTGAAATCCGGCAAGGTTGCGGGCGCCGGCGTCGACGTGTTCGAGAATGAGCCGGCCACGGAAAATCCGCTGTTCAACCTGCCCAACGTGGTGTGCACGCCGCATTTGGGGGCGGCGACGACAGAGGCGCAGGAAAACGTCGCCCTGCAGGTGGCCGAGCAGATGTCGGACTACCTCATCAAGGGCGCGGTCACCAATGCCATCAATATGCCCTCGATCAGCGCCGAGGAGGCGCCGCGGCTGAAGCCCTTCATCAAGCTGGCGGAGGTGATGGGCGCATTTGTCGGCCAGGTGACGGAGGAGGCGATTCGCGAGGTGGAGGTCGTCTTCGACGGCTCCACCGCCGCCATGAACACGCGCGCCCTCATCAGCGCCGCGCTGGCGGGGCTCATCCGGCCGCAGGTCTCCGACGTCAACATGGTCTCGGCGCCCGTCATGGCGAAGGAGCGCGGCGTCATCCTGTCGGAGGTCAAGCGCGACAAGTCGGGCGTCTTCGACGGCTATATCAAGCTGACGGTCAAGACATCGGCCAAGACGCGTTCGATCGCCGGCACGGTCTTCTCGGACGGCAAGCCGCGCTTCATCCAGATCAAGGGCATCAATCTCGATGCCGAGGTGGGCGAGCACATGCTTTACACCACCAATTACGACACGCCCGGCATCATCGGCCTGCTTGGCACCATCTGTGCCAAGCACGGGGTGAACATCGCCAACTTCCAGCTCGGCCGCAATCGGCCAGGGGGCGACGCGATCGCGCTCTTGTATCTCGACGCGCCGTTCCCGGAGAATGTGCTGCAGGAATTGCGGGCGAACGATTCCATCATCTCGGCCAAGCCGCTGCATTTCGACGTGAGTGCGTAGGGCTTGAAGGCGCGGAAAAGACCGCGCCTTCTTTCCCTTGACTCCATGCGCTATATTGGATGGAGAGGAGCCTGGTGCATGAAAATCACTATCGATGCGAATTGGGATGACGAGGCCAAAGTTTGGGTCGCGATAGCGCGTGAACAGGTTGGCCTTGCCACCGAGGCACAATCGCTCGATCAACTGCGTGACGGAATTGCGCTCAAGCTCGCCGATCTCGTCGAGGACGAGTCGGTTTCGCCGGAGTTCGATCTCGTGGTGCACTCGGCGGCGCATGGGCCAGCGCCCGTCGCTGCTGAATAAGCGTTGGTCTCGGTGTTTTCGCGGGCATGTCGCCTCGACCCTCGGAGCCGGTCGGGGCGGTGAACAACTACACCAAATCTTTGAAGGCCATACTCTCACGAGCCGGATGGGTATTTCACCGCCCTGGAAGGGGTGATCACGAGATTTGGCGCCATCCTGTGACCGGACGTCGGGTTGTCGTCGACAACGCAATTAAGTCGCGCCATACGGCGAATGGCGTCCTCAAGCAGGCCGGTTTGCCCAAGGCCTTTTAGGGGCCGCCGATCACGACCCGTCGACCGGGGCCCGCACGCGTGGCGGAGCGCCTATCGCTTTGCGGCCGCTATATTCGGCGAGCCCGATGCCGCAGAAGACGAGCGCTATCGCGAAGGCGTGGTACGGGTAGAAATCCTCGCCCAGGATGAGGATCGACAGCAGTGTGCCGAAGATCGGCACGAGGTTGACGAACAGGCCAGCGCGGTTGCCGCCGATGAGCTCGTTGCCGCGGATATAGAAGACCTGGGCGAGGACCGAAGGCATTGCCGCGGTGTAAAGCACGATCATCCAGCCGCGCAGATCCGGCAGGATGAGGCTGCCGGCCGCGTATTCCCAGGCCAAGAAGGGGACTGAGCTCAACAGGGCCGACATCGCAAGTACGGTGATCGTGCTCAGCCAGTGGATGTCCGGCTTGAAGCGCAGGGACACGGTGTAGATGCCGTAGAACAGGACGGCGAGCAGCATCAGAAGATCGCCGATATTGATGTCGAGTTCGGCAAGCCGCGACAGGTCGCCATGGCTTGCGGTCAGCGAAATGCCGACAAGGGAAAGCGCGAAGCCGACAAGCTGCAGTCTTGTCGCCCTTACCTGGAAGAGGCAGAAATTCAGCACGATGATGACCATCGGGATGGCCGCCTGCTCGATCGAGACATTGACCGCCGACGTAAAGGTGAGGGCGCTGTAGAAGGCGGCGTTGAAGCAGGTGAAGCCGACCGTGCCGAGCATGGCCAGAAGCGGCAGGTTGCTCCTGATTTGCGGCCAGTCGCGCCTGAGGGGCTTCCAGGCCAGCGGCAGGAGAATGGCAAGCGCCATGATCCAGCGCAGGAAGGTCAGGGCGAAAGGCGAGACGTGGCCGACCGCCAGCTTCCCCGCAACCGCGTTGCCGCCCCAGAAGAGCGTCGTGAAGAGGAGGATGACGTAGGCTTTGTTGTGCATCGGGTCTTCCGGGCGGTCTTCGAGGAGGTAGGAGGCAATAGCGGGTTCAACACGCCTCGTAAATCGAACGCGGCAAAGAAAACCGGCGGGAGGCGGGCGGCACGGCTGAAAGGGAGTCGCATCGCCAGGCGCATGACGGTATAGAGCCTGTGGTTTTTTCACGAGCAGCCGGGGCGCTTCGCGCAAGACCGGCAAGAAGGATGCACTGATGGCGAATGTTGTGGTCGTCGGCTCGCAGTGGGGCGACGAGGGAAAGGGCAAGATTGTCGACTGGCTGTCGGAGCGCGCCGACGTGGTGGTGCGCTTCCAGGGCGGGCACAATGCCGGCCATACGCTGGTGATCGACGGGGTGAGCTACAAGCTCTCCCTTCTTCCCTCCGGTGTGGTGCGCGAGGGCAAGCTGTCGGTTATCGGTAATGGCGTCGTTTTCGATCCGCATGCTTTCGTGGCCGAGGTCGAGCGCCTTGCGCAGCAGGGCGTGGCCGTGTCGCCTGCGAACCTGAAGATCGCCGAGAACACGGCGCTGATCCTGTCTCTGCATCGCGAACTTGACGCCTTCCGCGAGGACGCGGCCTCCAACTCGGGCACCAAGATCGGCACGACGCGGCGCGGCATCGGGCCGGCCTATGAGGACAAGGTCGGCCGCCGGGCGATCCGCGTCATGGACCTTGCCAACATGGAGACGCTGCCGGCCAAGGTCGACCGGCTTCTCACACACCACAATGCGCTGCGCCGGGGCCTGGGCCACGCGGAAGTTTCGCACGCGGCCATCATGGAGGAGCTTTCCTCCGTGGCCGACCGCATCCTGCCCTATGTCGACCGTGTGTGGAAAATCCTCGACGACGCGCGCCGTGCGGGAAGCCGCATCCTGTTCGAAGGCGCGCAGGGCACGCTGCTTGACATCGACCACGGCACCTATCCCTTCGTTACCTCGTCCAACACGGTGGCAGGCCAGGCGGCCACGGGTTCGGGGCTGGGGCCGAACGCCGTCGACTATGTCCTGGGCATCACCAAGGCCTATACGACCCGGGTCGGCGAAGGCCCGTTCCCCACCGAGCAGGACAACGAGATCGGCGATTTTCTGGGCACGCAGGGCAACGAGTTCGGCACGGTGACGGGGCGCAAGCGGCGCTGCGGTTGGTTCGACGCGGTGCTCGTGCGCCAGGCGGTGGTGGCGAACGGCATGAGCGGCATCGCGCTCACCAAGCTCGACGTGCTCGACGGGCTTGACGAGGTCAAGGTCTGCACGGGATACAGGCTCGACGGGCAGACGATCGATTATCTGCCAGCTGGCCAGGGGGCGCAGGCGCGGCTGCAGCCGATATACGAGACGCTCGAAGGCTGGAAGGAGACGACGCGCGGCGCCCGCAGCTGGAACGACCTGCCGGCCCAGGCGGTGAAGTATGTGCGCCACATCGAGGAACTGATCGGTGCTCCCGTGGCGCTGCTGTCGACCAGCCCGGAACGCGAGGATGCGATCCTGGTAACAGATCCCTTCCAGGACTAGCTCGGAGCGGAAGACCTAACGCTTTGAATCTACGAGCTGATCTTTTAGAAGGCGATTCCATTGTTTGAGGCCATGCTGTAGAGTCACCACAATTTCATGCATGTTGCGGGTGAAACTCGGACAGTGAGAGGGTAGGAGCGGACAGTTTAGGCATGGCGGATTTTGCTGCGGTTTTGCGCAAGACGATCGGTGCGCTGAAAGAGAATACCCCCGCAACGCGGGCGAAGATCTACGACAAGGCACGCGCCACCATCGACGCCAAGCTGGCCGCGGTCGCGCCGCCACCTTCGCCGCAGCTTGTCGAGCGCCAGAAGAAACTGCTGGAAGACGCCATCAGCACTGTCGAGGACGAGTACGCGGAGCCTGCCGCCCCGGCGGAAGACGATCTTGACAACGTCATGGCGGAGTTGAGCACTCCGTTCGGATTGCGCCCTTACCCCGATGCCGACGAGGCGGAAGCTGAGCCGACTGCGGAGACGGCAGCGCAAGGCTCCGATGAGGCGCATCGCCAAACGTCCGAATGGCCGGGGATCGGTGCATCGGATGTGCCCGTGGAAGGGCCGGAATCCAGCACGGATGATGACGATATAAGCCTTCCCGGCGACCAGCCTGACCGCCGACGTCGCTGGGCGGGCGGATGGGTCGCGCTGCTCCTCATCGTGGCTCTGCTTGGCGCGGCAGCGGCCGGCGCGTGGCTTTATCGCGACGACGTGGCACAGCTCGCCGGGTTCCAGAGCTTCGACCAGATGATGGCGCGGGATACCGACACCACACCGCCTGAGGCGGTGGGGGAGGAGCCCGCCGAAACCACGCAGGCGGGCGGTGAGGAAGAGAGTTCGGCGCCGGCGGGCGACGAGCAGCCACCCAAATTCACCCAGCGCCTGACGCCGGACGGTCGGGAAATCGATCCGGGCCCCGCCGAAGGCCAGGCGGGTGTGGGGGAGGGCACCTCCGTTGCCGAGGCCACGCAAAGCGGTGCCGCGCCGGGCGAGGATGGCGGCACCGGCGAGCTTGAGGGTGAAGCGTCCCTCCCCGTGGGGCAGAGGGCGATCTTCTACGAGGAGCGCACGAATGCGTCGCAAGGTTCTGCCGACAGCGGTGCGGTGGTATGGTCGATCGTCGAGGAGTCGCCCGGCAACAATCTACCGCCGGAGCCGGCCATCCGCGGCGAGGCTACCGTTCCGGACAAGGGACTGCAGCTCAAGATGACCATCCGGCGCAACGTCGATCAGTCTTTGCCGGCAAGCCACATCATGGAGCTCATCTTCCTGACGCCCGACGATTTTCAGGGCGGCAGCATCGACAATGTGCTGCGGGTGGCCATGAAGCGGTCGGAGCAGGATACGGGCAGCCCGCTTCTCGGCATTCCGGCGAGGATCGCCCCGGGCTTCTTCCTCGTGGCGCTGAGCGACAACAGGGCGGATGTCGAGACCAACACGCTGCTCATGCGGCGGCAGAGCTGGATCGACATTCCGATCGTTTATACGTCCGGCCGCCGCGCCCTCATCACGTTGGAAAAGGGCGTGCCCGGCGACCGGATATTCAGTGAGGCACTGGAAGCCTGGCAAAGGGCGTCGAGCGGGTAAGGCCCCGCTTTTCCCTTCTGCCTTGCGGGAGAATCAGACGGCGGCGCCCTGGCCTTCGCCCTGAGCGGTGCGCGGGGGCTGTGCCTGCTTCCTTGCCGAAGCCTTCACCGCTTCCTGGACCTTCTCGAATGCGCGAACCTCGATCTGGCGCACGCGCTCGCGGCTGATGTCGAACTCGCCGGAAAGCTCCTCCAGCGTCAGCGGTTCGTCGGACAGCCGGCGTGCCTCGAAGATGCGGCGCTCGCGGTCGTTCAGGATCCCCATCGCGTCGCCCAGCATGCGGCGGCGGGATTCGAGCTCGTCCTGCTCGACCAGCATCTCTTCCTGACTGTCGTGCTCGTCCACCAGCCAGTCCTGCCATTCACCGGACTCGCCCTCCGTGGCGCGGATGGGCGCGTTGAGCGAGGCATCGCCGGAAAGGCGGCGGTTCATGGAAACCACCTCCTCCTCGCTCACGTTCAGCCTGGTGGCGATCTCGGACACCTGCTCGGGGTTGAGGTCGCCCTCGTCGAGCGCCTGGATCTTGCCCTTCACCTTGCGCAGGTTGAAGAACAGGCGCTTCTGGTTGGCCGTGGTGCCCATCTTGACCAGGCTCCACGAGCGCAGGATGTATTCCTGGATCGACGCCTTGATCCACCACATGGCATAGGTGGCCAGGCGGAAGCCGCGCTCCGGCTCGAACTTCTTCACGGCCTGCATCAGGCCGACATTGCCTTCGGAGATCACTTCGCCGATAGGCAGGCCGTAGCCGCGGTAGCCCATGGCGATCTTCGCCACGAGCCGCAAATGGCTGGTGACCAGCCTGTGCGCAGCACTGGTGTCGTCATGCTCGCGATAACGCTTCGCAAGCATGTACTCCTCTTCCGGCTGCAGCATGGGAAAGCGGCGGATTTCTTCGAGATAACGGGTAAGACCACCCTCGCCCGAAACGATGCTTGGTAGTGTCTGGGCCATTTACAGCACCCTCCTCATCTTCAACGTCCCCTAACCGAGGCGGACGGAAAGCACGGCCGCATCAGCGCGCACCGCGCCATATGGTATATAGGAACAAATTCCGAAAAGCAAAAGCTTCCGATAACAGTCAACAAACCGTGACCGACCGTGAAAAGCGATACTACGCCTGCTTCCGGTTACAAACGAGCGAAACGCGCCATCAGTTCCGCTATATCGGCCGGAATCGGCGCTTCAAATCGCATTATAGCGCCGGTTTCGGGATGACGGAAGGCCAACAGGCGCGCGTGCAGCGCCTGGCGCGGAAATGTCGCAACCATGTCCGCCAGCGGTTGCGGCAGGCGCTTCGCCTTGGTGCGGAAGGCACGGCCATAGGCGGGGTCGCCGATGAGCGGATGGCCGATATGCGCCATATGCACGCGGATCTGATGCGTGCGGCCGGTCTCCAGGCGGCATTCCACGAGGGCGGCGATCTCGTCGTTCGGCTGGCCGTAGCGCTCAAGCACGGTGTAATGGGTGACGGCGAGACGGGCGTCGGTGCGGCCCTCCGGCACCACGGCGCGCAGGGTCCGGTCGCGGGTGGAGCGGCCGAGCGGGGCGTCGACGGTGCCGGAAAGGCGCTTCGGCACTCCCCACACCAGCGCCACATAGGCGCGTTCCAGATCGCCGGTGCGCCCGTGGTCGGCGAAGGCCTCTGCCAGCGCCCGGTGGGTGCGGTCCGTCTTCGCCACCACCATGACGCCGCTCGTCTCGCGGTCCAGCCGGTGCACGATGCCGGGCCGGCGCACCCCACCGATGCCCGACAGCGTGTCGCCGCAATGGTGGATGAGCGCATTCACCAGCGTGCCGGTCCAGTTTCCGGGACCGGGGTGCACTACCAGGCCGGCAGGCTTGTCGACGACGATGAGCGTATCGTCCTCGTAGAGAACAGTAAGGGGAATGGCTTCGCCCTCGGGTTCCGGCGCTTCGGCTTCAGGCAACACGATCTGGTAGAGTTCGCCGGCGGAAACCTTGCGCTTCGGCTCCGTGACGGCGGCACCCTCGAGCGTCACCGCCCCGGCGCGGATGAGCGCCTGGACGCGGTTGCGCGAGATATCCGGCGCAAGTGCTGCGGCGAGCCACTGGTCGAGCCGCTTGCCCGTCGCCGCTTCGTCTGCCGCAAGCTCTTTCAATTCCATGCCGGCTTCGCTATCAGGGTCGCTCATTTTCCGACACATCCTGCGATTGGGCACCCATGGCCGGACCGGCAGCGCCGCACCACACCGACGAAGACAAGCCGCTGGACCCGGCGGCGGAGCGCGTGCGCCGCAAGCTCGTGCGTTTCATGGGCATCAATCTCGCCATCCTCTTTGTGGCGGTTATGGCGGTGGTGCTGGCCCTTGTCTACAGGTCCATGACGCCGCAGGCCGATGATGCGGCCCTCACGCAGGCGCCACCCTCCGCCGATGCGCTGTCGGGCGATATCCGTCTGCCGGCGGGATCGCGCATCGTTTCGCACGCGGTCTCGGGCAACCGGCTGACATTGCATCTCCGGCTTTCCGAGGGCGGCGAAGCGATCGTCGTCTACGACATGACTGAAGGGCGGACGGTCGGCCGCTTCGAGATCGGCTACGAGACGCCATGAACCCCGGGGCGAAGCGCCGCATCGCGCTGACGACGCTTGTCGTGCGCGACTATGACGAGGCGATCGCCTGGTACCGCGAAAAGCTCGGCTTCGAGGTTTCTGAAGATACGCCGCTCGGGGAGGGCAAGCGCTGGGTGGTGATGGGGCCGCAAGGCGCAGACGGCGCCTCTCTGCTCCTTGCCAAGGCGGACGGCCCGGCCCAGGAGGCGGCCATCGGCAGGCAGACGGGCGGCAGGGTTTTCCTCTTTCTCCACACGGACGACTTCCGGCGCGACTACCGTGCCATGCAGGCGCGCGGCGTTATCTTCCGCGAAGAGCCGCGTCAGGAAAACTATGGCACCGTGGCGGTTTTCGCCGACCTTTACGGCAACCTTTGGGACCTCATCGAGCCCGGAGCTACGAATGTTTGAGGCAGCGCCATCGCGCCTGTTGCATTTGCCGGCAATCACGACTATATCGCGGCCTTCACCCGGACGCTCCCATCGTCTAGCGGTCTAGGACGCCGCCCTCTCACGGCGGAAACAGGGGTTCGATTCCCCTTGGGAGTGCCATTTTCTCGAAATCGCTGTCGCCCCCCTGCCGGCGCACAACCGCAGGCCCTCGCGGCCGGCGTCGGGCGCTCTCCATGCGCGCCGCGTTAGCCCGCTGTTAAGCTTAGTCAATCGTTAAGGCTTAGCGGTCATCCTTGGAAACTCGGGGGTGTTGCGAGAGGACGACCTTTGGGGGTGAAGGGCAAAAACCTAGAGTCCGCGTCCGGACAGGGGCGTGAGGATCGCGACGCGTCGGCCGCGGCGCTAGAGCAGTGGAAGCTCGCCCAGGCGGTGCTCGATGGTCTTCCCAGCCCGATCTTCGTCAAGGACGCGAACCTCGATTTCGTGCTGGTGAACAAGGCGTTCGCCAAGCTGTTCGATGCCGAGCCGCGCGACATGATCGGCAAGAAGGGCAGTGACTACGTGCAGCCCGCCGACGCCGCCCTGTTCGAGGAGACGGAGCGGCGCGTGCTGGAGACCGGCGAGGACTACCAGGCGCAGGAGGACTTCGAGTTCCGGGGTATCGGCGGCAGCCGCATCGTGCGCAAGAACCGGGTGCGGCTTCCAAGCGGCAAGGACTACGTGACCTGCACGATCTTCGACGTGTCGGACCTCAAGCAACGCGAGGTCGACGCGGAGGAGGCGCGCGCGCAGCTCGCCCATGTGCTGGAAACGCTGCCGGCCGGCGTCGTCATCTACGACCGGGACGACCGCTTCGTGCTCGCCAACCAGAAGATCCACGACGCGCTTCCCGCCATGGTGCCGGCCATGCAGCCAGGCAAACCGCTGCGCGAGGCGATCGAGCTGGCGCACAAGGCGGGCTATTTCCGCGGCAGCGGCGACCCGGAGCTCGACCGGCTCTACGATAGCGATCCGGAAGCCTGGATCGACCGTTACGCAAAGCTCTATGGGGATAAATCGCGCATCGTCGAGCGGCGCAATCCCGACGGCCGCTGGTTCAAGGTATTCGATACGCGGGGCGAGGACGGCACCTTCGTCGGTGTGCGCGTGGACATCACCGAGATCAAGGAGCGCGAACGCGAGCTCAAGGAGAGCATGCGCGAGAACGAGGTCTTCCGGAACCTCATCGACAACGTTCCCGTCGCCATCTATGCGAAGCGCCCGGACCTCAGGCTGATGTACGTCAACAAGGGATGGTCGGACCTGCTCGGTGTGCCGCGGGAGGAGGCGATCGGCAAGACCGACGTGGAACTCTTTGGACCCAACGGCGAAGCGTTCATGGAAGGAGACCTTGCCGTCCTTCGTACAGGAGAACGTCAGGTGGTGGAGGAGACGCACACGCTGGCGGACGGTGCGGTGCGTTACCAGATCGCGCGCAAGGATGCGCTGGTCGCCTCCGACGGGTCGCTATACCTGATCGGCTCGACCACCGACATCACCGAAATGAAGCGCCGCGAGGAGGAATTGCGCATCGCCCAGGAGAAGGCCGTCCTGGCCGACCGGGCGAAGTCGGAGTTCCTGGCCAATATGAGCCATGAGATCCGCACGCCGATGAACGGCGTGCTTGGCATGGCGGAGCTTCTGGCCAAGACAGGGGTCACACCGAAGCAGAAGACGTTCATCGACATCATCGCCAAGTCCGGCAGTGCACTGCTCACCATCATCAACGACATCCTGGATTTCTCCAAGATCGACGCCGGCCAGCTCGTGCTCGACCCGCAGCCCTTCAAGCTGGCCGAAGCCGTGGAGGACGTTGCCACGCTGATTTCCTCGGGCGCCAGGGAGAAGGACCTGGAGATGATCGTGCGCGTCGACCCGGATCTGCCGGAGACCTTCGTCGGCGACGCGGGGCGCATTCGACAGATCGTCACCAATCTCCTGGGCAACGCCGTCAAGTTCACCGACCACGGGCACGTCCTCGTGGATGTCACCGGAGAGACGGCGGAGGGGCACACGCGGATCAAGGTGGAAGTCACCGACAGCGGCATCGGCATCCCGAAGGAAAAACTCGACCTCATCTTCGACAAGTTCAGCCAGGCCGACGCCTCCTCGACCCGGCGGCATGAAGGCACGGGTCTCGGCCTCGCCATCACCTCGCGCCTGGTGGATCTGATGGGCGGCGAGATCGGCGTCGAGAGCGAAGAAGGGAAGGGCTCGACCTTCTGGTTCACCCTGACGCTGCCGAACGCCGAAAGCGATGCCCAGACCAGGGTCGCTCCGCGCGACGTGACGGGTGCGCGGGTTCTGGTGGTCGACGACAACGCCATCAACCGTACGATCCTCGCCGAGCAGATGGCCCATTGGGGCTTCGACGCCTGCGCGGCGGAAAGCGGCGAGGAGGGCCTGAAAGTGCTCCGGGCGGCGGCCCGCCTCGGCGTGCAGGTGGACTGCGCGGTGGTCGACTACCAGATGCCGGGCATGACCGGCATCGACATGGCGCGCGCCATACGCGCCAACGAAGAGATCGCACGGACGCCCCTGATCTTCCTAAGCTCCGTCGACCAATCCTTGTCGACCGCCAGTGCGCGCGAGCTTGCCATCGATGCGCAACTGGTCAAGCCGGCGCGGGCGTCGAGCCTGCTGGAGACGATAGTGCACACGATCCAGAAGCACCGCGTCGACGAGCCCGAGGGCGCGCCGGGCGTGCGCGGCCGGGCGAGCGAGGGCGCCGGTGGGGCGGAAAGGGGGCCGCAATCCGCTTCGCCCGTCATCCCACGCACGGCCGGTGACCGGGAGGCGGTGCATGGCGTCGACATCCTGGTGGCGGAGGATAATGAGGTGAACCAGCTCGTCTTCACCCAGATCCTGAGCGAAAGCGGGCTTCGCTTCGAGATCGTCGACAATGGCCGCTTGGCGGTCGAGGCCTACCGAAGGCTCAACCCGCGGCTCGTGCTGATGGATGTCTCGATGCCGGAGATGAACGGGCTGGAGGCCACGAAGGAGATCCGCCGCCTGGAGGCAGAGGGCGGGCGGCATGCGCCGATCATCGGTGTGACCGCCCACGCGCAGAAGGGCGACCGCGAGCGTTGCCTGGAAGCGGGTATGGACGATTATCTGTCGAAGCCGATCAGCCCGAAAACCCTGCTCGAGAAGGTCAGCCGCTGGGCGGCTGGGCGGCAGCGCGGGCAGTCCGTCATCGCTTGAGCCCGGCGGGCGGAAACAGGCGGCACCTGCGCCGGCAACGTGGTCCTCAATGGTTGAGAAATGGCTTTCCCGGAACCCGCAACGCGTGCATCTGTCTATCTTTACGGCACTGACACGGAACTGTCATCCAACTGTTACATAGTGCCTTTATGCGACTCCCCGACGCCCTAAAAAGAAATGGTGTCACGTCGAATTCCGAACAGGGAGTAGCCCTCATGAAGAAACTCATCCTTACGGCATCGGCGACGGCAATTGCCGCGTCGTTGTCTGTCGGCGCCGCCGCGGCGCGCGACCAGATTCGTATCGTCGGCTCCTCGACGGTCTTTCCCTACACACAGGCCGTGGCCGAGGAGTTCGGTAACACCACCGATTTCGCGGCTCCGGTGACAGAGTCGACCGGCACGGGCGGCGGCATGCAGATCTTCTGCGGCGGCGTCGGCGTCGACCATCCGGACATCACCGGCGCCTCGCGGGCCATGAAGGAGAGCGAGTACAAGCTCTGCGTCGAGAACGGCGTGGACAGCATCTCGGAAGTCCAGATCGGCTCCGACGGCCTGTCGATCGCCCATTCGGTCGACGGCCCCGAGATCGACCTGACCAAGGCGCAGATCTTCCAGGCGCTGGCCGCCGAGGTGGAGGTCGACGGTGAGGTGGTTGCCAACCCGTACAAGCGGTGGAACGAGATCGATCCTTCGTTGCCCGACGCGGAAATCACCGTCTTTGGACCTCCCCCCACCTCCGGCACGCGCGACGCTTTCGTTGAGCTGGTCATGGAAGAGGGCTGCGGAGCGTTTCCGGCGGTCGAGGCGCTCGAGGACGACCGCAAGGACGAGGTCTGCCAGCGCATGCGCACGGACGGCCCCTTCGTCGAGGCCGGCGAGAACGACAACCTGATCGTGCAGCGTCTTCAGGCGGACGCCAATGCGCTCGGCATCTTCGGCTATTCCTTCCTCTACGAGAACCAGGACACGCTGAAGGCGGTTGCGGTGGAAGGCGTCAAGCCGTCGCCTGAGACCATCGCCGACGAAAGCTACACGGTCGCCCGTCCGCTGTTCTTCTATGTCAAGAACGCGCATCGCGGCGTCATTCCCGGCCTTCAGGAGTTCGTCGCCGAGTACGTCTCCGAGGAATCGATGGGTCCCGGCGGTTATCTCGAGGAGCGTGGTCTCATCCCGCTCTCCGACGAGCAGCGTGAGGAAATCCGCAACGCTGCGGTCGCGGGTGACAGCTTCACGCGCTATACCCAGTAACGCCTTGTACTAGTCTTGCGCCGCGCGGAGAGCCCCGCGCGGCGCGAACCCTCTTCAACGCAGCCGAAATGGATGCAGGCAGCCGTGACCGGATATCTGTTTCTCGCAATTCTGGCCCTGTCGTTCATCGCCTTCTATGTCGGGCGGACGACGGCGAACCGGTTTGTCGCCGAGCAGGGGGCGGACGTTCATTCCCGCCCGATCTACCACGGCGCATTCGCGGCCGTGTGGGTGGGGCTTCCCGCACTCGTCCTCGTCCTCCTGTGGCTTCTCTTCCAGGGCAGCATCATAGACCGACTGCTTCTGGCCTCGCTGCCGGCCAGCCTTACGGAGGGCGCTTCGGCATCGCGCCTGTCTCTTTATCTCAGCGAGATCAAGAACGTCGCTTCCGGCCGTGTCTTCAGCGAGCCGTCGCCGGAAGTCATTGCCGCTGCCGAGCGCTACCAGAGCTGGCAGATGATCGCGCAGTGGGCGATGGTCGTGGTCGCGCTGGCCGTGGCCGCGCTCGCGCTGTACATCACACGCGCACGCATGGCGCCACGCTTTCGCGCCCGGCAGAGCTTCGAGCGCACGCTCGATATCGTGATGATCCTGTCGGCGGTGGCGGCGATCCTGGTAACCATCGGCATCATCGTGTCGCTGACCTACGAGGCAATACAGTTCTTCCGGCTCGTGCCGCCGCAGGAATTCTTCTTCGGGCTCAATTGGGAACCGCAGATCGCCATCCGCGAGGATCAGGTTGCCGGAACGGGCGCCTTCGGGGCCGTGCCTGTTTTCACCGGCACATTGCTGATCGCCACCATAGCGCTTGTCGTCGCCGTTCCTATCGGCCTGTTCTCGGCCGTCTACCTCGTCGAGTTCGCCGACGACCGCATTCGCGGCATCGTCAAGCCCATCCTGGAAATCCTCGCCGGCGTGCCCACCGTCGTCTACGGCTTCTTCGCCGTTCTCACCGTCGCGCCGGCAATCCGCCAGGCCGGCGGCCTCATGGGCATCGGGATATCTCCCAACAGCGCGCTGGCCGCCGGCGCCGTAATGGGCATCATGATCATCCCGTTCATCTCCTCGCTGTCCGATGACGCGTTGCGCGCGGTGCCGCAGTCGATGCGCGACGGCTCCTTCGCCATGGGAGCGACGCGCGCGGAGACGATCACCCGAGTGCTGCTTCCCGCCGCACTTCCCGGCATCGTCGGCGGCGTCCTCCTTGCCGCCAGCCGCGCCATCGGCGAGACGATGATCGTCGTCATGGCGGCCGGGCTCACGGCGACGCTGACAGCGAACCCGCTGAACGGCGTAACGACGGTGACGGTGCAGATCGTCACGCTTCTGATCGGCGATACGGCCTTCGACAACCCGAAGACACTTTCGGCGTTCGCGCTTGGGCTTGTCCTCTTCGTCGTCACGCTTTGCCTGAACGTGCTGGCGCTCAGGATCGTGCGCCGCTACCGCGAGAGATACGAGTAGATCCATGTCCGAGACGACTGCTCCCAAACCGTTCGATTGGTCCTCGCCGGAAGCCACGGCCATACGCAAGCGGCGCTATGCCGCCGATCGGCGCCTGCGCCTCTACGGGCTGATCTCGATCCTGACGGCGATCGGCCTGCTCGGCGTGCTGATCGCCTCGCTCATCGTCACCGGCCACACCGCCTTCGTGCAGACCGAGATCGCGGTAGAGTTCACGGCCGACCCCGAGAACGTGCCGGCGGACGACCCGGCATCGGGCAATTTCCGCGCCGTGGTGTCCAACGCGGTCCAGCAGCTGTTCCCGGAAATCGACGATCCGCGTGAATTGCGCACTGCGTCGGGCATCCTGTCCGACGGCGCGGTCAACATCGTGCGCAACTATGTGACTGCGCATCCCGAAGTCGCGGGGCAGTCGTTCACCCTGGAGGTTCCCGCGTCCGATCCCTACGACCAGCTCAACAAGGGCGTGATCAACCGCGACCTGCCGGAAGAGCGCCGCAGGGTCTCAAACGAGCAGATCGCCTTGTTCGAGACGCTGGAGGAGCGCGGCCTGGTCTCGACGCCGTTCAACTGGGGGCTGTTCGTCAACTCGGACAGCCGCTTTCCGGAGCTGGCGGGACTGGCCGGCGCGATCGCAGGCTCCTTCTATGCGCTTCTCGTGTGCTTCCTGATCTCCTTCCCGGTCGGCATAGCCGCGGCGATCTACCTCGAGGAGTTCGCACCCAAGAACCGCTGGACGGACCTCGTGGAGGTGAACATCAACAATCTGGCGGCCGTGCCGTCGATCGTCTTCGGCCTCCTGGGCCTCGCCGTCTTCATCCAGGTCTTCGGCCTTCCAAGGTCAGCGCCGCTGGTGGGCGGGCTCGTGCTTTCGCTGATGACGCTGCCCACGATCATCATCGTCACGCGCGTCGCGCTCAAGTCGATCCCGCCCTCGATCCGCGAGGCGGCGCTCGGCATCGGCGCGTCCAAGCATGAGGTGATTCTGCATCACGTGCTGCCGCTCGCGATCCCCGGTATCCTGACGGGCACGATCATCGGCCTGGCGCAGGCGCTGGGCGAGACGGCGCCGCTGCTGCTGATCGGCATGAACGCCTTTCTGACCTCGCCGCCCGGTGGTATCATGGATCCGGCCACCGCCTTACCGACTCAGATCTTCATTTGGGCGGACAGCCCGGAACGCGGCTTCGTCTCGCGTACCTCCGCCGCCATCCTCGTGCTTTTGGGCTTCCTGATTTTCATGAACGCGCTGGCCATCTACCTCCGGCAACGGTTCGAGCGTCGCTGGTAATGGAGTTGAGGGATATGAACATGCTGACAGATGCAGCCGTCGAGACCGCGCTGGAAGGCGCGCCGGAGAGCAATGCCGTGAAGATGCGGGGCAACAAGGTCAACGTCTTCTACGGCGAGAAGCAGGCATTGTTCGACGTCAGTCTCGATGTCAGAGAGAACCAGGTGACGGCCCTGATCGGCCCTTCGGGCTGCGGCAAGTCCACCTTTCTGCGCTGTCTCAATCGTATGAATGACACGATCGACATCTGCAGCGTAAAAGGTGAGATCACGCTCGACGGCGAGGACATCTACAATCCGCGCATCGACGTCGTGGAGCTCAGAGCCCGTGTCGGCATGGTGTTCCAGAAGCCGAACCCGTTTCCAAAGTCGATCTACGAGAACATCGCCTATGGGCCGCGCATCCACGGCCTCGCCTCGGCCAAGGGCGATCTCGACGGCATCGTCGAGACCAGCCTGCAGAAGGCCGGCCTCTTCAACGAGGTGAAGGATCGGCTGCATGAGCCCGGCACCGGGCTTTCCGGCGGCCAGCAGCAGCGCCTGTGCATCGCCCGCGCCATCGCCGTCTCGCCGGAGGTCATCCTCATGGACGAGCCATGCTCGGCGCTCGATCCGATCGCTACGGCACGCGTGGAAGAATTGATCGACGAATTGCGCGAGAACTACACTATCGTCATCGTCACCCACTCCATGCAGCAGGCGGCGCGCGTGTCGCAGCGCACGGCGATGTTCCACCTCGGCAACCTGGTGGAAGAAGGGCCGACCGACAAGATGTTCACCAACCCGGAAGACAAGCGCACCCAGGACTACATCACCGGCCGTTTCGGCTGATCGATCGTCCGCGCCGCCGCATCAGAAGGAGCAGTTTCCATGGCCGAGCACATCGTCGCTTCCTTTGACGAAGACCTTGAGCATATCGACCGGCTCTTGCGCGACATGGGCGAATTGGCTGGCTCGATGACCCAGGCGGCGACCCGGGCGCTGCTCACGTCCGACAACGCGCTGGCGCAGCGCGTCGTCTCCGACGACACCATCATGGACGCCAAACAGACCGAGCTCGATGAACGGGCCATCACGCTGATCGCCAAGCGCCAGCCGATGGCGCAGGACCTGCGCGCCGTCGTTGGCGCCATCCGCATGGCCTCCGATCTGGAGCGCATCGGCGATCTGGCAAAGAATATCGCCAAGCGCGTCGGCGCGGTCGGCCAGAGTGCAACGCCGCGCAAGCTGTCGCACTCGATCGACACCATGGCGTCGATGGTGCTTGCCCAGGTCAACGCGGTGGTCGACCGCTACGTGGCGCGCAAGGCGGCCGACCTTATGGCGCTGCGCGACGAGGACGAGAAGATCGACATCCACTACACATCGGTGTTCCGCGAGCTTCTCACCTACATGATGGAAGACCCGCGCAACATCACTGCCTGCACGCATCTCCTGTTCTGCGCCAAGAACCTGGAACGGGTGGGCGATCACGTGACCAACATCGCCGAAAACGCCTATTATATCCTGACCGGCGAACAGCTTCCCGTGCAGCGGCCAAAGCTGGACGAGACGCAGATGACGGCCGAATCGTAGGCGGACAGAGGGCGTGCGCATGATCGCTCCGAAAATCATGGTGGTGGAGGACGACGAGCCGCTTTGCGTGCTGCTGCGTTACAACCTCGAGGCCGAGGGCTACCAGGTCGAGGTGGTCAACCGCGGCGATGAGGCGGAGATGCGGCTGCAGGAAAACGTGCCCGACCTCCTCGTGCTCGACTGGATGGTGCCGGCCATCTCCGGCATCGAACTGTGCCGGCGGCTCAGGATGCGGGCCGAAACGGAGCGTCTGCCCATCATCATGCTGACAGCGCGCGGCGAGGAAACCGACCGCGTGCGCGGACTTTCCACCGGCGCGGATGACTATCTCGTCAAACCGTTCTCGACGCCCGAGTTCGTCGCCCGGGTGCGGGCGCTGCTGCGGCGTGCCAAGCCGGAAGTGCTGTCGACGGTGCTCAAGGTGGGCGACATCGTGCTCGACCGCGAGGCCCACCGCGTCTACCGCCGCAAGAACGAAATCCGCCTCGGGCCGACCGAATTCCGCCTCCTGGAATTCATGATGCAGCACCCTGGCCGCGTCTTCTCGCGCAGCCAGCTTCTCGACAATGTGTGGGGCGAGACGATCTATATCGACGAGCGCACCGTCGACGTGCATGTCGGGCGCCTGCGCAAGGCGGTGAACCAGGGCCGTATGCCCGACGTCATCCGCACGATACGCGGCGCGGGATACGCGATCAGGGAATCGTAGAACTCGGGGATGCCGGCTGTATCCCCGGCCCGAACGCGTTTAAAAGATGTCCTTGCGCTTGCGGATTTCCGCGAATACCGCCTCGTCCGAAGCCCCTTCCATGCCGAGATTGCGGCGGATCACCGGGTCGTGCCAGCGCAGGAAGGGGTTGGTAGCCATCTCCTCCGCCAATGTGGTCGGCAGCGTCGGCTTGCCCTCGCTCCTCAGTGTCTCGATGTGCTTCGCCCGCTCCTTCAGCGCCGAGTTGGTGGGATCGACCGTCAGCGCGAAGCGCGCGTTGGCCTTCGTGTATTCGTGCCCGCAATAGATCACCGTTTCGAGCGGCAGCGCCGCGAGCTTCTTCAGCGAGTTCAGCATCACCGGCGGTTTGGCCTCGAACAGCCGCCCGCAGCCGAGCGCGAACAGTGTGTCGGCGGTAAAGCCGATGCCGGCATCGGCGAAGTGATAGGAGATGTGGCCGGCGGTATGCCCCGGCGTCTCGATCACCCGCGCCTCCTGCCGGCCGACGCGCACCGTGTCGCCCTCCTTCACCCGCCGGTCGATGCCGGGGATCTTGTCGGCCTCCGCCGCCGGCCCGACGATGGCGAGCTTGAAGCGCTCCTTCAGCGCCAGGTTGGCGGCCACGTGGTCGCCGTGGTGATGGGTGGTCAGGATCATGGTGGGCGCCCAGCCCGTGCGCTCGACCGCTTCGAGGATCGGCCGCTCCTCCGGCGCGTCGATCAGCGCCGTCTCGCCGGTCTCGCTATCGTGGGCGAGGATGCCGAAGTTGTCGCTGCGGCACATGAACTGTTCGATTTCGAGTGTCATGAAAAGGCCTCCGTAAACCGGACGATAGGGCGGCGAAGGTGGTTTGTCACCCGCGACAAGGCACCTTGCGGTCGCCATCGGTGATGCTTACCGTCTTTTCCATGAACGCGGACATCGTCGATCTCAGAGCTTTCTATGCCAGCCTGCTCGGGCGGCTGGCGGAGCGGTCCATCGCCATGGCGCTTTCCTCGATCTGGGCCAAGCTGCCGGAAGAGCGGCTCGTCGGCCTCGGCTACACCGTGCCCTGGCTCGACCGCTTCGGGTCCGACGCCGAACGCGTCTTCGCCTTCATGCCGGCACGCCAGGGCGCCGTGCGTTGGCCATCCGGCAAGCCGTCGGCCACCGCGCTCGTCTTCGAGGAAGAGCTGCCGCTGTCCGATTCTTCGGTGGACCGCATACTTCTCGTCCATGCGCTGGAGCACGCGGAAAATCCGGAGCAGACGCTCATGGAGATATGGCGCGTTCTGGCGCCGGGCGGCCGCCTCGTCATCGTCGTGCCCAACAGGCGCGGTCTGTGGGCCCGTTTCGAGCACACACCCTTCGGTACGGGCCGGCCCTATTCGCGTGCCCAGCTCGTGGAGGCGCTGCGCGGAGCCAACTTCACCCCCGGTGCCTGGGCCGATACGCTGCACTTTCCGCCGGCACGGCGGCGCTGGCTAATGCGCCTGCACGGCTGGCTGGAGCGCGCCGGCCAGCGCTTCTGGCCGCTCTTTGCCGGCGTCCTGGTGGTGGAGGCGGAAAAGCGCCTCTACCAGGGCCTGCCGGCCATGGCGCGCCGCTCACGCCGCGCGCTGGTGCCGGTGCTGACCCCGCAGGGCGTGGCAGGCTTCGGCTCGGGCGCTGCAATGCGCGACCGGGGAAGGAGAGGATGACGATGGCGGGCGGTTCGAAGTCGACCATTGCCGTGAGCGAGGCTGGCGCATCATTCCGCGCCGTGCCGCGCACCGGAAACAGGCCCGGCTTCACCGTTGGCCGATCTTCTCCATCTCGTAGGGTGTGGTCTGGTAGACCTGGTTGATCCAGTTGCCAAAGAGCAGATGGGCGTGCGAGCGCCAGCGGTTGAGCGGTTGGCGGGCCGGATCGTCTTCGGGGTAGTAATCGTGCGGCACATCGGTGGGCACGCCGGCAGCCATATCGCGCCGATACTCTTCGTTGAGCGACGTGGAGTCGTATTCGATGTGGTTGAACATATAGAGCCGGTTGCCGGTCGCCTCGGCAAGTAGACAGGGGCCGGTTTCGTCCGATTCCATGAGCAGCTCCAGGCCCGGGAAGGAGGGAATGTCGGCGGCACGCACTTCCGTCCACCGCGAAACGGGAATCGCGAAATCATCCGAGAAGCCGGCAAGATAGGGCGAGGCGGGCGCGTTGTTGCGGTGACGGAAGACGCCGAAGGCCTTCTTCTCCAACGTGTGTTTGGGAATGCGGTGGAAGTGCCAGGCAGCGGCCATCGCACCCCAGCAGATGAAGAAAGGGGAATGGACGTGGGACGTTGTCCAATCGAAGATGCGCGTCAGTTCATCCCAGTACGTGACTTCCTCATACGGCAGAAGCTCCACCGGCGCGCCGGTGACGATGAAGCCGTCGAATTTGCGATCCGCCACCTCCTCCCAGGTCCGGTAGAAGGCAATAAGGTGGTCCTCGGGTGTGTTCTTGGCCTTGTGGTTGCCGATGCGCACCAGCGTCAGCTCCACCTGAAGAGGCGACGCACCGATCAGCCGGGCGAGCTGGGTCTCCGTGCGGATCTTGTTGGGCATGAGGTTCAGGAGCCCGATCTGCAGCGGACGGATGTCCTGACGCAGCGCCGTCTCTTCGCCCATGACGGACACACCCTCGCGCGCGAGCACGTCACGGGCGGGAAGCTGGTCGGGAATCTTTATCGGCATGGCGCAGGCTCCAAACAAAAAGACCGGCGGCGAAATCGCGGCCGGTCTCAGCGGAATTTGCATCCCTCGGCCTTTTAGCGACTTGTTTTACGTGGCTGCAAGCCGACCGGCCAAATCACCACGGAATGGCGCCTTTTAAGCCGGACAACCCTTTGCGTCAATGCGGTTAATGGACTAAAGCAGGCGGCTTCGATTATTTGGAACCATCCGATGAGCCCGCTCGACCGTCCGCAGCCCAAATCCGGCATCCTGGATATCGCCCCTTACGTTCCCGGCCGCGAAGACGCACCGGGCGTGGCAAAGGTTTGGAAGCTCTCCTCCAACGAGACGCCGCTTGGCCCTTCGCCGGCCGCGCTCGAGGCTATTCGGGCGGCCAGCCGCCACGTGGAGCTCTATCCCGACGGCTCTGCGACAAAGCTGCGCGAGGCGATCGCCGAGGCGCACGGTCTCAATCCGGCGAATATCCTGTGTGCCAACGGTTCGGACGAGCTTCTGGGCCTGCTCGCCCAGACCTATCTGAAACCCGGCGACGAGGGCCTCTTCTCCGAGCACGGCTTCCTCGTCTACCGCATCCAGATCCTCGCCACGGGCGCCACGCCAGTGGCGGCGAAGGAGACGGATGAGCGCGCCGACGTCGACGCTCTTCTGGCGGCCGTGACGGAGCGCACGAAGATCGTCTTCCTTGCTAATCCCAACAACCCCACCGGCACGTATCTGCCCGTGGACGAAGTGCGCCGCCTCCGCGCCGGCTTGCCGAAGCATGTGCTCCTGGTGCTCGATGCGGCTTACGCGGAATATGTGCGCCGCAACGACTACGAGGCCGGCATCGAGCTGGTGTCCTCGTCCGACAATGTCGTCATGACGCGCACGTTCTCCAAGATCCACGGTCTGGCGGGCCTGCGTATCGGCTGGATGTACGCGCCGGCGCATGTGATCGATGCGGTGAACCGCGTGCGCGGGCCGTTCAACGTCAATGCGCTTGCCATCGAGGCGGGTGCGGCCGCCATCCGCGACAAGGCGCATGTGGAGCAAGCCATCGCCCACAACGAGACATGGCGCACCTGGCTGACGGAGGAATTGACCGGGCTTGGCCTCAGGGTGACGCCCAGCGTCGGCAATTTCCTGCTCGTCCACTTTGCCGAAAACGGCAGCAAGACGGCGGCGGAGGCGGATGCCTTCCTCACCGCCCGCGGCTTTGTCCTGCGCCGCGTGACCGCCTACGGCTTCCCCAATGCCCTGCGCATGACGGTAGGGCCGGAAGAAGCCAATCGCGGTGTCGTTTCGGCGCTCACCGAATTCCTGAACGGTTAAGACTGTGCCTGAGCCCCTCTTTCAAAAAATCGCCCTCGTCGGTATCGGCCTCATCGGCTCCTCGCTCGCCCGCGTCATCCGCCGCGAAGGGCTGGCGGGCCGGCTCAGCATCGCCACTCGCCGCGCCGAAACGCTCGCCCGCGCCCGCGAGCTCGGCCTTGGTGACGATTATTTCCTGGATGCCGCCGAAGCGGTCCGCGACGCCGACCTGGTGATCGTCTCCGTGCCCGTGGGCGCCTCGGGCGCCGTGGCCGCAGAGATCGCCGGAGGCTTGAAGCCCGGCGCCATCGTCACCGACGCCGGCTCGACGAAGACCTCGGTCATCCGTGAGATGACGTCCTTCATCCCGGAGAACGTCCACTTCATCCCCGGCCATCCCATCGCGGGCACGGAGCATTCCGGTCCCGATGCGGGTTTCGCCGAGCTTTTCGAGGAGCGCTGGTGCATCCTCACGCCACTGCCCGGCACCGATGCCGAGGCGCAGGCAAAGCTTACCCGCTTCTGGGAAGCCTGCGGCTCGCGCGTCGACACGATGGACCCCGAGCACCACGACATGGTGCTGGCCATCGTCTCCCACCTGCCGCACATCATCGCCTACAACATCGTCGGCACTGCGGACGACCTGGAGACGGTGACGAAATCCGAGGTCATCAAATACTCCGCCTCCGGCTTCCGCGACTTCACCCGTCTGGCCGCCTCCGACCCCACCATGTGGCGCGATGTGTGCCTGCACAATCGCGATGCCATCCTGGAGATGCTGGCGCGGTTTTCTGAGGACCTCTCGGCCCTGCAGCGCGCCATCCGTTGGGGCGACGGCGACAAGCTGTTCGACCTTTTTACCCGCACCCGCGACATCCGCCACTCGATCATCGAAGCCGGCCAGGAGGTCGACGTGCCGGACTTCGGCCGCCACGTGCTCGCCCACCCGCCGAAACCGGAGTCCGAGAGCGCCTAGAGCGGCGGGATCCTGCCGAGCGGGATGAAGCCCGCGAAGACGCGGCCGCGCGTGATGCGAAGCTGAAGCGGCGCATCGCCGAGGCCGCTGAAGGCGGCGGCCGCGGTGGTGATCTCGTCGCGCGCATCGGGAAAGATATTGGCAAGAAACCGCCCCACCGCGGCGGGATCGTCCACGCGGACTGCAAGATCGGCGTCGATCAGGCCGTTCGCGCCGATCGCCACCGGCCCCGAAAGCGCAAAGCCGGCCGTGTCGCCGGCGATACCCACCGTCAGCTCCTGAATCGTGCCCGACCGCCCTCGCAGGGCCAGTGGGCCGCCGGCAAGCAGGGAAAGGCCGTCATTGAGGGTCATGCGCATCCGGCCGTCGAGCGGGGGCAGGCCGGGTGTCAGCCGTTCATCGAGCGCAAGGGAGCTGAAGCTCGCCGCCGCCTCCAGATCCTCCCCTTGCGGCCGCGCATGGAACTGCACGGCCTTGGCCGTAGCGAGCGGCGTATCGGCGCCTTCCTCGTAGGAAAGCACCATCTGCCTTGCCTCGGCGGAGAGGCGCTCGGGCAACGGGCGGGCGAGGCGGGTGCTGGCACGCAGGTTCTCCCAGCGCGCTTCCAGCGCTGCGGCGAAAGGCAGCCGGATCGTCGCCGGCCCGTCCAATTCGCCGACGATGCGGAAAGGCTGATAGACCTGCGCGGCGGAACGCAGGGCGCCGGCGCGCACGGAGATCCCGCCTCTGCCGTTCTCGTAGAACACGCTGCGGCAGAACAGGCCGATGCGGAAGGGATAGCCTCTTGCCTCGGGCTCCTCGCAGAAGGCACGCACACCGTTGCCATTGAACGCTGCGACGGTCGCCGCCGTCCGTTGCTCGAGCATGTGCGCCAGATAGAACCACGCGGCCGTATAGGCGAATACGGCGACCGCGATGGCTGCCGCCAGCAAAAACATGCGGCGGCCGAAGCGTGATTCCGCTCCCGTCCTTGACGCCATTGCCATCCTCCCGCTACCCGGAGTGTCACCGGCCCCGCATGGGCGAAGCAGACATCAGGTGGAAATGGACGATTTTTGGGTGTTTGGCTACGGGTCGCTGATATGGCGGCCGGGTTTTGCCCATGTTGAAACCAGGAAAGCGCGGCTTTTCGGTTATCGCCGGGCGTTGTGCGTGCATTCGCATGTGCATCGCGGCACGCCGGACCGGCCGGGCCTCGTGCTCGGGCTCGACCGCGGGGGCTCCTGCCTCGGCATGGTCTTCCGTGTGCCGGGCGAACTGTCGGGCGAGGTGATCGCCTATCTGCGCGAACGTGAACTGGTGACGAACGTCTATCTGGAACGCCACTTGCCCGTGCGGCTTCACGATGGGCCCGTGGTCGAGGCGCTCACCTACGTCGTCGATCGCGCCCACCCGCAATATGCCGGCCGTCTAGATGCCGAGCACGCCGCGCAGCGGGTCTACGGCGCCGTCGGCCAGTCCGGCCGCAACGAGGAATACGTGATCAACACCGTCGAGCATCTGAAGGCGCTCGGCATCCGCGACCACTGGCTGGAAACGGTGGCCGCGCGGATCACGCGATAGCTCCCTCGGTATCAGTCCTTCGTCAACGCGCCTTCGGTCTTCACGCCGAGCTCCGCAAGCCTTCGTCGTGCCGTCTCCGGCAGTGGCGGCGGGTTGGGCCCCTTGGCCGCCTCCACAAGAAGCGCATCGCACGCCGCCTCGGTCTCGCGGATCAGGCGCTCCTGAAAGGCCTCGCGCGAGAGGCCGGGTTCGATGGCCGGCAGGAAACGGGCGCGGATGGTGCCGGGGTAGCGCAGGAATTTGCGCCGCGGCCAGTGGAGGCCCGCCACATGCGCGACCGGCACCACCGGCACATTGAGCTGCTTGTAGAGCTCGACGATGCCGTATTTGTAGGCGGGCTCCGCGCCCGGTGCCCGTCGCGTGCCTTCGGGATAGATGATGAGCTGGCGGTTGTCCTTGAGGCGCTCGCGAGCGATCTTGACGGCCTGTCTGAGCGCCTTGGAGCGGCTGCCGCGGTCGATCGGGATCATGCGCATCTTGGCCACGTACCAGCCGAACAGCGGGATCCACATCAGTTCCCTCTTCAGGATGTAGAGCGCGTCGGGGATGTAGGGCAGGAAGGCGATGGTATCCCAGAACGACTGGTGCTTGGGCGCGACGATGCACGGGCCGTCGGGCAGGTTCTCCAGGCCCAGAAATTCCGCATGCGCGCCGGCCAGCACCTTGTGCAGCCACAGGCTGGAGGCGGCCCACACCTTGGGCACGAACCAGGCCTTCTTGCGCGGCAGCACGAAATAGAGCGGCGTCCAGACAATCATCTGGACGATCAGGTTCAGATAGAATGCGACGTTGAACGCCAGGGAGCGGACGATGAGCATGCGTGGATTCCAGACCGAAGGCGCACAGCACCCGTTGGCCGTTGGTTATCCCAAGCGCGCCGATTGGCAAAGCCTGCAAAGGGGAGAATGGAAAAAGACCGCCTATTTCCGCACAATGGCGCGCATATCCTCGACGCTCTCGGGGAGAGAAGGCGCGGGATGCGGGGTTGACGCGAGGCCACGCGTCAGGGCGGCAACATATTTGGTGTATTCGATGACGAGAACGCGCAGGGCATCGGGATTGGCGAGCCAGGCGCTGCCGGAAAGCGGGGTGTTGACCACCGGATAGGGCTGCAGATCGGCCGCCGGCAGGATGCGGCGCATCTCCAGGAGGCTGCGCGGCATGTGGTAGTTGTTGGTCACGACGATGATGCTGCCATAGGTGTTGGCGCTCGCCCATTTGGCGCTTTCCTCGGCATTGCCGATGGTATTCAGCGCGACCCGGTCGATATCGATGCAACAGTTGAAAAGGTTGCTGTCGCCGCCTGTGGCAAGCCGGAGATCGTCGCGCCGGGCCACGGGATTGACGCCGCTGATGAGCAGGCGCTTGCCCTTGCCCGCCTTCAGGAGGTGGAGCCCGGTATCGATGCGCGACTGGCCGCCGGTGAGGACGACGATGCCGTCCGCCGACCGCAGCTCGGGCGGCGCCTTAAGGTTCGCCACATGATCGAGGAAGAGAGCAAAGCCGACGACGAAGGCAAAAGCACAGGCAGCAAGGGCTGTCATGCCCGCGCGCAGCAGCAACCGCCCACGGCGACGCTGCGAATCAGCCCTGGCCGACATGCCCGCAATCTCGCTCATATCGCATGGTTAATGTCCAAATGCGGCGAGGGATAGTCCTCACCGGGCGTCATGAAACAAAAAGATTCACGCCGCGCTCACGTCTCGATCCGCTTCAAATGAGCCATAACGGTGACATGCGAGGTCGCCGCCGTCAGCACTGCGATCAGTATCACCACCAGTGCCACGCCGAGATAACCGGACGTACCGATGGCGAAATTGCCGAACAGCGCCGCCGTCTGGTCGCCCTCCGGCGTGGCGACGTTGCGCGAGGACCACCAGGAAAACAGCACGAAGACGATGATGGCGGCCGCCCCGCCGGCGGCCGCGCCGCGCGATCCGGCCAGAAGGAAGTGCCGGCGGAACTCCCGCGCGATGAACGGCGCCTCCGCTCCCACGAAATGCATGACCTCGATGACGTGGCCGTTGCCCGCCATGGCGCCGCGCGTGGCGAAGATCACCGTCAGCGCCGTCGCCGAAAGCATGAGCGCCAGGACGGCCATGCCGATTGTCACCGTGGTGCGCGCCATGGCCACCAGCCGGTCCACCCAGGTGCGGTGATCGTCGAGCGCGGCGTTCGGCACAGCCTCCGCCAACTCGGCGCGCATGGCCGCAAAGTCCGGCCGCTCCACGGGATCGATAGTGACGATGATGAGCCTGGGCACCGGCAGTTCGTCGATGTCGAGCCCCGGCCCCAGCCACGGCTCGAGCAGGCGCGTCGTCGCCTCCCGGCTGACGATGCTGGCGCCGCGCACGCCGCGATGACCGGCGGCGATGTCGCGCGCGTCGGCAAGTGCGGCTTCCATATCCAGCCCGTCCGCCGGCTTGATCTGGATCGTCGCCTCGCGCGCGATCTGCGTCTGCCATGTGGCGGCGGTGTCGCGCACCAGGGTCACTGCACCCAGCGTCAGGCACGAAAGGAAGGTCATGATGGCAACGACGAGGATCATCGCGCGCGCGGCGATGTTGTCAGGCGGCACGATGGGCGTCTGCTTGCGCGCCAGGGTCCTGGCGGCCTGCTGGCGGACGCCGGCGCTGACCTTCTCCTTCAGCTTGACGGCGGGATGCGGCGCCTTTGCGGCTTTGGCCTTAGTCATAGATTTCCAGCCTTCCGCCCGACAGCACCATGCGCCGCGCCTCCACCTGTTCCATCAGGCCGATGTCGTGGGTGGCGATGACGACGGCGGTTCCCATCCGGTTGAGCTCGATCAACAGGCGCAGAAGCCGGCGTGCGAGCTGCGGGTCCACGTTGCCCGTCGGCTCGTCGGCAAGCAGGATGCGCGGCTGTTCGATGAGGGCGCGCGCAATGGCGGCGCGCTGCTTCTCGCCGCCCGAAAGCACCGGCGGCAGAACGTGCATGCGGTCGCCCAGCCCGACCCATTTCAGAAGCTCGACCACGTCACCGCGATAGCTCGCCTCCTCGCGCCCGCGCACGCGCAGCGGCAGCGCGACGTTCTCATAGGTCGTCATGTGGTCGAGCAGCCGGAAATCCTGGAAGACCACGCCGATGCGCCGGCGCAGGAGCGGCAGTTCCTGCCGCGTGACGCGAGAGCGGTCCTTGCCGAAGATGGTGATGAGGCCGCGTGTCGGCTTGAGCGACATGAAGAGGAGGCGCAGAAGCGTCGTCTTGCCGGTTCCCGACGGTCCGCTCAGGAACTGGAACGAACGCTCGGGCAGATGGAATGAGACGTCGCGGAGCACCTCCGGACCCATCCCGTATCTGAGGCCTACATTCTCGAAACGAATCACGTGGGGCGACCTGCGTGCTGGGCGTGGAGCGGACAAGCTTCCGCCGGTGCGAACCCGACCTTCGAGGCGCATGGTAAACCGATGGTTAACATGGCCGCGAAAACCGCAAAATGGCGAAGCATTAACCATTTTGATTTAGCCAAGAACGGCCGGCGACGAAAGAACGGTTCTGCCCCGAATGCCCGAAAAACGAAGTCGAGCGCCCGTCTCGGGCGAAATCATCGTCGAGGGAGAACCCGCTGCCGCAGGCTTCGGGCCGCTCGATGCCGTCTCCAGCCCATTTGTCGATATCGTCGAGGCCGAATACGAGACGCTGGCCCCGCAAGGGAGGATGCGGCAGGCCGCTGGCGCGGCGACGGCGGCAACAGCGCCTCCTTCGGGCCTCGACATGCTGCGCGGTGGCGCAAGCCACATTTCGGAACGACGCCTTTCGCTCGGCAATCCGGCCTTTTGGGCATTCGGCCTTCTCGCCGTGGCCGGCGCTTTCTGGGTCTCCGGTGGCCATGCTGCGCTCGACCGTGTGTCGCCGGCGTGGGCGCAAGGCTCCGCCTTGCGCATCGCCGAGCTGGAAAGCCGCATAGAGCGCTCCGGCGGAAGAGCCCTTTTGCTGATCGACGGGGAGGCGGTCAATGAAGGCGGTGAGGCCGAGCGCCTGCCCGACCTGTCCGTCAACGTGCTGGACATGGCGGGCCGCACGACCCACTATTTCCTGGGGACAAGCGGCAAGCAGCTCGCGGCCGGCGAACGCTTCGCCTTCTCCAGCCGGCTTGCCGCTCCTAAGGATGGCGTGAAGTCGGTCTCGGTGACGTTCAGGGAGTAGCGCGAACAATGCCTGTTGTACGCGGCAAGGAAATCGAAGTTCTTTTCTCCGCCTCGGCGATCGCGCGGCGCAACCTGGAACTCGCCAAGGAGGTCGCGTCGCGCGACTACAACGACCTGCTGGTCGTTTCCGTGCTGAAGGGCTCTTTCATCTTCGCCGCCGATCTCATCCGCGCCATGCACGATGCGGGCATATCGCCGGAGGTCGAGTTCATCATGATCTCCAGCTACGGGGCGGGCACCACGAGCGGTGAGATCAAGGTCCTGCGCGACATCGACAACGACGTGAAGGGCCGCGACATCCTCCTGATCGACGACATCCTGGAGTCCGGCAAGACGCTCAAATACACGCGCGACCTGATGCTGTCGCGCGGCGCCAAGTCCGTCTCCATCGCCGTCCTGCTCGACAAGCACTCGCGTCGCCAGGCGAGCCTGGATGCCGATTTCGTGGGTTTCGAATGCCCCGACTATTTCGTCGTCGGCTATGGGATGGACGTTGCGCACGCCTTCCGCGAGCTTCCCTTCGTCGGTGTGGTGAAAGGCGACGCGTGAACCTTTTTGGTCGGTAGTCGTTCAGCGAACTGTTAAGGATTGATGGCGACAATCGCGGCATGGCTAGACTGCTGATCGTTGAGGACGACCTCTCCGTCCGCTCCTTCACCGCCCGTGCACTCGCCGCTGCCGGCCATTCGGTCGAGACCGCGGAAGACGGGGTCGAAGGGCTTCAGAAGATAGAGGAGGCGGCAGGCGGATTCGATCTGGTGCTGTCCGACATCCGCATGCCGGCAATGGACGGCATCGAAATGGCCCGCGCCGCGGCGAGCGCCTTCCCCAGCCTGCGCCTTCTCCTGATGACCGGCTTCGCCGACCAGCGCGAGCGCGCCGCCGAGCTGGAGGGCACCGTGAAGGGCGTGGTCAACAAGCCCTTTTCGCTGGCCGAGATCCGCGATCGCGTGGGCGAGGCGCTGGCGGCGTAGGAACCAGCTTCCCAAAAAAATACCGTCGCGGCGCTGTCGTCATGCCGCTACTATCGAACCCGGAAAGAATGCCGGCTGCGCACGGCCGCATGGAGAGCTGAAATGACAAGGGGACGGGTCGAGGCGTTTTCCGACGGGGTCCTGGCCATCGTCATCACAATCATGGTGCTGGAGATGAAGGTGCCGCACGGCGCGGACTGGGCGGCCGTCCTCCCGCTGTGGCCGGTCTTCCTGTCCTATATCCTGTCCTTCGCCCATATCGGCATCTACTGGAACAACCACCATCACATGTTCCATGCCGTCAAGCGCGTCGACGGTTCCGTGCTGTGGGCCAATCTGCACCTCCTGTTCTGGCTGTCGCTCATGCCGTTCGTAACCGGCTGGATGGGAGAGAATCATTTCGCGCCGCTGCCCGTCGCCCTCTACGGCGGCGTGCTCATCATGGCGGCCGTCGCCTATTTCATCCTGGTGCACACCCTCCTGCGCCTGCATGGCGGCGACACGGCCTTCGCCAAGGCGATCGGCAGCGATTTCAAAGGCAAGGTCTCGGTCGTCATCTATGCCGCCGCAATTCCGCTTGCCTTCGTTACCGAATGGCTCGCCTTGGCCTTTTACGTCGCCGTTGCCGTGATGTGGTTCATCCCCGACCGCCGCTTCGAACGTGTCCTGATGGAGCGCTGAAAAAAGCGCGGCCGGAGGCCGGCCGCGCCTTTTTCGTGTCGCCGATCGGACGTTTCAGAAGTCCATGCCTGCACCGGCGTGCGCGGGCGGCGGGGCTTCCCTCTTCGGCCGCTCGGCCACCATCGCCTCGGTGGTGATCAAGAGGCCGGCAACCGAGGCTGCGTCCTGCAGTGCCGTGCGCACCACCTTCAGCGGGTCGACGATGCCCATGGCGTAGAGGTCGCCATAGTCGCCGGTCTGCGCGTTCCAGCCATAGCCGAAGTCGTCCTTCTCGCGCAGCCGGCCGACGATGATGGAGCCCTCGGCGCCCGAATTCTCGGCGATCTGACGGACCGGCGCCTCGATGGCGCGGCGCACGATGTTGACGCCCACCTGCTGGTCGTGGTTCTCAACCGTGAGGCCGTCCAGGGCCTTGACTGCGCGCAACAGCGCCACGCCGCCGCCGGGCAGAAGCCCTTCCTCCACCGCCGCACGGGTGGCGTGCATGGCGTCGTCGACGCGGTCCTTGCGCTCCTTCACCTCGACCTCGGTCGAGCCGCCGACGCGGATGACGGCGACGCCGCCGGCGAGCTTCGCCAGCCGCTCCTGCAGCTTCTCGCGGTCGTAGTCGGAGGTGGTCTCCTCGATCTGCGCCTTGATCTGGTTGATGCGGCCCTCGATCTCGGCCTTCGAGCCGGCGCCGTCGACGATGGTGGTGTTTTCCTTCTCCACCAGCACCCTCTTGGCCCGGCCCAGCATCTCCAGCGTCACGTTCTCCAGCTTGATGCCGAGATCCTCCGAGATGGCGGTGCCGCCGGTGAGGATGGCGATGTCCTGCAGCATCGCCTTGCGGCGGTCGCCAAAGCCCGGCGCCTTGACGGCCGCGACCTTCAGGCCGCCGCGCAGCTTGTTGACGACGAGGGTGGCCAGCGCCTCGCCCTCGACGTCCTCGGCGATGATGAGCAGGGGCTTGGACGACTGCACGACGCTTTCAAGCACCGGCAGCATGGCCTGCAGGTTCGACAGCTTCTTCTCGTGGATCAGCACGTAAGGCTCTTCGAGCTCGACGCGCATCTTGTCCTGGTCGGTGATGAAGTAGGGGGAGAGATAGCCGCGGTCGAACTGCATGCCCTCGACCACTTCGAGCTCCGTCTCGGCGGTCTTGGCCTCCTCGACCGTGATCACGCCCTCGTTGCCCACCTTCTCCATCGCCTGGGCGAGGAAGCTGCCGATCTCCCGGTCGCCATTGGCCGAGATGGTGCCCACCTGGGCGATCTCGTCGTTGCGGGTGACCTGGCGGGCGTTCCTCTTCAGTTCTTCCACCACCGCGGCGACGGCCTTGTCGACACCGCGTTTCAGGTCCATCGGGTTCATGCCGGCGGCAACCGCCTTGGCGCCCTCCTGCACGATCGACTGGGCAAGAACCGTGGCCGTGGTGGTGCCGTCTCCGGCCGCGTCGCTGGTCTTGGACGCGATCTCGCGCACCATCTGCGCGCCCATGTTCTCGAACTTGTCCTCGAGCTCGATCTCTTTGGCGACGGTCACGCCGTCCTTGGTGATGCGCGGCGCCCCGAACGACTTGTCGAGAACGACGTTGCGACCCTTGGGCCCCAGCGTCACCTTCACCGCATTGGCGAGGATATCGACGCCTTTGAGCATGCGCTCGCGCGCGTCAGCGTGGAATCTTACATCTTTGGCAGCCATTTCAATACTCCTCGATGGGCAGCATCAACGACCGTACGGGCGCACTCAGGCGGCCCTTTGTGCCGAGGCCGCGGCCTCTATGATACCGAGCACGTCGCTCTCCTTCATGATGAGAAGGTCTTCGCCCTTGAGGCGAATTTCCGTGCCCGACCACTTGCCGAAGAGGATGCGGTCGCCGACCTTCACCTCCAGCGGCACGAGTTCGCCGTTGTCGGCGCGCGCACCGGGACCGACAGCCAGCACCTCGCCTTCCTGCGGCTTTTCCTTCGCGGTATCGGGAATGATGACCCCTCCCGCCGTTTTCTCCTCCGCTTCTATGCGGCGGACGACCAAGCGGTCATGCAAAGGACGGAACTCCATGTCTTCCTCCTAAAGACAATGATTGAAGCACCTCCCGCGCCGGCCTCCCCGGCGCGGCACGCGGCCCGTTGCGGCACCGCGCGAAGAAAATTTGGTCGCAAAAAAGTTCCCGTTCAAGAGGCCGAAAGGGAAAAATTAGCACTCACCGTATGAGAATGCCAAAAATCCCTGCCGGGGCAGGCTCGCCGGCCGCCGCCAGGCGCCGCCCTCGTGGTTCGACAAGCTCACCATGAGGGCTACTGGAGCCTTTGCGCCCTTCGATGCTGAGGAACCAAGCGGCCGCCACTCAGCCACACATCCTGGCGCCAAAACGAGCGGCGACATCCCAGTAGCCCTCATGGTGAGCTTGTCGAACCACGAGGGCGCTTGGCACCCACCCTCACTGTATGTCGAGCAGCCGCTCCAGGTATTCGCGCTCCAACTCCGGGCTCAGCGCATCGCCCAGCCGGCGGCGGATGGCTTCGAGGATCTCGCGCGCCCGCTGCGTGTCGATCTCGTCGGGTACGTCGACGGAATCGCCGAAGTCCGGCCCGGTCGTCGCGCGCGGACGGCCCAGCGGGTCCCTTCCTGCCCGGTCCTGGCGGCCGCCCTGCTGGCCCTCGCCCTGCTGGCCGCGCATGGCCTGCTGCATCTGGCTCATCATGTCCTGCGCGCCGCGCCGCAGCGCCTCCAGCGCGCGGCCCTGCTCGCCGACGGCGCGCTCGCCCTGGCCTTCGCCGAGTGCGCCTTCGGCTCCCTCCATCGCCTCGCCGGCCTCGCCGAAGCCCTCGCCGGGCTGGATGCCCAGGCCTTCGAGCCCCTCCATCAGGCTTTGCAGGTCGCCCCGCAGGGCGCCCTGTCCCTCCTGCAGGCCGCGCAGCGCCTCGGTAAGCTCCTCAGGCGACATGCCTTGACCCTGGCCCCCCTGACCTTGCTGGCCCTGTTGCCCCTGTTGCCCTTGCTGCCCTTGCTGGCCGCGCTGCTGCTGGTCGAGGCGGAAGGTCTCGTTCATCAACTCCTGCTGGCGACGCATGATCTCGCCCAGCCGGTCCATCTGCTGGCGCATCTCGGACTGTTGCCCGCCGCCCTGGCCCTGCTGCGGCCTGCCGGCCTGCAGGTTGTTCATCATGTTCTCGAGCTGTGAGAGAAGGTCCTGCGCCTGGTCGCGGGCGCCCGACTTGGCGAGATCCTCGATCTGGTCGAGCATGCGCTCCAGGTCGCTCTGGCTCATCGTCTGGCCTTCCTGGCCCTCGGCGAAATCCTGGTTCTGCATGGCGCGCTCGGCGAACTCGCGCAGGAACTCCTGCATCGCCGTGCGCAATTCGTCCATCAGCCGCTCGATCTCCTCGTCGCTCGCCCCGTCCTCGAGGGCCTGCCGGAGCGCCTCCTGGGCCTGGCGCAGGCGCCGCTCGGCGGCGGTCAGGTCGCCGTCCTCGATGATCAGCGCGATCTCCCACAATTCGTCCACCACCGCACGCAGCGTCTCATCCCGGTCGGCGGCTCCAAGGCGCGAGCGCGCGGCCGAAATCAGCAGGAAATGCGAGGGCTCGTCGAACGTCTCCTCCGGCCACATGAGCACGGCATCCATGAGCGCCAGGACGCGAGGCTGCTGGTTCTTGTCGAGCGCTAGAATGCGCCGCTGCTCGATCAGCGCCTGGGCCAGCGGGTTGGTGAAAGGCCGTTGCGGCAGGACGAAAGTTCTGGTTTCGCTCTCGCCCGTCTGCTCGGCCGCGTCCCTGGCCGAAAGCGTGAGATCCACCGGGAGTCCCGCCCACGGATGCTCCCTCAGGTCGCGCGAGGTCTTGGCCGCCATCCCGTCCCGGTTGCCGCGGCGCGGCAAGGAGAGCGGCATTTCCGGCGCCTCGTAGAGCGGCTGTGCATCCGGGTTCGGCTCCGGCCGTGCGAACAACGCCTCGGCACCCACGGCGCCGTAGTCGTCCTCGATCTCGTAGGCCAGCTCCAGCGCCCCGTTCACCGCGCGCCTGGGCTCCTCTGTGAAGCGGATCTCGGGCGGCGTGTCGGGCACCACCGAGAATTGCCAGCGCTCCACCTCCCGTCCGCCATCGGAAAGGCTGACGGTGCCCGCACCGGTAAGCGTCTCGGAAAAACGCAGCGCCCCGCCTGCCGGGTCCGCTCCGCCCTCGGGCTCGATCGCCCGCTCCGCGCCGCCCGCATCGATGAATGACAGCGCCTCTTCCCCCGAACCGCCGCTCACACGCACGGCCACGGTGCTGCTCTGCGGCACGGCGAAGTCCCGCCGCTCGCGATTGGCGTCGGCCGTCAGGTAGATCGGTGCGCGTCCCGTATAGGGCGGCGGGGTGACCCAGGCGTCGATGCGCGCCGGCGCGACGTCCGTTCGCGCCGGAGGTTGGAACGCGTCGGCGATGCGTCCGCCATAAGGCCCGGTCGAATAGGCGAGTGCGGTGACGAACAGCAGCGCGGCGACAGCGCGCAATCCCCACGGGTCGCGTTCGGGAACGGACGTTTGCGGCAGATCGCCGTGCAGGCGCGAAAGCCGCTCGGCCATCCGTTTCTGGTGCTCGCGCCATAGCGCGGAGGCAAAGGCATCCCCATCGCCGCTGCCGGCCAGCCGGTCGGACTGTACGGAGACCGGCGCGTGCTCAAGCAGGTTCGCCCGCTCTATGCGGCGGTCGACCTCGCTCGCCACGGGCATGCGAAACAGCCTGAGCGGCCACAGCGAGGCAAGCGCGGCAATCGCCAGCAGCGCCAGCAGGCCGAGCCGCGCCCAATCCGGCAGGAAGCGGAAGACGCCGAACCACGCGAGGCTCAGGAACAGGCTCGCCACCACCACGAGCGGTAGGACGAGCGGCCACAGGCGTTCGACCAGGATCGCGCCGCGCACGACCGCGCGCGTCCGTGCGAGCCGGGCGAGAAGCCCGGACATTGGGCGATCAATGAAGCGGTGCTCGGCCATCACGCGTCCAGACTGCCGGGCGCACGGCCCGATGCGGCGCGCCCTGCCTTCCTAAGATAACATCAAACGCGGCGAAGGCGAGGCGGTACGGGCAAAAGATGCCGCACGCGCCTTCACGACCGCGTCATCCTTGTCTTCCAATACCGTTACTTGCGGTCGACCGCGCCGACGTCAAGAAGCGGCGAGGCGTCGATGGTGCCGGCGTTCAGCATGGCGCCTACCTTTTCCAGCGCCGCCACGACCATCGCCTGCTCCCAGTCGGGCAGCGCCTCGAACTGTTTGGAGAACGTGCGCTGCAGCGGGTCGGGCGCTGCCTTGAGCATTTCCAGGCCGGCCTCCGTCGGCGCCACCCAGACGACGCGCCGGTCCTTTTCGCCGCGCGTGCGCGTCACCAGCCCCCGTGCCTCCAGCTTGTCGACCAGCGCCGTCGCCGTCGCCTGGCCGACACCTGCTCTTGCGGCGATATCCTTCGGTGTAAGGCGAGTGGCAGCAGCGACAATCTCCAGCACGATGAGCTGCGGTGTCGTCAGCCCCGTCGCGCGCGCCAGGGTTCGCGCATTGAGCTCCGTCGCTCGCAGAATGCGCCTGAGCGCGATGAGGCTGGTCTGGGTGCGGTTTTCCATGGGACAGCTTCGTCAGAGAGAGATGGCCCTTGATAGCAGAAAAAATATGATTTGATTAGCGAATGAAATTTCCCGCAGAATCAGTGGGAAAGCACGTTTTCTCCACGGCCGATGCCAGAAATTCCCTGTTCGCCGGTTGAAATATCCTTCGCCAATCGTAATATCCGGCCCGCTCAGGAGAAGAGACAATGCATACCGGAAATATCGAACTTGTTCGAAAACGATCTGGTCGGATCGCCTTTCGCACCCCCCGCACCGAGGATGGCACGGCCGTCTGGCGCCTCATCAGATCCTGCGACCCCCTCGACGAAAATTCCCTCTACTGCAACCTGCTCCAGTGCGACCATTTCAGCGACACCTGCATGGTCGCCGAGCGCGTGGCCGACGGCGCCATCGTCGGCTGGGTTTCCGGCTATCTGTTGCCGGATGACCCGTCTTTACTCTTCATCTGGCAGGTCGCCGTAGACGAGAGCGCGCAGGGCCAGGGCATTGCCAAGCGAATGCTCACAGCTCTCCTGGCGCGCGCGGCCTGCGCGGACGTACGCGGCCTCAAGACCACCATCACATCCGACAATGCGGCAAGCTGGGCCCTCTTCAACTCCTTCGCCCGCAGCCAGGGCACGGAGCTGAAGAGCGAGCCCTATTTCCGCAAGGATGCCCATTTCGACGGGGAGCACGCCACCGAGCACATGGTGACGATCACGCTGCCCGAGGAGGCGCGCAACGCGGCCTGATCGGCGCGATGCAACGCCTCCGAGACATTCAACCCGAAGGGAATATCATGACGACCGTACGAACGGACGACAAAGCTATCTTTGAACGGCGCGAGTCCGCCGCGCGCAGCTATTGCCGCAGCTTCCCCGTCGTGTTCGAGAAGGCGCGGGGCGCCACGCTCACCGGCCGCGACGGCCGCGACTACATCGACTTCCTCGCCGGCTGCTCGTCGCTCAACTACGGGCATAACGACCCCGACATGAAGGCTGCCCTCGTCGACTATATCGCCGGCGATGGCGTGGCGCACGGCCTCGACATGCACACCAGAGCCAAGGCCGCCTTCCTGGAGGCCTTCGAGCGCATCATCCTGACCCCGCGCGGCATGGACCATCGCATGATGTTCATGGGCCCGACGGGCGCCAACGCCGTCGAGGCGGCGCTGAAGCTCGCCCGCAAGGTGACGGGACGCACCAACGTCGTCGCCTTCACCAACGGCTTCCACGGCGTCACGCTCGGCGCGCTCGCCGCCACCGGCAACGGCTACCACCGCGGCGGCGCCGGCGTTCCGCTTTCCGGTGTCACGCGCATGCCGTTCGAGGGCGCGATGGGAGAGGACATCGACACCGCCGATTTCCTGAACCGTATGCTCTCCGAGCCGTCCAGCGGCATCGAGCCGCCGGCGGCGATCATCCTGGAGACCGTGCAGGGGGAGGGCGGTTTGAACGCCGCCTCCCGTGAGTGGGTGCGCCGCATCGCCGAGATCGCTCGCGCCCACGGTGCGCTCTTCATCGTCGACGACATCCAGGCGGGCTGCGGCCGCACCGGCCCCTTCTTCTCCTTCGAGGAGATGGGCGTGAAGCCGGATATCATCACCATGGCGAAGTCGCTTTCGGGCTTCGGCCTGCCCTTCGCCGCGCTGCTGGTGAAGCCGGATTACGACGTGTTCGGCCCGGCCGAGCACAACGGCACTTTCCGCGGCAACAACCATGCCTTCGTTACCGCGCGCGTGGCGCTGGAGAAGTTCTGGGCAGACGGCAGCTTTAAGGAGACGGTGACGAAGCGCGCCGCCTACCTGAAATCGCGGCTCGCGAAAATCGCGGAGCGCCTGCCCGCCGCCCGCCTGAAAGGCCGGGGCATGATGCTCGGCATCGACGTCGGCTCCGGCAAGCTGGCGGAAGAGATCTGCGCCCGCTGTTTCGAGAACGGCCTCGTCATCGAGACCTCGGGCGCCCACGACGAGGTGGTCAAGGTCCTGGCGCCGCTGACCATCGATGAGAAGACCTTTGCCCGCGGCCTCGACATCCTCGAAGAAGCCGCGAGCGAAATTGCCCAGTCCACCAAAATTGCAGCGGAGTGAGCGTCGATGATCGTGCGTGACCTGAACGAGGCCAAGAACACGGAGCGCCATGTCTTCTCGGAGGGCTGGGACAGCGTGCGGCTGCTCTTGAAGTCCGACGGCATGGGCTTCTCTTTCCACATCACCACCATCTACGCCGGCGCCGAGCTTGAGATGCACTACAAGAACCATTTCGAAAGCGTCTACTGCGTCGACGGCACTGGCTCCATCGAGGACTGCGCCACCGGCAAGGTCCACCGGATAAAGCCGGGCGTGGTCTACGCCCTCGACAAGAACGACAAGCACATTCTCCGCGCCGACGCGGAGAAGCCCATGATCATGGCCTGTGTCTTCAACCCGCCCGTAACGGGCACCGAAGTTCACAAGGACGATGGCTCCTACGCACTGGAGGCCGAGTCGGCGTGATGTGAAGCCACGCCGGCAGAAACCAAAAGAAGAAGGAGAAAAAGATGTCTGCAATCACTCATCCCGCCGACCGACGACAGGATCCCTATCCGAGCCGCCTGCCGGAAGAGCGCTGGCTGCCGCGGCAGGACAAGACTGTCTGGAGCCAGTGGCGCCCCGACGCGCCCCTGACGGCTCAGCAGGCCGACCAGTTCGACCGCGACGGTTTCCTGGTGCTCAAGGACCTCTTCACCGAAGATGAGGTGAAGGCGCTGATGGCCGAATCGGCCGCCCTGCGCGGTGGCGAACGTGAATTGATGGACGGCAGCATCATCACGGAGCCGGGTTCCGACGAGGTGCGCACGGTCTTCAAGCTGCCCGAGCAGAGCCCGCTCTTCAACCGGCTGGCGCGTGACCGCCGCATTGCCGGTATCGCCAGCTTCCTGCTCGGCGACGACGTCTACGTCCACCAGTCGCGCCTCAACTACAAGCCGGGCTTCACCGGCAAGGAGTTCTACTGGCACTCCGACTTCGAGACCTGGCACGCCGAGGACGGCATGCCGCGCATGCGCGCCGTCTCCGCGTCGCTGCTCCTGACGGACAACGACGCGCTCAACGGCCCGCTCATGCTGATGCCCGGCTCGCACAAGCATTTCATCGCTTGCGCCGGCGAAACGCCGGAGGACAACCACAAGGCCTCGCTGAAGAAGCAGGAGGTGGGTGTCCCCTCGCATGGCGCGCTGACCAAGCTGGCGTCCGAGCACGGCATCCATGCTGCCACCGGCAAGGCGGGCACGCTGGTTCTGTTCGACTGCAACACGATGCACGGCTCGAACGGCAACATAACCCCCTTCTCCCGTTCGAACGCCTTCTTCGTGTTCAACGCCATGTCCAACCAGCTCGAGGAGCCCTTCGGCGCCAAGAAGCCGCGGCCTGATTTCCTGGCCGAGCGCGGCGAGGCCAAGGCCATCGAGATCGCTTCCGGCAAGCTGGTTTAGAGCAATTCCAGGAAAAGTGGAAACCGGTTTTCCGTCCGGAATTGAGAAAAAACAAAGAGTTAGACAAGTTCATCGATTCCATGAAACGATGAACTGGTCTGGGAGAAAACGGCTCAAGCCATGACACAATTAGCGGAAGAGGAGCACGCCGCGGCGCATCGCGGCGTGCCGGCAAATGCGCCCCGCAGCCATACCGTCGAGAAGATCGGCGGAACCTCCATGAGCCGGGCGCGCGAGCTGCTCGACACCATCCTGATCGGCGCGCGCAAGGGCGAGGCGCTCTATCACCGCGTCTTCGTGGTCTCCGCCTTCGGCGGCATCACGGACAAGCTGCTCGAACACAAGAAGTCGGGCAAGGCCGGCGTCTACGCGCAGTTTGCCCACGCCGACAACGAGCATGGATGGATGGTGGCGCTGGGCGAGGTCAGCCGCGCCATGCACGACATCAATGCGGGGATGTTCGATTGTGCCGGCGACCGGCAGGCCGCCGATGATTTCGTGCGCGAGCGCATCGAAGGCGCGCGCCGCTGCCTGATCGATCTGCAGCGCCTGTGCTCCTACGGGCATTTCCAGCTCGTCGAGCACATGCAGACCATCCGCGAGATGCTGTCGGCCCTCGGCGAGGCGCATTCGGCCAGCAACCTGACCCTGCTTTTGCGCCGCCACGGCGTCGACGCGTGCCTTATCGACCTGACGGGCTGGCGCGACGAGGCCCAGCCAAGCCTCGACGAGCGCATCGAAGCGGCCTTCGCCGAGGTGGATCTTGCGCGCGAATTACCCATCGTCACCGGCTATGCCCAGTGCCGCGAGGGGCTGATGCGCGAGTTCGACCGCGGCTATTCCGAGGTCACCTTCGCCACCATCGCAGCGCTCACCGGCGCCCGCGAGGCGATCATCCACAAGGAGTTCCACCTCTCCAGCGCCGATCCGCGCCTGGTCGGGGCCGAGAACGTGCGCAAGATCGGCCGCACCAACTACGACGTTGCCGATCAGCTCTCGAACATGGGCATGGAGGCGATCCACCCGAAGGCGGCGAAGAAGCTGCGCCAGGCGGGCGTTCCCTTGCGCGTCGCCAACGCCTTCGAGCCGCACGATCCCGGCACGCTGATCGACGCCGAGCCCGCGAACAGGCCCGGCGTCGAGATGGTCACGGGGCTGCCCGTCACCACGCTGGAGCTGTTCGAGCAGGATATGGTGGGCGTGAAGGGCTACGACGCGGCCATCCTCGACGTGCTGGCCCGCCACCGGGTGCGCATCGTCTCGAAGGTATCCAACGCCAACTCGATCGTCCACCACATCCAGGCGCCGCTGAAGACCGTTCGGCGCGTCGAGCGGGACCTGACGGAGCGCTATCCCTCCGCCCGCATCACCACCCGCCGCGCCGGCATGGTGTCGGTCATCGGGCGCGACCTGAAGGGCCTCAACGTCATGCTCAAGGGGTTGACGGCGCTCTGCGAGGCCGGCATCGAGCCGATCTCGGCGCAGGAGACGGGCCGCGGCGTCGACGTGCAGTTCGTGGTAGCGAGCGAAAGCCGGGAGGAGGCGGTAAAGACGCTGCACCGGGCCTTCGTCGAGGCCGGCGAGAGCCCGCGTCTGGCGAAGGCCGCCTAGAGCAATTCCAGGAAAAGTGGAAGCCGGTTTTCCGTCCGGAATTGCGACAAAGCAAGGCGTTGGACCAGTTCATCGATTCCGTGAAACGATGAACTGGTCTAAGTGAGGCTCCGCCGGCTTACCGCGCCAAAACGTCCTGCCACTCGGGATGCCGGCGGAACTGGGCCGCTGCGAAGGGGCAGAGCGGCCTGATCTTCACACCGTCCTTGCGCGCCGCCTCCACCGCATGCGCCACCAGCCCTTCGCCGACGCCTTGCCCGCGAAAGGGCGTCGGAACCTCCGTATGATCGATGATGATCTGGCTCGTGCCGATCCTGGTGAAGGTCATCTCCGCCTTCTCCCCGTCGGCGGCATAGACATAGCGGCCCTTTCCGCCCAGGTCCTCAAGATGGATACGCGACGGATCGAATGTCATTCGCCCGCCTCCCGCACGGCTTCGCCCGCGTAGGGAGCGAGAAAGCGCCTGGCGGCCGCCGTCTCCTGCGGCCGCACCTCGTGCCCACCCTCGTGCCACACGATCTCGGTCTCGGCGCCGGCGGCGCCCAGATGCGCCATCAGCCTGTCGGTGAGGGTCGAGGGGCAGATAGGGTCCCTGCGGCCTGCCGTCACCAGCAGCCGGGTCTTGAACGTTTCAGCGCCGATGCGCGGCTGGAAGGGAATAAGCGGGTGCATCAGCACCGCGGCATCGAACAACGCCGGGTCGGCAAAGATGACCGAGGCAAGGATGTTGGCGCCGTTGGAGTAGCCGAGGCCGAGGACGGAGCCCGGCTTCTGCGCCGCCACATGGGCGCGCACGAAACCCGCCATCTTCTGCGTCGCGCGCGCAAGATCGTCCATATCATAGACACCCTCGCCCGTGCGCCGGAAGAAGCGCGCCGCGCCCTGTTCGCTGACGTCGCCGCGCGGCGCGACGATGCCGGCGCCCGGCAAGACTGTTTCGGCCATCGGCAGAAGCTGGCGCTCATCGCCGCCCGTGCCGTGAAAAAGGAAGAGCAGCGGCCGGCCCGGCCCAGTGGGTGCGATATAGTGTTGGTAGGCGTCGGCGGACATCGCTCTACTCTCCGATACGCGGCAGTTGGCTTTCCAGAAGGGGCCTGAGATGGGCATGCTGGCGCGGCAGCTTCAGCGCCTCGCCCAGATGCTCCATGTCCTCGTCGCGCGCAAAGCCCGGATCGTCGGTGGCGATCTCGAACAGCACGCCGCCCGGCGCCCGGAAATAGATGGAGAGGAAATAGTCGCGGTCGATCACCGGCGTAACGCCGAACCGCTCCCTCACCAGCGCCTCGCGCACCGCCAGTTGCGCAGTGCTGTCGGGAACCGCGAAGGCGATGTGATGCACGGAACCGGCTCCCTGACGCGCCGCCCCCGCCGTCGGGTCCGTCTTCAGGTCGATGATCTCGGCGCCGTTCCCGCCGGCGCGCACCATGCGGCGCAGGTTTTCCTCCTCCGCGGCATTCTTGAAGCCCATCAGCTCCAGAAGCGCGCCTGTCCCTCCGCTGTCGTTGAGCGTCAGCGATGCGGAGTGGAAGCCGCGGATCGCGTGCTCGCCGGGAACGCCGGCGCCGGTCCAGGGCTGGCGGGCATCCTCCGCCACCTCCACCAGCGCGAAGCCATCGCCGTCCGCACCGTCGAAATGGAGACGCTCTTCATCGAAGCGTGAGGCGCGCCGCAGCCCGCTCACCGCATTGGCGTTGAGATGCTTCTCCCAGAAGTCGAGGCTGCCTTCGGGAACCGAGAAAACGGTGGTGCCGACCTCGCCCGCCCCCCGCGTGCCGCGAACGATGTCGGGGAAGGGGAAATATGTCAGCACGGTGCCCGGCTGGCCGATACCGTTGGCGTAGTAGAGGTGGTAGACATCCGGCGCGTCGAAATTCACCGTCTTCTTGACGCGGCGCAGCCCCAGCACCTTCGTGGCGAAGTTGTCGGTCCCCGCGGCGTCCTTTGCCATGGAGGTGATGTGATGAATGCCTTCGATGGTGTCGAGCATGATGCCGCTCCTTCGGTTGGATGGTCCGCATGGCCCATATGGAGCGGCGCGGCCCGGCGCGGAAGGCGTCTGTCCGGATAAGGACTGTCTCCCCGCCGGCGACAGTGTCGACCTTTCTGCCGCTCGCGCCAAGACATAATAAAGGCCCCGCACCGGCGAGCGGTGCGGGGCCTCGTCTTTGCGGTCGCGGGTGTGGGCCTTACTGCACTTGCATGCGCATCTCATCGCGCCGCTCGGCGTACGTTGCCTCATCGTATTCCGGCTGCGCCTCGAGTTCCTGCTGGGTGAACTCGGTGTAGAGATATAGGTCGCCGCCCTCATCGGTCATGAAGGCGAGGTTGTCCATGCCGATGGCAACCTTCCTCTCACCGACCTCGAGGAACCCGCCGACATCGACGACCACTGCATCCACCTTGCCTTCCGGCGTCAGGACGACATCGCCGATCTCACCGATGTTCTCCTCGTTGGCGCCGAAGACCGTGGTGCCGGTCAGGTTCTCTGCGCTAAGCTGTCCGGGCTCGGCCTCCTGCAGCTGGCTGCGATCGATGGCCCCGGTCCGGGTCGGGTCGGTCTCGTCCGCCTGACGTTCCTCCGTCATCGCGGCAGTGTCCTCGGCGGGACGGTCCTGGCGATCCTCGGCCATGGTGGTCTCGCCTTCGCCGGCCTGGTCGTCGGCCGGGGTGGGGGCCGGGGCGGGGGCCTCGGCTGTCGTGCCGTCCGTGCCCATTGCGTCCTCGGCACCCTCGTCCGGTGTCGGCGCCGCGGCCAGGTCTTCCGCCGTGGCGGGCTTGGTCTCGGCGACGTCCGCATCGGCCGGCATCGGGCGATAGGCCGACCGGTCGAAATCGGGCTGCGCCCTCAGTGCGTCGGCCGTCGTCTCGACAACCAGCCAACGCTCGCCGTCCTGCTGCTCCGACCACTGGGCGAGGTCGTATTCGAGCGCGACTTCCTTCTGGCCGATGCCGAGGAAGCCGCCGACGCCGACGACGATGGCTTCGACGTTGCCTTCCTTGTCGATCACGAGGTCGCGGACGGAACCGATATTCTCGGCGTCCTCGCCGGTGCCGTTGTAGACGGCCTCACCGATGATGTTGGATGCCAGATTGCCCTCTGCGCGGATGGTCATTTCCTCCGCCGGCTGCTGATCCAACGTCGTCGGATCGCCGGTGGGCGCCGTTGTCTGAGCGACCGCGCCAGTTGCAACCAGCGTAGCGATCGCGGTGGTCGCCAAAAGTTTGCGGATCATGATAAGCTCTCCATGTGCAGTTTTCTGTACACGGCCGCGGAGTCGACCGAACTGGTGCGCGGCCACTCCTCGTTTAAACGTCGATGCGCTCCAAACAGTTCCACGACCGCCGACCACCTTGCAGCGGTCCACGTCTTCCATTTGCCCGCAATTCTTCCGCCGAGAGGACTACGGTTCGTCCAATCGCCAGGGTCGAGGCGATGGAAGCCGTCGGTTGCGAACCGCTCAGGCGACGTTCGTTATGTGGGTGGTACTCGAACCGGGACCGAAATCGCTTTCCCCCTCGATCCCGAGGATCTCCTGAAGCCGGGCCCGTGCACGGCTGACGCGGCTTTTGATCGTGCCCACCGCGCAGCCGCAGATCTCCGCGGCTTCCTCGTAGGAGAAGCCCGAAGCGCCGACCAGGATGATCGCCTCACGCTGGTCTTCCGGCAGCAATTCCAATGCCTTGCGGAAATCGGTCAGGTCGGTCGAGCCCTCTTGGCTCGGATGCACGGAAAGCTGTGCCGTCATCGTCCCGTCCGTGTCCTCCACCTCACGCTTGCGCTTGCGCATTTGCGAGTAGAACTCGTTGCGCAGGATGGTGAACAGCCAGGCCTTCAAGTTCGTGCCGGGCTGGAAGCTGTCCTGCTTGTCCCATGCCTTGACCAGTGTTTCCTGGACGAGGTCGTCCGCCCGATCGGCGTTCTTCGCAAGCGAGACCGCGAAGGCCCGTAACACCGGCACCGCCGCCAACAAGCCGTTGCGGAAACTCGGTGATGGGGACATGCTCAATCCTCTTTCACCGCTGACTGAGGCTGTTCCTTCCCCTCGAGTTCGCTTAGCAACTGGTTGAAGCGGTCGGGAATCTCCTCCGAAATCAAGTCGGCATAATACTGCCGGAGCTTGCGGCCTATTTCCGAGTTAGGCCCCAGAGGGTCGGAACCGGAACGTCGTTCCCCGGAATCTCGTTTCATTTCAGTCTTCTGATACTTCATGCCCGTTTCAACGCCCGTTTGGCACCCCGGTTCCCGTACTGTCTTGCCGATCATGCATGTTGCCTGCCATTACGCAAATTCGGACGGGAACGTTATGGGGGCGAATTTGTTCCATCGTGTCGGGAACTTTTTAAACGCGCCTGCGTTGAGGCCAGTTATTTGCCGATTCCAGCTTCCATCCACCGAGGGAGACAAATTCAGCATGAGCTTGTCAGCGAAAATTGCCCCGCATTTGCCCTATCTGCGGAGGTTCTCCCGTGCTGTCTCCGGGTCGCAGACCAGCGGCGATGCGTTGGTTGCGGCCACCTTGGAGGCGCTGATCGCCGACACGTCGATCTTTCCCAGAGCCTCGAACGATCGCATTGCGCTGTTCAAGCTTTTCGCCAGGCTTTTCGGAACCCTCAAGATCCAAATGCCCGAGGCGCGGCCCACTTCCGCGTGGGAAGAGCGCGCCATCACAAATTTGTCCGCCCTCTCGCCACGGCCGCGGCAGGCCTTCCTGCTGGTGGCGGTCGAGGGGTTCGGCACGGAGGAGGCCGCGGAGATCCTGGATGTGGAAGAAGAGCGCCTGAATACGCTTTTGAAGGAGGCGAGCGACGAGATCTCGCGTCAGGTGGCGACCGATATCCTGATCATCGAAGACGAGCCGCTGATCGCCATGGATATCGAGGAGTTGGTTGAAAGCCTCGGCCACCGCGCCGTCGGCACGGCGCGCACCCACCAGGAGGCGGTCGAACTCTTCCGAAAGACGAGGCCAGGCATGGTGCTGGCCGACATTCAGCTCGCCGACGGCAGCTCGGGCATAGACGCGGTCAATGAAATCCTCGAGACCAACCCGGTTCCCGTCATCTTCATCACCGCTTTCCCCGAGCGGCTTCTGACCGGGGAGCGGCCGGAGCCGGCCTTCCTCGTCACCAAGCCCTTCAACCCCGACATGGTGAAGGCGCTCATCAGCCAGGCACTGTTCTTCGCTCAACAGGCAAGGGCGGCGGCGTAACCGGGTAAGGCCGCCTCAGGCGGCCACCTGCAGCGCGCCGGGTCCGGGCACGGCGCCGGGTGGACATTTGCCGAGGATGATCATGCCGAGCACGTCGTCCTCGGTCACGTCGCCCGGGCGTGCCGTGCCGACCACCTGTCCGTTCTTCATCACCACCACCCGGTCCGCGAGGTCGAAGACGTCGTGGATATCGTGGCTGATGAGGAAGATGCCGATGCCCTCCTGCTTGAGCTGACGTACGAGGTCGGAGACCTGCGCCGTCTCCTGCGGTCCGAGTGCCGCCGTCGGCTCGTCCATGATGAGGATGCGCGCGTCGAAATAGATGGCGCGGGCGATCGCCACCGACTGCCGCTGTCCGCCCGAAAGCCGGCTCACCGGCTCCTTGAAGCGCTGGAAGCGCGGGTTGAGCCGGCCCATCACCTTGCGCGTCTCCGATTCCATCGCCACGTCGTCGAGCGTCCCCCAGGAGGTCCTCAACTCGCGCCCGAGGAAGAGGTTGGCGGCGGCGTCCACGTTGTCGGCCAGCGCCAGCGTCTGATAGATGGTCTCGATGCCGTATTTCTTGGCATCGCGCGGGTTGGTGATCTGCGCTTCCTCGCCGTTGACGAGGATCGTGCCCGCATCGCGCTTGTAGGCGCCCGACAGGATCTTGATGAGCGTCGACTTGCCGGCGCCGTTGTGCCCGACAAGCGCGACCACCTCGCCCCCGTGAAGGTCGACCGAGACGTCCTCGACGGCGTGGATGCCGCCGAAGGCAATGGAGATGTTCTTCATCTCGACGAGCGGTGTGTTGTCTGCCATCGCGCCCTCCCTTACTGCGTGCGCTTGCGGTAGATCGTGTCGAGCCAGACGGCAACGACCAGAACCGCGCCGACAACGATGTTCTGCAGCGGCGTGTCGACGCCGAGCAGGATCATGCCAGTGGCAAGCGACTGCATCAGAACCGCGCCGATCATGGCGCCGGCGACGGTGCCCACGCCGCCGCCGAGCGAGGTGCCGCCGATGACGGCGGCGGCGATCACCAGGAGCTCGTCGAGGGTTCCTTGCGCGTTGGTCGCCGCGTTGAGCCGCGCCGTCGATATGGCCGCGGCGATCGACGCGAGCACGCCCATGAGGATGAAGATCTTCATCACCACCCAGCGGGTGTTGATGCCGGCAAGCTCGGCCGCTTCCGGGTTGCCGCCGATGGCGAAGACATAGCGGCCAAAGCGCGTGCGCGTGGCCAGGAACGTCATGACGATGCCGACGCCAACGGCGATCAGCACCGGAATGGCGATGCCGTGAGCGATGAAGAGCCCGCCTTCGGGGATGGGAATATTGTTCGCCTCGGCATAGCGCCGCGCGATGGCCGAGGGCAGGGGATAGGCATTGGCCACCGCGACGGCGCCGAGAATGAGTGCGCAGCCGACGGTGCCCAGAAAGCCTTCCGCCCACAGCGGACGCAGAGGAAACTTGAACTTGCGCCTTTGCCTGCGCCCCTGGATCAGCATGAGAACGAGCGCCGCACAGGCGAGGATGCCGATGATCCAGCTCCAGGTGGCGCCGATCGAACCGCCAGGCCCACCGCCCATGAGGCGGAAGGTGGTGTCCATGGGGGCAATGGTGCGGCCGCTGGTGACCCACCATGCCGCGCCGCGCCACACAAGCAGCCCGCCCAGCGTGACGATGAAAGCCGGGACGCCGAGAAAGGCGATGACATAGCCGTGCAGCGCGCCGATGAGGGCGCCGACCAGGATGCCCACGGCGAGCGCGATGATCCAGATGGCCGGATGGCCGAAATCCAGGAAATCCGGCAGGATCAGCGCCTGTGTGACGGCCATGATCATGCCGACGAAACCGAGAAGCGAGCCAACCGAAAGGTCGATGTTGCGCGTCACGATGACGAGCACCATGCCGGTGGCCATCGTGGCGACCGAGGCGGACTGGACCGAAAGGTTCCACAGATTGCGCGGTGTGAGGAAAAGGCCGCCGGAGAGGAGGTGGAAGCCGAGCCAGACGATCAGCAGCGCTCCCAGCATGCCAAGCATGCGCGTGTCGAGCTCCGTCGCCTTGAGAAATCGCATCACCACGCCGTCTGGCGTCGCCGAGGCGCCCTGCGACGTCGACGCGTGGGACGTTGCATCCGCCATTCCGATCCTCCCTCACGGCCCCACCATACACCGCGCGGGGCTGATTATGAAAACGCCGCAGTCCGGTACGAACCGCGGCGTTTCGATTTCCTACGTGGTGCGTTAGCCGCAGACGTCAACCGTGCCGGGCTGGACGCCCTGGCAGACGACATCCTTCGTCACCCAGCCGGCGTCGATGACGACGTTGAGGTTGTCCCGCGTGATCGGTACCGGTGCCAGGAAGACGGCATTCATCTCGACGCCGTTCGGGCCGTCGGACCACTTCACCGCGTTCTCGACATCTTCCATCGCCGTGCCCTCGGCGAGCTGGTTGGCGATCTTGGCCGCCTCCGCGCCGAGGTCGCGCGCGTCCTTCCACACCGAGACGGTCTGCGAGCCGAGCGCAACGCGATTGAGCGCGGCATGGTCGCCGTCCTGGCCGGAGACCGGCACGGCACCGGCAAGGCCCTGCGCCTCGAGCGCGGCGACGACACCGCCTGCCGTGCCGTCGTTGGAAGCCACGACCGCGTCCACCTCGTTGTTGTTGGCGGTCAGGATCTGCTCCATGTTGCGCTGCGCGTTGGCGGGCAGCCAGCCGTCCGTATAGGCCTCGCCGACATTCTTGATCGCGCCGGAATCGATCGCCTCCTTAAGCACCTCCATCTGCCCCTCGAACAGGAAGTCGGCGTTCGGGTCGGCCGAGGAGCCCTTGATGAAGGCATAGCTGCCTTCCGGCTGCGCCTCGAACACGGCACGCGCCTGCATGCGGCCCACTTCCTTGTTGTCGAAGGTCAGGTAGAAGGCGTCGGTGTTCTCGATGAGCCGGTCATAGCCGACCACCGGAATACCCTCGTTGACGGCATTTTCCACCGCCGGACCGATGGCCGAGGAGTCCTGCGCCAGGATGATCAGCGCGTTCGCACCCTGGGAGATGAGCGATTCCACGTCCGTGAGCTGCTTCGAGGCCGAGGACTGCGCGTCGGCGGAGATGTAGCTGTTGCCATCCGCCTCGATCTGCGCCTTGATGGCGGCCTCGTCCGTCTTCCAGCGCTCTTCCTGGAAGTTGGACCAGGAAACGCCTATCACCTTGCCTTCGGCCAGCGCCGCCGTCGACAGCGACAACGAAAATGCGAGGCCCGCCAGGACGGCGGTCGTCATATTCTTCATGATTTCCTCCCATATGCCCGAAAAGGGCACGACAATTCTATTGCCTGTAACGAAGGCTCATTTTTTCGAGCCTCGAAAAAAAGAATGACTCACGTTTTCACCCGTGTCAATATGGCATTTCAGTCTGCCGGCGCGGGAGGATAGGCGCCGAAGCGGCCAAGGGAGGATGCGGATTGACGACCGGAATCCGCCATGACGAGATGCGCAAGCGCAATCGCGCGCTGGTGATCGCCGCCGTGCGGCGGGCCGACCAGCCGTCGCGCACGGAGATCGCCCGTCTGACGGGGCTCAGCCATTCCACCATCTCGGCCATCGCTTCCGATCTCATCGAGGAAGGCATCATGCGCGAGATCGGGCAGGGCGAGGCGGCACCCGCCCGGCGCGGGCGCCCGCAGGTGGCGCTGGGGCTCGATCCGGAAGCCGCCACCGTCGTCTGCCTGCATCTGTCCTTCAACAGCCTGTCGGCGGTGCTGGTCGACTATTGCGGCCGCGTGATCGATACCGGGACCCACCATCTGTCGACGCTGGCGCTCAGCCGGCAGGCGCTCCTGGACGCGGCGGTCTCCGCCGTGCGCGAGATCGCCTGCGGCCGCGAAGGCTTCCTGCGCATCGCCTTCGCCGTGCAGGGCATCACCGACGCCGCCGGCCGCCAGATGCTGTGGTCGCCGATCACCCCGCACAGCGATATCGCCTTCGGCCCGGAGCTGGAGGCGGCGTTCGGCGTCCCGGTGACGGTGCAGAACGATTGCAACATGATCGCCGCCGCGCTGCGCTGGCGCAACCCGGAACGCTACCGCGACAATTTCATCGCCCTCCTCCTGTCGCAAGGCATCGGCATGGGCCTGATGCTGAACGGGCAATTGTTCACCGGCACCCATTCATCCGCCGGCGAATTCGGCCACATGATCCACAGGCCCGACGGTGCCCTATGCCGTTGCGGGCGCCGGGGCTGCATCGAGGCCTATGCGGGCAACTACGCCATCTGGCGCAAGGCGCACGGCAAGAGCGCCATGGAAAAGCCGATCGCCGACATCAAGGCCGGCGAGATGGAGGCGCTGGCGGCAACGGCGCGCCGCGGGGACGGCCCGGCACGCCAGGCGTTCCGCGAAGCGGCCGAGGCGATCGGCATCGGCATCGGCAGCCTCTTCGCCCTGATCGACCCCGCGCCCGTCGCCATGGTCGGCCAGGGCACGGCGGCCTTCGACATCCTGGAGCCGGAGATCCGCGCCGCACTCGCCCAGACGGCCGGCGGCCAGCACGCCGATGACGTTTCGTTCGAGACATGGCCCGACGAGGTGCCCTTCATTCAGCAAGGCTGCGCCATGACGGCGCTGACGGGCCTCGACTGGGAAGTTTTCGGCCCCGGCCTCCGCCCCGGCGCGGGCGGCAGAAAGCCCGAAGACGGGAGGGTCGTGGCATGAAGCGGGTCGGCCGTGCCCCGGCTCTCGCCGCGGCAGTCCTGATCGCCGCCGCAAGCGCGGCCGCGGAGCCGTGGCACGAGGGCGTGATGTCGCGGCACGTGGACCAGGACGCCTTGTCCGGAACGCTCGACAAGGCGGCGCTCGAGGCCCTGCGCGAGCGCGGCGAAGAGCTCTTCGTCGGCCACTTCACCCCCGCCGACGGCGTCGGCAGGCCGTTTGCCACCCAGGCCATCGTTCCGACCAAGCGCAAGCGTCCGCCCGAAAACGCCTTCTTCCGCTCCGCCGGCCTCGACGCCAACGCCTGCGCCGGCTGCCACAACCTGCCGGCCACCGGCGGTGCCGGCGATTTCGTCACCAATGTCTTCGTCTCGGAAGGCTTCGAAAGCGCCGATTTCGACAGCCTCGACCCGCAATTCTCCAACGAGCGGGGCACCAACCATCTCTTCGGCGCCGGCCTGATCGAGCTCCTGGCGCGCGAGATGACCGTGGATCTGCAGCGCATGCGCCGCGAGGCGCTGGCCAAGGCACGCCGCCAGGGCAGCGCCGTCACGGCGAGGCTTGCGAGCAAGGGCGTCGATTTCGGCGTCATCGTCGCCGAACCGGACGGCATGCTGGACCTTTCCGCCGTTGCGGGCGTCGATCACGATCTCGTCATCCGCCCCTTCAGCCAGAAAGGCGTGATGACCTCGCTGCGCCAGTTCACCGTCAACGCCCTCAACCACCACCATGGCATGCAGGCGAGCGAGCGCTTCGGCCCGCGCTGGACCGGCGAGCGCGATCACGACGGCGACGGCGTGGAGGACGAGGTGAGCGAGGGCGACGTCTCGGCCCTCGTTGCCTGGCAGGCCGGCCTGAAGCCGCCGGTAGAGCGCACGCCCGACGGTCCGGAATGGCAGGCGGCCGCCAGAAAGGGCAGCGCCGTCTTCGATGCGCTCGGCTGCAACGAATGCCACCGCCGCGCCCTGCCGCTCCAATCGCTGTCCTTCGCCGACCCCGGCCCGCTCGACATGGCCGGCACGCTGCGCGGGAGCGAGCTTGCCGAGCCGGCCGTCTACGACCTCGCCCTCCTCGACTGGGCGCGCGGCCTGCCGCGCAACGGAAAGGGCGCGGTGCTCGTGCCGCTCTTCGGTGACTTGAAGCGCCACACGATCGCCGATCAGGAGGTCGCCGCCCTCGGCAACGAACTCCTCGCCCAGCGCTTCGTGGAGCGCAACGTCTTCATGACCGCCGAATTATGGGGCGCCGGCTCGACCGCTCCCTACGGCCACCGCAACGACCTTTCGACGCTCGACGAAGTGATCCGCGCCCATGGCGGCGAAGGCCGCGCCGCCCGCGACCGCTATGTGGAAGCGGCGGAGGAGGAGCGCGGTGCGCTGATCGCATTTTTGCGGACGCTGGTGATTGGGCCTTAGATGTTGGGTGGATACGGCTACATGGAGAAGCCCGCGCCCCTTCGCGCCCCCCTCTGCCCTGCCGGGCATCTCCCCCACACGGGGGGAGATTGCGCCGGCCGCTTGTTCCGGCAGCTATTGTGCAATGCCGGCGATTGGCGAAACCATTCGCGACAGCCAATCTCCCCCCTCGTGGGGGAGATGCCCGGCAGGGCAGAGGGGGGCGCGAAGGGGCGCCACCTTCTCATCGCTCTTTCCCTCCTAACCGCCACCCCCGCCGCCGCCGGCCCCCTCAACGACATCCCCGCCATGCACGAGGAAGCCCTCGCCGCTGGCATCGAGCACGCCTATCGCGGCCCGTGGGAATATTTCGTCGGCGGAGGCGCCGCCTCCTTCGATTGCAACGGCGACCGGCTACCCGATCTCTTCCTCGCCGGCGGCAAGGACCCCGCCAGGCTCTACGTCAACGAAAGCACGGCCGGCGGCCCGCTGCGCTTTGCGGCGCGCGACACGGGGCTGAGCCAGCGCACCCTTGAAAAGGTGCTGGGCGCCTATCCGCTCGACATCGACAATGACGGCCATCTCGACCTCGCGCTCCTCAGGCTGGGCGAGAACGTGCTCCTGAAAGGCGGCCCGGAATGCACCTTCAGGCAAGCGAACGCGCTTTTCGCCTTTGACGGCGGCAACGCCTGGACCACCGCCTTCTCCGCGAGTTGGGAGGAGGGCAACGCCTTCCCGACGCTGGCCTTCGGCAACTATGTCGACCGCTCCGCCCCCGGTTCGCCCTGGGGCACCTGCCACGACAACGCCCTCTACCGCCCGGAGGCGGGCGAGGGCCGGCCGCGCTATGCCGAAAGACGCCCGCTCAGCCCCGGCTACTGCGCTCTCTCCATGCTCTTTACCGACTGGAACCGCTCCGGCACGCCCGATTTGAGGATCACCAACGACCGGCACTATTACCGCGGCGGCGAGGAGCAGCTCTGGCACATCGAGCCTGGCCGCGCGCCGCGTCTCTTCAGCCGCTCCGAGGGCTGGCGCCACCTCACGATCTGGGGCATGGGCATCGCCGAAGGCGACCTTAACAGCGACGGCTATCCCGAATACGCGCTCACCTCCATGGGCGACACCAAGCTGCAGATGCTGGACGAGGAGGCAGAGGAAGACCGCCCCATCTACACCGACATCGCCTACGACCGCGGCGCCACCGCGCATCGCCCCTATATCGGCGAGGACCTGAAGCCCTCCACCGGCTGGCACGCCGAGTTCGCCGACTTCAACAACGACGGCCTGCTCGACCTCTTCATCGCCAAGGGCAATGTCGAGCAGATGCCGGATTTCGCGGCGGTCGATCCCGACAATCTGCTTCTCGGCCAGTGGGACGGCCGCTTCGCGGAGGCCGGCGCCGAAGCGGGCATCGGGCTGCCGACCAAGGGGCGCGGCGCCATCGTCGACGATTTCAACATGGACGGCATGCTGGACCTCCTGGTCGTCAACCGGGAAGAAAACGTCTCGCTCTTCCGTAATCTCGGTGCCAGGGCAATTCCAGGAGAAGCGGGAACCGGGTTTCCGTCCGGTACTGCGGCAAAGCAAATGGCCGAAGCCGGGCCCATGCCCATGGGCAATTTCGTCGCCGTCGAGCTTGCCCAGAAGGGCCCCAACGCCAATGCCGTCGGCGCGCTGATCGCCGTCAAATACGGCACGCGCACCGCCAATCGCACGGTGCAGGTGGGCGGCGGCCATGCATCCGGCCATTCAGGCTTCGTGCATGCCGGCGTCGGCACCGCCGAGCGCGCCGAGATCCGCGTCAAATGGCCGGACGGCGAGTGGAGCCCGCCCTACCGCGTCTTCGCCAACAACTTCGTGCGCATCGAACGCGGTGCGGCGGAGGCGCGCTACTGGTATCCGGCGGAGTAGAGGGGCGCGCGAAGGGGCGCCGGCATCTCCGGAAAACCCAGAATCCAGCGAGCCGATCACCCCAACCTCAAGCCGCCGCATCACCCGGAACTGCCGGCTTGCGCCGCCGCAGCATGTTCTTGGCCGCCAATGCCGCCCCGCCGGTGATCAGCAGGCACGCGGCGAGGATGTTGATCGTCGGCTCCGCCCTGCCGGCGGCGATGAGGATCAGCGTCGACAGGAGCGGTGCTGCATAGCTCGCGGCCCCCAGCACCTGGATGTTGCCGTGCTTGACGCCATAGTCCCAGGCATAGAATGCCGCCCCCACGGGAAGCAGGCCGAGGCCCAGAACGGCCAGCCATTCGCCGGCGCCCGCCGGCCATACCGTCTCCTCCAGGGCCAGGTGGCAAAGGGCGGAGAGGATCGCCGTGGCGGCGCAGAACCAGGTGACGATGCCGGTCGGCACGGCCTGGAAGCGGCGCGACAGGAGCGAATAGCCGGACCAGAAGAGCGCGCAGCCGCCGGCCGCCGCATAGCCGAGCGCATAGCGGCCGTCGAGGGTGAGGCCGCCTCCCTTGGTGACGATGAGGAAGGTGCCGAGAAGGCCGAGAAGCGCGCCGGCCACGTGGTGCCAGCCGAGCCGCTCCCCCGGCATCAAGGCCGAGCCCAGCACGATGAGCAGCGGCCACAGATAGGCGATCAGGCTCGCCTCCACGGCCGGTGCGTTGCGCAGTGCGGTGAAGTAGAGGAAGTGATAGCCGAAGAGCCCGCCGACACCGATGAGCCAGACGACCGGCGGAACGGCCTCGCGCCGGCGGAAGGCGGGCGCCAGAAGCTGCGCGACGACACCGATCCCCGTGCCGACGGTGAAGGACAGCGCCGAAAGCTGGAAGGGCGGCACCTTGCCCGAGGCCGCGGTGAAGAGCGCCAGCAGCGCCCACATGGCAACAGCCGAAAAGCCGATCAACGTGGCGCGCGCCATTTCCCCTCCTTCGCAACCGCCCTCACATGGGACGCGCCCTGATGTGCACGGTTCCGATCTTCGTGGCAATGGTAGCCTCGACCGGAGAGTAAAGGTCGCGGCCTTCGACCGGCTGGAAGCCAACGAGAATCCGCGACCTGTCGCGCAGATATTTGATAGAGGAATGGCCCTTGCGGTAGCCGGCGACGGGCACGAAGCGCGCCCGGCAGGTCACAGCGGCGCGGGAGAAGGTCTCGCCTTTCGCCGCCGGCTGCAAGACGAGGTCGGCGCGCGTCTCGCCGTCATAGACCTTGACCGTGCGCCGGCAGACCTCGGCTGCGTTCGATACGGGCAGAAGAAGCGCCGACAGCGGGTCGGCGACATCGGCCAGATGTTCGCGCGCCACCGGCACCCAGTCCTTGCCGCGCTTCTTGCGCTCGGGCCGGTTCTCCGTCTCGGCCACGCTCCCGTTGGCGAAGCGGATGGCCGTCTTCTTCGTTTTCTTCCCGCTCTTGTAGTCGAGCGTATATTCCTTCGGCTGGCTGGCGCTTTCCCCCATCCATCCGTTCACGCTCACCGTGCCGTCCGTGCGGTCGAAGATGCGGGCGATGCCAGCACTGGCAAAACGGCCGGCGATGGCAAACCCTCGGCCCTCGAAGCGGCTTTCCAGCACGGCGCGGCCGATCGGCAGCCCAAAGAGCGAGGCGCTGTACTGCACGCGGTAGGTCTCTCGCGCCGCCGAAAGCGGGCTGGCGACGCCTGCAAGCACGATGGCGGCAACGAGTGCACGCGCGCGAAGCCTGGCCATTTCCTCATCTCCGCACAGGCGGTCTACCCGCCAAGCCCTCCGCCCTTAGGCAAAAGCGGCAAATGGGGCGGATATGTGGAGCGAGCGAGATCGCGTCGACAACAGCCCTTCCGGCGCAAGGCGTGTCTCTCGGATAAGCCGCCACCCCTTCGCGCCCCCTCTGTTCTGCCGGACATCTCCCCCGCAAGGGGGGAGATTGGCCTGCCGCTTGATTCGGCGCCTTTCCTGCAACGTTGACGATTTGCGAAACCCTGCGCGACGGCCGATCTCCCCCCTTGCGGGGGAGATGTCCGGCAGGACAGAGGGGGCGCGAAGGGAGGCCGACATTTCAAAAGTAGCCCACCCGCGCGGGGATAAAATGTGGCCACAAAGAATCTTTCTTCCCCACCAACCCATTGTTTTCGCTCGCTTCCGAATAATTTCTCCAACTTTTTCGCAGGATTTTATCCCCCCTCCCTCTGCCCCCCTTACAATCCACCCATCGCCCTCACGGGAACCTTGGTCCGGACCGGGGACACGGGGAGGGCGGCGGAGACCTCTTCCTGTGGGCTGCCGGTGCCCGCAGGCGTGAGGGCCCGCGACAGGCCGGCGGTGCCGGGGTGCTGGGTGAGAGACGGTGCCAGGCAACTGCGGAGAAGCCGCTAGGGTTTCGCATGGCCCGGCTAAGACCACCCCCTAATTGGGTGCAGCCGGGAAAGATGGAACCCGAGTGACCGGCCGACCGTCGGGACAGCCTCCGGTGGGGCGCGTTGGACGCGCCTTAAAAAATAAATTGAGTGGCACGGACAACGCGCCCCGCTTCCCACGTTCTTTGACATAGCCCGGCTTCGGATGAAGCGCGGCAACGGATAGGCATGTCCTTCGCCAGGAAAGGCACAACACTCGCGTCTCCCCTCCCCCTTGTGGGGAGGGGTAAGGGGTGGGGGTGGACGCGCCCGTGTGCCGTCGGGGGCGATTATCCCATCCCCACCGCCAGGAATGCGTTGCCGCGCGTCCCGGAGACCCCGAGCTTGACCGGCAAGGCAAATGTCTTTATGGGGACGGCGACTTTCCACGAGGCCGCCTGAAACTTTCCGCGCGCCGTCCTTTTCGGGTGCGGCAAGGGGTCATGGCCCGAAAGATAAAGGTAGAAAAATGTCCCGCGCATGTGAACTGACCGGTAAGGCCGTGATGAGCGGCAACAATGTGAGCCACGCCAACAACCGGAGCCGCCGCCGCTTCCTGCCGAACCTGTGCGACGTCACGCTGATGTCGGAGGCGCTCGGCCAGAACTACCGGCTGCGCGTTTCGGCCAATGCGCTGCGCACGGTCGAGCATCGCGGCGGGCTCGATGCCTTCCTCATGAAGGCGAAGTCGAACGAGCTTTCCCAGCGCGCGCGCCTCTTGAAGAAGCAGGTCGCCAAGAAGCTGACAGAGCAGGCGACCGCCTGAGCCATCCGATCCGGGGCGGGAGCGTTTCCCGCCCACTGGTTCCATCACCCAGGATAAAAAAATGACGCGCATCCTTGCAGTCTGGCCCTTCGTGGCCGCCATGGCGATCGTCGTCGCCGCCTCGAACTTCCTCGTTCAGTTCCCCTTTTCCTATCTCGGCCTCGGCGAACTCCTCACCTGGGGCGCGTTCACCTATCCGATCGCTTTCCTCATCAACGACCTGACCAACCGCCGCTTCGGGCCGGAGGCCGCGCGGCGCGTTGTGATGGTGGGTTTCGTGTTGGCGATGGCGCTCTCGGTGCTGCTCGCCAGCCCGCGCATCGCGCTCGCTTCGGGCTCGGCCTTCCTCGTTGCGCAGCTTCTCGACGTCGCTGTGTTCGACCGCCTGCGGAAAAGCGCCTGGTGGCACGCGCCGCTGATCTCGACGCTGGTCGGCTCGGTGCTCGACACCGCGCTGTTCTTCTCGCTCGCCTTCGCCGCAGCCTTCTCCTTCCTCGACACGGGATTAGGCTTGGAAGACGGCTCGCTCGCCTTCCCGGTGCCGCTCTTCGGTTCCGGCATGGATGTGCCGCTGTGGGTGTCGCTTGCGCTGGGCGATCTCGGGGTGAAGCTCCTGGTGGGCCTGGCCATGCTCATCCCCTACGGCGCGCTCCTCACAGTGTTGAGGCCGGCGGAGGCGGTGCGGTAGGCCGGCGGACGGCATCCCGCCCTCGTGGTTCGACAAGCTCACCATGAGGGCTCCGTTTTCGCCCGTTCACCGACTGAGGCTTGCGGCAAGATTGCCCTGCCTTCACCCTCATGGTGAGCTTGTCGAACCACGCACCGCATCGCCGTGCCGACAAAACTACGCCCGCTCCAGATTGTCCTTGAAGACGGCAGGCGGCGCCGGCTCGCGCCCGAGGATGAGGTCGGCGCCCTTCTCGCCCACCATGATGGCCGGGGCGTTGGTGTTGGAGGAGGGGATGCGCGGCATGACCGAGGCATCGCACACGCGCAGGCCTTCCACGCCGCGCACCTTCAACTCCGGCGTCACGACGGCGGTCTCGCCGGTGCCCATGCGGCATGTGCCGACGGGGTGGTGATCCGTCTTGGCCGTGCGGCAAGCGTAGTCGAGGAGCGCTTCGTCGCTGTCGGCGCCCGGGCCGGGCAGCACCTCGCGGGCAACGAAGCGCTGCAGCGCCTTCTGCCGCATGATCTCGCGGGCCAGCCGTAATCCGCGGAACGCCATCTCCCGGTCGTAGGGATCGCTCCAATAGTTGGGGTCGATCAGCGGGCTATCGGCCGGATCGGCGCTCTTCAGGCGCACCGTGCCGCGCGAGCGGGGCCTCAGGAAAGCGGAGTTGAGCGTGACGCCGGGGTTCTTCAGCTTCTCGACACCTGCCTCGATGCCCGAGCCAAGCCCCAGGTGGAACTGGATGTCCGGATGGGCGGCGGTCGGGTCGGCGTACCAGAAACCGCCGGTCTCGAAGAGGCTGGAGGCGGCGGGGCCCTTCTTGAGCAGGATATACTGCAAGCCGGCCCAGACCGTCCGGTGCAGCTTGGCATAGTTGTCGTAGGTGTGGTCGCCGGTGCATTCGGCGATGACGAAGAGGTCGAGGTGATCCTGCAGGTTGGCGCCGACGCCCGAGAGATCGTGGAGCGGCAGAATGCCGACGGATTTCAAGTGGTCGGCGGGGCCGATGCCCGACTGCATCAGAAGCTTCGGCGAGCCGATGGCGCCGGCCGAGACGATCACCTCGCGCTCCGCCCTCAGGACGACCGGCGCCGCGCCCGGCCTTTCGACCAGTTCGACCCCCGTCGCGCGGCCGTTTTCGACGACGATGCGCGTCACCATGGCGGCGGTTTTCACCGCCAGGTTCGGCCGGTCGCGGGCGGGCTTGAGATAGGCGACGGCGGCGGAGGAGCGGCGGGCGTCGCGCTGGGTGAGCTGGTAGTAGCCGACGCCTTCCTGGCGCGTGCCGTTGAAGTCCGGGTTAAAGGGGATGCCGAGCTCCTGCGCGGCGCGGAAATAGGCCTCGCAGATGGGCAGCGGCGCGATGGGATTGGAGACGCCCAGCGGACCGTCCTCTCCGTGGTAGTCGTTGGCGAAGCGCTCGTTGGCCTCGGCACGCTTGAAGTAGGGCAGCACCTCGCGATAGCTCCAGCCGGCGCAGCCTTCCTCGCTGGCCCAGGCGTCGTAGTCGCGCGGATTGCCGCGGGTGTAGATCTGGGCATTGATGGACGAGCCGCCGCCGACCACCTTGGCCTGCGTATAGCGCAGCACGCGGTCGCCCAGATGCTTTTGCGGCACGGTAGACCAGCCCCAGCTGGCGATGCCCTTGGTCATCCTGGCAAAGCCCGCCGGCATATGGATCAGCGGATGCCAGTCGCTTCCGCCCGCCTCGATCAGGAGGACGGAATTCTCCGGATCCTCGCTCAGCCTGTTGGCGAGCACGCAACCCGCGGAGCCGGCGCCGACGATGATGAAGTCCGTCATTCCTTCCTCGTTCGCATCATAGCCGGGCGAGCGACAGCGCGCCGTCCACGTTGACGATCGTCCCGGTGGCAAAGCCGAAGCGGCCGGTTGCGAGCCCCGCAACCGCCCGGCCCACATCCTCCGGCTCCCCCCAGCGCCGCGCCGGCACCAGGCCATCGGCGATCAGCCTGTCGTACTTACCGGCCACACCGGCGGTCATACCGGTACGGATGATGCCGGGCCGTACCTCGAACACGGCGATGCCCTCGTCGGCCAGGCGCAGGGCGAGGTTCTTGGTCCACATGGCAAGCCCGGCCTTGGACATGCAGTAGTCGGCGCGCTCCGGCGAGGCCATCTCGGCGCTGACGGAGGTGATGTTGACGATGGTTCGCGGGTGCCCGGCAGGGGCGGCAAGCATCGCCTTGACGACGGCCTGCGTGAGAAAGACCGTGCCGCGCAGGTTGACCGCCATCACACGGTCGAAGTTCTCGGGCTTCAGATCGAGCAGGTCGCCACGCGCCGGCGCGGCGATGCCGGCATTGTTGACGAGGCAGTCGATACGGCCGAAGGCGCCAAGCGCGGCCTCGACGAGCTTCGGATGGTCGGCCAGATCGGAGATGTCGGCCTGATGGAACGCGAAGCCGGCGCCGCAAGCCTCCATCGCCGCCCGCACCTCGGCAACGCCCTCCTCGCGCACGTCCGTCACCACGAGATCGAAGCCCTCGGCGGCAAGCGCATCGGCCACGGCGCGGCCGATGCCGCGCAAGGCCCCGGTGACGATGGCGGCAGGGCGGCTCATGCGCGTTCCTCCTGGCGGATGTGATCGGCCACGCGCAGCGCCTGCGCGGCGACGGTGAGCGCGGGATTGACGGCGGCGGAGGTGGGCAGGAAGCCGGCATCCACCACGAAGAGGTTGCGGTGATCGTAAGAACGGCAGAAGGGGTCGAGCGGGGCTGTCGCCGGGTCCACACCCATGCGCACGGTTCCGCATTGGTGCGACGGCGTACGCTTGTCGAACGGGCGCGAGAGCACGATGGGATAGCCGGAAGCGCGGCAGATTTCGCGCATGCGCCTGGTAAGGCGCTTCAAGGTACCGAGGTTCGTGCGGCGCCATTGGAGGAGGATGTCGGCGCCGTCCACCGTGACGCGGCTCTCCGGGTCCGGCAGGTCCTCGGTCATCAGGTACCAGTCGACCGAGCGGCCGGCGATGAAGTCCGCCGCCGGGCCGGGCAGGAAGCGCACGTTGGGGCGCAGGATGTCGCCGGAGATCTTGCCGAGAAGCTGGACGTTGCCGAGCGGCCTGCCGCCGTTGCCGTCCTCCAGGTAGAAATCGTTGAAGCCGAGGGTCTTCTGGTAGACCGCGTCGTTCTTCCGCCGCGGGTCGATGGCCAGCATCGCCGCGCTGTTGTGGTTCATGAAGTTGCGGCCGACCTGGCCGGAACTGTTGGCAAGCCCGCCATTCTCGCCCGAGCGCAGAAGGAGTGCGGCCGAGTTCACCGCGCCGGCCGACAGGATCACCAGCTTGGGGCCCACGCTCTTCCGCTCGCCGCCCTGGCGATAGTGCACGCGGGCGATGGATTTGCCGTCGGCGGCCGCCTCCAGCCGCTCCACCTTCGCTTCCGTTTCCAGGCGGATGTCGGCGTCCTCGAGCGCTGCGGCCAGCGCACAGGTCTCCGCGTCCATCTTGCCGCGCCCTGCGTTGGGAAAGGCGTCCCACGGTGTTCCGGCACGGCTGAGCCAGGCTTCGTGGTCGACGCCGAGCGGCAGGGAGGCAGGGTGGAGGCCCTGCGCCTTGAGCTTCTCGCGCACGCGGGCGATGGCCGGCTCGTCCGGCACCGGCGGAAAGGGGTAGGGGGCGGAGTGAAATGGCTCCGTCGGGTCCTCGCCGAGCGCGCCACGCACGTTGAAGAGCGCTTCGGCCTTCGTGTACCAGGGCTCCAGCTCTTCGTAAGGAAAGGGCCATGCGGGCGAGACGCCGCCGAAATGCTCGATCTCGGAGAAATCCTCGCGCCGGAAACGGATCAGCACGGCGCCGTAGAATTTCGAGTTGCCGCCGACATAGTAGTAGTTGCCGGGGTTGAAGGGCGCGCGCCCGGCCTCGCGCCACATCTCCTGCGGCCGATAGTGGCCGGCGCCGAAGATGGCCTTCGCGTCGACGCATTCGGGCGTGTCGAGGAGCCGCCCGCCGCGCTCCAGGATCAGGACCGAGGCGCCGGAACGGGCGAGACCGGCGGCCACCGTCGCGCCGCCTATGCCTGATCCGATGATGACGATGTCGGGGGAGGTCATGGGGCTAGGTTGCGTTCGCTGGTTGGAGATGGGCGGCGTTCCTTCACGCCCCCCTCTGCCCTGCCGGGCATCTCCCCCACACGGGGGGAGATTATGCCGGCCGCTTGCTCCGGCGCCTGTTCGGCAACTCTGGCGATTGGCGAAAGCAATCGTGAAGGCCGATCTCCCCCCATGTGGGGGAGATGCCCGGCAGGGCAGAGGGGGGCGCGAAGGGGCGCAAGCATTGGTTTCACGTGCACTCCTAGAGAATCCGGCTCTCCGTCTCCGGGTCGAAGAAGACGCTCTTGGAGAGGTTGAAGGCGAGTGGCGCGGTGGTGCCCGGTGCGATGTTGGCGTCGGCGCGCAGGCGGGCGATCACGCCCTTACCGCCCAAGTGGGTGACGGCGAAGGTGTCGGAACCGGCCGGCTCGACCACCTCGATGAAGCAATCGGCATGGGCGAGGTGTGCTGCGTTGCGGTCGGCGCCTTCGGGATCGGTCAGCGCCTCCGGGCGCACGCCGAAGATCACGTCGCGCCCCTTGTAGGCGACAAGCCCCGCCGGCGGGTGGGCGAGCGGCAGGCTGATGGGGGGTGCGGCGCTGCGCTCCAAGTCGAGCGCCAGGCCGGCCGAGCCGTTGGTGATACGCGCGGGGATGAGGTTCATCGCCGGCGAACCCATGAAGTCGGCGACGAAGGTGTTGACCGGGTTGTTGTAGATCTCGGCCGGCGTGCCGAACTGCTGCAGGACACCGTCCTTCAAGACCGCGATCTTGGAGGCGAGCGTCATCGCCTCGATCTGGTCGTGGGTGACGTAGACGATGGTCGTGCCCATGCGCTGGTGCAGACGTTTGATCTCCGTGCGCATGTCGACGCGCAGCTTGGCGTCGAGGTTGGACAGCGGCTCGTCGAACAGGAAGACCTGCGGGTCGCGCACCAGCGCCCGGCCCATGGCGACGCGCTGGCGCTGGCCGCCGGAAAGCTGGCTGGGCTTGCGGGAAAGCAGGGGGCCGATCTGCAGCATCTCCGCCACGCGGGCGATCGCCGCTTCGCGCTCGGCCTTGGGTACGCCGCGGATTTCCATGCCGAAGCCGATGTTCTGCGCCACGGTCATGTTGGGGTAGAGCGCATAGGATTGGAACACCATGGCGATGTCGCGCTTCGAGGGGTGCAGCTCGTTGACCCGCCGGCCGCCGATGCGGATTTCGCCGGCGGTGATCGGCTCCAGCCCGGCGATGGTGTTGAGAAGCGTGGACTTGCCGCAGCCCGACGGGCCGACGAGCACCAGGAAACCGCCTTCCTCGATCTCCAGATTGATGCGCTTCAGCACTTCGACATTGCCGAAGGATTTTTCGAGGTCGATGATCTGAAGGAACGACATTGCCTTATCCCTTGACCGCGCCGGCCATCAGCCCGCGCACGAAATAGCGGCCGGAGACGATGTAGACGATCAGCGTCGGCAGCGCCGCCATGATCGCGCCGGCGAAGTGGACGTTGTACTCCTTCACGCCCGTGGAGGAGGAGACGAGGTTGTTGAGCGCCACCGTCATGGGAATGGAATCGACGCCGGCGAAGGAGGCGCCGAACAGGAAATCGTTCCAGATGTTGGTGAACTGCCAGATGACGGTGACGACGATGATCGGCCCCGAGGAGGGGAGCAGGATGCGGCGGAAGATCTGGAAGAAGCTGGCGCCGTCGATCTGCGCCGCGCGTACGAGTTCGCTCGGGAAGGCCGCGTAGTAGTTGCGGAAAAAGAGCGTGGTGAAGCCGAGGCCGTAGACGACATGCACCAGAACGAGGCCGGGGATGGTGCCTGCCAAGCCGAGCAAGCCCAGCATGCGCGCCATGGGGATGAGCACGATCTGGAACGGGATGAAGCAGGCGAGCAGCATCACCCCGAAGACGACGCCGGCGCCGCGGAAGGTCCATTTGGTGAGCACATAGCCGTTCAGCGCGCCGAGCACGGTAGAGATGAAGACGGCTGGAACCACCATGAGGATCGAGTTCGTGAAATAGGGCTTGAGCCCCGTCGGCTGCACGCCGATCTGCGCCGTCGACCAGGCCTTGAGCCATGGCTCGACGGTAGTCGCCAGCGGCAGGGAAAGCATATCGCCCCGGCGGATCTCGTCGAGGGGCTTCAGCGAGTTCACCAGCATCACGTAGAGCGGCAGCAGATAGTAGACCGCGAACAGGATGAGCGCAGCGTAGATGAGGGCGCGGGCGAGCCGGTTCGGCGCGAGGGTGGATGGCGCGCGCGAAGCGGCAAGCGGCGTTTCGGTGGCTGCCGTCGTCATCGCCGTGCCCCCGCGCGCAGCTCGGAATAGAGGTAGGGGATGATGATCGAGAAGATCATGATCATCATGATGATGGCCGACGAGGCGCCGATGCCCATGAGGTTGCGCGTGAAGGTGTAGGAATACATGAAGGTGGCCGGCAGCTCGGTCGCCTGGCCCGGTCCGCCGCCGGTGAGTGCGATGACCAGGTCGTACGCCTTGATGGCGAGGTGGGCGAGCACGACGAAGGCCGACAGGAAGACAGGCCGCATCAAGGGGATGATGATGCGGCGGTAGGTGGTGAAGGTCGAGGCGCCATCGATTTGCGCCGCCTTGATGATGTCGGGGTCGACGCCGCGCAGGCCGGCCAGGAACATGGCCATGACGAAGCCGGAGGATTGCCACACTGCGGCAATGACCACCGTATAGATCGCCATCCGCCTGTCCTTGATCCAGTCGAAGGCGAAGCTCTCCCAGCCCCATTGATGCATGGTGTGTTCGATGCCGATGCCGGGGTCGAGGAACCACTTCCACGCCGTGCCCGTGACGATGAAGGAGAGCGCCATCGGATAGAGATAGATGGGTCGCAGGAAGCCCTCGGCGCGGATTTTCTGATCGAGCAGGATGGCCACCAGGAGGCCGAGAACGGTGCAGATAACGATGTAGAGCGTGCCGAAGATCGCCAGGTTGGTGATGGCGCGCCACCAGTGCGGCAGCTTCCAGAGGCGCTCGTAATTTTCGAAGCCGACCCAGTTGTAGGAGGGCAGGATGCGCGAATCGGTGAAGGAGAGGTAGCCCGTATAGGCGATGAAGCCGTATACGAACAAAAGGATGAGGAAGAAGCTGGGGCTGAGCACCAGCTTGGGGACGTAGTCCTGCAGGCGTTCCTTCACGGGCCGCTCCCTGGCTTGGCGGTGGCTCCCGGCGGCCGGAGCCGCCGGGATGGGTGCGAACGCGTTACTTCACGGCCTCGACGGCGGCCGCCAGCTCGGCCGGCGCGTCGTCGGTCGAGATCTCGCCGTTGAAGTGCTGGGTGATGACGTCGTACATGGCATTCTTCACCGCGGCAGGATTGGCGTGGCCGTGGGCCATGGAGCCGTAGAGCGTGCCGTTGGTGTTGGCCTCCGCCAAATCCGCCATGCCCTTCTTGCCGCAGTCGTCGAACTCTTCATTGGGGACGTCGGTGCGGGCGGGCACGGAGCCCTTGACCGTATTGAAGGCGATCTGGAAGCCGGGGTCCATGATCGCCGAGGCCATCATGAGCTGCGCTTCGCGCTGCTCGTCACCCACCTGGAACATGACGAACTGGTCGGAATTGAAGGTCACCGCTCCTTGCGTGCCGGGGAAGCGGATGCACACGAAGTCCTCGCCCGGAGTCTGGTCGGCATTGAGGAACTCGCCCTTTGCCCAGTCGCCCATCATCTGCATGCCGGCCTCGCCCTCGATCACCATCGAGGATGCAAGGTTCCAGTCGCGGCCGGAGAAGTTGTCGTCGACATAGGAGCGCAGCTTCTCCATGCGGGCGAAGGCTTCGCCCATCTTTTCGCCGCCAAGCGCTTCGGGATCGAGGTCGATCATCGAGGCCTTGTAGAAATCCGTGCCGAGCGAGAGAACGACCGCGTCGAAGATCGTCGCGTCCTGCCATGCCTGGCCGCCATGGCCGAGCGGCGTGATGCCGTTCTCCTGCATCTTGTCGAGGACTGTGATCAGTTCGTCCCAGGTCTCCGGTGCCTTGCCGCCGGCGGCATCCAGTGCTTCCTTGTTGATCCATACCCAGTTGGTGGAGTGGACGTTCACGGGAGCGGCGATCCAGGTGTCCTCATATTTGGAGAACTGCTTCAAGGCGTCGGGGACGACCTCTTCCCAGCCCTCCTCGCTGGCGATCTGGTTGAGGTCCGCGACGACGCCCTGTTGTGCCCAGTCGAGAATGTCGAAGCCGAGCATCTGCACCGCCGTCGGCGCGTTGCCGGCCGTGACGCGGGCGCGCAGGGCCGTCATCGCCTGCTCGCCGCCGCCGCCGGCAACCGGCATGTCCGCCCAGGTGACGCCCTTCGATTCCAGGTCCTTCTTGAGCACGTCGAGGGCGGCGGCCTCGCCACCCGAGGTCCACCAGTGCAGCACCTCGACACGGCCGACGTCCTGGGCGTAGGCCGCAGCGCCGACGCTCGACGCAAGCATTGTTCCGATCAGAAGTTTGCGCAACATATCGTTTCCTCCCTAGTTGCAGCATGCTCCGGCGCGGGGCGCCGGAAATTCCGTAGCCTGCCGGGCGCCTTTGCGGTCCGGCTGTCGGCTGATCCTGTGGTCCGTTCCTCCTTCGTGCCGTCGCCCTCCTACGCGACCTCGTCCTCATTTCCGACTGAAGGCGGGCGCTCGCTTGTCGCGGAAGGCGGCCACACCGGCGCGCAGATCGCCCGTCATGGCGACGAAGCCGCTGGCGAGCACGTCCGCCGCTGCATCGTCGTCGCCTTCGGCAATGGCAATCATCGCCTTCGTTGCCTCCGTGGCCAGCGGCCCGCGCGCGGCGATAACAGCCGCCCAGGCACGCGCCTCCTCCAGTCCCTGTCCCGTCTCGGCCAGCCGGTCGACGACGCCCAAGGTATGGGCGACCTCGGCCGTCATCACCTCGCCGCCGATGGCCATGCGGCGCACCGCCTGGGCGCCGAAGCGGCGCACCGCGCGCTGCGTGCCCGACCATCCCGGCACCACGCCGATCCCCGTTTCGGGAAAGCCGATCTTGGCATGCTTCTCGGCCACCCGGAAGTCCGCTGCCGCGGCAAGTTCCAGTCCGCCGCCCAGTGCATGGCGGGAAAGGACGGCGATGGTGGGCTGGCGCAGGCGGGCCAGACGGTCAAAGACGCGGTGACCGAGGCGGATCCATTTCGTCTGGAAGTCCGCCGCGCTCAAGGCGGACCAGGCATCGACGTCGCCGCCGGCGCAGAACCCTTTGCCCTCCCCGCGGATAAGCACGACGCGGACCTCCTCGGCCCCCTCGACCTCGTCCAGGCGGCGGGCGAGTGCTTCAAGCATCGGAATGTCGAGTGCATTGAACTTCTCCGGCCGGCAAAGCGTCACGATGCCGAGATGGCCGTCGGTCTCCAGCCGCACGAGCGTATCAGACACGGGCGCCTCCGTTGAGTTCCAGGCCCATGGGGCCTTCGCCATAGAGAATGGCGGGAGAGGTTTTGAGGCCGTCGGCGACGCGCAGCGGGATATCGGCCTGCGCCAGCACGTCGCGTTGCAGGTCGATGCCCGGTGCAAGCTCGGTGACGAGCAGGCCGTCCGGCGTCAACTTCATGACGCAGCGCTCCGTGACGTAGGTGATGTCCTGCCCCTGCTCGACTGCACGGCGACCGGAGAAGGAGATCTGCTCGACCTTTTCGACAACCTTGTTGACCTTGCCTTCCTGGTCGATGCCGACGCCGCCGTTCCTCAACGACAGCTTGGCGCCGGCTTTGAAGAAGCCGGAGAAGACGATCTTCTTCGCCCGCGCCGTGATGTCCACGAAGCCGCCGGCGCCTGCCGTGACGTGCGGGCGGGCTGCGAGCCTGGAGACGTTGACGGAGCCCTCACGGTCGATCTCGAGGAAGGAGAGCAGCGAGGCATCGAAGCCGCCAGCCTGGAAATAGGTGAACTGCTGGGGCGAGGGCATGATGGCCTCGGCATTCGAAGCGCAGCCGAACTTGAAGTCAGTGAGCGGAACGCCACCCACCGCGCCCTGCTCGATGACCCAGGTCACCTTGCCGTGCTGGCCCTCTTCGAGGAGGATGCGCGGCACGTTGGCGGAGATGCCGAAGCCGATATTGACCGCCATGCCCTCGGCAAGCTCCATGGCGACGCGCCGGGCGATCGCCTTCTGCACACTCATCCCGGGCGTGGAGAAGGAAGAGAGGGGGCGGAAGATTTCGCCGGAGATCGCCGGGTCGTAGGGCGTCTGCGTCGTCTGCAGCTGGTCCGGCGCCACCACGATGCGGTCGACAAGCACACCCGGCACGCGCACGTCATGCGGCCTCAAGGTGCCGTTCTCGACGATGCGTTTGACCTGGGCGATCACGATACCGCCATTGTTGCGGGCGGCGAGCGCCTGGTCGAGCGCGCCGAGATAGGCGCCCTCGTGCTCGTAGGTAAGATTGCCGCGTTCGTCGGCCGTGGTGGCGCGGATGATGGCGACGTCGGGGGCGATGGCGCGGAAATAGAGCCAGTCTTCGCCGTCGAAGGAGACGCGGGCAACGATAGGCTCGCTGGCCGCCGCGTTCATGGCGCAGCCCTCGTTTTCCGGATCGACGAAGGTGCCGAGGCCGACCTTGGTCAAGACGCCCGGCCGCTTGGCAGCCGCCTCGCGGTGCATGTCGAAGAGGATGCCGGAGGGCACGTTGTAGGCCGCCACTTCGTTGGCGCCGATCATCTTCCAGATTTCCGGCGGCTCGGCGGAGGAGGGGCCCGAGGGGTAGGAGCCGCAGAGCGTCTTTTTCAGAAGGCCGGGCTTTGCCAGATGGTCGATGCCCTTGATGCCGTACATGTCGCCGGCGGCGATGGGGTGCAGCGTGGTGATGGCGCGCGGGTGCCCTTCGCGCTCGAAGCGGGCGCCGATGGCGGCGAGCATGGCGTCGGGACAGCCGAGCCCCGAGGAGGAAGAGACGGAGACGATCGCGCCGTCGCGGATCAGTTCCGCCGCCTGCGCCGCTGTGACCTCCTTCTTCACGCGCGCGCCTCCAGCTTTGGATCGATAGTGACGGTCCTGCCGGTGCGGGCGGCTTCGAGCGCCGCTTCGGCGATCGCCAGCGACCAGACGCCGTCCTCGCCCGTCGCCGACGGTTTTCCTTCGCCGCGGATGGCGGCGTGGAACTTGCGCAGCGAGCGTGTGTAGAGGTCTTCCCGGTCGAAGCTCAGTTCCTCCTCACCCTCGGCCGTGCGCAAGAGGACGCTGCCCACCGGCTTCTGGGTCATCATGTCGCGGGCGATCAGGGAGCCCTCGGTGCCGTGCACTTCGAAGCCGGTGCCGGCATGCTTCACCGTGAAGGAGTCGTGCGTCTGGGCGATGAGGCCGGAGGAGAACGTCATCGCCGTCATCACCCCGTCCTCCAGCCCTCCGGCGGCCATGCCGGCGGATTGCGTGACGGCGGCGACCTGCGTCGGGTCGTCGCCCAGCACGAAGCGCAGCGTGTCGGCATCGTGCACCGTGATGTCGAGCACCACGCCGCCGCCGGCCTCCGGCCGCGTGATACGCCAGCCCTGCAGGTGTTCCGGCAGATAGACGGCATGGAAGACGCGGGCGGCGAGCGGCCGGCCGATCCGGCCCGCCTTGATCGCTTCGCGCATGGCACGATGGGCGCCGGCATTGCGCAGGTGATGGTTGGTACCCATGAGGACGCCGGCCGCCCGGCAGGCTTCGACCATCGTGCGCGCGTCGGCGCTGGCGAGCGCCAGCGGCTTCTCGCACAGCACATGCTTGCCGGCCTTGGCGGCGGCGAGCGTCTGCTCCAGATGCAGTTCGTTGGTGGTGGAGATGTAGACAGCGTCGATATCGGAAGCCAGAAGGGCGTCGAGATCGTTGAAGTGACGGGGGATATCGTTCTCCCTCGCATACGCCTCGGCGCGTTCCGCGCTCGAACTCATCACGGCGACAACCTCGCCGTCGGGTTGGCTGCGGATGGCGTTTATCATGAACTGCCGCGCGATCGTGCTGGCGCCGATCAGGCCCCATTTCACCGTCATGCCGACCTCCTCGCTTCTGTAATGTCCGGCCCGCAGCTGTCGCGCACGATCAGGCTGATTGCACCGATGTGGTTCTCGGCGCAGGTGGTGCCGGCGCGGATCATGTTGAGCATCGTGTGCGCTGCCCGCTCGCCGAGCCCGGCAGTATCGACGGCGACGCTGGTGAGCGCGGGCATGTAGTGCTGGGCCTCGGCCACGTCGTCGAAGCCGACGATGGCGAAATTGCCGCCGGGCTCCAAGCCGCGCTTGCGCAGGCCGGTCATGGCGCCGAAGGCGACGGCGTCGTTGAAGCACATGGCCGCCGTCGGCGCCGGGCTGAAGGCAAGCGCCGTATCGATCGCGCTCATGCCGCCTTTGCGGTTTGTGTCGCCCTGGATGACCAGTGCCTCGTCCGCTGCGATGCCATGCGCGGCAAGCGCCTCGCGATAGCCGCCGACGCGTTCGTGATAGACCACCATGTCCGGGAAGCCGCCCAGGAAGGCGATGCGGCGGTGGCCCTTGCCGATGAGGTGCCTCGTGGCGAGGAAGGCGCCCCGGGGGTTGTCGGGCACCACCACCGGGATGCGGCTGCCGGACAAGCGGCGCATGGTGAAGATCACCGGTATGCCGGCTGAGCGGACGTGTTCGAAAGCGTCCGGCGACGTGCCGTGGGCGGGCGAGACAATGAGGCCGGCCACACCCTGCTCCATCAGCGATTTCAGCACTTCGCCCTGGCGCACGGGGCTCTCCGCCGTGTTGGCGATGAAGGGCACGATGCCGGCCGACTGGAAGACCCGTTCCATGCCGACGGCGAGTTCGGCGAAGAAGGGATTGGTGAGGTCGTTGATGACCATGCCCACCACGTTGGAGTGGGCCTTTCTCAGATTGGCTGCACCGCGGTTGTAAACGTAGCCGACCTCTTCGATGGCCTTTCTGACCCGCAAGGCGGTCTCCGGCCGGATCAGCGCGCTGCCCTGCAGGACCAGCGACACGGTCGACTTGGAAACGCCGGCCTTGCGGGCGATGTCGAGAATCGTCGCCTTGCCGCGACTGGCCATGTTCCTCCCCGGAGCAGCGTTTGTCTTTTGGAACGTTCTAATTCACGGAGGTGCTCTACGTCAACAGGGGCTTTTCGTGTTGTCGATATGCGCCTTGGTCAAAGAAGCTGAGCAAAGTGCGAACTTCCATGTCCGAGAATGTAGAATTGACATTGATCGCTGGTGGCGCGGCAGGGGCCGAAAGACAATAAATAGACCGTTCCAATTTCCCCTCGCACAAGCAGTGGAACCGCCGCTTATGCATGGCGCCGGATTCCCGCCTATTCCCCGTGCAGCCGGAATTCCAGATAGAGGTTGCGCTGCAGGATCGAGTGGTTGTCGTCGGACAGGAGCGAGACGATGAGGGCGCCGTCGGCGCCGCGGCGCCAGACGTCCAGCGCTTCCATGTTGTCGATCTGGTAGCTCATGTCGGCTTCAAGCAGCACCGGGCCGTCGGCCACGCTGCCGGGGCGGATGCTCGCGGCGGAAATACGCCGCAGGCGCATGGCGATGCCCGACGCCATGGAGAAGCGCCGCTCCAGGAGGAGTAGGTCGCCGTTGGGCAGGAAAGCGCCGTCGGTGATGTCATAGTTGTCGCTGCGGGCGACGGTGAAGACGCCTTTCAGCGGGCCTTCGAGGATAGCGGCGAAGACGTTGCCGCGCGTGTCGATGCTGCGCTCGGTTACGGCCACGCGGGCGCCGGCAAAGGCGCTGTCCTCGGGCGCATGGGCGACTGTCTCGAAGCCGCGGTTCGTGCGCAGTTCGTAGTCGGGAACGAGGAAATCCACCTCGCCGGTAGCCGCGCCCATGGCCTCGGGCATGAGGCGGAACTCGGCGATGCGGTGGTCGCGCTCGAAGCCGACGGTCACCCGGTCGCCTTCGACGGCGATGGCCTCGGCATCGGTGGTCCACTTCTCCCCGCTGACGTTGCCGTCGAGGTCCTGGATAGGCTCCATGGTGAAAGTGTCGATGCCCTCCGGGCGGCCTCCGGCATCGTGCGAGAGCGCACCGAAGAACCAGAGGCCGGTGTCGGCAACGCCGACGAACCGCCTGCCCGCATCCAGGAAGCGGAAGGAGGAGAGGCCGCCGAAGGCGCGGTTGCGCGACGTCATCTCCAGTCCGCCGATGAACTCCAGCGGCCCGAAACGGGCCTCGCTGGAGCCGATGCGGAATTCGGCGATGGGACGGGCTATGATCTCATAGGCTTGAGGTGCTTCCTCGGCCCATGTGCCGGAAGGGCAGAGGGTGGCAAAAGAAAAGAGAAGCGCGCAAAGCCCGGACGGAAAGCGTCGGCCCACGGAGCGTCAGCCCGCGCGCCGCAAGCGGCCGGCCTGGCCGCGGCGAAAGCTTTCTTCCTCGAAGAGGGAGGCGAGCTGCTCCGTCATGGCGCCGGCGAGCTCCTCCGCATCGACGATGGTGACGGCGCGGCGGTAGTAGCGCGTCACGTCGTGGCCGATGCCGATGGCGAGCAGTTCGACAGGCGAGCGCGTCTCGATGAGGTCGATGATCCCGCGCAGGTGGCGCTCCAGATAGTTGCCGGGATTGACGGACAGCGTGGAATCGTCGACCGGGGCGCCGTCGGAGATCATCATCAGGATCCGGCGCTGCTCGGGGCGGGCGATCAGGCGCTGATGCGCCCACAAAAGCGCCTCGCCGTCGATGTTCTCCTTCAGGAGCCCCTCGCGCATCATCAGGCCGAGATTGCGCCGGGCGCGGCGCCAGGGCGTGTCCGCACTCTTGTAGATGATGTGGCGCAGGTCGTTGAGGCGGCCGGGGTTGGCGGGCTTGCCCTCCTTCAGCCACTTCTCGCGTGCCTGGCCGCCCTTCCAAGCCCGCGTGGTGAACCCCAGGATCTCCACGCGCACACCGCAGCGCTCCAGCGTGCGGGCGAGGATGTCGGCGCAGGTGGCGGCGACCGAGATGGGCCGGCCGCGCATGGAGCCGGAATTGTCGAGCAAGAGCGTCACCACCGTGTCACGGAAATTGGTGTCGCGCTCCTGCTTGAAGGAGAGCGGTTGCATGGGATCGATGATGAGACGGGGGAGGCGGGCCGTGTCGAGCACACCTTCCTCCAGGTCGAAATCCCAGGAGCGGTTCTGCTGCGCCATCAGACGCCGTTGCAGACGGTTCGCCAGCCGTCCGACGACGCCCTGCAGGTTGGCAAGCTGCTTGTCGAGGAAGGCGCGCAGGCGGTCCAGTTCCTCCTCGTCGCACAGGTCCTCGGCGTTCACCACCTCATCGAACTCGGTCGTGTAGAGGCGGTAGTCGATCTCGCTCGCGGCCTGATCGAAGGGGCTTTCGGGGCGCCTTGCCTCGCCCGGCGTCTCCGTGTCCAGGTCGTCCTGCTCGGAAACGTCTTCCGCCGTGGTCGCGGCGGCGTCGCTCTCGCCCGCCTCGTTCTCATCGCTGGCGGCGTCGGCCTCGTCGGCCTGGCTACGGTCGCCTTCGGATTCGTCCTCGCCGCCTTCCTCGGAGGATTCCTCGCCCTTGGGCCGGTCGTTGTCCTCCTCGCTTTCTTCGCCCTGCTTGTCCTCCTCGAGATCCTCGCCCATGTCCATGGAGCCCAGAAGCTCGCGCACGGTACGGGCGAAGGCGTCCTGGTCCTCGATGTTGGGCAGGAGGGCGTTTAGGTCGGTACCTGCCTTCTCCTCCACCCAGTCGCGCCATAATTCGACGACCCGCTCCCCGCTCTTGGGCGCGGCGCGGCCCGTCAGTTTCTCGCGTACCATCAGCGCGATGGCTTCCTCGAGCGGCGCATCGGCCCTCTCGCGCACCTCGGCGAGGTTGGCGCGGGCGAACTTCTCCTCCAGCATGGCGGCGATGTTGTCGGACACGCCTTGCATGGAGCGGGCGCCGATAGCCTCCACGCGCGCTTGCTCCACGGCGTCGAAGATGGCACGCGCCTGCTGGCCCTGAGGCGCAAGGCGGTTGTGCAGGCGTACGTCATGGCAGGCGTGGCGCAGGGCCATGGAATCGCCGAGCCCGCGGGTGACGTGCAGCGCTTCGGGCGTCGGCTTCTTCGGCAGTTCGGGCAGGCGGACATGGTTGCCGGCGATGCCGGGCCTGTCCTTCGTGAAACCCACCTCCAACTCGTGATCGCCGGCGATCGCGCGCACGCAGGACGCCACCGCGCGCTTGAACGGGTCGAGCGGCGCCTCCTGGGGCTGGCCTGGCTTGCGGTTCGTTTGGCTCAAGGACGTATTCTCCGACCGCTCAGCGGGAGCGGCCATCCACCGGTTTGATGTCCAGGGCGTCGAGGTCGACGCCCTCAAGGCAGCGCACGTTGACAGCCGTCATCTTCGTGCCGTCGGGCATGGCGCTTCGGGCAAAGGACTCCATGCCACAGACCGAGCAGAAGAGGTGCTGGATCTTCTCGGTGTAGAAGCGGTACTCGGTCAGGCTGTCTTCACCTCTTTTAAGCTCGAAATTCTCGGCCGGCGTGAATGCGAGGATGCTGCCGCGCCGCGTGCAGTAGGAGCAGTTGCAGGTGATCGGGCCCGACAGGTCGACGTCGACGTGGAAGTGCACCGCGCCGCAATGGCATCCGCCTTCGTAGAGCATCTCCTCCTCCTAGCTCAGCACCACGTTGGCGGCCGATTCCGGCAGTTCCTCGCCGAAGGCGCGCTGATAGAACTCCGCCACGACGGCGCGCTCCAGCTCGTCGCACTTGTTGAGGAAGGTGAGCCGGAAGGCAAAGCCGACATTGCCGAAGATCTCCGCGTTCTCCGCCCACATGATGACCGTGCGCGGGCTCATGACGGTCGAAAGATCGCCGTTCATGAAGGCCGAGCGCGTCATGTCGGCCACGCGCACCATGCGGCCGACGATCTCGCGGCCCTTCTCGTTCTGGTAGTGCTTGGCCTTGGCCTGGACGATGGCCACCTCGTCGTCATGCGGCAGGTAGTTCAGCGTGGTGACGATGGACCAGCGATCCATCTGCGCCTGGTTGATCTGCTGCGTGCCGTGGTAGAGGCCGGTCGTGTCGCCGAGACCCACGGTGTTGGCCGTCGAGAACAGGCGGAAGGCCGGGTGCGGGCGGATGACGCGGCTTTGGTCGAGCAGCGTCAGGCGGCCGGAGGACTCCAGCACGCGCTGGATGACGAACATGACGTCCGGGCGTCCGGCGTCGTACTCGTCGAAGACCAGGGCGACATTGTGCTGATAGGCCCAGGGCAGGATGCCGTCGCGGAACTCGGTGACCTGCATCCCTTCCTTGACCACGATGGCGTCCTTGCCGACGAGGTCGATGCGGCTCACATGGCTGTCGAGGTTGATGCGCACGCAGGGCCAGTTGAGCCTTGCCGCCACCTGCTCGATGTGCGTCGACTTGCCGGTGCCGTGGTAGCCCGCCACCATGACGCGGCGGTTGTAGGCGAAGCCGGCCAGGATGGCGAGCGTCGTCTGCTTGTCGAACAGATAGTCGGGGTCGATGTCCGGCACGTGGGAATCCGCCACGGAATAGGCAGGCACCACCATGTCGGCATCGAAGCCGAATGTTTCCCTCACCGAGGCGGTCGTGTCGGGCAGGTTCGCGATATCGCGGTCGATCTTGTTCATCATACCTCCAGCGTGCAGCGGACCCCTGTCCGCGCCGCTTGTCGTTTAAACCGTGGCCTCTTAGACCAGTTTATCGTTTCGTGGAATCGATGAACTGGTCTAACTCTTTGTTTCGTCGCAATTCCGGACGGAAAACCGGTTTCCACTTTTCCTGGAATTGCTCTAGCAGAGACCGGGGTTAACAGAAACCCGCTTGCTTCAGGAGCCTGTAGGCCTGAAGGACGTCGCGCAGGCGGGCCTCGGAGCCCCGGTCACCGCCATTCGCATCGGGATGGTGGCGCTTTACCAGGGTTTTATAGCGTGCCTTGATGTCGGCGCCAGTCGCTTTGGCGTCCAGGCCCAGCGTTTCCAGCGCTTTGGCCTCAAGGGGCTTGAGGCGCCTTTCGACCGGCCTGCGCGCCTCGGCCTGCGCATCGCCGAACAGGTTGAAGGGGTCGCCCAGGCGCCGGTAATAGGCGGCGTGGCCGGAGCGGAAAGGGGCGAAATCGGGCGCCGCCTGGCCCTTGCCGACAGAGCCGACCTTCCAGGTGGGCCGATGGCCGGTCATCGCCTCCTTCTGGAACCGGGCGATCTCGCTGTCCTTGAGGCCGGAAAAATAATTGTAGCTCTTATTGTACTGCCGCACATGCTCGAAGCAGAAGCGGAAATACTCGCCCTCCTTGTGCCGGCCCACCGGCGCGCGGTGCAGGCCAGGCTGATCGCAGCCGTCCCACTGGCAGCGCGGCGCATGCACGTCGGCCTCCGCCTTGGTGTCGGGGCGGATGCGGATTTTCTCGAAATATTTCGAGTTCAGTTTCATACCTGACCTGAAGACAGCAAATCAGTACGGATTATGGCGGATGGCCACCACGAAACAAGAATTGACATTTCGCAGGGAATGGACCTACGCCAAAGACTCGCGCCGGGGGACACGCCCCATATGGTGTCAGGAGACCGTATTGTCCATACAATCCGCCATCGAAGCCAAGCTTACAAAAGCCTTTTCGCCCGAGCGCCTGGCCGTCGTCAACGAAAGCCACCTGCATGCCGGCCATCACCACACGGCGGGTGACCATGAGGAGACCTTCGATGGTTCGGGCGAGACGCATTTCCGTGTGCGCATCGTCAGCCAAGCCTTTACCGGCATGAGCCGGGTCGAGCGGCACCGGGCGGTGAACGACGTGTTGGCCGAGGAACTCGAGGGCGGCGTGCACGCGCTGGCCATCGAGCCGGCGGCACCGGGCGAGGCGACGCGGTGGTGATTTAACCGGCGTGCCAGTTCGCTCCATTCGGCCGGGATGACGATAGCTGGTTTGACATTATTCGCTTTTTCCCGCGGTCGTCTCCTCCACCGCCGGCCTGATCCTCAGCCGGGTGATGCGGTTCTTTTCCCGCTTCATGACGATGAAGCGCTTGCCGAAGAAGGTGAAGGCCTGCTTTTCTTCCGGAATGGTTTGAGTCTCGTGGATGACGAGGCCGGCGATGGTGGTGGCCTCCTCGTCCGGAAGGTTCCAGTCGAGCGCGCGGTTCAGGTCGCGGATGGGCACCGAGCCTTCCACGACGATGGAGCCGTCGGCCTCCTGCTTGACGCCCTGCATCTCCACGTCGTGCTCATCGGCGATGTCGCCGACGATCTCCTCGATGATGTCCTCGAGCGTCACCAGCCCTTCCACCTCACCATATTCGTCGACAACGATGGCGATGTGCGCCTTGCGGCGCAAGAAGGCATTGAGCTGGTCCTGCAGCGTCGTCGTGTCGGGCACGAACCACGGTTTCGAGGCGATCTTCATGACGTCGATCTTGCTGGCGTCGTTATCAGCGTCGTGGAGGGCGCGCAGGAGATCCTTGGTGTGCACCACACCGACGATGTTCTCCGTCGTGCCGTGCCAGAGCGGCAGGCGTGTGTAGGGGCTCTTCAGGATCTCATGCACCACGGTCTCCGGCGGGTCGTCGGCATTGATGGAGCGCATGTTGGTTCGGTGGATCATGACGTCGGAGACTTCCAGCTCGTGCAGGTCGAGCAGACCGCCGACGCGGTCGCGGTCCTGCTTCACCACCGCGCCCTCGCGGTGCAGCACCTCCACCGTGCCGCGCAGCTCCTCATGGGCCGACAGCGCGAAGGTGTCGCGCGAAAGATTGACGCCAAAGATGGATAGTATGACGCGCACGATGGCATTCACCGCCGACGACAGGGCGCCGAACAGGAGAACCGTCAGGCGTGCGAAGGGCGAGACGAAGAGGGCGAACTGCTCGGGCCTCGCCAGCGCCCAGGATTTCGGCAGGATCTCGGCGAAGATAACGAGCAACGCCGTCATGACAAGGGTGGCGTAGAGGACGCCCGCCTCTCCGAACAGGCTCAGGAACAGGCTGGTGGCGAGCGCGGAGGCGAAGATGTTGACGAGGTTGTTGCCGATGAGCAGGGCGCCCACCAGCCGATTGCGCCGCTCGATGAGCTTGCTGACCAAAGCGGCGCGTTTGTCGCCATTGCGCTCCAGTGTGTGCAGCCGGGCACGAGAGACGGCGGTCACGCCGGTCTCGGTGCCGGAAAAGAGGAAGGACAGAAAGATCAGCGCCAGAATGGCACCGCCGGTGATCAGCATCTCGGCCGTCATTTCGTTTGACACTCCCTCAGGAACGCGAGCACCTGCGATGCCGGCACGTCCTTGGCGATGAAGGACCGGCCGACACCGTGGGTAAGAATGAAGGTCAGCGCGCCGCGCGAGACCTTCTTGTCCTGCGCGATATAGGAAAGTAGCGCTTCCGCGCCAGGAAGGGCGCCGGAGATATGCTCCAGTCGCGTCGGCAGGCCGACTTCGCGCAAATGTGCTTCCACGCGGTCGGCGTCGTCGGGGCTGGCGAGATTCATGCGGGCGGAGAAGCGGTGCGCCAGCACCATGCCGATGGCCACGCCCTCGCCATGCACCAGGCGTGCGCTGTCGTAGCCGGTGGCTGCCTCGAGTGCATGGCCGAAGGTGTGGCCGAGATTGAGCAGCGCGCGCTCGCCGCTCTCGCGTTCGTCGCGCTCGACGATCTCGGCCTTGGCGCGGCAGGACCGGGCGATGGCCTCGGTACGCGCCGCGCTGCCGGAAAAGACATCGCGCCAGTTTGCCTCCAGCCAGGCGAAGAAATCCGGGCGGTCGATCAGCCCGTATTTCGCCACCTCGGCGTAGCCGGCACGGAGCTCGCGCCCGGGCAGCGTGTCGAGGGTGGCGGTGTCGGCGATCACCAGCCTGGGCTGGTGGAAGACGCCGACGAGATTTTTCCCGTGGCGTGTATTGATGCCGGTCTTGCCGCCGACCGAGGAATCCACCTGTGCCAGCAGGGAGGTCGGCACCTGCACGAAGTTCATGCCGCGGCGCACGATGCCGGCGGCGAAGCCTGCCAAGTCGCCCATTACGCCGCCGCCAAGCGCGATTACCACATCCCGCCGCTCCAGCCGGGCGCCGAGAATTCCGTCCACCGTCTCTTCAAGGGCGTCGAAGCTCTTGCTGCGCTCGCCGGGGGGAAGGGTGATGGCGGTGCTTTCGATGCCCGCCGCCCCCAGCCCTTCCTGCAGCGGCTCGAGGTGCAGGGTGGCGACATTCTCGTCCGTCACGATGGCCGCACGCGCGCCGGGCAGGCGGGCGGCAATCTCCGCGCCGGCGCGCGCGAGGAGGCCGGCGCCGATGAGGATTTCATAGGCGCGTTCGCCAAGGCCGACGGAAACGGTGACCGGTTCTTCGGTGCGCTGGTTCATGGTGCAGGTTTCCTCACCTCTCGCCCCTCCGCCAGGAAGCGGGCGAGGCTGGTCATGACTTCCGCGGCGATCACCTCTTTTGGCTCGTCGCGCGAGCGCACGGTGACGTCCGCCTCTTCATAGACCGGATAGCGAACTTCCATAAGGCGCTGCATGACCGCGCGCGGGTCGTCGGCCTGAAGAAGCGGCCGGTTCTGGCGCTTGGCCACCCGCTGCATCAGCGTGTCGAGGTCGGCCTTCAGCCACACGGAAACGCCGCGGCGGGCAACCGCCTGGCGCGTCGCAGCGTTCATGAAGGCACCGCCGCCGGTCGACAGCACCTGCGGCCCCTCCTTCAGGAGGCGCGCGATCACCCGGCGCTCCAGCGCGCGGAACTCCTCTTCACCGTAAGCGGCAAAGAGATCGGGGATCGTCATGCGCGAAACGTCCTCGATTTCGTGGTCGCTGTCGATGAAAGGCAAGCCCAGCGTCGCCGCCACCTTGCGCCCGATCACGGTCTTGCCGGCGCCCATCAGCCCGACGAAGACGACCGTGCGCCGCCCAAGCCGGTTGAGCAGGGCCGGGATGTTCGCCGCGTCTATCTTGTCGGTCGCCGTCATGCCGCAGGTTTCGACATCAAAAGACATATCGCGTCAAGCGTTTGCGATGCTGGCGGTGGCTTGCCTTGCCCGTCCGCGCGTTCCATAACCTTGAGGAATTAACGCCTCGACGGGAGCGACATGCCGACCCTTTTCCGGCTCTTGACGGTGATCGCCATCCTCGCCGGTCTCTTCTACGGCGCCATGTTCGCGCTCGCCACGCTGGTGGAGCCGAACAGGGTCGAGATGACCGTGGACGTGCCGGCGGAACGGCTTCTGACCGAGTGAGCGAACCATGGCGAGCGGTGCGAAGATCGAGGCATTCCTGGAGATGATGGCCGCCGAGCGCGGGGCGAGCGACAACACGCTCGCCTCCTACCGCCGCGACCTGGAGGACGCGGACGCTTTTCTGGAGGCGGCTGAGAGCGGGCTTGCGGGTGCCAGCCCGGCGGGGATCCGCGCCTATCTCGGCGACATGGCCGAGCGCGGCTTCGCGGCCACGACCCAGGCGCGCAAGCTCTCGGCGCTGCGCCAGTTCTTCAAGTTCCTCTATGCCGAAGGCCTGCGCGGCGACGACCCGACAGGCGTGCTCGACAGCCCGAAGAAGGGGCGGCCGCTGCCGAAGACGCTGAGCGAGGCGGAGACGGGGCTGATTCTGGAACGCGCCGCGCAAGAAGCGCGGGCAGCAGTCGAAGGTTCGCCCGAGCGTATCGCCGCGCAACGGCTGTCGACGCTTCTCGAGGTGCTCTACGCGTCGGGCCTGCGTGTCTCGGAGCTTGTCAGCCTGCCGGTCACGGTGGCGCTGCGCGACGAGCGCTTCTTCACCGTACGCGGCAAGGGCGGCAAGGAGCGCATCGTGCCGCTGTCGGGCAAGGCGCGGGCCGCGGTGGCGCTGTGGCTTACCGAGCGCGCCAGGCACCCGGCGCTGGCGGAAAGCCCCTGGCTCTTCCCCGCCGCCTCGGAGCGCGGCTATCTGCCCCGGCAGGTGTTCGCGCGCGAGCTCAAAGGCCTTGCCGCGCGCGCAGGCATCGCCAGCGCCAAGGTCTCGCCGCACGTGCTGCGCCACGCCTTCGCCAGCCATCTCCTGCAGAACGGGGCAGACTTGCGGGCGGTGCAGCAGCTTCTCGGCCATTCGGATATTTCGACGACGCAAATCTACACGCATGTGCTGGAAAAGCGGCTGCAAGAACTGGTACAAAAACACCATCCGCTTGCCGACTAGGCTTATGGTCGCTATGTGAGGCCATCAATCGCGGGCCTTTTATCCTTTCAGTGCCCTGAACCGCGTGTCTCGTGTCGATTTGGCGGGTTAATGTACAACTATCTCGATTTCGAAAAACCGGTCGCCGATCTTGAAGGCAAAATCCTCGAACTGAAGACGTTGAGTGAAAGCGGCGAGGCCGTCGACGTCGCCGAGGAGATCGCACGGCTGGAAAAGCGCTCGAAGGATGCCCTGCGCGAAATCTATAGGGCGCTGACGCCGTGGCAGAAGGCGCAGGTCGCCCGCCATCCCGACCGGCCGCACTGTATGGACTACGTGCGCGAGCTGTTCACCGATTTCACGCCGCTGGCCGGCGACCGCGCCTTCGGCGAGGACCAGGCGATCGTCACCGGCTTCGCCCGCTTCAAGGGCGAGGCGATCGCCCTCATCGGCCAGGAAAAGGGCAACGATACGCAAAGCCGGCTCAAGCACAATTTCGGCATGGCGAGGCCCGAAGGCTACCGCAAGGCAGTGCGTGTGATGGATTTGGCCGACCGTTTCGGCATCCCCGTCATCACCTTGGTGGATACGGCCGGCGCCTATCCGGGCATCGGTGCCGAGGAGCGGGGGCAGGCCGAGGCCATCGCCCGTTCCACCTCCAAATGTCTCGGCCTCCAGGTGCCGAACCTCTCCGTCATCATCGGCGAGGGCGGCTCGGGCGGGGCCATCGCCATAGCCACCGCCAACCAGGTCTACATGCTGGAGCATTCCATCTATTCGGTGATCTCGCCGGAAGGTGCGGCGTCGATCCTGTGGCACGATTCCACGCGTGCCAAGGACGCGGCGACGAATATGAAGATCACCGCCCAGGACCTGCTGCAGCTCAAGATCATCGACGGCATCGTGCCCGAACCCGTGGGCGGCGCGCACCGGGCACCGGATGCGGTGATCGCGGCGGCCGGGGAGACTATCGAGAAGGGCTTCAAGGAACTCGCCGAGGGCGGCTCCGACTATCGCGAGCACCGCAGGGAAAAGTTCCTCGCCATCGGCCGCAACCTGTAATCGTCGTACCGTTATGCCGCGGGACTGCCATAATCTTGCCTTGCCAGCGACTTCAATGGTAGGCGATAAACATCAATTCGCACGTTACCGGTAATGATTTGTCAAGCCTAACGGGTCTTTAGTTGTGGGGTAAAAGCCCGCTCCTGCCGCCTGGAGGGGGATTGGCAGTCAAATAGAGACGTTGCATGAAGAGCCGCATCGCACGCGCTGCCCTGCTGACCGTCGGCCTCGCGCTCGCGGGATGCAGCGGCGAATCGCTGGAAGACATCGCGCCCAAAGCCGAGCGCCAGCTCCCGGCCGCCATCGTTCAGACCATGAAAGCGAAGGGGATCAGCAAGGGCGCCCCGATCATGATGCGCATCTTTAAAGAGGAAGGTGTGCTTGAGGTCTGGAAGCAGAAGCAGAGCGGCCGCTACGACCTCGTCACCAGCTACGACATCTGCAAATGGTCGGGCAAGCTTGGGCCGAAATACACCGAGGGCGACCGGCAGGCGCCGGAGGGCTTCTACGGGGTGCGCCCGCAGCAGATGAATCCGCGGTCGAGCTATCACCTGTCCTTCAACATCGGCTTTCCCAATATCTACGACCGCGCCAACGGCCGTACAGGGCAGCACCTGATGGTGCACGGCGCCTGCTCGTCCGCCGGCTGCTATTCGATGACCGACGAGCAGGTGGAAGAGATCTATGCCTTCGCGCGCGATGCTTTTCGCGGCGGCCAGCAGGCCTTCCAACTCCAGGCCTTTCCCTTCCGTATGACGCCGGAGAATATGGCGCGTTACCGCAATGATCCGAATTATCCGTACTGGACCATGCTGAAGGAAGGCTACGACCACTTCGAGATCACCAAGCAGCCGCCGCGGGTGGATGTGTGCGAGAGGCGCTATGTCTTCAACCGCATCCCGGCGGAGGGCGAGAGCTTTGTGGCGACGGAGGCTTGTCCGCCCTCCACGCAGCCCGATAGCCTGATGGCCGCCTACAAGAAATACAAGGCACAGCAGGACGTCGCCTTCGCCGAAGCGGTGAAAAAGAAGAAGAAGCCCGAGCCGAACCCTTCGATCCTCGGGCACGAGGAAGCGCTTCTGGTGGCTGATTGGACCCGGCGGCGGGCGAGGGGCGAAAAGGTCTCGCCCGAGCCGCCGTCGCTGGCGTCGATAAATGTCGCCGCGAGTGAGAAACCGGAAAACGACGCCCCGGCACCCGTATCCGCCTTTGCTTCCGCCTCCACCGGTGCACGGGAAGCACAGACCGAGGCAGGCGTACCGCCGCTGACCACCGGCTCGCTGCCCGCGCCGACACCGAACCCGAAGGGTGCGCCCGCGCCGGCTCGGCAGGCGGAATCTTCGCCGCAGTCGCGCATGAGCCGCTTTTTGAACATCTTCAGCAATTGACGCCATGAGTCTCGTACGCGGTACGGCCGAGATTTACGATCTCAAGGGGCTCAACTGCCCCCTGCCGGTCCTGAAGGCGCGCAAGCGGCTTGCCGGCATGCAGCCGGGCGCATGCCTTTGGCTGGAGACGACGGATCCGTTGGCGGCGATCGATATCCCCGCCTTCTGCGCCGAGCAGAAGCACCGCCTCGTGGAAACGCAGGCCGTGCCGGGCGGCCATCGCTTCCTCATCGAGCGCGGCGCCAGCTAGCGCATCGGCCCGGAAATCGGAGCCGATTTTCGGAAAGCACGATGTGTAGATCCAATAATCTACAGCGTCCTTTGTGCCTCCGTTCGACTTCAGGCGTGGAAGCCGGGGATCGCCAGGGGATTGTCCTCCAAGGCTGTGCGGTCGGGCGTGTCGACCGCCGCTTGGCCCGCGAAGGCTGCGAAGATGCGGCGGACATAGTCCGTATCCAGCGCATGTCCGATAACGACAATGCGCGTGCCACGCCCGCCGTCGGGCCAGCGGGGGAGCCTTTCCGGCGCGTGCAGAAGCCTTTGCGCGCCCTGAACGAGGAGCGGGCGCGAAGGCTCCTCTACCGTCTCCACCAGCCCCTTGATGCGCAGGATGTGCTCGCCCTGCTGCGTGGCGAGCAGATCGAGGAAATTCTCGACCGCCGCCTGCGGCAGGGGGCGGTCGTGGGTGAGCGACACGGACTGGAAGCGCTCTTCGCGGTGCCCGTGGTGATCGTGCGCGTGGTCATGGTCGCGGTGCGCGACGGGCGGCGGTGCCATGCGGGGCCCTGCGTCTCGCTCGAACATGGCCGCCGAGCCCGCCTCGGGCGCGCGGGCGTCGAGGATCTCTGCGTTCGGGTTGAGTGCGGCCATGCGACGGATGAGCGCCTGCCGATCCTCCTCTGGCGCAAGATCGCCCTTGGCGAGGATCAGGCGGTCGGCCACGACGACCTGGCTCAGCGCTTCTTCATGGGCGTCGAGCGTGGCCGCGCCGTTCACCGCGTCGACCACCGTCACCACGCTCTCGATGCTATAGATCCGCGACAGCTCGGGATGGGCCATGACCGCCTGCAGCACGGGCACGGGATTGGCAAGACCGGTAGTCTCCACCACCACGCGGCGCAGCTTTTGCGCGCGCCCGGCAAGCGCTGCCAGCGTGTCGACCAGCGCTCCGCGCACCGTGCAGCACAGACAGCCGTCGCCAAGCTCGATGACGCCGTCGGAGGCCTGCTCGACGAGCAGGTGGTCGATGGAAACCTCACCAAACTCGTTGATGATCACGGCGGTGTCGGCGAGTGCGGGGTCCTTCAGCAGCCTGTTGATGAGCGTCGTCTTGCCGGCGCCGAGGAAGCCGGTGACGATGTCGAGGGCTATCGGCTCGCTTCCCATGCTCAGTCGCCCTGGTCCACAACAGCCGCCTGCGGCGGATAGGCGGGACGCGGGGTCGGTATCGGCACATTGGCGTAGCGGGGTGTCTTCGATTCCGGCCCATCGGCGCCGCCGAGGCCGATGGCGACAAGCCGGGGCTCATGCGTCATTTCCCGTACATAGGGCGAATTGACGACGAGGCGGCCTTCGTCGTCCCGCATTTTCACGCGCTTTGCCACCGCCTCCTGCGAGCAGATCTCAGGCCGCATATCGGTGGCCGTATTGCTGTCGGGCGAGGATGGGCGCAGGCTCGCCAGCGCCGGCGCGGCAAAGCCTCGTGCCTTGAAGCCCTGCGCCAGGAGCTCCGCCGCCTTCTCCGCCCGCTCCACCTGCGACTGCGCACCCAGCACGACGGCGGCGAGCGTGCGCCGGCCCCGCGTGGCCGTGGCGACAAGGTTGAAGCCGGAGGCGCAGACGTAGCCCGTCTTCATGCCGTCGGCGCCCTCGAAGCGGCCGATCAGGAAGTTGTAGTTGCGCATGACCTTCTTGCCGTCGCGCAAGCCCTCGATGGAGAAGTAGGCCGCGTACTGCGGAAACTCGGTGCGGATAGCCCGCACCAGCAGGGCTAGGTCGCGTGCCGTCGTGTATTGCTGCGTGGAATGCAGCCCGTGGGCGTTGACGAAATGCGTCCCCGTCATGCCCAGGCGCTGTGCCTCCGCGTTCATGCGGGCGGCGAAAGCACTTTCCGAACCGCCGACGTTCTCGGCGATTGCCGTGGCCACGTCGTTGGCCGACTTGACCATGATGATCTTCAGTGCGTTGTCGAGGGTGAGTACCGAGCCCGGCGGATAGCCCATCTTGCTGGGCGGCTCCTTGGCGGCGCTCTGCGTCATGCGCACGGGCGAATCGAACTGCATTTCGCCGGCCTCGACAGCGCGGAAGGCCACATAGGCCGTCATCAGCTTGGTAAGCGAGGCCGGATACCAACGCTTGAAGGCGTCTTCCGCGGCCAGCACGCGCCCGCTATCCACATCCATGAGAACATGGGGCCCGGCAAGGGCCGCCGCGCCCGGCAGCGACAGCAAAATTGCCGCTGCCGCAGTGAGCGCTCTGCCGCTCCGCCAAAACCGAATTGCGTATCCCGATTTCATGTATTGCCTGTGTGCTGCCGATATCCGTAAGATGGCCGGGTCAAAAGCCTGCCCTGCCCACCCCTTTCAAGCTCGCGGCCGCTGCCATATCTAGCGCATATGTCGCCACGATGGCAAAGGGCGGGTCAGCTGCATTGTCCCGCAGCCGGCGGGATCCAGCAAGCGAAGGAACACACTTTATGCCCATCGTGAATCGTTCAGCCGAACTTCATGACGAGATCACGGCGTGGCGCCGCGAATTGCACAGAAAACCGGAAATTCTGTTCGACGTCCACGAAACGGCGTCCTTCGTGCGCGCGAAGCTGGAAGCTTTCGGCTGCGACGAGGTGGTCACAGGCCTCGGACGGACCGGCGTGGTGGGGATCATCCGCGGCAGTCGCGGCGCCGGACCGACGATCGGCCTGCGCGCCGATATGGACGCGCTGCCGATCGAGGAGGAGACCGGCGCCCCTTATCGCTCGACGGTGCCGGGCCGGATGCATGCCTGCGGCCATGACGGGCACACCTCCATGCTCCTCGGTGCGGCCAAGTATCTCGCCGAGACGCGTAATTTCGCGGGCACCGTGGCTGTCATCTTCCAGCCGGCCGAAGAGGGCGGGGGCGGTGGCCGCGAGATGGTGAAAGACGGCATGATGGAGCGCTTCGGGATTGAACGCGTGTTCGGCATGCACAACCTGCCCGGCCTGCCGGTGGGGCACTTCGCCATCCGCTCCGGCCCCATTATGGCGGCGACGGCGGAATTCGTCATCGAGGTGCAGGGCAAGGGTGGGCACGCGGCGATGCCGCACAAGACGGTGGATTCCATCGTCGTCGCCGGGCAGATGATCGGCGCGCTGCAGACGATCGCCGCGCGCTCCGCTGATCCGCTGGAATCGGTCGTCGTTTCGGTGACCAAGATCCACGGCGGCGATTCCCACAACATCATCCCCGACAGGGTGCGGATGGAAGGCACGGTGCGCACCTTGAAGAAGGAGATGAACGCGCTCGCCGAAGAGCGCCTGCGCGCCCTGTGCACGGGCATTGCCGGGGCGCACGGGGCCAGCGTCACGGTGGCCTATCAGTCGAATTACCCGGTCACCTTCAACCACGCCGAGGAGACGGAATTCGCGGTGCAAGTGGCGCGCGAGGTGGCGGGCGACAGCAACGTGGACACCGGCATTGCGCCCCTGATGGGCGGTGAGGATTTTTCCTACATGCTGGAAGCGCGCCCCGGCGCCTTCATCTTCGTCGGCAACGGCGACGGCGCCTATCTGCACAACCCGCGCTACGACTTCAACGACGAGGCCATACCGTACGGCGTGAGCTACTGGGTGCGGCTGGCGGAAACGGCACTGCCGGGCTAATTCCATTTCGGCTTGGCGAAGCCGCCGCGACGCGTTATGAGTGTGCCCGTTTCCGGTCCCGTAGCTCAGCAGGATAGAGCATCAGATTCCTAATCTGAGGGTCGCTGGTTCGAATCCAGCCGGGATCGCCAACAAAATTCGGTCCGTTCCGGACACATGGGTTACACTTCATTTTGGACACAACGCTTTTGCCCCGAAGGGGTTTTGAAGTGATCGAGAAGGCCACCAATCGGGCGGCGAACGGCGAACGGTCCGTGATCGCCGGAATCCGTCTCAGCCACCCCGAAAGGATCCTGTTCAAGGAACAGGGCGTCACGAAGCGCGATCTCGCCGCCTATATGGAGCGGGCATCGGGGCACATGTTGCCTTACCTCAAGGGCAGGCTCCTCAGCTTGGTGCGCTGCCCTCAGGGCAAGGCAAGGCAGTGTTTCTTCCAACGTCATGGCAGCGCCGGCATGCCGCAGCAGTTCCACCGCCTCGACGTGCATCAGAAGAAGGGCGGCGAAAGAGAGTATCTTTACATCAGGGACGCGGCCGGGCTCGTCGCGGCCGCCCAGATCGGCGTCCTTGAGCTCCACGTCTGGGGTTCGCGGGTGGACGATATCGAGCGGCCGGACAGGCTCGTTTTCGACCTCGATCCGGACCCCACGGTCAATTTCGAGAAGGTCAAGGAAGCGGCGGTGCACATGCGCGACATCCTTGAGACGCATGGCCTTTCGAGCTTTCCCCTACTCACCGGCGGCAAGGGCATTCACGTCGTGTGCCCGCTCGTGCGCCGCTATCGATGGCCAACGATAAAAGCTTTCGCCAAGGCGCTGGCCGTGCGCATGGCCGAAGATGATCCGGGGCGTTATGTCGCAACCATGAGTAAGGCAAAGCGCAAGGGACGCATCTTCATCGACTATTTCCGCAACGAGCGCGGCGCTTCGGCGATCGCACCTTTTTCGCCGCGTGCCAGAAAAGGAGCCCCGCTCGCCTGGCCCGTCGACTGGGACGAACTGGGATCGATCGACGCCGCAGACGTGTTCCGCCTCGGTGAGGCCGATCCGCAGGCGGTTTCCGCCTGGAGGAGCTATGGCGACCGGCAAGGGCTCAAGGCGGCCACCTTGCGCGCACTCGAGGTGCGGGCGGAAGAGGTGCTGAGGCCGAATTTCGACCCCTAACCCCAGACGACATTCGTTTTCGAGCGCCTGTCCCGGGCGGTCCAATCATGGCGGAGATTAGGCGGCTATTCATATTCTATGACAGAACGTCTCTGAATTTTATGAAGTCTGCCTCAACCTTTTCCAACTCATCGCATTCAAAGGGTTTCCCGGAGCGCCTATCGCAGCTTCCGCGCACTTCCCATTAACCAAGCAGGATGTTCATGCAGCGTCGTTCATTCATCGTTTCCGGTGCCCGTTTTCTGTTGGGCGCTTCGGCGGCTCTCAGCAGTTCAGCCGTCTTTGCCCAGGAGCAGACGGCGGCGCCGCGCGCAGGAGACGGAGCAGCCGACGAGAGCGCCGCCTTTTCGTTCGAGCAACTCAGCGCGGCCATGAAGCAGCGCGCCGGCGAGAGCTACGAGCCGCCGGAGAGCACGCTGCCCGACGTCATCACGGAGCTCACCTACGATCAGCACCGCGCCATCCGTTTCCGCCCGGAAGAGGCGCTGTGGCGCGGCGAGGCGCCGTTCGAGTTCCAGGCGTTCCATCCCGGCTGGCTCTTCAAGCAGCCGGTGAGGATCCACGTGGTCGAGAACGGCCGCGCCTCGCCGATCCATATCGACAGCAGCATGTTCGAGTACCGCAAGCCGCTGAATGCGAAAGATTTCGCCGGCCTCGAACTGCCGGGTGTCGCCGGTTACCGGCTGCACTATCCGCTCAACGATCCGCAGGTGATGGACGAACTGGTTGCCTTCCTCGGCGCCAGCTATTTCCGTGCGCTCGGTCGCGGCAACGTCTACGGGCTCTCGGCGCGCGGCCTTGCCGTCAACACGGCGACGAGCGAGGGTGAGGAGTTTCCCCGCTTCACCGATTTCTGGATCGAGAAGCCGACCCGCGAGAGCGCCGACGTCTCGGTCTACGCCGCGCTCGACAGCGAGAGCGTGACCGGCGCCTATGCCTTCAAGATCACCCCCGGGCAGAACACCGTGATGGAGGTGACGGCGCGGCTTTACATCCGCAGCGACGTAAAGCGCCTGGGTATTGCCCCCATGACCTCCATGTTCCTCTTCGCCGAGAACAACAGGAGTGCCTTCGACGATTTTCGCGGCCAGGTGCACGACAGCGACGGGCTGAAGATCGTCCGCGCCAGCGGCGAGGAATTGTGGCGGAACCTCAACAACCCGCACGAGCTGGCGAACTCGTTCTTTTCGGAGACGAGCCCGAAGGCCTTTGGCCTGTTCCAGCGCGACCGCCTATTCGATCACTACCAGGACGCCGGCGCCGGCTACGAGCGCCGGCCTTCGCTGCTGGTCGAACCCATGGGCGACTGGGGCAAAGGCACGATCAACCTTGTCGAGTTGCCGACGGAGCTGGAGATCAACGACAACATCGTCGCCTTCTGGATCCCGGAAGGCGATGTGAAGGCGGGCCAGGAGTTCGAGTTCCGCTACCGCCTCACATGGGGTGCCATCGAGGAGCCGAGCGATGCGCTGGCGCGGGTCTCCGCCCTCAGGACGGGAATCGGCGGCGTATCGGGTGTCGAGAACTCGCAGACGCTGCGCAAGTTCGTGGTCGATTTCGAGGGCGAGGCGTTGCGGAACCTTTCTGCCGATGAAGACGTTGAAGCGAGCATTTCCGTCAGCCGTGCAGAGGTTGTCCATACCACAGTGTCGCGGATCGACGCCAACGGTGCGTGGCGCATGGTGATCGATCTGGAGCCGGACGGCGATGCGCCCGTGGAATTGAGCGCTTCGCTGCACCTCGGCGAGCGCAAGTTGTCGGAAACGTGGGTGTATCAGTGGAGAGAAAATGATGGGCGTTCCTGAGGGAAAAAGCCGCGTGCGTCACCTTGTCGAGGAAAGCGGCCTGCCAGCCGCCCCGATGGCGATGCCGGAGCAGACACTCGTTCGACAGCGCCGCGGCCTGCTCCTGCGGCCGCTGATGCAGTGGTTTGCGCTGCGCTAAGCCGGCCTTGCTGGCTCCAACGGATAACAATGCATGGTCACGCTCCGACGCATTCTCTCCCTTTCGTTCGCTATCACGATGGCGGCGATCGCCAGTTTTCTGGCGGCGGGCTATTTCTACGCCGACGGCGTGCAATGGCTCGACCCGGCGCGCGTCGTGCTTCTGGCGATCAGCACTGCCTGGCTCGCCTGGGGAGCGGGGCTGGCTCTTAACGGCCTTCTTTCGGCGCGTGGAAAAAGAACGCCGGACGCTCCCCCCCAGACGGCGCCGGCGGTGAGAACAGCGGTGCTCGTTCCCGTCTACAACGAGGATCCGGCCAAGAGCTTCTCGCATGTGGCGGCGATGACCAGAAGCCTCGACCACCTCGGCATCGGCGGGCAATTCGACTTCGCCATCCTTTCCGATACCAACGACCCGCGGATCGCTCGCCAGGAGGAATTCTGGCTCGACCGGCTGAAGGGGGAAGTGGGCGAGGCCTGCCAGGTGTTCTATCGCCGCAGGGAGTCCAATCCCGGCAAGAAAGCGGGCAACATCGCCGATTTCATCAAGACCTCCGGCGCGCTCTACGACTATCTCATCATCCTCGACGCCGACAGCCTGATGGAAGGCGTCACGATGGCGGAGATGGTGCGGCGTATGGAGGCTGATCCGGAGCTCGGCCTCCTGCAGACGCTGCCCAAGGTGGTCCATGCGCGGTCCTTCTTCGGCCGCGCGATCCAGTTCTCCGCCTCCTATTATTCGCCCGTCTATGCGGGCGGGCTGGCGATGCTGCAAGGCAGGGAAGGGCCGTTCTGGGGGCACAACGCCATCGTGCGCACGCGCGCCTTCGCTGGCAGCTGCGGTCTACCCGAGCTGCCGGGCAGGCCGCCCTTTGGCGGCCATATTCTGAGCCACGACTACGTCGAGGCCGCGCTTCTCGCGCGCAACGGCTGGAGGGTGCGTCTCGACCCGGATCTCAGGGGCTCCTTCGAGGAAGGGCCGGACAATGTGGTCGACTTCGCCAAGCGTGACCGGCGCTGGTGCCAGGGAAACCTGCAGCACAGCCGCCTCCTTGCCGCTCCCGGCTTGAAGGCCTGGAACCGCTTTGTCTTCATCCAGGGCATCATGGCCTATGTGGCCGCCCCCCTTTGGGCGCTGTTCCTGGTCGCCAGCATCGTCGCACCGGCGATGAAGGTGATCCCGGACTATTTCCCCGTGCCGGGGCTGTTGCCGGTGTTTCCGCGCGTCGAACAGGCCAACGCACTGGCCCTTCTGACAGGCGTCGTCGGCCTCTTGATCGGGCCGAAGCTGCTCATTCTCCTCGACGGCGCGGTGACCGGGCGCAACCGCCGTTTCGGCGGCTCGCTGCGCTGTTTCTTCAGTGTCGTGGCCGAGGTCGCCTGCACAAGCCTGCTTGCCCCGGTGATGATGATGTTCCAGACGCGCGCCGTGATCCAGGTGCTGGCCGGTCTGGATGCGGGATGGCCGGCGGCCAACCGCGAGGCGGATCGGGTGAGCCTCGGCGAAGCGTGGGCGGCGAGCTGGTGGATCGTCGTGGCGGGCTCGCTGACGATCGGCGCCGCCTACCGGCTGGCGCCGGACTACCTGCCCTATGTCATGCTGGTGACGGGACCGCAGCTTCTGGCGCCGCTTCTTATCAGCGGCACATCTTTCGCCGCCGCCGGGCTTGGCCGGCGGTTCGGCCTCTTCGCCACCGTCGAGGAGCGGGTACCCGCTTCGGTGATGCGCTTGCAGGAGGGCATTCTTTTGCGCTGGCGCAGCGACGTGCCGGCAGAGGCAGGCGAGGCTGTGGCCAGACCTATACAGCCGCTGCGTGACACCCATACGCCGGCCGGGGCGGGGAGAACTTAGTGAGCACATCCATTCCGCCGGCCGTTGGGGGCCGGGACCATCGTCTCGACGTCTTCCGTGGACTGGCCTTGCTGACGATTTTCGTCAATCACGTGCCGGGCAACATCTACGAGGGGCTAACGTCGCGCAATTTCGGCTTCTCCGACGCGGCCGAGGCATTCGTGCTGATGTCGGGTATTGCCGTGGGGCTTGCCTATGCGCGCGGCTTCAGGTCCGGCGACCTCGGCAAAGCCCTCCTGCGGGTATGGCGGCGGGCGGGGACGATCTACGTCACGCATATCGTCACCACCGTGTTCGCCATCGCCATCGTCGCCGGCGGTATCCTGTTCCTGGACACGGCGGAGCTGGTGGAGAAGTTCAACTTCACCCGCCTTCTCGACCGTCCGCTTTCGGCGATGGTCGGCGTGCCGACGCTCGGCCACCAGCTCGGCTATTTCAACATCCTGCCGCTCTATTTCACGCTGTTGGTCGTCTCGCCGCTCTACATCATCATCGGGCTGAGAGACCGCTGGGCGATGATCGGCCTTGCCGTTCTGATTTGGCTTGTGGCGGGGACGTTCCGGCTGAACCTGCCCAACTACCCCAACCCCGGCGGCTGGTTCTTCAATCCGCTGTCCTGGCAGCTCATCTACGCCATCGGCATCGCCGCTGGTCTGTCGGCAAGCGAGGGGCGCAAGCTGGTGCCCTTCAACCGCAGGCTGTTCTACGCCGCCGCAATTTTCCTCGCCTTCGCGCTGATGTGGATAAAGCTGCGCATGGGTGCCTTGCCGGGCCGGCAACATCTGCCCTTCTTCATCGCCGGCTTCGACAAGACGTTCCTGTCCCTGCCGCGCCTGCTGCATACGCTGGCGCTGGCCTACGTATTGACGAACCTTGCCGCGGTGTCGCGCCTCCTGGCGGAGCCGGCCTTCCGGCCCGTCGCGCTCATGGGTCAGAACGGCCTTGCGGTTTTCGCAACGGGCTCGGTGCTATCGATCGCGCTGCAGGTCCTGCGCGCGCGCTTCGAGACGACGGTTCTGGAGGATACCGCACTGATCGTTGGCGGCATCCTCCTGCAATATGCGGTTGCCCGCTTCCTTTCGGAAACGTCGGAGAAGAAGAGGCGTACAGCCGCTCTGCCTGAGCCGCCCCTTGCAGCTGCGGTTCAAAGCCAGTCGGGCATCGAATCCAAGCCGATGAGCGCCTCATAGGTCAGGCGCGGGCGCACCACGTGGAACTGTCCGTCCTTGACCAGAACTTCCGGCACCAGGAGGCGTGAATTGTAGGTGCTTGCCTGCACCGCGCCATAGGCGCCCGCCGTGGCGATGGCGATCAGGTCGCCAGACCGCATCGCCGGCAGGTCGCGGTCCAGCGCCAGGAAGTCGCCCGTCTCGCACACGGGGCCCACCACGTCCGCCGTTATGCGCGGAGCGTCCACCGCCGGCTCGCGCACCGGGCGGATGGTGTGATAGGCGTCGTAGAGCGTCGGGCGGATGAGGTCGTTCATCGCCGCGTCGACGATGAGGAAGTTCTTCGCCTCGCCTTCCTTCACGTACAGGACCTGCGACACCAGGACACCGGCGTTGCCGGCGATCAGCCGGCCCGGCTCCAGAAACACCTTCACGCCCAGCCGGGTCACGTGCTTGCGCACGATCTCGGCATAGGCTTGAGGCAGCGGCGGCGGCTCGTTGTCCTCGCGGTAGGGCACACCGAGCCCGCCGCCGAGGTCCACATGTTCGATGGCGTGGCCGTCCTTTCGCAGCGTCTCCGTCAGCTCCGTCAGAAGCGCGAAGGCGTCGTCGAAAGGCTGCAGCTCGGTGATCTGGCTGCCGATATGCATGTCGATGCCGGTGACCTTGAGGCCGGGCAGCTCGGCGGCGCGCCGGTAGGCGGCACGGGCATCCTTCCAGGGAATGCCGAACTTGTTCTCCGACTTGCCGGTGGAGATCTTCCGGTGCGTCTTGGCGTCGACGTCCGGGTTGATGCGCAGCGAGACAGGGGCCGTCAGGCCCAGCGCCTGGGCGCGGGCGGAAAGAAGCTCCAGTTCGGGCAGGGACTCGACGTTGAAGCAGAGAATGCCGGCCGACAGCGCGAAATCCATCTCGCGCGCCGTCTTGCCGATGCCGGAAAAGAGGATCCTTTGCGCCGGTATATCGGCGGCGAGTGCGCGGCGCAGCTCACCCTCGGATACCACGTCGGCGCCGGCGCCAAGGCCGCCCAGCGTCTTCACCACCGCCTGGTTCGAGTTGGCCTTCATGGCGTAGCAGATCAGCGAATCGAGTCCGGAAAGCGCTTCCTGGAAGACGCGATAGTGGCGCGTCAGCGTGGCGGTGGAATAGCAATAGAAGGGGGTGCCGACGGCTGCCGCGATGTCCGGCAACGACACGTCCTCGGCATGCAGGATGCCGTCCTGATACTGAAAGTGGTTCACGGGCTAAATCAGTCCATCGAGAATGAACGGCCGGTCCTTGACCGGCCTCTTCGGCGCCGGGGGCAGGGGCTCGTCGTTGCGTTCCGCCTCCTTGCGCGCGTCGACGGCCGCCTCGTAGGGCGTGTCGAGCGGCGCCTTGCGGCCGCAGGCGGCAAGGCCAAGCGCCAGGCCGAGCACGAGAAGGGTGAGCGTTCCGCGGGCCGTCATGTATCGTCCGTTCTCTTCAAGCAAACAAAGGTGCGGGGGTTTTAACGCCTTTTCGTCGCCGTTGCATCCGGTTTCGGGGCATCCCGTTTCAGGCGTTTCCTCCAGGCGCGGATCTGCCGGCGCACCTCGGCTGGCGCCGTGCCGCCGTAGGAGGTGCGGCTCTTGACCGAGTTCGTCACCGACAGGACCGAGTATACACCGTCGGTGATCGCCGGATGGATCGCCTTGAGATCGTCGAGCGGCAGCCTCTCCAGCCCGCATTTCCTGTCTTCCGCCAGCGCCACGGCGCGGCCGGTCACGTGATGGGCCTCGCGGAAGGGCAGCCCCGCCTCGCGCACCAGCCAGTCGGCGAGGTCGGTGGCGGTGGAGAAGCCGCTTCCGGCCGCCTTCCGCATCGCCCGGCTGTCCACCTCCAGGTCGCCCACCATGCCGGTCATGGCGGCGAGCATCAGGTCGAGCGTCTCGGCGGCGTCGAAGACGGCCTCCTTGTCCTCTTGCATATCCTTGGAATAGGCGAGCGGCAGGCCTTTCATCACGGTCAGAAGCCCGACCAGTCCGCCATTGATGCGGCCGGTCTTGGCGCGTATCAGTTCGGCCGCGTCCGGGTTCTTCTTCTGCGGCATGATGGAGGAGCCGGTGGAGAAGGCGTCGGAGAGCCGCACGAAGCCGAATTGCGGCGTCGACCAGATAACGATCTCTTCGGCAAGCCGTGAAAGATGCGTGGCGCAGATGGCGGCGACGGAAAGGAACTCCAGTGCGAAATCTCGGTCCGAGACCGTGTCGATGGAGTTGCGCGTCGGCTCGCGGAAGCCGAGTGCCTTGGCCGCCATGTGCCGGTCGACGGGAAAGCCTGTGCCGGCAAGCGCGGCCGCGCCCAGCGGGCATTCGTCCAACCGAAGAACCGCGTCGCGCACGCGAGAGCGGTCGCGGCCGAACATCTCTACATAGGCCATCAGGTGGTGGCCGAAGGTGACGGGCTGGGCCGTCTGCAAATGGGTGAAGCCCGGCATCACCGTCGCCACGTGCTCCTCGGCGCGGGTCAGGAACGCCTCCAGAAGTCCACCAAGGGCCGCATCGACGCGCTGCAACTCCTCCTTCACCCATAGGCGGAAGTCGAGCGCCACCTGGTCGTTGCGCGAGCGCGCGGTGTGTAGCCGTCCGGCGGCTGGCCCGATCAGTTCGGCAAGCCGCGCCTCCACATTCATGTGGATGTCCTCCAATTTGGCGGAGAATTCGAACGTGCCGGCCTCGATCTCTGACAGGATCGTGTTCAGTCCGTGAGCGATCTTTCGTTCGTCTTCGGCCGAGATTATGCCAGTTTCGGCCAGCATGGCGGCGTGTGCCAGGCTGCCGCGGATGTCCTGGGCGTAGAGCTTCTTGTCGAAGCCGATAGACGCGTTGATGGCTTCCATCACGGCGTCGGGGCCTGAGGCAAAACGTCCGCCCCACATGCGGTTGCTGGCTTTGTTTTCGCTCATTGTGATAACCGGGCTCGGAGTGGTGTTTTAGGAATGGCGGACACTATGCGGAACCTTCCAGCGCTTCGCCTGATCGCAATCGCCGCGGTGGCGGGCGTCGTCGCCGGGGCCATCGCCGTATACGTGATGGGCGGGGCCGATGGCAACAATGCCGCCGGCGGGAGCGAACAGACGGCCTGCGCCGCCAAGACCGAAGAGGCGGCGGCTCTCGAACCTGTCATCACAGGCGATGTGGCGGCGCTACTGCCGGCCGATCCGTCCCAGCCCCTGAGCGACCTTGCCTTCAACGGCCCCAACGGCGAGGCGATGACGGTCGCCGACTTCGCCGGCAAGGCGCTGCTCGTCAATCTGTGGGCCACCTGGTGCGTTCCCTGCCGCGAGGAGATGCCGGCGCTTGACGCGCTGCAGCGGGAAATGGGCTCCGACCGCTTCGAGGTGGTGGCCGTGAACATCGACCGCGGCGGCGACGAGAAGCCGAAAGCCTTTCTCGAAGAGATCGGCATCGGCTCGCTCGGCTACTACCGCGACGAATCGCTCGCCATCTTCAACGACCTGAAGCGACGCGGGCTGGCGCTTGGCCTCCCGGTGACCGTCCTCATCGACGAGGAAGGCTGCCTGCTTGCCCACATGAACGGGCCGGCCGAATGGGCGGGCGAGGACGCCAAACGGCTGGTTACGGCTGTCGTGGGTGAAGTGCGCTGACACCACGGGCGGCCCCGCCCGGCATCAGAATTTCAGCTTGAAGCCGGCCGTCACTTTCTGTTGCGGGAGGAATTCGGCCATTCCCGAGGACACAGAATACTCGCCCTTGAGAGTGGCGCCCTCGCTGATCGCCCAATTGAGCCCGGTGCGGGCGGTGAGCCTGCCCGATTGGCCGCTCGACGAGGCTATCACATGGCTGTCGCCCGTCGTGTCATCCAGTGACGCGACGATAGCGCGCGACGTCCTCCTCGCCGCCCGCGACACTTCCAGGACGGCGTGCGGCGTCAGCTTCCCGACATTGGCGGTTACCGTCGTTTCTCCGTGCACGCCAAGCGTAAGTTCGAGCGAAGCGATCGATTGCGGCTGGCTGTGATGGGCGCCGTCGCCCTTCTCCAAATAGTCGCCGTAGCGCGTGTGCAGGAGCTTTGCCTGTCCGTAGGAGCGGACGCGGACCCGGTCGCGCTCGAAGCGATGGCTGTAGCGCGCCTGACCGTAGAGCTGGTTTGCCGCACGGCGGCCTGATGCGGAGTGCCTGGCGGCGCCGTAGTTGCCCGAGAATTCGCTGCGGGAAGCGCCGAGCGCGACGTCCAGAAAAGTACCCCTCGACGTCGTCAGGCTGCCATAGAGCGTGTTGGACAGGGTGTAGGTTCCCAGAGAACCGTCGGCACCGAAGGGTACCCTGTCGAAGGCCGCGCCAACGGCATTTCCCACCAGAAGGCGCGGGCCAAGGCGCACGTCGGCGCCGAACGTGAGGCCGTTGGTGTAAAGCGCTGCAAGGCGCGGGTTTTCGGCGCGCGCGCTGTCGAGCGTCACGTTGCCGCCGAGCCAGGCCGCGCGGCGCCGCGTGCGGCGCTCCTTTTCCGGTGCGAGAAGGTGCTTGGTCTCGAAGGCGGCGCTCTTCTTCTTCGATCCGCCGGCGAACCGCATCGCCAGCGAGCTTGCATTGACGTTTGTGCCGTAGAGGCGCGGGCCGCGCGTGCTTTCAAGACGGTTGCGGACCAATTCGAGCTGCCGGTTGGCGCTCGCCACGCTCTTGCCCCTCTGTCTGGAAAGCGCTGCAAGGGTGTCGGAAAGGGCAATCGCCGTGCCGTCCTCGGCCGCCGCCGGCGGACCCGCCGCCAGCGCAAATATCGCAACCAATCCGGTAGCGCTCAGCCGCCTGAGCATCAGAGATCGAAACATAGCCCCGCCGCCCGCAAGAACGCGTTCAGCTCACTCAAACCTGCACCCAGCCACTCAACTAATCGCAATCGAGATTTATCACAATCAGTAACTCTTCGTTTCGGACTTAAATTTTGCGTGATTGTTGGCGAGTGTTGTTTATCTGCCATAGTCGAGGCAGGCTTGCGGGGACGATCGGAGGGCTTCCACGTCGAATTTCTCCGACGGAACACGGTCGCGGGGCTGGCCATTCTGCATTGGAGCCCGCGATAAGAGGCACTCGGACGGAAGGCAGCGCCATGGATCTCCGCACATTTCGCCGCGATTACGTCACCGCACCAATCTTCAAGTGGGCCGCGAGCATCATGCCGCCCATCTCCGAGACGGAGCGCGAGGCGATCGATGCCGGCACCGTGTGGTGGGACGGGGAACTGTTCTCCGGCAATCCGGACTGGAACGCGCTTCTGGCCACCCCAAGAGCAAGGCTGTCGGAGGAAGAGCAAGCCTTCATGGACGGGGAGGTGCGCGAACTTTGCGCGCTCGTCGACGACTGGACGCTGAACTGGCGCGACCGCGACCTTGCCAAATCCGTCTGGGATTTCATGCGCAAGAAGAAGTTCTTCGGCATGATCATCCCGAAGGACTATGGCGGGCTCGGCTTCTCCAACACGGCGCATTCCGAGGTGGTGCGCATGGTCTCTTCGGCCAGTGTGGTGGCGGGTGTCACCGTGATGGTGCCCAATTCGCTGGGGCCGGGCGAGCTTCTCATGCATTTCGGCACGGATGCGCAGCGCAACTACTGGCTGCCGCGGCTCGCCGACGGCCGCGAGATCCCCTGCTTTGGCCTCACCTCGCCCGACGCCGGCTCGGACGCCGCGGCGATGGCCGATACGGGCGTGGTCGAATACGGCACCTGGAAGGGGAAAAAGGTGCTCGGCGTGCGCCTCAACTTCCACAAGCGCTATATCACGCTCGGCCCCATCGCCACGGTGATGGGGCTCGCCTTCAAGATGCGCGACCCTGAAAACCATCTGGGTCGCGGCGAGGAGCTGGGCATCACCGTGGCGCTCTTGCCCACCGATACCCCAGGCGTCAGCCATGGCGAGCGGCACATCCCGCTCTTCACCTTCTTCCAGAACGGGCCGCTCTACGGCAAGGACGTGTTTGTGCCGCTGGACCATATCCTGGGCGGGGAAGAGCAGATCGGCCAGGGCTGGACCATGCTGATGACCGCCCTTGCCGCCGGGCGCAGCATCTCGCTGCCGTCGCAATCGGCGGCGTCCGCCGCCATGAGTGCGCGTGCCACGGGCGCCTATGCGCGCGTGCGCAGCCAGTTCAACGTGCCCATCGGCCTGTTCGAGGGCGTGCAGGAGCCGCTCGCCGAGATCGCCGGCAACGCCTATCTCATCGACGCGGCGCGGCGGCTGACGATCGCCGCGCTCGACCAGGGGCACAGGCCGTCGGTCCTCTCGGCGATCATGAAGTACCACGCCACGGAGCGCATGCGCCGCTCGCTGGAGCACGCCATGGACATTCACGGCGGCAAGGGCATCATCGACGGCCCGCGCAATTATCTCGCCAGCGGCTACCGCTCGGTGCCCATCGGCATCACCGTCGAGGGGGCGAACATCCTCACCCGCAGCCTGATGATCTTCGGCCAGGGCGCGGTGCGCTCGCACCCCTTCATGCTCAAGGAGATGCTGGCGCTTTCGAACGAGGATAAGGCGGAAGGGCTCGAAGCCTTCGATCGCGCCTTTTGGACGCATTTCGGGCATGTCGCGAAGACCAAGTGGCGGGCCATCGTGCGCGGCTGGTCGGGCGGGCTGATCGGCCCGGCGCCCGACGGCGCCGCCATGCCGCGCCACTGGAAGAGGCTGTCACGCTATGCCGCCGCCTTCGCGCTCCTCACCGACGTCGCGCTCTTGACCCTGGGCGGCGCCCTGAAGCGCAAGGAGCTGATCTCGGCGCGGCTTGGCGACATCCTGGCCGAGCTTTATCTGCTCGGCGCCGTCCTCAAGCGGTTCGAGGACGAGGGCCGGCAGGAGGAGGACCGGCCGATCGTCGACTACCTGATGCGTCAGGGCGAAAGCCGCGTCGGCGCGGCCTTCAAGGGCGTGCTGGACAATCTGCCGGCGCGCTGGGCCGCCTGGTCCGTGCGCATTGTCGCCTTCCCCATGGGTGTGCCGGAGCCCGTTCCCTCCGACCGGCTGATCTCGCAGGTGGCTGACATCCTCATGAAGCCCTCAGTCCAGCGCGACCGGCTGACCCCGGACCTCTACCTCGGCGCCGGCCATGCCGAGCACCCCATCAAGGACCTCGAGGAGGCTTTCCATCTCGTCACGGAGGCTGCACCCATCGAGAAGAAGCTGCGCGACGGCAAGGTGCCGGACCCGCAGGCGGCTCACGAAAAAGGTATCATCACCGCAACCGAGCTCGCCCTCCTCGCGAAGGTCAGGGAGGCAGTGCACAAGGTGGTCGCGGTGGACGCCTTCCCCATGGAGGACATCTCCCCCATCGCCGATCAGCACAGGAAGGCAAAGAGGACCAGCGCCCGCCCTCGCCGCCAGAAGCAGCCGGCGCAATAGGCCTCCGCCAGCGGCCATCGAGGCCCCCGTTAAACCCATTCTTCATGCTTTCCTGAGAAAAGGGGGGATTGTCGGGGGACAGGTCAAATGCGTTTGCTTGCCTCATTGCGGGGAATGTCCGCGCGCGGCCGCATCAAGCTCACCTATTGGACGATTCTCGGTACAGCAGGCTGTATCGCCGTCGCGGTCAGCATCAACTACACCTTGTTCCTCCCCTTTGGCGAAGCAGTGCGGAAGCGGGCCGTCTTCTCCGCCGTCGTAATCACAATTCTGCTGGCTGCGCCGCTGTTCTTCTACCTGACACTCAAGCTGCGTGAACTGGCCATTGTCAATTACAAGCTGGCCGACGCGGCGGCGACGGATTTCCTGACACGGTGCCTCAATCGCGGCTCCTTCTCCGCGCGCGTCGAGAAGTGGCTGGCCGACGGCGTCGATGACGAGGCTGTCGTGGGGGCGCTCCTGGTGATCGACGCCGACCACTTCAAGAAGATCAACGACCGCTTCGGGCACTACGAAGGCGATATGGCTCTGAAGGCGATCGCCCACGCGATCCGCTCCGCCGTGCGCAAGACCGATCTGGTGGGCCGGCTCGGCGGGGAGGAGTTCGGCGTCTTCCTGCCGGGGGCGACCGAGCGCGGGGCGGCAAGTGTTGCCGAGCGCATCCGCCAGAGGGTCAATCGCGTGGCCTTTCGCCCTGGCGGCGATATCTGCCCGCTCTCGGTCAGCGTTGGATGTGCCGCATTCGTACGCAGGGTCGGCTTCAGCGAGCTCTTCCGCGTCGCCGACGAACGCCTCTACGAGGCTAAGAGCGCCGGCCGCAACCGCATCATGCTGACGCGCATCGGGTTGGACCAGCCGCCGGCCCCGGCGCTGCACTAGCGCGTCGGAACGGGCGGGTCCTCGCGGTAGTCGTAGAAGCCGCGGCCCGACTTGCGGCCGAGCCATCCCGCCTCGACATATTTCACCAGCAAAGGGCAGGGGCGGTATTTGGAATCAGCCAGCCCCTCGTAGAGCACCTGCATGATGGAGAGGCACGTGTCGAGGCCGATGAAATCGGCAAGCTGCAGCGGGCCCATCGGGTGGTTGGCACCGAGCTTCATGGCCGTGTCGATCGCTTCCACGGAGCCTACGCCCTCGTAGAGCGTGTAGATGGCCTCGTTGATCATCGGCAACAGGATGCGGTTGACGATGAAGGCCGGGAAGTCCTCCGCCACGGTGATGGTCTTGTCGAGGCTTTCGACGAAGGCACGGGCGGTGTCAAAGGTCAGGTCCTCGGTGGCGATGCCGCGCACCAGCTCCACCAGCTTCATCACCGGCACCGGGTTCATGAAATGGATGCCGATGAAGCGCTCGGCGCGGTCGGTTTGCGAGGCCAGCCGCGTGATGGAGATGGAAGAGGTGTTGGTGGCGACCAGCGCCTCCGGGTTGAGGATCGGGCAGAGCTGGGCGAATATCTTGCGCTTGATCGTCTCGTCTTCCGTCGCCGCCTCGATGACGAGATCGCAGTCCGCCAGATCCTCCAGCGCGTTCGCCGGCGCGATGCGGCCGAGCGCCTTCTGCCTTTCCTTGTCCTCGAGCTTGTCGGAGGAGACCTGGCGCGCCATGTTGCCGCTGATGGTGGCGATGCCCGCCTCGATGCGCTCCGGCGAAATGTCGTAAAGCTTCACGCGATAGCCGGCCAACGCGCTTACATGGGCGATGCCGCTGCCCATCTGGCCGGCGCCGACGATACCCACCGTCTCGATCTTGCCCGTCATGTCACCGATCCTGCCGCGGGGTGCGTGTCGCCCCGCGCATGTTCTTGTTGCAGTGCAACCTACAGCATCGGCCCGAAAATCGGAATCGATTTTTCGGAAAGCACGATGCGTAGATTCAAAAACTTAGAGCGTCCTTGTGTAGCGCCCGAACGGACGCCCGACACTCCAAAAGGGCGGGAGAGCCGCGTCTACCCCGCCCTTCACAAATTGTGCACGCGCCTTGAGGAATGTCAAAGCGCCTTTTCGAGCTCCGGCAGGACGTCGAAGAGATCGGCCACCAGCCCGTAGTCGGCGACCTGGAAGATGGGCGCCTCCTCGTCCTTGTTGATCGCGACGATGACCTTGGAATCCTTCATGCCAGCCAGATGCTGGATGGCGCCGGAGATGCCGCAGGCGATATAGAGATCGGGCGCCACCACCTTGCCCGTCTGGCCCACCTGCCAATCGTTGGGCGCATATCCCGCATCGACCGCAGCGCGTGAGGCGCCGACCGCGGCTCCCAGTTTGTCGGCCACGGGCAGGATCACCTCCTCGAACTTCTCCGCCGAGCCGAGCGCCCGACCGCCGGATATGATGATTTTTGCGGAGGTGAGCTCGGGCCGGTCGCTTTCCTCGATCTTGTTCTCAATGAAAGCGGAAAGGCGGGGGTCTTCGGCGGCATTCACCGTCTCGACCGGAGCCGAGCCGCCTTCACCCGCCGCCTGGAAGGAGGCGGTGCGCACGGTGACGACGCGCTTGGCGTCGGTCGCTTCCACCGTCTGGATGGCGTTGCCGGCATAGGTGGGGCGCTTGAAGGTCTTCTCGTCCACCACCTCGATGACCTCGGAGACCTGCATCACGTCGAGAAGTGCTGCAACGCGCGGCATCACGTTCTTGCCCGTCGTCGTGGCTGGCGCAATCAGCGTGTCGTAGCCGTCGGCCAGCGAAAGCACGGTAGCGGCCAGCGGCTCGGCCAGGCGCTCTGCCAACGCGCCGCTCTCGGCCAGAAGCACCTTGCGCACGCCGGAGAGCTTGGCCGCGGCCTCGGCCGCCGCCCTGGCGCCTTGGCCCGCAACCAGCACGTCGATATCGGAGCCGATCTTCGCCGCCGCCGCAAGCGCCTTGGCCGTCTGGTCGGAGAGCGACTGGTTGTCGTGTTCCGCGATGAGGAGAATTGCCATCTCGTCGTTTCCTTCCCTAAAGCACGCCGGCTTCGTTCTTCAGCTTGTCGACCAGCTCGGCCACCGAGCCGACCTTGATGCCGGCCTTGCGGCCCGCCGGCTCCTCGGTCTTCAGGACCTTGAGGCGCGTCTTCACCTCGACGCCGTAATCCGCGGGGCTCTTCTCGTCGAGCGGCTTCTTCTTGGCTTTCATGATGTTGGGCAGCGAGGCGTAGCGCGGCTGGTTCAGCCTCAGGTCCGTCGTCACGATGGCCGGCAGCTTGAGTTCCACCACCTGCAGGCCGCCGTCGACCTCGCGCGTCACCGTCGCCTTCTCGCCGTCGATCGCCACGTTGGAGGCGAAGGTGCCCTGGGCCCAGCCGAGAAGGGCTGCCAGCATCTGCCCCGTCTGGTTGGAATCGTCGTCGATCGCCTGCTTGCCGAGGATGATGAGGCCCGGCTTCTCCTCATCGGCCACACCCTTGAGGATCTTCGCCACGTCGAGCGGCTCAACAGCTAGGTCGGTCTTCACCAGGATAGCGCGGTCCGCACCCATGGCGAGCGCCGTACGCAGCGTCTCCTGCGCCTGCGCCGGGCCGATGGAGACGGCCACGATCTCTTCCGCCTTGCCGGTCTCCTTGAGGCGGATCGCCTCTTCCACCGCGATCTCGTCGAACGGGTTCATCGCCATCTTGACGTTGGCGAGCTCGACACCGGAGCCGTCGGCTTTCACGCGCGGCTTCACATTCGCGTCGATCACCCGCTTCACCGGAACAAGGACCTTCATGCGCATTCACCTTTCTCAACTCCGCAACCCGGCGCTGGATAGCAGCGCCAGGTCCGGTCCGATGGCTGATTTCCGCCATGTTCGGGGCAAAACGGGACAGCTCGGTCGTTCCCCGAAGGCGCGGCTTTGCCGGAAGCCGCCGAACCGTAGTGAGGCCTGACGTGCACGTCAATACGGACAAAGCGAATAGGGAATAGTGAGCGGTCAGTAGTGAGAAAGAGATCGCGGCGCAGCGGAAAAATCGGTCCGTCGCCCACTCTACTCACTACTCACTCATTCGAGCTCCACCGCCTCCGGCGGCACGATACGCCGGTCGAGCAACGGCACGCCACGCCGGCGCATGACGACGACGAGGACGGCGCCGGCCAGGATGCCGCCGATATGGGCCGCCCAGGAAACCTGGTTCTCGCGGTCGACCACGAACATGAAGAACTGCGTGCCGATCCACAATGCCAGAGCCAGGAAGGCCGGCACGCGCAGCGGGATACGGGCAAAAGCGAGCACCCACAACTTCACCCTGGGGTGCAGTATCAGATAGGCGGCAATGACGCCCGCCACCGCGCCCGAGGCGCCGATAAGCGGCGCCTGGGACTCTGGCGTCACCACGCCGTGAAAGGCCGCGCCCGCGATGGCGCAGGCGAGATAGAAGATGAGGTAGCGGAAATGGCCCAGCGCATCCTCGACATTGTCGCCGAACACCCACAGGAACAGCATGTTGCCGCCCAGATGCATGATGTCGCCGTGCAGGAAGGCATAGGTGACGTAGGTCAGCGGTGCCGGCACCAGCTCGAGCTCCGGCGGCAGCACCGCCAAATCGTAGGCGACGGAGGGGATGTAGCCGAGGCCGAGGGCAGCCGCTTGCGCGAAACCCGCACCGCCGACCGTCGTCGTCAGCCAGACGAGCACGTTGAGGGCGATGATGCCGAGGGTGACGTACTGGCGGTCGATATGCCTCAGCCGGTTGGCGTCGTGGAGCGGTATGAACATCGGCCTTGCCCCGGGCCGATCGGCCCGCTCTCTTCAGCGATATTGCCCGGGCACCCATAGCACGTCGCGCGCGCCGTTGTCATTGACGGCGCGGGCGGCGACGAAGAGGAGGTCGGAGACGCGGTTGATGTAGCCGATCGCTTCCGCACTCACTGTCTCGCCCGGCATGCGGCTCAACTCCACTATCAGCCTCTCGGCGCGCCGCGCTACGGTGCGGGCGAGGTGCAGTGCCGCGGAAGCCGGCGTGCCGCCCGGCAGCACGAAGGAGGTGAGGGGCGAGAGCTTGGCATTCAGCACGTCGATGTCGCGCTCAACGCGCTCCACCTGCGCGGCGACGATGCGCAGCGGTTCATGGGCGGGCTTTTTGCCGGTCTCCGGCGTGGCAAGGTCGGCGCCGAGATCGAACAGGTCGTTCTGCACGCGCATCAGCATGGCGTCGATCTCGGGATGCGTTTGCGCGGTGTGGACGCGCGCCATGCCGATGCAGGCGCTGGCTTCGTCCACCGTGCCGTATGCGGCCACGCGCAGATCGCTTTTCAGCCGTCGCCCGCCCACCGCGAGGCCCGTCGTGCCATCGTCGCCCTTGCGGGTGTAGATCTTATTCAGCTTCACCATGGCTCAACCTTGCGACTGGGCGTACCACATCGCCAGGACGATCAGCACGATGGCCACGAACTGGAGCGCCACGCGTGCCTGCATCAGCTTGTTCGAGGTATTCCCCGAGCCGCCGCGCATCATGTTGATGAGGCCGCGGACGAGCACGAAGACGACCGCGACCATGACAACGACGATCAGGATGTTGAAGGCGGTGGACATGGACTCCTGCTTCTGTTGCGGGGCTGGCTCAGCCCTGGGTGGCGAGGATGCGGTAAAGGGCCGAAGCGGGCATGAGCCGCTTCAGGGTTACACCGATCTTCGCCGGCAAGGTTACGACATAATGTGGCCGGGGGCGCGGGTGAAGAAGCGCATGGCGCAAAACCTTGTGGACGGCCTCCGGTCCGAGCTTCAGGCGCGACTTGCTGCCGCCGGCGCGCAAGCGCTGAAGCTGGGCCTGATAGGCTTCGCGGTGGACGGAGTTCTCGATATCGATGTTGCGCTCGAACCAGTAAAGGCCGTTGATGGCGATCTTCGAGCGGATCGGGCCGGGCTCGATGAGGGAGACATGAACGCCCGAGCCCTCCAACTCGGCGCGCATGCACAGCATCAGCCCCTCCAACGCGTGCTTGGAGGCCGCGTAGGCGCCGCGATAGGTGACCGGCACGAGGCCAAGGATCGAGGAGCAGTGGACGATGCGGCCACGCCCCTCGGCGCGCATCGTCGGCACGATGCGGCGCGTCAGGTCGTGCCAGCCGAAGAAATTCGCCTCGAATTGCTCGCGCAAAGCCGCCACCGGCAGGTCCTCCACCGCGCCTGCCTGTGCGTAGGCGCCGTTGTTGAACAGCGCGTCGAGCCCGCCGCCGGTGCGGGCAAGCACCTCATCGGCCAGTGCGGCGATGGAAGCGGGCTCCCGGTAGTCGAGATAGAAGGCCTCGATGTCGTCCTCTTGCAGCGCCGCCAGATCTTCCGCCTTGCGCGCCGTGGCGAAGACGCGCCACCCCTCGCGCTTGAGCGCCCGGGCGCAATAAGCGCCGATACCGGAGGAGGCTCCGGTGAGAAGGATGGTCTTGTTCTTGTTCATGGGGTGTTGTTTCGCTGCGGTGGTTGATTGCCTATAAGGACACTGGTTTCGCATAGTAGTGCGGGAAGTGTTCAGGTGGAATTAGCCGTCTTGGAAATACCGGCGTCCCTTCGCGCCGGGCGCGACAAATCGATCTCAAGGAGGGCGGGAATGGTCGAGGGCTCATCGTGCTTGGATTGAAAGCGCTCAGGCAAATCGCGGGCGATGCCTTCGGTCATTTCAACTCCGACGACGGCTGGGCGATGGCCAGTCATTTGGCAATCAGCGCCATCATGGCGCTGTTCCCGTTCATGATCTTCGCCGTGGCGCTGGCGAGCTTCCTTGGTGCGGGCATCTATGCCGACAGGGTGGTGCACCTCATCTTCGAGACGCTGCCGGAGGAAGTCGCCGGGCCGATCGGTGCGGAAGTGGAACACGTGCTGAAGGTGCGGCGGGGCGGTATTTTGACCTTCGGCGTCGCCGGCGCCGCTTTCTTCGCCTCGAACGGCGTCGAAGCGCTCAGGCTTTCGCTCAACCGGGCCTACCGCGTCGACGAGCAGCGCTCCTTCATCTGGCTCAGGGTGCAGAGCCTGGGTTTCGTGCTGATCGCCACGGCGGGTTTCCTGACGGTCAGCCTGCTTCTGGTGGTCGCGCCCGTGGCCGCCGAGCTGGCGGCCCGGCACCTGGAATGGATCGAGCCCTATCTCGGCACGATCAACCTTTGGCGCTATGTGATCGCGGTGGTGGTGCTCGTGGCGGCGCTCGCCTCCATTCATCTGTGGCTTCCGGGGGGCAAGCGGACACTGGCGGACATCCTGCCCGGCATCGTCTTCACGCTCATCGGGTGGATCGCCGGCTCCGGCCTGTTTGCGGCCTATCTCGCCCGTTTCAACAGCTATGCCAGCACCTATGCAGGCCTCGCCTCGATCATGATCGCTGTCGTCTTCCTCTACATCGTCTCGGCGATCTTCATCCTGGGCGGCGAGATCAACGCCGCCATCATGCGCTACCGCGGGCGGCGGACGGTGGCCGACTGACCCGTGGCGAGCGCCACGCCAAGCGTGGTGACGGCCATGCCGGCGATCTGCAGCGGTGTCAGGGTCTCTCCGAACAGCGCCCAGGCCATCACCGCCGTGACCGCCGGCACGAGGTAGAAGAGCGAGGCGACGCGCGCCACCGCTCCGTTGCGGATCAAGACCATCAAGAGGAAGATCGCGCCCAGCGAAAGCACCAGCACCAGCCACGCCATGGCGAACAGAAGCTCGCCGGTGAGCACGAATTGCTGGTCTTCCAGCAGCAGCGAGGCGAGGAAGACGATCAGCCAGCCGCCGAGATATTGGCACAGGGTCGCCGTGACGAGATCGGCGTTGGCGACGAAGCGTTTCTGCCACACGGTGCCGGCGCTCATGGCGATGACGGCGACAAGCCCGGCGCCGACCGTCGCGACGGTGACACCGCCGGCGGCCTCTCCGAGCTTCGGCGAAAGCACGATGGCGACACCGACAAGCCCGACGCCGAGCCCCAGCCAGAGCCGCCGGTCCACCGTCTCGCCGGTGAACGCGCCGGCCATCGCTGCCGTCAGCAACGGCTGCAGCCCGACAATGAGGCCGGCCAGGCCCGCCGGCAGGCCGTTGCGGACGGCCCAGAACACGCCGCCCAGATAGACGCCGTGCATGAGCATGCCGGCGATGCCGGCGTGGAAGGCCGTGCGCGGAGCGAGCTTTCGCGCCTTCATCACCGGAACGAGCAGCAGCAGGAGCGCGAAGCTCAGCGCAAAGCGCACCCACAGGAAGGTGAAGGGCTCGGCCCACGGCATGGCGTAGCGCGCGCCGATAAAGCCGGTGGCCCAGAGCAGGACGAAAAGCGCGGGAATGGCTTTGGCGGCGTCGGCCATGGACGATCCGGGGGAGGTTGTTGAACGGGGCGTTCTCTGCGCTTTTCGGCACCGCAAGGAAAGCGAAAGTTTTGCGTTCTATTGTCAATGGTGCTGAAGCTCGGGAGCGCTGGCCCAGAGGGCCGGCGGCGCGCCACATGCTGATGAAGCTCGACGCAAGCTGGCTCATCTTCGCCATCGTCACGGTGGCGTTGCTCTCCTACCTGTTTTCCATCGGCCTCAACGCCCTTTTGCGCGACGACGGCTTCGGCGTGCTCGGCAACGCGGCGATCGTCGTGCTCGGCTTCTTCGGCGCCATTCAGGGCGCGAACATGTACGGCATCCGCTTCGGCAGCCTGCTGGACGCCGTGCTCGCGGGCCTTGCGGGTGCGTTCGCGCTCTTCCTGTTGCTGGTGCTGGCGAAGCTGGGTCTGAACCGGCTTCTGTAGGCCGGCGCCCCTTCGCGCCCCCTGGCAAAAGCGACGATGACAGCCAATCTCCCCCCGTGCGGGGGAGATGTCCGGCAGGACAGAGGGAGCGCAAAGGGGCGCGGCGGTAAATCGCACCTGTAAAACTAGTCCGACCCCAGCCCACCATCCGCGCGACATCCCCCGGCGTGGCACCGGCCGCGCGCAAAGCGGCGATCCCGGTGTCACCGCGACTCTTGGAGAGCTTGCGCCCGTCCTCGTCGAGGATGAGCGCGTGATGGTGATAGAATGGCACCGGCAGGCCAAGCAACTCCTGCAGCAGCCGATGAACCGCCGTCGCGTGAAAGAGGTCGCGCCCGCGCACCACGTGGGTGATGCCTTGCAATGCATCGTCCACCACCACCGACAGATGATAACTCGCCGGCATCTCCTTGCGGGCGATCACCACGTCGCCCCAGGCCTCCGGCCGCGCCGGCACGCTGCCCGTCGCGCCGTCGGGCCCGCTGCCGCTCTCGTCCCAGAAAAGCGGCCGGCCCCAATGCGCCATGGCTGCCTCCATGTCGAGCCGCCAGGCGAAGGGCTCTCCCCCCTCCATGCGCCGCCGCCGCTCGGACGCCGGCCGCTCCCTGTCGACGGGCGGGAAGAGCGGCGCTCCGTCGGGATCGCGCGGCCAGGGCGCACCGTCCGCCTCCGCATCGGCGATATAGGCGCGTGCTTCGCCCCGGCTCGTGAAGGAAGGGTAGACGATCTCCGCCTCGACAAGGCGCTCCAGCGCCTCGGCATAGTCGTCGAAATGCTCCGACTGGCGGCGCACGGGGGTCTCCCATTCGAGCCCCAGCCAGGCCAAGTCGCGGTAGATCTGTTCTTCCAACTCCGGCGTGCAACGGGTGATATCGATATCCTCGATGCGCAGGAGGAAACGGCCGCCTGCCTCGCGGGCCATGGCGAAGTTCAGGAGCGCCGAATAGGCGTGGCCCAGATGCAGGGCGCCGTTGGGGCTCGGGGCGAAGCGGAAGACAGGAGTTGTCATGAGCCGCGCAGGAAACGGATTGTGGTGGCCATCCCGGCATTGCTAGGCTTCGCCCGGAAAAACCGCAAGGACCAGGGACATGCAGCGCATCGAAACGCCGGAGGACATCGCCCGCGGGCTCGATGCGCTGGTCGCCGCCGATCGCCGGCTGGGCGCGGTGCGCGCGGCGGCGGGCACTGTTCCCTTGAGGCGCAGCCCGCCCGGCTTCCATAGCCTTGCCTCGGTCATCGTCTCCCAGCAGGTTTCAAGGGCCAGCGCCGACGCCATCTTCGGCCGGCTATGCCGCCTCATAGAGCCGCTGGCGCCGAAGCGTCTCCTGGCCGCCGGCGAGCCGGCGCTCGTGGAGGCCGGCCTCTCGCGCGCCAAGCAGCGGGCACTGGTAGCGCTCTCCACCGCGCTCGCCGGCGGCTCGCTGGACCTTGAAAGCCTCGGCGCGCTGCCCGCTGACGAGGCGATCGCGGCCATGACCGCGGTTCCCGGCATCGGCCCGTGGACGGCCCAGGTCTACCTTCTGGTGGCGGCCGGCCACGCCGATATCTTCCCCGCGGGCGACATCGCCCTGCAAAGCGCTGCGGCGCACGCGCTGGCGCTTGATTCGCGTCCGGACGGCAAGAATCTCGCCCTCATGGCCGAATCATGGAGCCCCTGGCGCTCCGTCGCGGCCCGGCTATTCTGGGCCTACTATCGCGAAATGAAGGGCCGGGAGGCCGCTCCGGCGGCGTGAAGTGCTTAAAAATCAGTGGCTTCGCGTATTTGCTGCATTGCGGCGGCGAATAACAGCTTCACATTCCTGTCATCACCTGCTTACAGTATCCGCACCGATCGATCTGCCTGGAGAAGGAGCTCAGGGAACGTGACGATCGCTGTATCGCCGGACGGCATGCCCGCTCTGGTGTTGAATGCGGACTATCGCCCGCTCAGCTATTACCCCCTGTCGCTGTGGTCGTGGCAGGACGCCATCAAGGCTGTGTTCCTCGACCGGGTGAACATCGTTGCCGAATACGAGCACGCGGTGTCCTCGCCTTCCTTCTCCATGAAGGTTCCCAGCGTCGTCAGCCTCAAGACCTATGTGAAGCCGTCGCGATATCCCGCCTTCACGCGCTTCAACGTGTTCCTGCGCGACCGCTTCCAATGCCAGTATTGCGGGGCAAGGGAGGACCTCACCTTCGACCACGTGGTGCCCCGCCGCTCCGGCGGCGTCACCTCGTGGGAGAACGTGGTCGCCGCCTGCTCGCCCTGCAACCTGAAGAAGGGCGGGCTGATGCCGGAAAGGGCGAAGATGTGGCCGCAACAGAAACCGTTCCGGCCGACGGTGCACGATCTGCATAACAATGGGCGGCTTTTCCCGCCCAATTATTTGCACGAAAGCTGGATGGACTTTCTCTACTGGGACGTCGAGCTGGAGCCGTAAGGGCGCTTTGTTTGTTTGCAATTCCGGACGGAAAACCGGTTTCCACTTTTCCTGGAATTGCTCAGCGCTTCAAGGCGCCACGCAGGGCCACTGCCGCCAGGATGGCGCTTGCCACCACGTTCCAGCCGGCGAAGGAGAGGCCCAGGAAGCGCCCTGCCGCCTGATCGCAGGCGGGCGGGACGACGGCGTTGAGCTGGTCGAGAAGGCTGCCGGAGCCGCTGGAGGGCGCGACCACGCCGCAGTCGGACGGGCCTTGCCACCAGCTCCATTCCACGCCCGCGTGGTAGACCCCTAGCCCCAGCCCCCACAGCATCAGGAGCCCGCCTGCCAGGAGCAGGCCGCGCGTAACGAGCGCCGGCCAGCGCATGGTGGCCGAGACGAGGGCCACCAGCATCAGGGGCACGCCGATGTAATAGGGCGTGCGCTGTTCCAGACACAGCTTGCAGGGAATGAAGCCGCCCAGATGCTCGAAGCCGAGCGCCGTGCCCACCGTCGCGGCCATGGCAAGCGCCAGGAAGCCGGAGGTGATGGTCTGCAGTCTGCCGGTGGGGGCGGTAAGGGTCATGTCAACCTCAGAAGACGTAGCGCACAGCCGCGAAGCCGCCGATGAGCAAAACCATGAACAGGGTGAAAAGAAGGCCGAGATTCTTTTCGATGAAGACACGGATCGGCGGGCCGAAATGATAGAGCAGCCAGGAGACGAGGAAGAAGCGCAGGCTGCGCCCGACGATGGAGACGGCGATGAAGACTGGCAGGTTCAGCCCCGTGGCGCCGGAGAAGATGGTCAGCACCTTATAGGGAAAGGGCGTGACGGCGGCGAAGAGGACGCCCCAGCCGCCCCAGCGGTTATACCATTCGGCGATGCGCTGGAACGCATCTTCCTGGCCGTAAAAACGCAGGATCGGCTCACCCAGGGTCTCGTAGAGAAAGGCGCCGATGGCATAGCCGAGCAGGGCGCCGGCCACCGAGGCGAGCGTGCAGATGAAGGCATAGCGCAGCCATTTCGTCCGCTCCGCCAGCACCATGGGGATGAGCAGCACGTCCGGCGGAATGGGAAAGACCGAGCTTTCGACGAAGGAAACGCCGGCCAGCCCTTTTTCCGCATGCCGCGTCGCCGCCAGCGACATGGTGAAGTCGTAAAGTCTGCGAAGCATGAAGCGTCCTTGGATAGCGCCGCCTTATCTAGCGAGCCGGGCGGAGCAGCGCAACGCTCCAACTGCCGCAGGCCAAACGGAAATGCCCATGCCCTTACGCGCGCCCCTCCTAACCACCGTTCTAACAGTTGACGTGACCGTGCTTGACCGTATAGTCCGCGCCTGCCCATATCGGGCATAGGCCCCTGTGGCGGAATTGGTAGACGCGACCGACTCAAAATCGGTTTCCGCAAGGAGTGCTGGTTCGAGTCCGGCCAGGGGCACCACGCTTCGCTTTTCGCGCTTTGGATACGCAGGCTTCCCGATTGGCCGCGCGGCCAAACGGAGAGGGCAGCCCGGAACCATAGAGCTGTTCGTTTCCATTTACCGTTATCCCCAAGTATAAACGCCGACGGGGGAAAACCGCGGATAAATCCATATGCTTATTTCAAGATAGCTGGAGCCGCACCTCAGGCTGGAGACGCGTGAGTTTCTTCCTGAGAGGCGTCAAGATGCATAAAGAGGCGTTAGGTTCTCTATTATTTTCCACGAATAGCAGTATAAGCTCCGGCGTTGAGGTTCCGATCCGCGGGAAAGGTGGGCGTAAAGTCGGGCAAAATCTTGCCAAGCGCTCACGGTTTCTGCTGGAATCAACGGCGCTGGCGCTGTGGCCCTTGAGTCGTTCGGGCGTGGCCTGCGCAATCGTAGCGGCTTCCGCTGCGGCACCGATGCAGGCGTACACGGCAGACTATTCCGTCTCGAACGAGGCGCAGCTGCGTGCCGCGATTGCCGCAGCCAACGCGAATGTCGATGCAACCGACACGATCACGCTCCTGAACGACATCGTGATTTCCGATCCAACGCCTTTCCCGGCGTTTGCCAACCCGGTGACCATCGATAGCGGGAGCTTCACACTCAAGGGGGCCGACTCCCTGGGCGGTGCCGACGGTGCAAGCCTGTCGTCCCTGGGCGGCTCGCTCATCATCGGCGGCGCATTCCAGGGGGGCAACGTCGACAGTACAACCAGCACCGATACCGGCGGCATCGGCCTTTCGATGACGAATGGCTCGGTCGACAATGGCGGGACCGTGACTGGCGGAACGGGCGGGAGGAACACCGGCCTCGATACGATTTCCGGTGCCGGCGGGGTCGGCATGTCGCTTACCGATGCGGACCTCGTCAACCGCGGCGCGATCGTCGGAGGCACCAGCGGCGATATCGACGCCGAAAACACAAGCAGTCCCACCATCGGTGTAGCGGTGGCAACCGGCGGGGCGGGGCTTGCCATGTCCGGCGGCTCGCTTAACAACCAGGGCACGATCACCGGCGGGCTCGGTGGCAGCGTCATCAACATACCGGCGGGGGGAGATAATCTCTTTGCCGGCGGAGGCGGTGTCGGCGCCTCGCTCACCGGCGGCAGTCACGTCAACAGCGGCACCATCATCGGCGGTCTGGGCGGTTTCGGCGCCAATGCGGGTAGTTCATCCCATGGCGCTGGTGGAGACGGCCTGCAAATCACCGACGCAACAATCACCAATGACGGAGATATCCTCGGGGCGGATGGACGCGCCGGGGGCGGTACAAACGATACCGGCGGTAGCGCAGGCGGTGCCGGCATCATCGCAACGAACAGCACGATCATCAATAACGACACCATCCGAGGCGGTGTTAGCGGCGCTGGCGGCTCCGGTGCGGGTATATACGGCACCGATCTGACGATCATCAACAAGGGCACAATCTCCACCGGAACCGGAGATGCGAACCAGATTGCCATCAATCTTGGGGGGGCAGCCAATGTGCTCGAGATGCACGGCGGATCCACGATCCTCGGCCGCGTTAATGCCTTGGGCGGCAGCGACACTCTCAGATTGGGCGGTGACACGGACGACAGCTTCAATGCTGGAGACATCGGCGGCACCTTCCCAAACCCGGTGCGCCAATTCAACCGCTTCGAGCACTACCAGAAGACCGGCGACAGCACCTGGACACTGTCGGGAACGACCAATGTCGTCACCCCCTGGCAACTGCTCGGCGGCATCCTGTCCGTGTCGAGCAACACGAACCTGGGCGGTGCGGCGGGCGGGCTCACCTTCGACGGCGGCATCCTGCAGGTGACGGGAACGGATTTCGCGGCGACAACCCGCGCGATCACCTGGGGCGCCGAGGGAGGCGGCTTCGACATCGCCGATCCGGATCACGTGTTCACCCTCGACCAGAGCCTAAGCGGCGGCGGCCCGCTGGAGAAGCTCGGCGCCGGCACACTGCTGCTGGTCGGCGAAAACACCTATACCGGGGGCACGACGATTTCGGCGGGCATTCTGCAGCTCGGCGATGGCGGCACGGCGGGTTCGATTGTGGGCGACGTGGCGAATGAAGGCACACTCGTCTTCAACCGCTCCGACAATGCGACCTTCGGCGGTGTGATCTCCGGCACAGGGACGGTGGAGCAGATCGGCGAGGGGACTACGATCCTCACCGGCGAAAACACCTACACCGGGGGCACCACGATCGCCGCCGGCACGCTGCAGCTTGGCGACGGCGGCACGTCGGGCTCGATCGTCGGCGACGTTGCGAATGAGGGCACGCTTGCCTTCAACCGCTCCGACAGCATGACTTTCGACGGTGTGATTTCCGGTGGCGGCACGGTGGATCAGATCGGCGAGGGGACCACGATCCTCACCGGTGAAAACACCTATACCGGGGGCACCACGATCGCCGCCGGCACGCTGCAGCTTGGCGACGGCGGCACATCGGGCTCGATTGTCGGCGATGTGGCGAATGAAGGCACGCTTGCCTTCAACCGCTCCGACAGCATTACCTTCGAAGGCGTGATCTCGGGCAGCGGTGCCGTCAGGCAGATCGGCACGGGAAAGACGATCCTTACCGCAGACAGCTCGGCCTTCGATGGTGCCACGTCGGTGGAGGAGGGCACGCTGCAGGTGGACGGCAGTCTCTGCGGCGCACTCGTGGTGGCTTCCGGCGGTCGGCTGCAGGGTACGGGCACCGTCTGTGATACCACCGGCCTTGCCGGCGGCACCATAGCCCCGGGAAACTTGATCGGCACGCTCACTGTGGATGGCAACTATACCGGTGATGGCGACATCCTGGAGATCGAAGTCATCCTGGGCGGCGACGATTCCCCGAGCGACCTGCTTGTGGTGACCGGCGATACTTTGGGCAGCACCAATGTCCAGGTTATCAATCTCGGCGGCACGGGCGCGCCGACGGTGGAGGGTATCAAGATCGTCGATGTCGACGGTGCGTCCAACGGCATTTTCAGCCTTCTCGGCGACTACGAGTTCGAAGGGCAGCAGGCCGTCGTCGGCGGGGCGTATCTCTATATGCTTCATCAGCACGGCGTCAGCTCACCCACCGACGGCGACTGGTATCTTCGTTCGAGCCTAGTCGAGCCGGAGCCCGAACCGGAGCCGGAGCCCGAACCGGAGCCGGAGCCCGAACCGGAGCCGGAGCCGGAGCCCGAGCCGGAGCCGGAGCCGGAGCCCGAGCCGGAGCCAGAACCGGAGCCGGAGCCGGAGCCGGAGCCAGAACCGGAGCCCGAGCCCGAACCGGAGCCCGAACCCGAACCCGAGCCCGAGCCCGAACCGGAGCCCGAACCTGAACCGGAGCCCGAGCCGGAACCAGAACCCGAACCCGAGCCGGAGCCCCACTATCAGGCCGGCGTGCCCCTCTATGAGGCCTATGCCGGTACGTTGCAGGCGCTCAACACGCCGGGCACGCATCAGCAGCGCGTCGGCAACCGCTCATGGGCAGGCGCGGGTGCGGCTCAGAACGGCACGAAGGCTGATCGCCTGATCGAAGGGAACGGGACCTGGGCGCGGGTTCAGGCCTCTCACGCCAACTACGAGCCGGCTTTTTCCACGAGCGGTACGGATTATGATCTGTCAACCGTGAAGCTGCAGGCCGGGGTTGACATTCCGCTGGTCGAGCGAGACCAGGGCGTGCTCATCGGCGGGATCACCGTCCACTACGGCTCGATTTCGGCCGATGTCGCTTCGTTGTACGGCAGCGGCACCATAAAGACCGCGGGCTATGGCGTGGGCGGCACGCTCACCTGGTACGGGGAAGACGGCTTTTATCTGGATGGGGTGGCGGAGGTCACCTGGTACGACAGCGACATCCACTCCAGTACAGCCCGTCGCACCCTGGCCAGCGGCAACAAAGGTTTCGGTTACGCCGTTGGGCTTGAGGGCGGCAAGCGCATCGCGCTCAATCGAGGCTGGTCGCTCACCCCGCAAGCCCAACTCGTCTACTCCTCTGTCGATTTCGACGATTTTGTCGATCCGTTCGGCGCCCACGTGTCCCTGGACCGAAGTGAGAGTGTCCTGGGGCGCTTGGGCCTCTCAGTGGACCATGAGAGGAGCTGGGAGGACCGGGCCGGGCAGAAGAGCCGGGCGCATTTCTACGGCATCGCCAATCTCATCCACGACTTTGCCGATGAGAGTCGGGTGGATGTTGCGGGAACCGGCTTCTCAAGCAGGAATCAGGCGCTGTGGGGCGAAATCGGGGTCGGCGGCTCGCTCAGTTTTGCCGACAATAAGTACGCCCTTTATGGTGAAGCACAGGCGAAAACCAGCCTCCGGGATTTCGGAGATAGTCTTGTCCTGAGCGGCACAGTGGGCTTCAAGATACGGTGGTAAAGGAGCCCGGCGGGCGCTCTGGGGGCGCTCGCCGACTTCCGCATCGGATGCAGAGAACCGGCAGCAAAGTGCGGGTGAAGACGGCGCCCTAACCCTTGCGGCGGGCGCGCCTGGTGGTCGCCGCGTTGTCCGGCAGATCGGCCCGCCGCTTAATCGGCAATGGAAAGGGGTCGGCTTGCCGGCGTTGCGGAGGCAGGAGAACACTCCATTCGTCATCAGGCGTGACCGCGCCCGTCTCGAGGAGTTGGACTATTTCGTCGGCCTCGTGCTCGGCCATCCCGTCATAGGGCTGCCCTGCGATCAAAACGACGCGGCCCGTCCTGACCTCATAGACCTCCCACAGGTCTTCGTCTTCGAGACGTTTATCGTATCTGTTCGCCATGAGTGTGCAATAAATAGAGCAGCTTTTGCCTGCGACAATGGCCATTTTGCGTGCAAAATGGTCTGCACCTCGAACGGGACGAGAACAAGGCGGCCGTGTTCGAGGCCTATATAGCGAGGTCGCAATCCCTCGGCCCCCTAGACAAAAGTGGTAGGCGCCGGACGCGGAAACCTAAGTAAACGCATGGGAACGCCGGCTTTCGGAGCCGTGTTTTAAGGTGTTGTTAAACGTGATCCGACCGCTCACGTTGTGATCGTCATCCAAATGCCCGAAGCTATACGGGAAACGTTGATTCGGGGTTGCGGCTGGCGATGCATGATGGACTTGGCGATTCGCGTCGCCGACTGCTTGGAACGGGTCGGCGCGCGGCAACCATCCCATGCTGACCTCTATTCCCGAAGACATCGGCCGACGGGCGACAACACTCAAGGGCAGCGTGGTTCACGCGATCCGCCCGCCTGGCGCGCAGATCGTCAAATCCCGCAACCATTTGGCAAAGATCCTGCTGACGCCTTCGCCGGGTATTCAAGTTTCCCGCGGCAGCGACGAGATGCGGTCGTTCGATGCTCCGGCGGGCATGATCAATGTCAGTCCCGCCGGTCTGGAAAGCAATGTGAGGTGGTCGTCCACCAAGGAGTATGTGGCGGTAGCCATCGAACCGGAATATTTGCTCGGGCTTGCCGCCCAGGAGTTCGGCATGGGCGATGTCGAGCTTCAGCCGCCGCCCTTCGGAACGGTCGATCCGCTGGCCCTCAATGTGGCGCAACTGTTGAAGGCGGAGTTGACGACGGGTGAGCCGCCGAACGAGCTCTATGTCGATTCCCTGCTCACCCTCTTCGGCATCCATCTTCTTCGCAATTATTCGAGCGGCAGCAAAACTCCAGTGAAGGTGAAGGGCGGGCTCTCCGCGGAAAGCGCCCGCCTGCTGCGGGAATACATGGCCGAAAACTTTGCCTCAAAGCTGTCGGTGCCCGAGCTTGCCGCCATCTGCGGTCTCTCTCCGAACTATTTCATCCACGCCTTCACCAGGACGTTCGGACAGCAGCCGCACAGATATCTCATCGGATTGCGCCTCGACTTTGCGGTGAAGCTTCTTGCCGAGACAGACCTGCCATACAATCAGGTCGCTTTCATGAGCGGCTTTTCGAGCCACAGCCATCTCACCTCCGCGATGAGCAAGTACAGGCAGAAGACGCCAGCGATGATTCGGACGAAAAAATAAAATTGTCAAAAAATAACGATGCGTTAAATAACCATCATTCTGATGGATATCGCATTCTTTTTGTTGCGCAATATTGAAAGCGCGATTCCTGCACTCGCCTGATCGCGTAGCATCCTGAAAATATGCCGTAGTATCTTGAAACGGGCGAAATTTCTGGGAACAAATCAGAAAAACTATGCTTCGTAGACCCGGTTGGAATTGTCCGGCAGCGGGTCGTGCCGAAGCTTTTGATGCAGCGCGTTGGATTTCGCGAGGGAAGCCAGCGCAAAGTTTCGGCAGTGCGACACAGGTCTGCGTGCTGACAGCGCGATCCTCCGTCGGGTGATGTCATTCGAGGGGGCCTTTGCATGCGGAATGCATTTTCGCTGCGCGATGTCGCGCGCCATCTTTTCATCCCCGGGGTTTTGGCCAGTCTACCCGCTGTGTTGACCGAGCGGACAGCCCGGCAAGAGCATGCATCGTTGTGGCGCAGTTCTTCCCGCTCCGCCGACACCGCGTCGCGCATAAGACTGGCCATACCGGCACTGCTGCTCATGGGGTGCGGTCTAAGGCACAACGTGCTGGCCGCCCTACTGATGATCGGCGCGGTTTTTTCCTCGAGCACTACCGCCCATGCCCAGGCCATCTGGGAGACCTCGCTGTTCCAGGACTTTGGACAGGGTGCCGAGCCGGTTGCCTCGAACCCCGATGCCTATCTGGCGCCGGGAACGTCGTCGAGCATGGTGGGCGAGTACTTTGTGCTCACAAACCCGTCCTTGGCTAACCCCGCATGGCAGGACGCCCCCGATCATACGACCGGCACCGGCTACATGGTCCTGTTCAACGCCGACTATCAGAGTCCTTATTATCTCATAAGCTCGCCCGTCGAAGTGCCTGGTGCGACATACCGGGTCAGCTACTGGGCGGCCAATGCCATCATTTACGACGGAGATCCCATCTACTCGGACGGGTATATCGGCCTCACCGTGGAGGATCAGCCCAGTGGGGGGACGATTTATGCGACGGGCCCGGACAACTCCGTTCCGTTGTCACGCGCCACGGGGCCGGGGCCTCTTCCGTGGGTGGAGAGAACCGTTTCCTTTCAATTGCCGGTCAACTACGCCGCAGACGCGATATATCTCAATTTCTTCAATACTTCCCCGCTGGTTCCTCAAGGGAATGATATTGTCGTTGACGATATCCGCGTCGAGATGGCGAGGGCCAGAATATCGGGGCAGATATACGTCGATAACAACGCGAACGGCGTTTTCGACGCGGGAGACGAAACGCTTTCTGGCCCCTTGCCTTACGTTGCGGTGGTCGACGCGAACAATGCTGTCATCGATTTCGTCCAGATCGCTGCCGATGGCACCTACCTGCTCCAGAACGCGGCATATTCCACATCGGATATCGGCCAGAAGGTCGTCCTGCTGAGCAGCGCGCCATCGCTTGGGCAGGTCGTTACGGCGGCCACCGTTCCTTCCGGCTATGGAGTGGTGAGCGAGACGCCCAATCCAACCTATGGCACGACGGGCGCTCAACCGCTTGACGGCATTCTGAACGTCATCCGCGCGGATTCTGCTACCGGAGATCATCCGGATTTCAACATTGGGCTGCTCGCGATGGCGGACCTCGCCATCACCAAGGACGATGGCGCAACGACGTTCACGCGCGGTTCCAACGTCATCTACACCATCGTCGTCAGCAATGACGGCCCGGCGGACGCCATCGGAGCTGCCGTCAACGATCCGCTGCCGACCGGCACTACAACGGCGAATTGGACCTGCGGCGGTGCCACGGGCGGGGCCATCTGCGGCGCGGCGAGCGGCACGGGCGCGATCAATACGACGGCGGACCTGCCGGCGGGCTCTTCGGTCACCTATACCCTGACGCTGACCGTGCCCGCAGGATATTCCGGCGTCCAACTGACCAATACCGCCACGGTCGCGGCGCCGGTCGGCGTCGGCGATCCAGACACGAGCAACAACACGGCAAGCGACACGAACGCGGTGTCGCCGCCGCAGCCGAGTTTCGGCGCGTGCGATGCGACCTTGTATCTGGGGCAGAACAATCCGACCGGCCTTTTCCAGTTCGATACGGCCTCCAATCCCTTCGTCGTCAATCCGGTCGGGCCGACATCGTCGGGCCAGTACAACGCGATCGCCATGCACCCAACCGATGGCTACATCTATGGGGTGCGGGCAACGACACCACCCATGCTGGTTCGTGTCGGCAGCGATGGCAGCGTGGTGGAACTCGGCACGATTTCGGGCCTGCCGGTGGCCAGCGTGTCCGGCGAGATAGGTCCGGACGGTACATACTATGTGGCGACGAGCACGACGCTCTATCGCGTCAATCTGGAGACGATGAGCGCGACTTCGGTCGCACTGAGCCAGAGTGTCGGCACCCTGGACATGGCGTGGCACAACGGTCTGCTTTACACGGCAGTCGACGGCACCGGCCTCTTCGCCATCAATCCGGCCAACGGAAACGTCACCGCCATCGGCCTTACGGGGGTTGCCGGTAATTTCGGCGGCATGTTCGGCGCCACCAACGGCGTCTTCGGCAGCAACAACAGCGGCGGCTTCTACCGGTTCGACCTGACGACGGGCGCGGCCACGCTGATCTCGGATCTGCAGGGCTCGGGCAGCAACGACGGTGCCAAATGCGTGACCACGGCGGTGGGCTTCCCGGCCGACCTCTCGATCACCAAGACTGACGGCAACACCGTCTACTCGCCGGGTACGGACGTCACCTACACCATCGTGGTCACCAATGACGGTCCGTTCGGCGTGCAGGGCGCAACGATCAGCGATCCGCTGCCGGCCGGCATCACCACGGCGAACTGGACCTGCGCGGCGGCCGCGGGCGCGGTTTGCGGCGCGGCGAGCGGCACGGGTGCGATCAACACCACGGCCAACATCCCGCTCGGCGGCACGGTGACCTACACGCTGACCATGAGCGTGCCCGCCGACTTCACCGGCGACCTTGTCAACACGGCCACCGTCACCAATCCGTCGGACGTGCCAGACCCGGATCCCAGCAGCAACACGTCGACCGACATCGATGAGCAGGGCATCCCCTCGATGACCATCGAGAAGACGGGCACGCTGAACGATCTCGACGGCGACGGGCTGATCGACCTCGGCGAGACCATCAACTACTCCTTCCTCGTCACCAACACCGGCAACGTGACGTTGACCGACGTCACGGTGAACGACCCGCTGCTCACGGTCGACCAGGTCCCGCAGACGCTGGCGCCGGGCGGAACCTTCACCTTCACCGCCACCTACACGCCGACGCAAGCCGACATCGACAACGGCTCGGTGGAGAACACCGCGACCGGCACCGGCACCGACCCTGGCGGCAACACCTATGAAAGCCCGCCGGACAGCGCGACGGTACCGCCGGACCAGGCGCCCGCGCTGACCATCGAGAAGACGGGCACGCTCAACGATCTCGACGGCGACGATCTGCTCGATCCGGGCGAGACGATCAGCTTCTCCTTCCTCGTCACCAACACCGGCACGGTGACGCAGGCGAACGTCACGGTGAACGACCCGATGGTCACCGTCGACCAGGGCCCACAGACCTTGGCACCGGGTGAGAGCTTCACCTTCACCGCCACCTATACCCCGACGCAGGCCGACATCGACAACGGCTCGGTCACCAACACGGCGAGCGGGACCGGCACCGACCCGAATGGCGGCACCACCGAAAGCCCGCCGGACACGGTGACGGTGCCGCCGGACCAGACTCCGGGCATGACCATCGAGAAGACCGGCACCCTGAACGACCTCGACGGCGACGGCCTGCTCGATCCGGGCGAGACGATCGGCTATTCCTTCCTCGTCCGCAACACCGGCAATGTCACCGTGACCAACGTCACGGTGAACGACCCGCTGGTCGCCGTCGATCAGGGGCCGCAGACGCTGGCGCCGGGCGGCAGCTTCACCTTCACCGCCACCTATACCCCGACGCAGGCCGACATCGACAACGGCTCGGTCACCAACACCGCGACCGGCACGGGCACTGACCCGAATGGCGGTACCACGGAAAGCCCGCCGGACACGGTGACGGTGCCGCCGGACCAGACTCCGGGCATGACCATCGAGAAGACGGGCACGTTCAACGATCTCGACGGCGACGGCCTGCTCGATCCGGGCGAGACGATCAGCTACTCTTTCCTGGTCACCAACACCGGCAACGTCACGATGACCGATGTGACGGTGAACGATCCGCTGGTGACGATCGACCAGGACCCGCAGACGCTGGCTCCCGGTGCCTCCTTCACCTTCACGGCGACCTATACGCCGACACAGGCCGACATCGACGCCGGCTCGGTGGAGAACACTGCGACCGGTACCGGCACCGATCCCAGCGGCAACACGACTGAAAGCCCGCCCGATACGGTGACGGTGCCGCCGGACCAGGCCTCCGGCATGACCATCGAGAAGACCGGCACGCTGAACGACACCAACGGCAACGGGCTTATCGATTTCGGCGAGACGATCAGCTACTCGTTCCTCGTCACAAACATCGGCAACGTGACGCTATCCGATGTGACGGTGAACGATCCGCTGCTGACGGTGGATCAGGATCCGCAGACGCTGGCTCCCGGCGCCTCCTTCACCTTCACGGCGGCCTATACGCCGACGCAGGCCGACATCGACGAAGGCTCGGTCGTCAACACGGCCACGGCCACCGCTACCGGCCCCGCCGGCACCCCCAGGGAAAGCCCGCCGGACACGGTGACGATCCCGCCGCTGCCGGCCAGCCTTCTGGCCGAGAAGACCGGCGCCTTCAACGATGTCGATAGTGACGGTCACGCGAGCATCGGCGACACGCTGACCTATACGGTCAAGGTGACCAATGATGGCGGACGGACCGTCACGAATGTCTGGCCGGTGGACGCCGGGCCGACATTCAACGGCAGGCCCGGCACCAACGCGCTGTCTCAATTCCAGCCGTCGGCGGTGACGCTTGCCCCCGGCGCCTCGCAGACCTTCACGGCGACCTATGTCCTCTCCCAAGGCGACATCGACAATGCCGCGGGGATCACCGACAGCGTCGAGAATTCGGCGACGGCCCGGGGAGAGGCAAACGGTGGCGAAGTTTCGTCCGATCCGTCAACGTCCACCATCACCACGCCGGCAGCCGTGGCGTCGGATGTGAGCATCGCCAAGATTGCCGGACTGCGCCAAATCCGGCGCGGCGAGAGAGCCCCGTTCACGATCCGGATCACCAACCACGCCAACCGCGATGTCGGGTCCATAACCGTAACGGATACTCTCCCATCGGGCTTCCGCTATGTCGATGGCTCGGCGACCGTGGACGGGGTGGCGGTAACGCCGGTCATCAACGGCCTGCGGGTGAGGTTCGAGAACATAGCGCTCGGTCCGAATGCCGAAGTGGCCATCCGCCTTCAAATGCTGGCCCTGAGCTCGGCGGGCCCTGGCGAGCATGTGAACCGGGCCAGGGTGACGGATGCGACGGGCACGGCGTTGGCGCCGGAGG